>JAJEGM010000012.1 GCA_022819825.1 Acidimicrobiia bacterium | reverse complement strand
CCACGCCGCTGCACTACCTTCAACCACCGGGGGCCTCCCGTCTCTTGGACTATGTGTCAGTCACAAGAATCGGCGAGGCCCCCACCCTCAGTGGTGGACCCCCAAATCACCCTGGTCCCAGCTTCGACGCGAAGAGCCGGTAAACTCATGCGGTGTCTTCCGGAGGAGGTTCTGCCCGAAAGCCTCCCAATCGCAGGAGGCCCCCTCAACAACGGACCGGTCAGAGCAAGGGAAGGGCTGGCCAGTCGAGAGGCCGGAACGCAGCGAACAAGGGGCCTCAGAGAAGAGGCGGACCCAATCGCAAAGGGCCCCAGAGCAAAGGAAGAACCGAGCCACTTCCACCCAAGGGGCCGCGGGGGATGGGGGCAGTGGCCCGCAAGGGGGCAGCCAAGATCCACGAAGAACCTTTGCCCGTGGAAGACAAAACCCCGCCAGAAGAAGAACTGACCCCCGAGGAGGCCGAGGAAGCCCGCCTGCGCGCCGAGCGCCGCGTCGCTCGCCAAGCACGCACCCAGCAGCTTCGGACAGAAGCCAAAGAGGCGGTTGAGCGGGGCAATCTCGGCGACGCCCCGGTCAAGAAGCCGGAAAGGCGATCGCGGGGCCGCCGGCGCACTCCGTTGTCGGAGAGCGGCTCGTCGTCCCAAGTCCAGAAGTTGGAGGAGGCAGTGGGCCAACGAATGGCGGCCACGCTCCGACAGCGGTTGGAGCGGGCCGAGGGGGCCTATGAGCAGGAGGACTACCGCAGGGCGTGGCGGTCATTGGACGGCATGGCCAAGGAGGCTCCCAAGGTGCCCGAGGTGAGGGAGCTGTCTGGCTTGACCCTTTACCGGCTGGGACGGTGGGAGCTGGCCGCCCGAGAGCTGGAAGCTCTCCGAGAGCTCACCGCGCGAACGGATCTCCATCCGGTGTTGGCCGACTGCTACCGGGCTCAGCGTCGGTGGACCGATGTCGATCTTATTTGGGCCGAGCTGCAAGCCTCCGATGCAAGCTCGGCGGTGCTCGCGGAGGGCCGGATTGTGGCCGCCGGCGCGCTCGGCGACCAGGGGAAGCTCAACCAGGCAGTCGGGGTGCTGTCCAAGAACTTTCAACTGCCCCGACGGGCCAAAGAACACCACTTGCGCCAGGCCTATGCCCTTGCTGATCTATGCGAGCGAGCCGGGGAAATCCCCCGGGCCCGGGAGCTATTCGGCTGGTTGATTGAACAAGACGAGCTCTACGTGGATGTTGTTGAGCGATTGGATGCTCTCCGGTAGCGAAAAACCCTGGGAATACCCCTTGTGGATTCAGCACGCCGGTAAGGTGAGAATCATCCGCACATGGTTCGAAGGAGTAGGCGACCATGGACATCCAAGGACTGCTGGGCGACGAGGCCGAATCGCTCTTATCGCATGAATCCAAGACCATTCCCCGGGAGGATTTGAGCCTTCCCGGCCCCGACTTCGTGGACCGGGTCATGGCGGATACAGACCGCTCTCCCCAGGTGCTGCGCAACCTCCAGTCGCTGTTCGACCATGGTCGCCTGGGTGGCACCGGCTACGTGTCCATCCTGCCGGTAGACCAGGGAATCGAGCACTCGGGAGCGGCCTCCTTCGCCCCCAACCCTCGGTATTTCGATCCGGCGGGCATCGTGGAGCTGGCCATCGAGGGAGGTTGTAACGCGGTGGCGTCCACTTTCGGC
Organism: Acidimicrobiia bacterium; assembly: GCA_022819825.1. Lineage (GTDB taxonomy): Bacteria > Actinomycetota > Acidimicrobiia > Acidimicrobiales > Bin134 > Poriferisocius. Next base: position 100,527 of record JAJEGM010000012.1, on the reverse strand, counting down.
GTGCTGGGGGCCACCTCCCGCCGCTTTGCCCACCGGATCCCCTACATCGTCAAGCTCAACCACAACGAGTTGCTCACCTACCCCAACAAGTTCGACCAGGTGATGTTCGGATCGGTGGATCAGGCTTTCGACCTGGGCGCGGCTGGCGTGGGAGCCACCATCTACTTCGGTTCAGAGGAGGCCACCCGCCAGATCCAGGAAGTGGCTGAGTCCTTCCACCGGGCCCACGAGCTCGGAATGTTCACCGTGCTGTGGTGCTACCTCCGGAACTCCGGCTTCAAGGTGAATGGCACCGACTATCACGCGGCGGCCGACCTCACCGCCCAGGCCAACCACATCGGGGTGACCATCGAGGCCGACATCATCAAGCAGAAGCTCCCCGAGAACAACGGCGGCTATAACGCCCTCGGGTTCGGCAAGACCCACAAGCTGGTTTACGACGAGCTCACCACCGACCACCCCATCGACCTCACCCGTTGGCAGGTGGCCAACTGCTACATGGGCCGCATCGGCCTCATCAACTCGGGCGGCGCATCATCGGGAGCCAGCGACCTGGCTGAAGCAGTGCGCACCGCAGTGATCAACAAGCGGGCCGGCGGCCTCGGTCTCATCAGCGGCCGCAAGGCCTTCCAGCGCCCCGTCGCCGAGGGCGTCGAGCTCCTCAACGCCATCCAAGACGTCTACCTCTCCGACTCGGTCACTGTTGCCTAGGCAGACGACCGGGCCGCTTTCGGGCGAGGATGTGCCACTTGAGGCTCACCACTGGGTAACCTCGGAGTTCGGCGTCGCTTAAGCGTGGGGCCATCTGGGATCAAGGAGGATTCCGTGACTGACACCGTGCCGCGTACCGTCGGGACGCAGGAGCTGAACCGTCTGGTGGTTCGATTCGCGGGCGATTCTGGCGATGGAATGCAGCTCACCGGTGACCGTTTCACCAGTGCCAGCGCGCTGTTCGGCAATGACCTGGCCACGCTGCCGGAGTTCCCCGCCGAGATTCGGGCCCCGCAGGGAACTTTGGCCGGGGTGTCGGCCTTCCAAGTGCAGGTGTCAGATCACGACATCACCACTCCGGGCGACGCTCCAAACGTGCTGGTAGCCATGAACCCGGCCGCTCTGCGCAAGGAGCTGGTCCACTTGGAGTTCGGCGGGACCATCATCGTCAACCAGGACGCGTTCATAGAGCGCAACCTGACCAAAGCCGGCTACGACAGCGACCCGCTAGATGACGGCAGCCTGGACAACTACACCCTGTTCAAGGTGCCGATGACCACCATCACCAAGGAGGTCTGCAAAGACCTGGGGGTGAAGCCCCGCGACGCTGAGCGATCCAAGAACTTCTTCGCTTTGGGCCTCCTCTCCTGGCTCTACAACCGCCCGGCCCAGCCCACGCTGGATTGGATCTCCGCCAAGTTCAAGCGCCAGCAGCTCATTGCCGATGCCAACACGGCCGCCTTCAAGGCGGGTATGGCTTTCGGTGAGACGGCTGAGCTGTTCGACTTCACCTATGAGGTGAAGCCCGCGGTGCTGGAACCGGGGACCTACACCAACGTGAACGGCAATACTGCGCTGTCCTGGGGACTGGTGGCCGCCAGCCAGCAGGCCAAAGTCCCCCTGTTCTTGGGTTCGTATCCCATCACCCCGGCCAGCGACATCCTCCACGAGTTGAGCCAGCGCAAGAACTTCGGCGTGCGAACCCTCCAGGCCGAGGATGAGATCGCCGCGGTGTGCGCCGCGTTGGGAGCCTCCTTCGGCGGCCATCTGGGAATTACCACTACCAGCGGGCCGGGCATCGCCCTCAAAGGCGAGACCATCGGCCTGGCCGTTAGCCTTGAGCTTCCCCTTCTGGTGATCAACATCCAGCGTGGCGGGCCCTCTACCGGGCTGCCCACCAAGACCGAGAGCGCCGACCTCATGCAGGCCATGTACGGGCGCCACGGCGAGTCGCCGGTGCCCATCGTGGCTGCCTACTCCCCGTCGCAGTGCTTCTTCGCTGCCATCGAGGCAGCTCGCATAGCCCTCAAGTACCGCACCCCGGTGATCCTGCTGTCCGACGGCTATCTGGCCAACGGCAGCGAGCCCTGGCTTCTGCCCGATGTGTCGACGCTGCCCGACTTGACGGTGGAGTTCGCCACCGGGCCCAACCACACCGAAGAAGACGGCACCGAGGTGTTCTGGCCCTACCTGCGCGATCCGGAGACCAAGGCCCGCCCCTGGGCGGTTCCCGGCACGCCGGGCCTCACCCACCGCATCGGCGGCATTGAGAAAGAAGACGGCAGCGGCAACATCAACTACGAGCCCGACAATCACGGCTATATGGTGAAGCTGCGCGAGGAGCGGGTGGCCCACATTGCCAACGACATCCCGCCCACCATGCTCGAGGGCGACATCGACGACGCCGATCTGCTGGTTCTGGGCTGGGGCTCTACATGGGGCGCCATCACCAGCGCTGTCATGCGGGCTCGGGAGGAGGGCCGCAAGGTGGCCCATGCCCACGTGACCCACTTGAACCCGTTGCCCAAAGACCTGGGTGACATTGTCCGCCGCTACCCCAAGGTGCTGGTGCCGGAGATGAACCTGGGCCAGTTCTGCCGCATCATCCGGTCCGAGTTCCTGGTCGACGCCCAATCGGTCGCCAAGGTGGAGGGGGTTCCCTTCACCGCCGCTGAGCTTCACTCACACATCAACGGAGTCCTTGATGACTGACGTGCCCACAACCACCAAGGCTGATTGGACCAGCGACCAAGAGGTTCGCTGGTGCCCCGGCTGCGGGGACTACTCGATTTTGACCGCAGTGCAGATGCTCATGCCCGATCTTGACGTTCGGCGTGAGGACACCGTGTTCATTTCGGGGATTGGCTGCGCGGCCCGATTCCCGTACTACATGAATACCTATGGGATGCACGGCATCCACGGACGGGCCCCTGCGCTGGCCACCGGTCTGGCCATGGCCCGCCCCGAGCTGCATGTGTGGGTGGTTGGCGGCGACGGCGACATGCTGTCCATAGGTGGCAATCACCTGCTTCACTCCCTTCGCCGCAACGTGAATCTCAACATTCTGCTGTTCAACAACCAGATCTACGGGCTAACCAAGGGCCAGTACTCGCCCACCAGCGAGATCGGCAAGGTCACAAAGTCCACCCCGGCCGGCAGCATCGACGAGCCGTTCAATCCCATCTCGGTGGCGCTGGGGGCGGAGGCCAGCTTCGTGGCCCGCACCCACGACATGGACCGCCAGCACATGATGGACATGTTCCGGCGAGCCCACGATTTCCCCGGGGCCGCCTTTGTGGAGGTGTTCCAGAACTGCAACGTGTTCAACGACGGGGCATTCGGAGCCATCACCAAGAAGGACAAGCGGGCCTCCATGCTCATCCCCCTCGAGCACGGAAAGCCCATCCGCTTCGGGGAGAACAACGAGAAGGGCGTGGTGATCAACCCGCAGGGGAGTGCTGAGGTGGTCGATGTGGCCGACGTCGGCGAATCGGCCCTGCTGGTCCACGATGAGACCCGCCAGGATCCCAGTCTGGCCTTTGCCCTGTCCCGGCTCTCGGCGGGCCCGTTCGAGCCGACCCCCATCGGGGTGTATCGGGCGGTGGAACGCTCGGAGTACGCAACCGAAGCCAGCAAACAGCTCGCCATGGCCCAAGAGCAGTCCGGCCCTGGCGACCTCGAGGCCCTGCTCCATTCCCGGCCCACCTGGGAAGTCTCCTGAGTAACGCCCATTCCAAGACAGAGCGTCCCGCCCCTGGCGGTTGGGTGCTCGATCTGGACGGTGTGATCTGGGTGGGCGGAACCCCGGTGCCCGGTGCGGCTGGGGCCGTTGAGCGCTTGCAGCAATCAGGCGCCCCCGTCGTGTTCGTCACCAACATGTCGGCGCTGACCGTGGCCGACCAGGAGGCCAAGCTGGCCGCCTGCGGGATCGACGCCACTGGATCCGTGATCACATCTGCCACCGCCGCGGGCCAACTCATACACCCTGGCGAGCGAGTGCTGGTGGTGGGGGGTCCCGGTATCGACGAGGCGGTGAAGTTGGCGGGTGCTGAGGTCTGCTCATCTGGGCCTGCCGACGCGGTCGTTGTGGGTATGGACCCCGGCTTCAACTACGACACCCTCAGCCGGGCCATGCGGGCTGTACGCGGCGGCGCTCGCCTGATCGGCACCAATCATGACCCCAGCTACCCCACCGAACGAGGACTAGAGCCGGGGGGCGGATCACTTCTGGCGGCAGTGGCGACCGCCGCCGAGGCGGTACCCACCATGGCGGGCAAGCCCAACCGGCCGATCGTTGACTGCGTGCGCAGCCGGATCGGCGACTCCGGCGTGGTGGTAGGGGACCGCCCCGACTCCGACGGCCTTTTCGCCGAGGCCCTGGCCTACGAGTTTGCCCTGGTGCTGAGCGGGGTGACCGGCGCCGATGACCTGCCGGTGACCCCAGAGCCGAAGCACTGCGCCACCGACCTGGCCGCCTTGGTCGATCAGATGGGACTTGAATAGGTGGGATGAAGGGATCGCGCCGGAGGCTGGACGCTGAGTTGGTTCGCCGGGGCCTGGTCACGAGCCGAGATCGGGCCCGGGAGGCCGTGGCCTCCGGCCAGGTCACCGTAAACGGAGCGGTGGCCCAGAAATCGGCCCGGTTGGTACTACCCGGTGACGCCCTGGAATTAGTCGGCCCGCCGGCTCGGTACGTGAGTCGAGGCGGCGAGAAGCTGGAAGGTGCATTGGCCGCCTTCGATTTGGATGTGGCAGGCATGCGGTGCTGCGACGTGGGATCGTCCACCGGAGGATTCACCGACTGTCTGCTGCAGCGAGGCGCAGCCGAAGTAGTAGCTATCGACGTGGGCCGAGCCCAATTGCACGAGCGCCTGATCAACGATCACCGGGTGTCCCTCTACGAACGCACCGATATCCGCGACGTCGACCCGTCCGCCATCGGGGCGCCGTTCGACCTGGTGACCGCGGATGTGTCCTTCATCTCGCTGACTTCGATCTTGGACTGTCTGGTGAGAGTGGTGTCGTCGGGTGCCCCAGTATTGGTTTTGGTAAAGCCCCAGTTCGAGGTGGGACGCAGATTGGCAAACAAGGGTCGCGGTGTTATCCGCGACCCCGAGCAATGGCGGGCCGCGCTCGACCGGGTGCTGGAAGCGGCAACCACTGCGGGTCTCGCCCCTCAATCCGCCGTTCCATCAGCGCTGAAGGGCGCGCAGGGAAACGTGGAGTTTTTCCTGCATTTGCAAAAGGGGGGTGAACCATCGGTGGTGGACTCCGCTCAAGTGGTTTCTCAAGTGAACTCCCAAGTTGTCACCCCAGAGGAATAGCCTGACTGCGTGGCTGCAATTGCCCTCTTTGTTCACGCTGACCGGCCGGAAGCCTTGAAGTTGGCGGCTGAACTCATAGACCGGTTGGACCGTGACGGTCATCAGATCCGTCTAACTCTCGAATCGGCTGAGGTGGTAGGACGCACTGACCTTGCCCATCAGGACGACGATATTGGCGAGAAGCTGGACTTAGCGGTGAGCTTGGGGGGAGACGGCTCCATGCTCCGAGCGGTGACCGCGGTGGCCGATGATGGGGTGCCCGTGCTCGGAGTCAACTATGGCTCGTTGGGCTACCTCACTGGGATCGAGCCGGATGCCGCCTCTGACGCAGTCGAGCGCTTCCTTGCGGGCGACTATCAGATCGAAGAGCGCATCCGACTGAGTTGTCGCCTCAACGGCGGCACGGAGGTGAGCGCCCTCAATGAGGCCATCGTGGAGAAGGTTGATAGCGGTCGCACCGTGAACCTGGCCGTTCACATCGACGGGGAGTTCTTTACCAGCTACGCCGCCGATGGGCTGATCGCGGCCACACCGACCGGCTCCACCGCCTATTCGCTATCGGCCGGCGGGCCCATTCTGGCCCCGACCATGCACGCGCTCATCCTGACGCCTGTGGCACCCCACACACTTTTCGACCGCAGCCTGGTGCTTCTGCCATCAAGCGAGTTGGTGGTGGAGGTGTTGGGGGACCGTCCGGCCGCGGTGGCAGTAGACGGCCGTTCGCTGGGAGAGTTGGGTGAGGGCGGCTCGCTGACTGTCTCAGTTTCAGACCAGCCTGCACGTCTCGTCACTCTCGGCCAACGAGGATTCCACCAGGCCCTCAAGTCGTCCTTCGGCCTGTCTGACCGGTGATAGAGACCCCAAACAATGCTGACTGAGCTGGCAGTAGAGAACCTGGGGGTGATCGAGCGGCTCAACCTGGTGTTGGAGCCGGGCATGACTGCGCTGACTGGGGAGACGGGGGCGGGAAAAACCCTGGTGGTGACGGCGGTGGACTTGCTCTTGGGCGGTCGTGCCAATCCGTCGTTGGTGCGGTTAGGTGCCGATGAGGCCACCGTCGAGGGCCGGTTCGACCACCAGGGAGAGGAGGTCGTGCTTCGGCGGGTGGTGCCCGCCGACGGCCGGGCTCGGGCCTATGTCGACGGGCGGCTGGCTTCGGCTGCCACTCTGGCCGAACTGGGCGCAGAGCTGGTGGACCTGCACGGTCAGCACGAGCACCAGTCGCTGTTGCGTCGGGTTCATCAACGGGCCGGGCTGGATCGCTTCGGGGATGTGGACTTGGCCCCGCTTATGGAAGCTCGGGCAGCGTTGACCGACTTGAATCGCCGACGTACCGAGTTGGGCGGCGACGAGCGATCCCGAGCTCGGGAGATCGAGCTCTGCCGATTCCAGTTAGCCGAGTTGGATGAGGCTGGCCTGGAGAATCCCAACGAGGAGGAGGGTCTCAAAGCTGAAGAGGCGGTCCTCGCCGACGCGGCGGCCAGTCGGGACGCAGCCCGACAGGCTGCGATGACTCTGGGTGCCGATGGCGCAGTCGGCGCCGGACTGGCCCAAATCGCCGCCGCCTTTGAGAGCCGTCCACCGCTGGAGAGCCAGCATGAGCGGCTGGTCAGCCTGGTTGCCGAGGTTGGCGACCTATCGACCGAGTTGCGCCGCGCCGCTGAGTCCATTGATGAGAACCCAGTCCGCCTGGCCGAGGTCCGCCAGCGTCGGGAGCTGCTGGTCGATCTCCGCCGCAAGTACGGGGAGACCGTGACAGAGGTCATGGAATTCCACCGCGATCTGTCTGCCCGCCTCGCGGAACTGGAGGATTTCGACCGCTTGGCCAAAGACCTCGATGGGGAACTCGATCGCCGCGCCGCTGCGGTGGCTGAAGCCGGTGCGGAGGTGGGTGCGGCTCGACGACAGGCGGCACGAGCGTTGGGCAAAGAAGTGACGGCCAACCTGCGGGAGTTGGCCATGCCCCGATCCGAAGTTCGAGTAGAGGTAGGAGACGATCCCGGAGACGATGTGGACATCCTGCTGGCCGCCAACAGCGGCGCTCCCGGCCTGCCTCTGGCATCGGCTGCGTCCGGGGGAGAGCTGGCCCGGGTCATGCTGGCCCTCCGGCTGGTTGTCAGTGCGGGTCCTCCGGTTTTGGTTTTCGACGAAGTAGACGCCGGCATCGGCGGCCAGGTGGCTCAGACCGTGGGACGGGCGCTTTCCCGCTTGACTGCCGATCACCAGGTGTTGGTGGTCACCCACTTACCCCAGGTAGCGGCCTGTGCCGACCGACAGGTGAGCATCGTCAAGCACGACGATGGCTCAACCACGTCGGTGACCGCCGAGTCCTTGGAGGGGGAGGACCGAGTTGTCGAGCTTTCCCGAATGCTTTCCGGATCACCCGACAGCGAGAGCGCTCGCCGCCACGCCTCCGAACTTCTCGAGATGTCCCAGGGCTGAGGCCCTCCGAGACCCCACAAATGTCCCAGGGCAGCAGGTGACCGGTTCTACGGGTCCACCAGTCGTCGCTCCTCCCCGCTAAGCTTGGCAGGCGTGACCAAGCACATCTTTGTGACTGGCGGTGTGGCGAGTTCGCTGGGCAAAGGGCTTACGGCCGCATCTCTGGGGCGTTTGCTCAAGCAACGGGGTCTTCGGGTGACCATGCAGAAGCTGGACCCGTACATCAATGTGGACCCCGGCACCATGAACCCCTTCGAACACGGAGAGGTGTTCGTCACCGACGACGGCGGCGAGACTGATCTGGATCTCGGCCACTACGAGCGGTTCATCGACGAGAACCTCACCAAGCTCTCCAACGCCACCACCGGCTCCATCTACTCCTCGGTCATCGCCGCCGAGCGCCAAGGTGAGTATTTGGGCAAGACCGTTCAGGTGATCCCCCACGTCACCAACGAGATCAAGAGCCGCATCGCCAGCCTGGTGTCCGACGATATCGACGTGGTCATCACCGAGATCGGCGGGACCGTGGGCGATATCGAGATCCTCCCCTTCTTGGAGGCCATCCGCCAGGTGCGTCTGGACGTGGGGCGGGGCAACGTCTGCTACATCCACGTCACCCTGGTGCCCTTCATCGGACCAACCGGCGAGCAGAAGACCAAGCCCACCCAGCACTCGGTGACTGAGCTCCGCAGCCGGGGCGTCCAGCCCGACGCCATCGTGTGCCGCAGCGAGTCGCCCATCACCGACGAACTGAAGCGCAAGATCTCCAGCCTGTGCGACGTGGACGTGTCGGCGGTGGTCAACGCGGCCGACGCCGACAGCATCTACGAGATTCCCCTGGTGCTCCACGATGAAGGCCTCGACGGCGTGGTGTGCGACATCTTGCGCTTGGATGTCCCCGACCCCGATCTGGCCGACTGGCAGTGGCTGAACCAGCGGCTGGAGATGGCCCAGCGCACCGTGCGCATCGGACTCATCGGCAAGTACGTCACGCTCCCCGACGCCTATCTGTCAGTGGTGGAGGCCCTGAACCACGCGGGCATACATCACGGTGCCTCGGTGGAGATCGAGTGGATTCAGGCGGAGAGCGTCGAAGGCCTCATGGTCGACAGCGTGATGAGCGGGCTGGACGGCATCGTGATCCCCGGCGGGTTCGGCGAGCGGGGAATCGAGGGCAAGGTCAACGCCGCTTCCTACGCTCGGGAGAACGGCTTGCCCTGCCTGGGTCTTTGCCTGGGCCTCCAGGTGATGACCATCGACTACGCCCGCAACGTGTTGGGTCTGGCCAACGCCCATTCCAGCGAGTTCGACCCCAGCACGCCGTGGCCGGTGATCGACCTGATGGAGTCGCAGCGCGGAATCACCGACAAAGGCGGCACCATGCGGCTAGGAGCGTGCCTGGCCAAGCTCCAACCGGGAACCAAGGTGGCCGAGGTGTACGGAGCCGAGGTGGTGTCGGAGCGCCATCGCCACCGCTATGAGTTCAATCCCAAGCTCAGGGGCCGCTTCGAGGGCACCGACTTCGTGCTTGCCGGCGAGTCGCCCGACGGCCTGCTGGTGGAGTTCATCGAACTCGACGGTCATCCCTGGTGGGTGGGAACCCAGGCCCATCCCGAGTTCAAGAGCCGCCCCGACCGGCCCGCCCCGCTGTTCTGCGGCTTGGTGAAGGCCGCGTTGGATCGCCAGGAGAGCGGAATGGCTGCCGATGAGGCCGCTCGATCCAGTGCAGGGGAAGAGGTCCCAGAGCAGGCCGAGGCGGTACCCGAGGCCTCTACCGCAGCCCATCGTTGAGAGACTGCGAAGTGGCGGGAGTCGAAAACGGGGAAGGCTTCACCCCGATTGGAGAGCGGCAGGGGTGGCAAGGGCGAGTGGTGTCGCTGAGCGTCGCCGAGATCAGAGCCCCCGATGGCTCGATCTATGAGAGGGAGATCGTTCGCCATCCCGGTGCCGCGGTGATCGTGCCCGTTGACGGCGAAGAGGTCATCATGGTCCGCCAGTATCGCCCTGCGGTGAATCGGGAGCTGCTGGAGATTCCTGCCGGCAAACTCGACAGCAAAGACGAACCCCCGGAAATGACCGCCCAGCGGGAGTTGGAGGAGGAGATCGGCAAGCGAGCCGGACACCTGGAGCTCTTGGCCGTCTTCCACAACTCTCCAGGATTCTGCGACGAAATCACCCACTGCTATCTGGCCACCGATCTGACCGACGCCGATCGCCGTCCTCACGGCATCGAGGAGCAGCACATGGCCATCGAGCGCATCAAGTTGGCTGAGGTCACGAACTTGGTCGCCTCCGGGGAACTGGCCGACGCCAAGTCGATCGTCGGTCTGATGCTGGCCCGAGAGCACCTGCGGTGAGTCCCCAGTGCCTGCCACGGTGAGCGCAGGGGGTGGGGTTGAGGAGTTTTTGGATTGGCTGGTGCTGGAACGGGGCCGCGCCCCCCGCACTCGTGAGGCCTATCGCCGAGACCTGAACGGCTACTGCGAGGTCTTGGCCTCTCGGGGCCGCAGTCCCGACACGGCCAGCGAAGAGGACATCTTGGCGTTCATGGGCCACCAGCAGAGCCGGGGAATGGCCCCAGCATCGGTGAAGCGGGCGATGACCGCGGTGCGGACCTTCCACCAGTTCCTCGTCATGGAGGGTCTGCGCGCCGATGACCCCGGTTCCCATTTGGAGCTTCCCACGGTGCCCAAAGCCGTGCCCAAAGCGCTGAGCGAGGCCGAAGTGGAGGCCATCCTGGACGCTGTGGACGGCACCGATCCGGTGTCACGGCGGGATCGGGCCATGTTGGAGATGCTCTACGGCACCGGTATGCGCATCAGCGAGCTGGTGGGGATGTCGCTGACCGACTTGGACATGAGCGAAGCCACCGTTCGGGTTCTGGGAAAGGGCCAGAAGGAGCGGGTGCTGCCGGTGGGCCTATGCGCCCTTGAGGCGCTCACTGCCTGGCTGGTTCCCGCCGGCCGGGGAGAGATAGAGCCGGAGCGCTGGGCATCCCAGCAAGACCAAGAAGCGGTTTGGCTCAACCAGCGGGGTCGGCGCCTGACCCGGCAGGGCGCGTGGGGTGTGGTGAAGAAGAAGGCTCAGCAGGTGGGGCTGGGTGCCAAGGTCTCCCCTCACGTGTTCCGCCATTCATGCGCCACCCACATGTTGGATCACGGTGCCGACATCAGGGCGGTGCAGGAGATCTTGGGCCATGCCTCCATCAGCACCACGCAGGTGTACACCATGGTGTCCAAGGAGAAGCTATGGGAGGCCTATCGCGCCGCCCACCCTCGGGCGGTCTTGGACCGTTGATCCACCTGATTCGTCGCTTCTTTCAGTCGATTGTCGACAAAGGTCCCGATCCCATCCAAGAAGCCTGGCTGCTCGGCCTGCTCAACGGCGCTGAGTCTGCGCTCTACCGACAGATGAGTCCGGCCGACCGCAGCCACGCACTGCGCTCGGCCCGATGCCCCGCACTGGTGGACGATGCCCAGCGGGCGGCGGCGGCGCTTCACGATGTGGGAAAGATCCATGCTGGTCTGGGGACTTGGGCTCGAGTGGCCGCCACCCTGGCGGGAGCGGTTCTTCCCAGCCGTCTACGGGGACGATGGGCCGATTACCGGGATCACCCCCGTTTGGGTGCGGCCATGCTGCTTGAGGCGGGCAGCGCCCAGATCACTGTGGTGTGGGCTGCGGAACACCACCTTCCCCTCGGCAAATCCTCCCTGTCTCCCGAAGTGGCTACCGCCCTGGCTGCCGCAGATCAATAGGGGAGCCGGTTCGGCCCGCGCCGACAGATAAGAGTACCGCCCTCCGATGCCGGTAGGCTTTTCGGCGTGCGCACCGAGATTCCCAAGATCATCAGCGTCGACGACCATCTCGTAGAGCCCGCCCACCTGTGGCAGAGCTGGCTGCCGGAGCGGTTCAAGGAGCGAGGACCGCGAGTCGAGCGCCGCCGGGTGGGGCCGATCACCTATACCGGCGGACCCAAGATGTACACCTACGAGCTGGACGTAGAAGACGGGCCGTGGGGCGACGTGTGGTTCTACGAGGACCTGGTGTATCCCAACAAGCGCCATGTGGCCGCGGTGGGCTTCGACCGCGACGACATGGAGGCGGTGCCAATCACCTTCGACGAGATGCGCCCGGGCTGCTACGACCCCAAGGCCCGGGTGGAGGACATGGAGATGAACCATGTGGAGGCGTCGCTGTCATTCCCGACGTTCCCCCGGTTCTGCGGTCAGACCTTCCTAGAAGCCGAAGACAAGGAACTGGCCCTGGCCTGTGTGCAGGCCTACAACGACTTCATGATCGAGGAGTGGTGCGGCGACTCAAACGGGGCGCTCATCCCCCTGGCCATCATCCCGCTGTGGGATGTGGAGCTGGCCAAGGCCGAGGTAGAGCGCAATGCCGCTCGGGGCTGCCACGCCGTGTGCTTCTCGGAGATCGCTCCCAATCTGGGCCTGCCCAGCATCCACACCGACTATTGGGATCCGTTCTTTGCCGCCTGCCAGGACACCGCCACCGCGGTGTGCATGCACATCGGCTCTTCCTCGGTGATGCCCGCGGCCTCACCCGACGCACCCCCCGCGGTGGCGGCCTCGCTCAGCTTCAACAACGCCATCGCGTCGATGAGCGACTTCTTGTTCTCCGGGGTGCTGGTGCGGTTCCCCGAGATGAAGCTGGCCTATTCCGAAGGCCAGATCGGGTGGATCCCCTACATCTTGGAGCGCTGCGACGACGTCTGGTCGGAGCACCGGGCCTGGGGAGGGGTGAGGGACATCGTTCCCGAGCCGCCCTCCAGCTATTACTACCGGCAGATCTACGGCTGTTTCTTCCGCGACAACCACGGATTGAAATCCCTGGACGAGGTGGGAGTGGACAACGTGACGTTTGAGACCGACTATCCCCACACCGATACCACCTGGCCTCATACCAAGAAGGTGGCCGAGGACATGATGGGCCACCTGCCCCCTGACGTGGTCCACAAGCTGGTTCGGGGCAACGCCGCCCGTCTCTTCAATCTTGACATTGACTGAAATGGCCTAAGCTCGGCGCAGGCTTTGCGGCCTGTCGCCATGAGCTACAACCTGCACAGTTTTCGCGAAGACGCCTTCGGGGGAATCACCGCGGCGGTTGTCGGTCTCCCCACCGCGCTGGCGTTCGGGGTGGCATCCGGGTTGGGCGCGGTGGCCGGCATGTACGGGGCGATCGCCCTGGGCCTGTTCGCCGCGGTCTTCGGCGGCACCCGGGCGCAGATCTCTGGGCCCACGGGCCCGATGGCGCTGGCCATGGCGGTGGTTGTCACCAGCCATGCCGAGAGCCTCGAAGAGGCATTCACCATCGTGGTCATGGCGGGCTTGCTCCAGATCTGCCTGGGGATGCTGCGAATCGGCCGCTTCGTGGTGTACACGCCCTACTCGGTGGTGTCGGGGTTCATGTCTGGCATCGGGGTGATCATCATCCTGGTGCAGACCCTGCCGTTCTTGGGGGCGGACGTGGAGTTGGGCGGGCCGATTGACGCGGTCCGCTCTTGGCCCGACGTGTTCGGCGACGTGAACTTCAGTTCCTTGGCGATCGCGGCAATCTCGCTGGGTGTTTGCATCTTCTGGCCCCCTCGCCTCCGGGCCTTCGTGCCCTCAATGCTGATGGCATTGATCGTCGGGACGCTGCTCAGCGTTCTGTGGCTGGACAACACTCCGGTCATCGGCGACGTGCCCACCGGCTTGCCCGATTTCGAGCTGCCCGAGCTGTCCGGCGACGTGCTGGCCGGGGCTGTGCAGCCGGCCCTGACCATCGCACTGCTGGGCTCCATCGACAGCCTGCTTACCTCGCTGGTGGCCGACTCGATGACCCGCACCAGCCATCAGCCCAATCGCGAGCTGATCGGCCAGGGCATCGGCAACATGATGGTCGGATTCATCGGAGGAACGCCTGGAGCTGGGGCCACCATGGGCACAGTGGTCAACATCCGGGCCGGCGGCCACAGCCGGGTCTCGGGCGTGCTGCGGGCGCTGATCCTGCTGGCCCTGGTTCTGGGCCTGGGGACCTACGTGGAGGACATCCCTCATGCCGCGCTGGCCGGCATCTTGATGAAGGTGGGCTGGGACATCATGGACTGGCGGTTCTTGACCAGGGTCACCCGCCTGCACCGAGAGCACCTGTTCATCATGTTCGCCACCTTCGGCCTGACGGTGTTCGTCGACTTGATCACCGCGGTGGCCATTGGCCTGATCATCGCCGGCATGACCCGCTCCCGGCAGTTCGAGCGCCTGGAGATGGACAACGTGGTCTCCGTGCCGATCTTGGACCAGCTGTTCTTCCAAGGAGAGGTGACGCCGTCCGATGAGGGGGCAGACCCTCATGCCGCCCGAGTGGGCATGGTTGCCTTTCGGGGGAGCTTCTCGGTGGCGTCGTCCAACAAGATCATCAACACCGTCAGCGTGGACATTCGGGACCACGAAGTGGTGATCCTCGATTTCTCCGAGACCATCTACCTGGACGACAGCGCCGCATTGGTCTTGGAGCAGCTCATCGACGCCGCCATCGATCAAGACACCGAGTGCATAGTGATGAGCCTCACCGGGCTGCCCGCCCGCACCTTGCAGTCCCTCGACGTGCTCCAGCGGGTTCCACAGGATCAGATCGTCGGAACCCAGGACGAAGCCCGAGCGGTGGCCAGGCGGCTGCTCGAGGACTAGGAATTCAGTAGATCAAGAGTTCCGGCAATGAGCTCCGACTGCTCCTGGGCGTGAACGGCGCCGCTGCCGGTGGCCGGGCTAGACGACTCGTTGCGGCTGGCCCGAAGGATCTCGCAATGGTCTCCGAACGCCTCATGGAGATGGCCCTTCACGTAGTTCCACGGTCCCATGTTCTGGGGCTCCTCTTGGAGCCAGACGATCTTGTCGATTTGGGGGTAGTGGCCGAGTGCTTCGGCCAGGGCGCTGGCCGGCCAGGGGTAGAGCTGTTCCACTCGCACAACCGCCGCGGGGGTGCCCACCCGGTTTCGCTCTGCGATGGCCTCATGGCTGATCTTGCCGCTGGCCAGCACAACACCGGTGACCTGCCGGGGATCGAAATCGCCGGGATCGGGCAGCACCGGGGAGAACCAGCCATCGGTCAAATCGCCCACCGGTGACCGGGCGTCTCGGTGGCGCAGCAGCGATTTGGGGGTGAACAGCACCAGCGGCTTGCGCTTCGAGCGCCTCGCTTGGTCTCGGAGCAGGTGGAAGTACTGAGCCGCAGTAGACAGGTTGGCCACTCGGATGTTGTTCTCGGCCACAGATTGCAAGAACCGCTCGATCCGCCCCGAAGAGTGCTCTGGCCCCTGACCCTCGAAACCATGGGGAAGAAGCATCACCAGTCCCGAGCGTTGGTTCCACTTGTCCTCGGCCGACATGACGAATTGGTCGATGATGATCTGCGCACCATTGACGAAGTCGCCGAATTGGGCCTCCCAGAGGACCATCGCATTGGTGTCGCCCACGGAGTAGCCGTATTCGAAGCCCAGTGCTGCATATTCCGAGAGCAGCGAGTCGTACACCCACAACTTGGTCCCACTACGGGCCAGTTCGGCCAGCGGACAGTGCTCCCGGGCCGTTTGGTTGCACACCAGGGTGCTGTGGCGATGGGAGAACGTTCCCCGGCGAGAGTCCTGGCCGGCCAGGCGGATCGATGTTCCCTCATCAAGCAGGGTGCCGAAGGCCAACGCCTCGGCTAGCCCCCAGTCCACCATGCCCTCGGCCATCATCTTGTCTCGGGCCTCGAACTGGCGGGCCAGTTTGGGGTGGAGCACAAACCCGTCGGGCACCGATGTGAGCACGTCGAACACCCGCCTGATCTGCCTTTCCGACACGCCGGTGTCCACGGGGGGCGCAACGTGGGGAGTGGGGTCGGCCAGCCCTTCCGAAATCGACAGCTGAAGATCTCTGCTGGCGGCATTCGCAGATCCAACGGTTTCCCCCAGCGATTCGTCGGAGGTGTGGTCCCGGGTTTCCTCCAGCGCCTTCTGGAGTTTGGCCCGGAATTCGTCCATGGCCTGTTCGGCCTCGTCCAGGGTGATGTCCCCCCGCTTCACCAGCGATTCCACGTACCGCTTTCGCACCGAGCGGTGGCTCTCGATCCGCCGGTACATCTCCGGCTGGGTGTAGCTGGGGTCGTCGGCCTCGTTGTGCCCCTGGCGGCGGTAGCACCACATGTCGATCACCACGTCTTTGTGGAAGTGATTGCGGTAGGCCAGCGCCAAAAGGGCCACTCGGGCGCAGGCCTCGGGATCGTCGCCGTTCACGTGGAAGATGGGCGCTTGGATCATCTTGGCCACATCCGTGCAGTAATAGCTGGAGCGAGCCGACTCAGCCGTCGTGGTGAACCCCACCTGGTTGTTGATCACCAAATGCACGGTGCCCCCGGTGCGATATCCCTCGATCAGCGACAGGTTCAAGGTCTCGCTCACCACCCCCTGACCGGCAAAGGCGGCGTCGCCGTGGACCAGCACGGGAAGCACCGGATAGCGGTCATCCTCGTCGGCCACCTGGCCCCTCACCAGCCCGCTGACCGGGCTGTGTTCGCCTTGGTCGTGGTTGAGGTCGTCCAAGCGGGCTCGGACCATGCCCTCCACTACCGGGTTCACCGCCTCCAAGTGCGACGGGTTGGCGGCCAGCTCCACTGGGATGCGGTTGCCCGCCATGCTCTCGAACTCCGAGGTCATTCCCAGGTGGTATTTCACGTCACCCGACCCCTGGGTAGACGACTCATCCAGGTTCCCTTCGAACTCACCGAAGAGCTGTCCGTAGTCCTTGCCCACGATGTTCACCAGCACGTTGAGCCGTCCCCGGTGGGCCATGCCCATGATCGCCGAGGCCATGCCCAGGTCGGCGGCCTTTCCCAGCACCGAATCCAGCACCACGATGGCGCTCTCGGCTCCCTCGATCCCGAAGCGCTTCTGGCCTACGTACTTTGTGTCCAAGAATCGTTCCAGCGCCTCGGCCGCGTTCAGCCGATCCAAGATGTGCAGCTTCTCTTCCAGCCCCGCCGGAGCGCCCAGTCCCTCCACCTGCTCTTGGATCCACTGCTTCTCGTCGGGATCCTGGATGTGCATGTACTCCACCCCGACGGTGCGGCAGTAGGCATTGCGGAGCACGTGCAGGATCTCCCCCAGCGGCATCTTGCCGTCGGGCTGGCCCATGTCGATGCCGCCTAGCCCGGTGGTTAGGAACTCCCGGTCGAGGTCCCAGATGGTGAGGCCGTAGGTGGCTGGATCGAGCTCGGCGTGCATCTCGGGTTCGTTGGCCGACAGAGGGTCGAGGTCGGCAATGAGGTGCCCTCGCACTCGGTGCATGTTGATGAGCGCGTTCACCTGCACTTGCTTGGTGATCACGGCCTGCTCTCGGTCGAGGGGCAAGATGTCGGGCCGCCAGCGAACTGCTTCATAAGGCACGCCCACCGCACGGAATATGTCGTCGTAGAAGTTGTGCTTGCCCAGCAGCAGTTCGTGAACCGCGCCCAGGAACATCCCCGACTCGGCACCCTGGATGATGCGGTGGTCGTAGGTGGACGACAGGGTGATCACTTTCGACACCCCCAGGTCGGCCAGCGTTCGGGAGTCGGCGGCCTGATAGGCCGTGGGATAGTCAATAGTGCCCACGCCGACGATGACCCCTTGGCCGGGCATGAGCCGGGGCACCGACTGCACCGTGCCCAGGGTGCCGGGGTTGGTGATGCTGACGGTGACGCCCGCAAAGTCGTCGGGGCTCAGATCATTGCTCCGCACTTTGCGGATCATGGTGTCGTAGAGCTCGACGAAGTTGGGGAAGTCCAGCGTGTCGGCTTCGGGCAAGCACGGCACCAGAAGTGAGCGGGACCCGTCGGTCTTCTCCACGTCTACGGCGATGCCCAGGCCGATGTGGGGATGGCGCACCACCCGAGGGCCGTTGTCGCCATCGACGAAGGTGGAGTTCATCACCGGCATGTGGCGGGCGATGGCCTGCACCACGGCGTAGGCGATCAGATGGGTGTACGACACCTTGCGGCCGTCGGTGCGTCCCAGATAGCCGTTGACGATCCGGCGGTTCACGTCGAGCAGCTTGGCCGGTACTTCCCGGAAGCTGGTGGCAGTGGGGACGGCCAGGCTGGCCTCCATGTTGCGGGCAATGCGGGCCGCCGCCCCCCGCAGCGGGTCCCCTGGAGGAGGCTCAGGGGCTTCATCGGGCTCGGGCGCCGGCGGGAGCGGGGTCTCCGGGGCGTCCGAGTCGGGGAGAACCCGGTCGGGTCGGTAGTCGGAGAAGAAGTCCTGCCAGCTCTCGCTGACCGACTTTGGGTCGTCCAGGTACTGGCGGTGCATCTCGTCCACCAGCCAGGCGTTCTGGCCGACCATGGACTCCGGGTCTGGGGCCATGGGGAGAGTCTATGAACTTCGGGACCACTAAGGTTCTGGGAGTGCGGCTGGCCACCTGGAATGTGAACTCCCTGAATGCCCGCATGCCCCGAGTAGAAGAGTGGCTGGAGCTGGCCGAACCCGATGTGCTGTGCATGCAGGAGACCAAGATGGCCGACGATGCATTTCCAGGCCTGGCCTTTGAGGCAATGGGCTACGAGTGGGCTCATCACGGACAGGGAAGGTGGAACGGGGTGGCCATACTGAGCCGGGTGGGACTGGCCGATCCCGGTAACGGGTTCGCCGACGGCGGCGACGCCGATCCCGATGCCCGCATCGTGTGGGCCACCTGTGGTGGGGTGCGAGTGGCCAGCGCCTACATCCCCAACGGGCGGGAGTTGGGCCACGACCACTATCACTACAAGCTCCACTGGCTGAGCCGGCTCCGGTCTCATCTCGAGGCCAACGCCGATGCCAACGCTCCGGTGGTGGTGGCCGGCGACTTCAACGTGGCCCCGGCCGACAACGACGTATGGGACATCGCCGACTTCGAAGGGCTCACCCATGTGAGTGAGCCCGAACGCGAGGCGTTTGGCGCGGTGGCCGACTGGGGACTGGTGGATGTGTTCCGCCAGCGGTGGCCCGACGACGGCTTGTACACCTTTTGGGACTACCAGGCGGGACGGTTCCACAAGCGCCAGGGCATGCGCATCGACATGGTGATGGCCACCGAGCCGCTGGCCCAACAGGTGACCACGGTGCTCATGGACCGCAACGCCCGCAAAGGGGAGAAGCCGTCGGACCACGCCCCGGTGGTGGTCGACTTCGACTGGGACGAAGCTGCCAGGGGTGCCTGAGGCCGCGATGGTATTTGCCGCCGAAACGGGAGGGTTCGACCTCCTGGTCTTTTGGGTCAACATCCTGGTGCTGGTGGCTGTGTCCCATCTCTTCGGTCTGGTGATGAGAAGAGTGGGGTTGCCCTCGGTGGTGGGAGCGCTCCTGGCTGGTCTGGTGCTGGGGCCGTCGGTGTTCGGGGTGGTGTGGGAGTCGGGCTTCGAGTGGTTCTTGCCGGAGATCGGCCAGGGCGCGCAATGGACCTTGCTGGCTGCCGTTAGCTGGGTGGGGGTGGCACTGCTGTTGGTGGTGACCGGTTTCGAGACCGACTTGGGGCTCATCACCAAGCTGGGGCGGTCTGCACTGCTGGTTACCGCGGGCAGCCTTGTGGTGCCGCTGATCGGCGGCATTGTGGTCGGCCTGCTGCTGCCCTCCCTGTTCTTGGGCGAGGATGCCGAACGGCTCACGTTCACGCTGTTCGTGGCCCTGGCGCTCGCCGTGTCGTCTTTGGCGGTGGTTGCCAAGATTCTGAGCGAACTGGGCCTGATGCGCCGGGACTTCGGCCAGATCACCGTGGCCGCGGGCATGGCCAACGATGTGATCGGCTGGATCTTGTTGGGCGTGTTCACCGGCTTGGCCACCTCAGGCGGAGTGTCGGCCGGGCAGGTATTGGTCACGCTGGGGGGGATTGCGGCATTCGGGGTGTTGGCACTGACAGTGGGCCAGCGTCTGGTGGACTTGCTGTTGCGGCAGGTGCGGCGCACTGGGGGCAGCCTGGCCGCGGCACTGGGCGTGGC
Organism: Acidimicrobiia bacterium; assembly: GCA_022819825.1. Lineage (GTDB taxonomy): Bacteria > Actinomycetota > Acidimicrobiia > Acidimicrobiales > Bin134 > Poriferisocius. The sequence goes on along the minus strand of JAJEGM010000012.1, from coordinate 80,782 downwards.
CATAGTGACCATGCTGGGATTCGGAGTGGCCACAGAGTGGCTGAAGGTGGAAGCGGTGTTGGGGGCGTTTGTCGCCGGGGTGGTGCTGCACCGGTCCCGATTCCAGCACGAGGACGTGATCCACCACCTCGAAGGCCTGACCAACGCCTTGTTCGCGCCGGTTTTCTTCGCCACCGCCGGCTTGCAGGTAGATCTCCGCTTGTTGAACAACGCCGAAGCCCTTTGGTGGGCCTTGATCGTGCTTGCGGTGGCGATCGTCTTCAAGTTTGCCGGGGCCTACGGCGGCGCCCGCCTCGCGGGCCGCACCCATCGGGCGGGACTGGCCTTGGGCGCAGGACTGAACGCCCGAGGGACCCTCGAGATCGTCATCGCCACGGTGGGGTTGAGCGTCGGGGTGTTCAGCCCCACTGCCTTCTCGGTGATCGTGCTGGTGCCGGTGCTCACTTCGCTGTTCGCCTCGGCCACCCTGCGGGGAGTGGTGAACAACTGGCAGGGAACCCCCGACGAGCAGGAGCGGCTGGGCCGGGAGCAGGCGCTGAGCCGCAATCTGGTGGTGCGGACGTCAAGGCTGCTGCTGCCCAGCCGCGGCGGCCCTGAGTCGATTGCCGCGGCCCAAATACTGCACTTCGCTTGGCCGATCGAGGCCGGGGCCACCGTGCTTACCGTGGGCGACCGAGACGCTGAAGTGGACATCACGCCGCTGCGCAACGTGCTGCACGACCGGGCTTTGGAGCACCGCCGGGTGCGCCATGACGACCCGGTTCGAGCCATCATCGATGAGAGTCGGCTGGGGTTCGGCGTTATCGGGCTGGGTGCTCAGGACTACGCCGACACCATGCAGGTGATCTCGCCCCTGGTAGACGGGGTTCTGTCGGAGAGCCCCATCCCGGTGGTGGTGGTGCGCCGGGCGAGGAACCAAGACCGCCCACTGCCGGGGGCGTATAGCCGGGCGGTGGTGCCGGTAACCGGAAGCCCGGTGTCGCGGGCCGCCCAGGAGGTGGCCTTCAACCTCAGCGCTCAACTCGGCACCGAACTACACCTCACCCACGTCAATACCATTAGGAGCGAACCCGCAGGGCTGCCGTCTCTGTTCAGCCGCCGGATGATTGCCCGCAGCGGTTCCATCATTGGGGTGCAGGTGGTGGCCCAAGCCGAGTCGCTCGCCCTTGAGCTGGGGGCAACAACCCAGACGGTAGTGATGGACGGCACCTCGCCGGCCGATGAGATATTGAAGCTGGCACGGGACATAGAAGCTGATCTGGTGGTCATGGGTGCCAACCTCCGCCGGGTTGGAGATCGCCCCTTCCTGGGCCACCGAGTGGAGCAGGTGCTCCGGGACTGCGACGCCACCGTGGTGGTGGTGCTCATCCCCTTCGATCTCTAGACCGCACTGAGGATGTTGTTGAGATACGGCGAGGGAGAGCGGTCCGCGATCCGGTCCCCAAATGCCCGCTGCGAGGCCCAGTGGCAGTGCAGCTCGCGCTCGGCTCGGGTGATGGCCACGTAGAGCAGCCGCCGTTCTTCGGCGACCTCGGCTGGTGTCTGGGCCCGGCTGATGGGCACCAGACCTTGTTCGAGGCCGGCCAAATGGACAATGGGCCATTCCAGTCCCTTGGCGGCATGGAAAGTGGCCACATCCACCGCGTCGGCGCTGACTGGAGGGCTGGCGCCGTCGGGGAGGCCGGCACCGTCGTCGGTTTCGGTGCGATGGGTGTCGATTCGAACCCGATAGGGAATTCCGGCCTGGCGCAGAGCGGTCGCCAGTTTGGCGGTCTGGGCATTGGTGCGGGCCAGCACAGCCATCGACGACCAGGCCGTCTCGGGGCCCTTGGCGTCGCGCAGAGCACGGGCGATGGTGGCCGCCTCGTCGAAGTCGTCGGCGTGGGTGCTGACGGTCGGCCGGGGTCCGTCGAGACGGTGGGAAACCAGCGACGCTGCCCCCGAGGGCAATACTGCTCGGCCCGCGGCCAGGATCTGGGGGGTGGAACGATAGTTGTCCAACAGTTCGAGCACCTCTGCTCCTGCGAACCATTCGCCAAACCGCTCGATGTATTCGGAGTCAGCGCCGTTCCAGCTGTAAATGGCCTGGTTGGGGTCGCCCACCGCACAGAGGTCGGTGCGATCTCCCAGCCAGGCCCGCAGCAAGTCGAACTGGAGTTTGTTCACGTCTTGGAACTCGTCGACGAAGAGGTGCCGGTAACTCCAGCGGCGGGCCTCCGCGTAGTCAGCGTCGTCGGACAGGTCCCGCAGCGCCAGAATCAGCAGGTCGTCGAAATCCACGACCCGCCGCCTGGTTTTCTCGGCCTCGTATCGCTGGTAGAGATCAACGATCATGGCGTGGTCCAAAGCTGGCCAGCGGTTAAGGCTGGCTGCGGCGGCGGGGTACCCATCGGGGGTGATGCGGCGGGCTTTGGCCCATTCGATCTCGGTCACCGCGTCCTGCACCTCGGTCTTGGCCAGCCGCATTCCGGCCTGCTTCGCCGCCCTGGCCGCTAGGCCTCGCTTGTCTTGGAGCAGTTCTGGGGGTCGAACCCCCCGCTCGGCCCAGCGGGTTCGCAACTGGGAAAACGCTGCGCTGTGGAAGGTGCCCGCGCTCACCGATCCCCTCAGCCCCATCCCAGCCAGGCGGCTTCGCAGCTCATCGGCCGCTTTGCGGGTGAACGTGAGGGCCAGCGTGCGTTTGGGGTCGATGGCCCCAATCTCAGACTGGTGGGCGATTCGGCGGGTGAGCACCCTGGTCTTGCCGGTGCCTGCCCCCGCCCGGATGCACAGCGGAGTCTCGGGTGCTTCCACCGCCGCCTGCTGCCGCTTGTTCAGCCCCTCCAAGAGCCCCTCCAACCCGGTCACCCCACCAAGGTACCGAGGCCAGTGACAGTTCAGACCGCACAGTCATCCGGGTTGATGGCATGCCCTGGGAATAGTGGGAGGATGGAGGGGATGGTTGCGGTGTCGCGGGAGCGGTTTGAGGAATTGGTGGGACGGGCGCTGGACTCCATTCCCGATGACCTTGGCCAGATGATGGAGAACGTGGTGGTGCTGGTGGAGGAGGAGGGGGAGGACCCGGATATCTGGGGGCTGTACGACGGAATCCCGCTCACCGATCGGGTCGACTACGGCGGGGGAGAGATGGTTCTGCCCGACCGCATCTACATCTATCGGCTGCCGATCTGCGAGGGGTGCATTAGCGAGGCCGAGGTGGTGGAGGAGGTCCGCGTTACCGTCATCCACGAGGTGGCCCACCACTTCGGCATTGAAGACGACCGCCTACACGAGTTGGGCTGGGCCTGATCAGGGCAGTCAGGGAAAACGCGGGTACTGTCCGAGCGGTGGAGAGCTCAGGAGGCAGCATGGGACCGCTCAAAGGCATTCGCGTGGTGGAGATCGCCGGCATTGGGCCGGGTCCGTTTGCCGCCATGATGCTGGCCGACCTGGGGGCCGATGTGGTGCGGGTTGATCGTGCCGACCGGGTCCGAGACGAGATTCCCGACACGCCCCATTTCGACGTGTTGAACCGAGGGCGCCGCAGTGTGGGCGTCGACCTCAAGCATCCTGACGGAGTGGAGACGGTGTTGAAGCTGGTGGAGAGCGCCGACGGGCTGATCGAGGGATTCCGCCCCGGCGTGGCCGAGCGTTTGGGCATCGGTCCCGAGGAATGCCTGGCCCGCAATCCCCGGCTGATTTACGGGCGGATGACCGGTTGGGGCCAAGACGGCCCGTATGCGTCCATGGCCGGCCACGACATCAACTACATCGCCCTGTCGGGCGTGCTGGGGGCCATCGGGCGGGAGGGCGAGGCGCCGGTGCCGCCGGTGAATCTGGCCGGCGACTTCGGCGGGGGAGGGATGCTGCTGGCTCTCGGTATGGTGGCCGGGATGCTGGAGGCCCGCACCTCGGGTCAGGGCCAGGTGGTGGATGCCTCGATGGTAGAGGGCTCTGCCCTGCTCATCACCATGATCTACGGCATGCACGGCCTGGGAGCGTGGGGGCCCCGAGGCACCAACCTGCTGGATACCGGAGCTTGGTTCTACGACGTCTACGAGTGCGCCGACGGCGAGTACATCTCACTGGGCTCGCTGGAGCCGCAGTTCTTCGCCGAGATGGTGGAGAAGCTGGGAATCGATGCCCAAGGGATCGACCAGAACGACCGTTCCACCTGGCCGGAGATGCGGGTCCGGCTGACCGAGGCAGTCAAGGCCAAGACCCGGGACGAGTGGTGTCAGATACTCGATGGCTCCGACGTCTGCTTCGCACCGGTGCTCAGCCTGGCCGAGGCTCCGGAGCATCCCCACAACGCCGCCCGGGGCACATTCGTCGATGTGGGGGGTGTTCCCCAACCCGGCCCGGCACCCCGGTTTAGCCGCACTCCGCCCCAGGTCGTCCGTCCTGCCCCTCATCCTGGTGAACACACTGCCGAGGCGCTGTCCGATTGGGGTTTCGATGCCGCTGGGGTGGCCGCGCTACAAGAATCGGGGGCCGTCAAATAGTGGGCACGATGGTGAACTTCCACGCCCATCCCGACGATGAGGCCATCGCCACTTCGGGCACCATGATGAAGGCGGCCGACGAGGGCCACCGGGTGGTGCTGGTGGTGGCCACCAAAGGGGAGCAGGGCGAGGTGGCTCCCGACGCGCTGAGCCCGGGCGAAACACTGGGCGAGCGGCGAGCAGCAGAGACTTTTGACGCGGCCGAGATCATCGGCGCCCACCGGGTGGAGTTCTTGGGCTACGAGGACTCGGGCATGGCTGGCGACGAGGCCAACGACAACCCAGCCTGCTTCTGGCAAGCCGATTTCGACGAAGCGGTGGAGCGGGTGGCCGGGATCTTGGCCGAGGAGTCCGCCGACGTGCTCACCGTGTACGACGACCACGGCGGCTACGGCCACCCCGACCACATCCAAGTCCACCGGGTGGGGGTGGAGGCCGCCCGCCAGGCCGGGGTTGAAAGAGTGTTCTACGTCACCATGAACCGCACTCAGATCAAGCGCCAGATGGCCGAGGTGGAGTCGTTTGCCGAAGCGTTGGAGGAGATGGACGCCGAGCAGGTGGAGCGGTTCGAGGGCGACGATTTCGGCACCGAGGAAGCCGACATCACCCACGCGGTAGACGTGAGCGCCTATCTGGAGCGCAAGCGAGCCGCAATGTTGGCCCACACCAGCCAGATCACCGCCGAGTCCTTCTTCGGCACCATGACCGACGAGCAGTTCGCCGACGCGTTCAGCACTGAGTGGTTCGTGGCTCCTGGACCGCCCCGGACAGGCGACTTCGCCACCGACCTGTTCAGGTGAGCACCGCGTCGGTTCTCGCCGCCACGCAACTGGCCGGCTTCCACGACTGGTTCTCCTGGGTGGTGATGCTGGCCAATGCCGCCGCCGGCGGGTGGGCTTTAGGGGCTCACTTTCGGCCGCGGCTGCGCGGCTGGCCGTTGTGGGCGTTCATCGCCGCCGCCCAATGCACCGTCTTCGCCCAGGTAATCGTCGGCGTGGTATTGGAGAACCGCTCGGGGGCCGATCCCGGAGATCTGCACCGCCTCTATGGCTTCGCGGCCATTGCGGCAGTGGCCATTGTCTACGCCTATCGAATCCAGCTCGCCCACCGGCGTGAGCTGCTCTACGCCGGCGGCAGCTTCTTTCTGGCCGGTCTGGCCATCCGGGCCATGATCCTCAGCTAACCGAGGATCGCGAACCACCTCAGAGGTTTACAACGGGGCAGGTGAGGGTTCGGGTAATGCCGTCCACCATCTGGATCTGGCTCACCACCAGGCGGCCCAACTGGTCCATGGACTCAGCCTCGGCCTTGGCGATCACGTCGTAGGGGCCGGTCATGATCTCAGAGATCACCACGCCATCGATCTCGCGGATGGCCTCGGCCACCTGACGGGCCTTGTCCATTTCGGTTTGGATCAAAACATATGAGCTGACACCCACGTGACTACACCTCCAGTTGGCTATCCCGCATCGTAACCAAAGATCGGCTCCGGTGGGATGGCGGGCTGGACGCAGCGCAATGATGTAGGGATATGAACCGCGCTCCGGACAACCCGTTTCTCGCCGCATCTTCTTACGGCATCGCCCACGGACGGTGCGACCAGCAGGACAACGTTCCCTGGCGGGGGCCCGAAGGTCCCACCGAGGTGCTCGACGAGGCGGTCGATCTGCAATACGCGTGGCTCGGCCCGGGCCACTTCGGCCACCTGACGTCGGGGCCCTACCCCGACGGCCGCCGGGTGGTGTGGAGCAACGGCCGGCAGAACATCGCCAAGCTCGACTACGGGACCCTTGAGTTGCTGGCCGACCATGAAATCGTCGGCGGGGAGGGGCGCACACCCGTAGTCGAGCTGGAGGAATATCTCCGGGGCTTTGACGAGAAGGACGGCTGGGAAGCCGTCGAACACGCCATCGAGATGTCGATGAAGTTCATGACCGGAATCGACGGGGTCTATGCGCTGCTGGACTGCGACCACACCCTGTTCCTGGGCCGCAAGGACCACGCGGTGGCCTATGTGGAGATCGATCCGTCTGACCCGGCGTCGCCCATTGTGGAGCGGAACCGGTGGAACAAGCCCGACCACATCGAGGGCTTCTTCGTGGGGATGAACATGACCTTCGACGGCAAGCTGGTGATGTCTACCGACCATGGATGGGTCGTCGTGCTTGAGCGCGACTTCAGCGCCTACCACGCGCTCCAGGTCGCCGGAGGGGCCGAGGTGGCCGCCGAGTACTGTGCTCGGCAAGCGGCAGAGAAGGGCCATACGGGATACGGCTGGATGCGCACCAGCATCTGTGTGGACTCCGACAACGGGATCTACGTGTCATCCAATAGCCATCACCACAAGCTGCGCTGGACCGGTGCCGAGCTCACCGACGATCCCGCCCACGGCTGCTGGACGGTGCCCTACCGCAACGGCGGCGGCTACGGCTCGGGCACCACGCCCTCGCTGATGGGATTCGGCCCCGACGAGGACAAGTTCGTGGTTATCGGCGACGGCGACGAAGTGGTCAACATCACCCTGTTGTGGCGAGACGAGATCCCCGACGACTGGGAGCAGCTGCCCAACGCGCCCGACCGGCGAATCGCCGGAATCGGGCCGGCCAATATGGGCAATCCCGACCTGGCCGAGATCAAGACCGAGCAGTCCATCACCGTGGCGGGATACGGCGCCATGACGGTGAACAACGAGCCAGCCTCCATCCCCGACGGCTTCCCCGCACAGGGCGCCCGGATGCTGTGCTTCATGCTGGGCCACAAACCCGAGTACCAGCCCCACGGCCTCCACAAGTACGAGTGGGATCCAGTGGCCCGGGAGCTGAAGGAGGCCTGGGTAAACCTCGACATCTCCTCGCCCAACTCTGTTCCCTTTGTGGCTGAGGAGAGCGGCCTGGTGTACACGTGCGGGGTCCGCGACAAGAAGTGGACCATTGAGGCCGCCGACTGGGCTACTGGGGAGTCCCGGTTCCACTACGTACTGGGAGGCTCAAAGTTCAACACCATCGGCGCGGGGGTGACCGTAGACGACGACGGCCGGCTGCTGTTCGGCTCCATGTACGGCAAGACCCGCGTCCTGCGGGGTCCGGGCTAGCCGCAGTCTGCTGCTCTGCCCCAACAACACGCCGCTAACGTGCCCAACATGGCGACGGTGCTGGTGACCGGGGGGGCGGGCTATATCGGTAGCCACACCTGCGTCGCCCTGCTCGAGGCCGGCTACGAGGTGGCGGTGCTGGACAGCCTGGTCAACTCCTCTGCCGCCGCCATCGACGCGGTGGGGGAGATCGCCGGCCGCGGCCCCCGTCTCGAAGTAGCCGACTGTCGGGACGAATCCGCGCTGGAGAAGGTCATGGCCGACGTCCGCCCCGACGCGGTGTTGCACTTCGCAGGGCTCAAGTCCGTGCCCGACTCAGTGGCCGATCCGCTGCGGTACTACCGCCACAATCTGGACTCGGCCGCCGTTCTCTTGGCAGTGATGGAGCGCAATGGGGTTCACCGGATCGTGTTCTCTTCCTCGGCCACGGTTTATGGGCTGCCTGACGAGCTACCGGTACCCGAGACGGCCACAACCCGCCCGGCCAATCCCTATGGCTGGACCAAGCTCCTCATCGAGCAGATGATCGCTGACGTGGTTCGGGCCGACCCCCGTTGGTCGGCGGCTTTGCTTCGCTATTTCAACCCGGTGGGTGCCCACCCCAGCGGATTGATCGGGGAGGATCCCGAGGGCATTCCCGGCAACTTGATGCCCTACCTGCTCCAAGTGGCCGTAGGGCGCCACCCTCAACTGCCGCTCTACGGCACCGACTATCCCACTCCCGACGGCACTGCATTGCGCGACTACATCCACGTGATGGACCTGGCCGGTGGCCATGTGGCCGCCTTGGAGCAATTGGAGGCCTCTTCCGGGCAAGCGCACACCTACAACCTGGGCACTGGCCAGGGAGCTTCAGTGCTAGAGGTCGTCGCCGCCATGCGGGAGGCCACCGGCCACCCCCTGCCCTATGAGGAGCTAGACCGCCGCCCGGGCGACGTGCCCGAGTTGTGGGCCGACCCGGGCAAGGCACTCAAGGAACTGGGCTGGTCGGCTAGCCGGACATTGGCAGAAATGTGTCGAGATGCCTGGGCCTGGCAGTCAACCCATCCCCAGGGATACCGGTCCCCGACGTAGCACCTGCGGGCATCTGGAATGGGAGTCTTGGCCATGCTCTGAACCGGGGGGTGCCGTGGTATGGGGGGAGGGCTCTAGGGTGTAGCGCTGATGGTTGAGAACGGGTTCCGGCGGAAGCTGATCGAGGTGGCGTTGCCGCTGGATGCGATCAATGCGGCGTCGGCTCGGGAGAAGTCGATTCGCCACGGTCATCCTTCGACCCTGCATTTGTGGTGGGCTCGGCGGCCGTTGGCGGCGTGTCGGGCGGTGTTGTTCGCGTCTTTGGTGGACGATCCGTCGGCGCGGCCTGATCTGTTCCCCACCGAGGAGGCGCAGGGCGCGGAGCGGGAGCGCCTGTTCGGGCTGGTGGAGCGTTTGGTGCGGTGGGAGAACAGCGGCGATGCCGGGGTACTGGGCGAGGCTCGGGCGGAGATCGCCGAGTGCTGCGATGGCGGGCTTCCCTCGGTGTTGGATCCGTTCGCGGGCGGGGGGAGTATTCCTTTGGAGGCTCAGCGTTTGGGGTTGGAGGCGCATGGGTCGGATTTGAATCCGGTGGCGGTGTTGATCAACAAGGCTTTGGTGGAGATTCCGCCGGTGTTCGCCGGGCGGGCACCGGTGAACCCCGGTGACCGTCGGAGCGCTGGTTTGGGGTCGTGGCCGGGCGCGTCGGGTTTGGCCTGCGATGTGAAGTATTACGGGTCTTGGATGCGGGAGCGGGCCGGGGAGCGGATCGGGCATCTGTACCCGCAGGTCGACCTGCCTCCTGAGCACGGCGGCGGCAAGGCGACGGTGATCGCGTGGTTGTGGACCCGCACGGCGAGGTGTCCGAATCCGGTGTGCGGGGGCGAGGCGCCGTTGGCGTCGTCGTGGTGGCTGTCGAAGAAGAAGGGGCGCCAGGCGTGGGTGGAGCCGGTGGTTGACCATGCCGCCAAGACCGTCCGCTATGAGATCGGCGGCGGTGAGGGCGGTCCGCCGGAGGCGCCCAAGCAGGGCCGGGCCCAGTTCCGCTGCGTGTTCTGCGCCTCGCCCATTCCCACAGACCACGTCCGGGCCCAGGCCCAAGGCGGGGGGCTCGGCGCCCGGCTCATGGCCGTGGCCGCCCAGGGGGACCGCCGACGCGTCTATCTGCCGCCCGACCCGTTCCACGAGCACGCCGCCCGCGTCCCCCCGCCCCCCGATCCTCCTGCTGGAGTGATCGCCAACGATCCTCGGGCGATCACCGTTACGAATTGGGGCATGACCGAGTGGGCCGATCTATTCACGCCCCGCCAGCTCACCGCCCTGTGCTGTTTCGCCGATCTGGTCGCCGAGGCCCGCGAGCAGGCCCGCGCCGACGCGCTGGCCGCCGGGATGGGCGACGACCCGACCCCGCTGCGGGACGGCGGAACCGGGGCAACAGCCTACGCCGAAGCCGTGTCGGTTTACCTGGGGTTCGCGGTGTCGAAGTGCTCCGACTACTGGTCCAATCTCTGTTCTTGGCACAACACAGGCGAAAAAGTGAGAAGTACTTTCGGTCGTCAGGCGATTCCGATGGTCTGGGATTTTGCGGAGACGAATCCGTTCTCTGATTCGACGGGGAACTGGTCGGCGATGGTGGATTGGACGCAGAAGGCTCTGGCGGCTGTTCCTGCCGGAGGGCGTGGCGTGGTTGTGCAGCGGGATGCCACAGCATCGGTGTCCGGTCCGGTGGTGGTGTCGACCGATCCGCCGTATTACGACAATATCGGCTATGCGGATTTGTCGGATTTCTTCTATGTGTGGCTGCGCCGGACCGTGGGCGGGGTGTTCCCGGATGTGTGCTCGACTCTGCTGGCGCCCAAGGCTCAGGAGTTGATCGCGGCGCCGTACCGCCACGGCGGCGACAAGAATGCGGCCGAGGAGTTCTTCGAGGCCGGTTTGGGCGGTGTGTTCGCCCGTTTGCGCGAGGCGCAGGACCCTCGGTTCCCGTTGAGCGTGTATTACGCGTTCAAGCAGGCCGAGACCGCGGAGGGGGAGACGGCGTCGACGGGGTGGGAGACGATGCTCATAGGACTGGTCGGCGCGGGCTTCCAGATCACCGGGACGTGGCCGGTGCGCTCGGAGCTGGCCAACCGGATGCGCTCGCAGCAGTCCAACGCGTTGGCGTCGTCGATTGTTCTGGTGTGCCGGCCCCGGCCCGAGCATGCGCCGTTGGCGTCGCGCCGCGAGTTCTTGGACGCGCTGGCCGCGGAGCTGCCCGCCGCGCTGGGCGACCTCCAGGCGGCCAGCATCGCGCCGGTGGATTTGGCGCAGGCCGCCATCGGGCCGGGCATGGCGGTGTTCTCCCGGTACAGCCGGGTGATCGAGGCCGACGGCACCCGAATGGGGGTGCGGGCCGCGTTGGCCGCCATCAACCGGGTGCTCGACGAGACCCTGGAGGCGACCGAGGCCGAGCTCGACTCCGACACCCGCTGGGCGCTCACCTGGCACGCCCAAAACGGCTTCGAGCCCGGCGACTACGGCTCAGCCGAGCAGCTCTCCAAATCCCGCAACACCTCAGTGGAGGGCCTCGTGTCGGCCGGCATCGTCGAATCCCGGGCCGGCCAAGTTCGCCTCATACCCCGCCATGAGCTCGACGAGAACTGGTCTCCCGCCTCAGATGAGCGCCTCACCGTCTGGGAGATAGCCAACCACCTCGCCTACCGCCTCGAAACCCGAGGCGAGCAAGCCGCCGCCCGACTCCTCGCCCAGGTCGGCGGACTCGCCGACTCAGCCCGCCACCTCGCCTACCGTCTCCACCACATTTGCGACCGCAACGGATGGGCCGCCGACGCCCTCGCCTACAACAGCCTCGCCGCCGCCTGGCCCGACCTCACCCAACAAGCCCACAAACTCCCCACCGAAGACCAGGCCAACCTCGCCCTCGATACCTGATTCGGCGTGCAGCTTGTCTAGCGCCTAGAAATCGCCCGATGGCTGCGCGGCCCGCAGGGTTGGCTGAGGCGGTTAGCGGTTCAGCCACTCCTCCCGTGTGTAACCTGCTTGTTTGAGCAATCGAAGCAGGAACGGGCCGGCAATCTCACTGTCGCTGGGGATGACTTGTCTGTGGGCACCCTTGATTATGTACTCGTGGTTGCCCCTGACCGTGGTCCGAGCCATCCGCGTTCGGTCAAGAACCTGATGAGTTCGCGGCGGGTTGTTGGAGGGACCCGCCGGCTCATGTAGGGGCAGCGACAAGCCCGTTGTGAAATGTGGGTATCGGCTGGCCGAGTTGCTGGCCGAGTTCGACCCATCCGTAGAGCACCTGTCGAAGTTTGCTGCGGGCCTCGTCGGGAGTGGAGCCAAACGCGGATGCACCTTGGCACTCAGGGTTCTCGGCCCACCATCCCACGAGGACTCCATCATCATCTCGAACCTCTTCGGTGGACGCCCCCGCAAGTGCAGCATCCAACCAGCACTCAAGCGGAAGCTGGGCCGTGGGCTGTGACATGCCTGCACTGTAACACCGACAATCGGCTTTCAGCCCGGCACGCCTTATTGCCAATCTCCCACAAGGCGGCTTGAGGATTCCCCCTCTTCGTGGGGGCATACTCTGCAAGGAGGAGCCATGTTTACCGGGTGTGGTCAGAGGATCTGAAGTTTGGGCGCCGCGGGTCGGAGAGGGTCATGTCTTTGGGGCTGTTCAGGCAGGTGGATGCCACCCTTCATGTCGCGCCTCAGCTCTCGCCCGTGGCTATCCCCAAACGGGTGGCCTGTTCCCGCAAGGGGAGTGCTAGCTCTAATCCGATGCTTCCGAGCAACTCGGGCACGGTTTCGTTGAGTGAGTCGCCTGCCAGAGTTGCCCCTGCGGTGAAGGAGACGGCATCGGCGTTGGCCAGCAGGTGGGTTACGAGTCTCGCGGCATGCTCGGGATGTGCCGCGATGTGGTTGACCGCTTCTGGTTGGTAGTCGGTTCGGTGCAGCTCCCTGATTGCCATCGAGCGCTCGCGCACCGATGCTTTGTGCTGGCAGGCGAAGTCTGCTGCCTCGGGGAATCGGTTGCCGAGGCACACCGTCCAGTCCGCCAGGGCCGTGGCTTCGCTATCGGTCATGGCTTTGGGGACGCTGCTAAGCCGATTGGCCCAGTATTCGCGCATCCAGGCATCCCATTGGGCGTCGGCAGCGCTGGCCGGCAGGTGGGCTAGCTCGGAGGAAACTTGCTTTATCCACCTGACGCGGCTTTGTTCTTCTGCCGCAGCGGTGTAGCGGTCGAGCCAGCCCTGCTGCATGGGGTTGATTCCCGAGAAGAGCGCGACCTCGGCCAGGCGTAGGTGGAAGTGGTTGCCGGTATTACTGGGGTCTGATCCGAGGTACCCGGCCATGGCGACATACAGGTCCAAGAGCCCGGTTTCGAGCAGCTTTGGTGGTCCGGGCCGATTCATGAGGTAGCCGTCCCAACAGCGAATTGCCCGCTCCGTGTCTTCCTCGGGGTCAAGCAGGGGCAGAACGTTGGCCCGGCACCATGGCTCGTCGATGTGGAACAGAAACCCGATCCTGCTGGCCAGCATCACCTGGGCGAGTTGGGCTGTGCTGTCGCTCCCGCTGGCCATTGCCTCCAGCGCTGGTCTCAGCTCGTCGGGCAGGCCTGCCCAACCTTCCCCGGCGCTTTTGTACTCGTGTTCGACGAGACGGAGCGCGATCTCGGCCAAGTGGCCGGCCCAATGGTTTATGGCGTGGGTGAGAGGTCCGCGGCTGCTTCCGGTGATACCGGTTCCAGCGGTCCATTGAGCGGTGCCGGTATCCCAGATGCCGGTTAGGCGCCCGGCAAGGGCTTGGCTGAGATCATCGCTCAGCTTCGCCCTGGCCAATGCCCACAGCACGGTTTCGGCGACCCGTTGACATGCTTGTTGATCATCAGGCGGATCAGCGCCGGTGAGCACGTCAAGCACTCGGATTCCATCTGCTGGGTATGCCTTCACTGTGTTTTCAAACCAGCGAAGGGCATCTATACGGCTGGGCTCACCGGGCCAGGAGTCTTCCCGAGCAGGGAAGCCCAGCAGTCGGCGGACCGCGCCTGCTGGGTCTTGGCTAACCATGTTGTGAAGCTCGTCGGGATCACCTTGAAAAAACGATTCTTTGCTCTCGGCAGTGGTCCACAACAGGAAATCCATGTGGTCGTAGCGCTGCCAGTCTGGGTATTTCTCCTGAATAGCACCCAGCGCTCGACGGGTGCTTTCTGACTCAGGGGCATGTTGAGCGATCCACTCCAACCAGACGAAGGCGATCCAGTCGGCGTGCTCAGTCGCCTCAGGCGTTTTCTGTGCTGGTGCCCCGGGGTCTCCCGCAATTGCCAGTTCCACCAAGCGGTCGATGCTCTCCGGCGTTGCCTGTGGCAGCGCGACCGCCGCGAGCCTCATAGCCTCGTGCCTCAGATACGGTTCGAATAGCCAGCCTGCCTGGCAGAGTTCGGCGATCTTCTGGTCTGGGGTTACATCTTGCTGCTCGGCCCAGCCGTGGACGGCCAATCGCCGCAACAGAGTCATAGGCGAATCGCCCCATGATCTCAGGTAGTGGAAGGCGTATTCAGGTTGGTGCTCCAGGAGTGCTTCCAGCACGTCTCGGGCAACCGTTATGAGGGTGTCCAGCCAATCGTGCCCCCACTGGTCCTGCTCGTGGTCCTCGATGGCGCTTCTCGTGAAGCCAAGCGCGTCCGATGCGCCATATTCGCTCTTGGTGGCCGCAGCCATCCGGTGAGCAGCACGTAGGTGGCGGTCAACGATTACTGCTATCTCTACCGCCAAATCGGTGTCAGCGAGACATGGCTTTACTCTAAAACTGACGGGGGTTGTTGACAGTCGGGGTCTTTCGTGAGAGGAAGATCCTATGGACGAGAGAGAGCAGCAGCGCAAGGGCCAAGCCGGCGATAGCCAGGTGCAGGGTATTGGGCCGGGAATCGGGGCTTCCGATGATCTCGCTCACCCTCAGATGGACATCGACTCCGCTTCTGTCCAAATCCCCCAGTTGCCTTTCAAGAGCCTGGTCATCCTTTGGCTGAGGCGCACGACTTTCCTCAAGCAGTTTGTCGGTCAACATCTTAAGGGTCGGCAAGCATGACGGCGGATCTACTGATGCGCCCGCTCCGACGAACAGCGCCAGACTGCCTTCCGCATGGGCTGAGACCAGTTCCGGTGGCAGTTCGACCCCGACATCATCTCCGAGTCCAAACCACATCGACGCAATTCTACTGGGCTTGGTGACATATTTTCCCTGGCTCAGACTTCCGGTGCCCGCAAGCAAGCAGATCGGCCGGTGAAGAGATTTTTTGTTGTTTTTCCTGGTTGAGAGGTGTTTTTCGGGGGGTAAGTGTCACCGCGGTCGGTAGAATACATCCATGGAGTTTTCGCCCTCTTCGAACTCGGGGACCGGGACCACCGGCGGCGGTTGCGGGGCTGCGGTGTGCGTCGACCTCGTAGACGTGGCCAGGTTGTCCGATTCCGGTTTGCGCAAGCGGTTGGGGCTGTTGGGCGAGGCTGAGTCGCAGTTGGAGGCGTTGAAGGCTCAAACGATGGCCGAGATGGCTCGCCGCCATGACACCGCCGGGGCCAAGAAGATGGCCCGCGAGGTGCTGCGGTCGTCTCCCTCGAAGGCTCACCATGATGTCAAGGCTGCGGAGCGGCTGGCCGGGCTGTCCGCGACTTGTGAGGCTCTGGCATCGGGGGAGGTGCCGGCTGATCACGCGCGGCTGATTGCCAGGGCGTCGTCTGAGGGGCCTATAGACGAAGAGGAGCTTGTGGAGGCCGCGAAGGTCCAGACTTATGACGAGTTGGCCAAAACGGTCAAGCGCCAGCAGCACGAGCTGTCGGGCGACGGCGGGCAGTCGATCCACGACCGGCGAAGGCAGAAGCGCTCGGCCCGGCTGTTCCAAAACGGCGACACGGGTATGTATGTGCTCAACGCGGAGTTCGACCCGGTTACCGGCAGCCACATCGCCGGGGTGCTGGCCCACAAGGAGAAAGAGCTGTGGCGCGCAGAGGATCCCAAGGCTCGGCGCACCCACGCCCAGCGCTCCGCTGACGCTTTAGCGGAGCTGGTTTTGCATCCTGAGAAGGGAAAGGCCGCAGGCGTCGCGCTGGTGCTGGTGGCCGACTACGACACCGCCCAAAAGGAACTGGTTAACGCCAGAGTTTGTGACGGCACGCCGCTTCCCGCCAAGGAGCTGGTCAAGCTGGCGCGCGAGGCGGACATCTTGCCGGCGGTGTTCAATGCCAGAACCCAGGACCTATGGCTCGGACGCAGACGGCGCTGCGCCTCAGACTCCCAGCGCATCGCTCTTATGGTGCGCGACAAAGCGTGCGTGGGCTGCGGGGCCGACGCCAACCGCAGCTTCGCCCACCACATCCAACACTGGAAAAACGACGGCAAAACCGACTACCCCAACCTGGTGCTGGTGTGCAACGACTGCCACCACGACATCCACGAACGACACCATCAGGTGGAACAGGATTGGCGGACTGGCAAACACAGCATCGCCCCGCCTCCTGAGGCGTTCCCAGACAGAGGGACCACCGGTTGGCAGCCCAAACAGCTAAACCCGGTGCTCAGAAACTGAAATGTTGCCCCCGATCACCGTGGTGCGCGGTTGAACCATGTGTTTGGTTGTAGCCCTAGAGCATCGCCTTTATGCCCAGCGACGCGTAGCCCTGTTCCTCGAAGTTCTGGCGGAAAAGGTCGCGCAGCCGAACGGCGGCTTCGTCGTAGGCGTCGGGATCGCTCCAGGTGTTCCGGGGGTTCAACACCTCATCGGGGACACCCGGGCACGAGGCGGGGATTCGCAGCCCCAAGATGGGGAGCCTGACGGTGTCCACGGTGTCGAGGTCGCCGTTGAGGGCCGCGTTGAGCAGCGCCCGGGTGTGCGAGATGGACATGCGGTTCCCCACCCCGTAGGGCCCTCCCGACCAGCCGGTGTTCAACAGGATGCAGCGGGCCGAGTGGGCGTCCATGCGATGGGCCAGCAGCTCAGCGTACACCGATGGTTTGTGCGACATGAACGGCGCTCCGAAGCAGGCGCTGAACGTGGCCTGCGGCTCCACCACGCCCACTTCCGTGCCGGCCAGCTTGGCGGTGAACCCCATCACGAAGTGGTACATCACCTCGTCCCGATCGAGGATCGACACCGGGGGGAGCACGCCGAAAGCATCGGCGGTCAACAGCACGATGGTGCGGGGGTGAGGCCCTTTGGCGCCAGGGGCCACGTGGGGGTTGCACGAGAGCGGATAAGCGAACCGGGTGTTCTCAGTGATGGAGTCGTCGGCGAGGTCGAGCTCTTGGGGGTCGGTGTCGGCCAGATCCCGGCCGGGCAGGGCGGGAACGTTCTCGATGAGGGTTCCCCCCCTCGACAATGCGGCGGCAATGATGGGCTCGGCTTCTTTGTCCAAGTCGATGAGCTTGGCGTAGCACCCGTCCTCGAAGTTGGAGACTCCTGTCTCGGTCCACACATGCTCGTCGTCGCCGATCAGGCTGCGGTCGGGATCGGCTGACAACGTGGTCTTCCCGGTGCCGGACAAGCCGAACAAGATGGCGCTGTCGCCGCTGTCGTCCACGTTGGCCGAGCAGTGCATGGTGAGCTGCTTGGCATCGGGCAGCACGAAGTTCATCACCGTGAACATGGTCTTCTTGACCACGCCGCAGTAGTCGGCCCGCCCGAGAACCAGCCCCAGCCGGTTGCGCAGGTCCATGATGACCGCCCGGTCGGTGCGGGTGCCGTCGCGGTCGGGATCGCAGCGGAAGCTGGGGACGTTGATCATGGTCCAGCCCACGGCATCGCGGCCGGCGTCGTCGCGCACGCCTTTGGGGAACATGATGTTGGCGAAGTAGGCGTGGGTGGCGTACTCGCTCACCAGCCGGTAGGGGATGGCGAACTCGGGATCCCAGCCGCAGAACACGTCGGCGGTGTACAGCACAGCCTGCCGCTCGTTCAGATGGGCCAGCACTCGCTCCAGCAATCCCGAGTAGCGGTCGCCGTCCAGCTTGTTGAAGTCCGCCTTCCACCACACGTCGTCCACCAACTCGGGCCAGGCCACCGCAAAGGTGTCCTGAACGGGACGGCCGGTACACGTGGGGTCGGAGTAGAAGATCAGCGGCCCGTCGGTGCCCAAAGCGGTGGCGAACGCCTTCTGGTCGTGCTCGCCTCCATCGATGCGGGTGCGGCCCCGATCTCCGGCGATGGCGGCGGCGAACAGCTCGTCTTGGGTCAGCCCGGCCCGGACGTTTACCGAGTCCAAGCCGAAGCGAGCGCCTAGCTGGTCGGCAACCGAAGGGCTCACGCGGGCTCCGGGTCGCCGGCGGCGGTGAGGAACGATGGGGTGCCCATGTCTACCTCTGAGCCCAACCGCAGACGGGTGGCTTGCCCTTCATCCAGATCGAACAGCACTCGCTGGCCTTGGCGCAGCATCCGGAACACCGATCCCTCCAGCGCATCGGCAGCCAAGTCGAACTCGGCCAGGTCGGTGTCTCGCACCACAACGCCAAGACCGGTTGCGGGATCGTATGCCTTGATCACACCCTGCACAGGGACTCTTTCTGACAGTGATCGGGGATTATGGCAGGGTAATGGCTGGTCCAGACGGTTCGCGAGTCGGGCAGGCTCGACTAGGTAGCATCGCGGAGCATGACGGCAAACCGGCTGGGCGCCGATGGATTGCGGGCGGCGATGGAGCGGTACCGAGACGTCCTCGGCATGCACCGGGACGTCATCAACCAGTTGAACGTGTACCCGGTGCCCGATGGGGACACCGGTACCAATATGGCGCTCACTCTGGAAACGGTGGTTACTGAGGTGTCTGCGGCTGGTGAGGGCATGGTCGAGGTGTGCCACGCCATAAGTCACGGTTCGCTCATGGGGGCACGGGGCAACTCTGGAGTGATCCTGTCGCAGATCTTGCGCGGCTTGGCCGACGCGGTGGCCGCCGCGGGCCATGTCGATCCGCCGGTGTTGGCCGGGGCGCTGCAAAAGGCTTCGGCCGCGGCCGACGAAGCAGTATCCACCCCGGTGGAGGGAACCATCCTGACTGTGGTGCGGGATGTGGCGACAGCCGCCTCCGAGGCGGTTGAGGTGGGCGTCGACGGTCTCGTCCAAATGGTGGAGGAATGCCAGCGGGCGGGGCGGGCCTCACTGGACCGCACCCCGGAGCTGTTGCCGCAACTCGCCCGGGCCAATGTGGTTGACGCCGGGGGAGCAGGGTTTCTGCTCTTTCTGGATGCGCTGATCACCGCGATGGACGGCCGGCCGCTGCCCGACCCGCCGCCGGTGGACCCAACCGCGGGGGTGGGCGCGGCGGTAGCCGGGGCCGATGACCCCCATGGCGCCGTAGACGAAGGCGACGGCACCCGCTATGAGGTCATGTTCTTCTTGGAGACCGACGACGACCGCATCGGCGACTTCCGTTCCGCCTGGGAGGCCTTGGGTGATTCCATCGTGGTGGTGGGTGGTGATGGCTTGTGGAACTGCCACATCCACAGCAACGACATCGGGGCCAGCATCGAGGCAGGCATCGGCGTCGGTCGCCCGTTCGAAATTCGGGTGACTGATTTGTTCGAGCAGGTTGAACACATCGAGTCGATGGCCGAGGCCGAGATCGGCGGCACGGTCACCACGGTGGCCGGCGAGCCGGTGCGTACCGCGGTTGTTGCGGTATCGGTGGGAACAGGAGTGCGCCGAATTTTCGAATCACTGGGGGTCCGAGCGGTCATTGCCGGAGGCCAGACCATGAATCCCTCCACAGAGCATTTCATGCAGGCTGTCGAGCAGCTCGACGCTTCCGAGATCGTGTTGCTGCCCAACAACAAGAACATCGTGCCGGTGGCCGAGCGGGTGGACGAATGCACCGACGCCACCGTGCGAGTGGTGCCCACCCGGGGCATCGCCGAAGGCCTGGCCGCCTTGATGGCCTACGACCCGTCGGCCGATGCTGAACAGAATCTGTCGGCCATGGCCGAAGCCGCCGCCGACGTGGTGACCGGGGAGATTACGCAAGCGGTGCGCGACACCGAGAGCGAGCTGGGACCCATTGCCGCGGGCCAGTGGCTGGGACTGGATCGAAGCGGGCTGCGGGTGGTGGCCCCAAGCGCGGCTCAGGCGGCCACCGGGCTCTTGGACGAGCTCATCGATGACAGCCATGAGCTGGTCACGGTCATCTCCGGCGCCGATGCCACGACCGCGGAGGTCGACGAAGTGGCCGCTTGGCTGGCCGAGCGCCATCCCGCGGTGGAAGTGGAGATCCACGAGGGCAACCAGCCGCTCTATCCGTTCTATTTCGGGGTGGAGTGACCCTGTCATCGGTGGTCAGCTCTGACCAGGAGGTGGCCGATCGGCCTCCGCTGACGATGGCCGAATTCAAGGCCATGAACGTCGAAGTGCTGAGCGGTGTGGGTCGAGCCAAAGCCAAGGCGCTGGCCGCGGTCGAGGTGGAATCGGTGCTGGATCTTCTGACCTATTACCCCCGTCGCTACATCGACCGCACCAACCAAGCGACAATCTGCGACCTGGAAGACGGTGTGGAGGCCATGGTGATGGCTCGAGTGGAGAGCGTGTTCACCAAGAAGCTCCGGGGCAGCCGTTCGATGGTCAGGGTGTCGGTCAGCGATGACACGGGCCGCTTGAGCCTGGTCTTCTTCAACCAGCCGTGGCGGGCTCAGCAGCTCTCCGAGGGTCAGGAAGTGGTCGTCTTTGGGAAGCTGGACCGATATCGGGGCCAGGGTCAGATGACCAATCCCATTGTCGACCTTGTCGGAGATGAGACGGGGCGAATCGTGCCGGTGTACCCCCAGTCGGGCAAGGCCGGACTCCAGACCCGGGAGATACGGCGGTGGGTAGATGAGGCATTGCGACGCTCCGAGCCGAGGGGCATCAGCGATCCGGTTCCCGAACCGCTGCGAACTCGCCACAGCTTGATCGGACGCCACCAGGCCATCGACAGCATCCATCGCCCAGAGACCATGGATGTCCACTACGCCGCCCGGAATCGGCTGGTGTTCGACGAGCTGCTCCGGCTCCAACTCAAGCTGATCATGCGCAAACGGGCAGTGGAGCAGTCGGCTGTGGGCATCAGCCATGACACCAGCGGAGAGCTTGTCGATCGGTTCACCAGCTCGCTGGGGTTTCCCCTGACCGGCGCCCAGCGGCGGGTGATCGGCGAAGTGACGGCAGACTTGGCTCGCCCGGTGCCCATGCACCGCCTCTTGCAGGGAGACGTGGGGGCGGGCAAGACCGTGGTGGCAGTGGTAGCCATGCTCACTGCGGTGCAAGGCGGCCACCAAGGCGCGTTGATGGCACCTACCGAGGTGCTGGCCACCCAGCACTACTTGGGAGTCCGGACTCTGCTTGACGGGGTGGTGGTGCCCGCGTCCGATTCTCTGTTGGCGGAGCGGCCCCTGCGGGTGGCGCTGCTTACCAATCAGACCGCGGGCGCCGAACGGACCCGCATCCAGGAGTCCTTGGCCTCAGGAGCAATTGACATCGTGATCGGCACCCACTCCCTCATTCAGGAAGGGGTGGACTTCTCCTCTCTCGGCGTCGTGGTGGTGGATGAGCAGCACCGGTTCGGAGTGGAGCAACGGGCTGCGCTGCGGGCCAAAGGCTCCCAAGCGGCCTCTCCCGATGTGCTGGTGATGACGGCCACGCCTATACCGCGAACCGCAGCCATGACCGTGTACGGCGACCTGGACGTGTCCACGCTGGATGAGATGCCCCCAGGGCGAACCCCGATTGCCACCCGATGGGCCCGGACCGCGCCCGAGGAAGCCGAGGTGTGGGAGCAGGTCAGAGACGAAGTCGGGCAGGGCCGACAGGCCTATGTGGTGTGTCCGCTGATCGAGGAGTCCGACAGCATCGAAGCCCGGTCGGTTACCGAGACCTACGAGCGTCTTCAGGCCGATGAGCTAGCCGGACTGCGGGTTGGGCTGCTTCACGGCCGGCTCACCCCGGCGGAGAAGGAATCGGTGATGGATCTATTCCGAAGCGGGGGCATCGACGTGTTGGTGGCCACCACCGTGATCGAAGTGGGGGTGGATGTGCCCAACGCCACCATCATGGTGATCGTGGACGCCGACCGTTTCGGGATCGCGCAGCTTCACCAGCTCAGAGGTCGAGTTGGTCGGGGTACCCACGAGTCGTGGTGCTGCCTATTGGCTGCCGACGCGGTGGGGATTGCCGCTGAGCGGCTCCGGGCTCTGGTGGAGACCACCAACGGGTTCGAGCTGGCCGAGGCCGATTTGGAATTACGGGGGGAGGGCACCATCTTGGGCGAGCGCCAAAAGGGCCGAAGCGACTTGCAGCTGGCCTCGTTGCGCAGGGACAAGGATTGGGTGGTGTGGGCTCGTCAAGCAGCCGGGGAGATGTTGGACGACGACCCCGACCTCCAACGGCATGCCGAGCTGCACGCCGAAGTGGAGCTGTTGCTGGTGGACGACGACGCCGACTACTTGATGAAGAGCTGAGTTTTTGGGAGGCACTGTGTTGGAAATTGTGCGGATGGGCTTAGAGAGGCGGGAGCAGATCGCGGCTATCTGGGCCGACGCCTTCGAGCAAGATCCGCTAATGAAATGGGTGTTTCCCGATAATGCCACTCGGGTGGAGTCGCTGCGGCGCTGGTGGGCGTTCTCCCTCGACCATCAGCCACCCGGCTCTGAGCTGCACGGCACCCGGATCGATGGCTGCGTGGCCTACTGGCAGCCACCTCGGAGTGGGAATGACTCGTCAGCAGAGCCAGATGCGGCTGATCTCGGGGAGTCAGATGGCCATAGGGCGTTTGTCGCCATGATGACCGAGCTCTTGGGGGAGCTGGCCTCGTCTCGGATGGAGGCTCTGGGCCAGATGCACCAGGCCCGCCTGTCTGAGCCCCACTGGTACTTGGCCGTGCTGGGTACGTCTCCCGACCAGCAGAGCCAGGGACACGGAGGCAAGGTTCTGGCCCCAATGCTGAATCGCTGCGATCGAATGGGCGAGTTGGCCTATCTGGAGTCGAGCAACCCGGCCAACGTGGGCTTCTATCGCCGCCACGGCTTTGAGTCAGTTGGCGAGTTCGTGCTGGGCGAGGGAGTACTCATCACTCCCATGGCCCGAGAACCCCGCCCCCCCGAGTAGCCATGACGCTGCGCATCATCGCCGGGGAGGCCAGGGGCCGTCGGTTGAGCACCCCAGAGGGCATAGACGTGCGTCCCTCCACCAGTCGGGTTCGCGAAGCCGTGTTCAATTCCTTGCACAGCATGGGATACCTGCAAGGTGCTGTTGTTCTGGACCTCTTTGCCGGATCAGGGGCTCTGGGATTGGAAGCCGTATCGAGGGGCGCGGCCTCGGCAACATTTGTGGAGTGTGCACCGGCGGCGTTGGCCGCGTTGCAGGCGAACATCGAGGCCACGGGGTTCGACGATCGCTGCCGAGTGGTGCCCGGCGATGTATGGGAGGAGCTTCCCCGACTCGGTGATGGCTATGACGTGGCCCTCTGCGATCCTCCCTATCAATTCGACGCCTGGCCAGAACTGCTGTCCCAGATTCCCGCCGATGTGGTGATGGCTGAGTCTGATCAGGCTGTGGTTCCAGGATCCGGCTGGGATGTCATCAAACAGCGCCGCTACGCGGGTACCGTTGTGGTGATTGCAAGCCAGCAATAGCAACGACAGACCCCAGGAGAACCCTTCGTGACGCGCGTCCTGTTTCCCGGATCGTTCGACCCGATACACAACGGGCACATGGAAATCGTGGAGACCGCGGCGCGTCTGTTCGAGGAGGTGATTGTGGCCGCAGTGCACAATCCGCAGAAGACTCCTCTGTTCGAGTTGGAAGAGCGTCAATCGATGTTGGATGAGTGCTTCGCCCACCTGCCCAATGTTCGGACCACCCTGTTCGCCAGCCTGGTGGTGGATCTGGCCCGAGAAGAAGGGGTCGACTTCATTGTGAAGGGCCTCAGAGCGGTTTCCGACTTCGAGAACGAGCTTCAGATGGCCCAGATGAACCAGGCCATCTCCGGGGTTCATACGCTGTTCATCCCCTCAGCCAGCAAGCATTCGTTCCTGGCATCCAAGCTCATCCGCGAGCTGGCTCGCTTCGGAGAACAAATTGACTCCATGGTCCCGCTTCCGGTGGCCAAGCAACTGATGGAGAGATATCGAGATGACTGACGTGGTCCCGGCACCGGTGGCCAAACGTTTGATCGAGAGGTACCAAGATGGCTGACATCGATCCCAATACATCTGCAACCCACCAGGCAGTGGCCGGGACGTTTGTGGACCCCGAGTTCGACTTGCTGCTGCGACGGGCAATTGAGCTGGTGGATACCGCCCGCCCCATGCCGCTGTCGGCTTCTTCCATGATCAACAAGGACGAAGTTCTCGAGCTGCTTCAGAGCTGCTTGAACCGTCTTCCCGAGGAGATGCGGGCAGCTCGTTGGCTGTTGAAGGAGCGTGAGGACTTTTTGAAGAGGGTCCACCGGGAGGGCGACGAGATCTTGGTGGCCGCCCGGTCGCAGGCTGAGGCCATGGTGCAGCGTACGGAGGTAGTCAAGGCGGCTGAACAACGGGCCCGGAGGATGGTAGAGGAGGCCGAGGCCACCGCCCGCAGACTGCGCTTGGAGACCGAGGACTATTGCGATACCAAATTGGGTAGTTTCGAAAACGCCCTCGAGCGCATCTTGAATACCGTCAAGGAAGCCCGGTCCCGGCTGCAAGGCGACCCGCTTGCCGATCTGGTTCGGGCCTACGATTCCGAGCCGGAACCAGAGCCCGACGACGGCTTTTTCGATCAAGACACCGTGGGCTGAACCGCGGGAGGAGGCACCATGTCGAGGCAGCTGGTCGTGCCGGTGGCAGAATTGCTGCGCCGTCCCGGCTCGCAACGGGAGATCTCCCTCCAGGCCCACTTCGACGACCTGTCCAACTCCGACGCCGTGGTACACGGGCCGGTTGATCTCCATCTCCATCTGGAGTCCGCCATTAGCGGTCTGGAAGTGAGCGGCTCGCTTCATGCTGGATGGCGCGGGTCATGTCGGCGGTGTCTGGAGCCCATTGAGCAGACAGTGCAACAGGATCTGCGGGAGATGTACGCCAGCGCCCCGACCGATGAAGAGACTTATCCGATTCACGATGGAGAAGTGGACCTGACCCCGATGGTGCGCGACTGCCTTGTTCTCGCTCTGCCCATCGCCCCACTCTGCTCGGACGACTGCCTCGGGCCGGCCCCTGATGACTACCCGATGAACCAACCCGAGCCCACCGGCGATGATCGCCCCAAGGATCCCCGATGGGCTGCGTTAGACGCGCTGCAAACGGGCCAGTAGATTTATTAGTCGCATCAGCGCCGGATTCATCCGCGGCGCGGCATTCTTTCTCCACACCTAGGACCGTTCGATGGCTGTACCCAAGAAGAAAACTTCCAAGGCCAAGGGCCGAAGCCGCCGGGCCGCGGCTTGGCGAGTATCGGCACCAGCGCAGAGCACGTGTCCCCGCTGTGGAGCGGTCAAGCGGCCGCACCGGGTGTGCGGGGTGTGCGGGTGGTACGCCGGCCGCGAAGCCATGGAAGTGGCCTGAGCCCTTCCATACCGCCAATTGGCCACATCGCAATTTGCCATATCGCTATTTGCCATTTCGCAATTTGAGGAGGGTCCTTTGACATCGCTTCCCGTTGCCGTTGATGCAATGGGGGGCGACAATGCCCCTCAGTCGGTGTTGGCCGGTGTCCGAATCGCGGCTGAGCAGGGCATTCCCGTGTTGCTGGTGGGTCAACCCGAGCAATTGCCCGATGACGGCGAGTTCGAGGTGGTTCCCGCGTCGCAAGTGATCTCCATGGGGGCCGAAGCGGCGTCCAGCGTGCGAAAGATGAAGGACTCTTCTGTGGTGCGGGCAGCCGAGGCGGTTCGCGATGGCCGCGCCTCTGCCATGGTCAGCGGTGGCAATACCGGAGCAGCCATGGCGGCGTCCCTGTTGAGGATGGGGCGTATCCGGGGTGTGTCCCGTCCCGCTATCGCCACGCCGATCGTCGTTCCCGGCCGTGCTTGGCCAAACGTGATGCTGGATTCGGGTGCCAACACCGAGTGCAGCGCGGAGTGGCTGGTGCAGTTCGCCCAGATGGGTGCGGTGTACTGCCGCGACCGCTGGGGGGTTGCGGAGCCCCGAGTCGGGCTCTTGTCCAACGGGGAGGAGGCCGGCAAAGGATCGCCCTTGGTCAAGGAGGCCTTTGAGTTGTTGGAGGACAAAACCTGGCAAGCCCGGACGGGTGCGGTGTTCGCCGGCAACGTCGAAGGACGGGATCTGCTGGAGGATCTGGTGGATGTGATCGTCACGGACGGTTTCACCGGGAACGTCGCCCTCAAGACCGCTGAGGGCGTGGCCAAGCAACTAATCAGCGCACTGTTGGAGGCGTTCGACTCCTCTGACGAGGCCAGGCAGGGGGCCGAGATGCTGGCACCCGCGCTGACCCCGCTCTACGACAAGTTCAACCCTGATTCGGTGGGTGGTGCCATCCTCCTCGGGGTGAGGGGTGTCACGATCATCAGCCATGGGGCATCGTCCCCAAGGGCATTGGCCAATGCCATAGAAGTGGCCCATGAACTGGCCGAACGCGACACTGTGGGCTCATTGCGCCGGATTTTGTCCTCCGAATAGGGATTCCCTCAGTCCTTGGTGGGTAAGGAGAGGGACAAGCTGGCGTATACTTGTCGGGCGCCGAGTTGCTTAACCGCCCCGGAGATGCCGTGCCATCCGAAACCCATGTCGAACAGAGCCCGCTAGATCGCGACGGGGTTTTGACCCTCGTCACTGAATGCCTGGCCGACATCTTGGAGATTTCCCCGGACCGGATCACCGAAGGACAGGCATTTGCCGACGATCTCGACGCCGATTCACTTGCTCTCATCGAGCTCGTGGAAACCCTGGAAGAGGAGTTGAGCGAGAGGACTGTTGGCTTCAGCATCGATGACGAAGACCTGGAGGATCTCAAGACGGTGCGAGACGCCGTCGACTATGTCCACGGCCGCCTGAGCCGAAGCTCCTGACCGCTGAATCCGACATCGCTGCTCTAGCCGATCGCCTCGGCTACCAATTCGCCCAGCCCAGCTTGCTCGTCGAGGCGCTGACCCACCGATCCTGGTGTGCCGACCATGCCGGGACTTCTTCCAACGAGCGTCTGGAGTTCTTGGGTGATGCCGTTTTGGCTTTGGTGGTAACCGACCACATTTACACCGCCTACCCCGAAATGGCCGAAGGCCAACTGGCACCGTTGCGAGCCGAGGTGGTCCGAGCCGAAGCCTTGGCCGATCTCGCGGTCGAGTTGCAGTTGGGAAAGGCCCTCCGCCTGGGTCGCGGTGAAGAGGCGTCCGGGGGGCGGGAAAAGCTGTCAATCCTCTCCGATGCCATGGAAGCGGTGATCGGCGCGGTCTATCTGGACGCCCCGTGGGAGAGACTGATCGAGTTGGTTCGGGAATGGCTGGATGATCGCATCGCCGCGGCATCCGAACGCCCGGGCATCAGGGATTTCAAGACGAGGTTGCAGGAGTACTGCGCCCGCAGCGGCCAAAATGCCCCGGAGTACCGCCTGACGGAGAAGGGCCCCGACCATGCCAAGCAGTTCCTCGCCGTTGTGCATGTGGGCGGCGAAGAACGAGGTCGAGGCCGAGGTCGGTCCAAAAAGCAAGCCGAGCAGGCCGCTGCTGCCTCGGCCTGGCAAACCCTGGACCATGATGAAGTGGCCGCTGTCTCTGGAGCAGCCCCGTGATCTCGGCAGGAGCAGAAGTGGTAGAAGGAGAAGGACTACGAGGAGTGATCCGATGATCGCACTACCCGAAATCGAGACCATTCGCCGCGACCTGGACAGAGAACTGTCTGGTCTTCGCATCAAGTCTGTGGAGGTCTTCGAAACCGGGCACGCCAAGCGGTCCGGAGGGGCAAAGAAGCTTGCGGCCCGGCTGGAGAAGATGAAGATCACCAATGTCCGCCGTCGGGGGCTGTACTTGATTATGGGTCTGGACGGCGAGGATGTGGTGGTTGCTCATCTGGGCAGTGGAGGCCAGCTCCGACGCCACGCCAACCGAGACAGCATTGAGCCCAATACCGCGGTGGCGATCACCTTCACCAAGAGCGGGCAGCTTCGACTGGTAGACGGAACTGGCGATGCCACCCTGTTCTTGGCCAATGCCGAAAAGCTGATTGAGGAAGTCCCCGAATTGGGGGGACTGGGGATTGATCCCCTCGAACAGCCGGTGCCGTGGCGGATGTTCGGCGAGATCCTTTTGGCCCAAGACGCCAAGCTGAAAGCCGTGCTGACCGATGACCGCGTGGTGGTTGGACTGGGTGAGATGTACTCAGACGAGATCTTGTTCGCAGCTGGTTTGCGGTTCGACCGCCTGCCGAACTCCTTGGGACCTCAAGAGGTCAGGCGATTGCACCGGGCGATGGTGGAAACCTTGCACGATGCGGCCAAACACCGGGGCGCGACTTTGGAGGATGGCTTCTACGTGGACGTACACGGAAAGCCGGGCGGCTACGAGGAGTACCTCAACGTGTTCAAGCAGGCCGGCAAGGGCGGACGGCCTTGCCCCCGCTGTCATCGCCCGATCCAGAAGTACCGCTTCCGCCGCCGGTGGACGTACTACTGCGAGCAGTGCCAGATCTGACCCGCCGCCTCCATTCAGCCAACTCGGCGTAGTTCCACAAATCGCGCCCTTGGGCTGGGTAGGGTCGATTAGGTGTTCTTGAAGGCGCTGACGCTCAAGGGGTTCAAGTCTTTCGCCGATCCGACCACGCTGGTATTCGAGCCCGGCGTGACGGTAATCGTCGGGCCCAACGGCAGCGGCAAGTCCAACGTGGTCGACGCGGTGGCCTGGACTCTGGGGGCCCAAGCCCCGACGTCGGTGCGCTCGGCCAAGATGGAAGACGTCATCTTCGCGGGAACTACCTCTCGAGCGGCGTTGGGTCGGGCGGAAGTGTCGCTGAGCATCGACAACTCTTCGCGTCTGCTGCCTATCGAATTCGAAGAGGTCACCATCACTCGGACGCTGTTCCGGAGTGGGGACAGCACGTATGCCATCAACGGAGTTCCCTGTCGGCTGCTCGACATTCAGGAACTGCTGAGCGACTCCGGCGTTGGCCGCCAGCAGCATGTGATCGTCTCCCAGCGCCAGATCGAAGGGGTTCTGAGCGCCCGGCCTGAAGACCGTCGGGCCGTCATCGAGGAGGCCGCGGGCGTGTTGAAGTATCGCCGCCGCAAGGAGAAGTCGGAACGGCGGCTAGCCGCGTCTGAGGCCAACCTCACCCGGCTATCCGATGTGGTGCGGGAGATTCGACGCCAGTTGCGGCCATTGGAGCGTCAAGCCGAGGCGGCCCGGCGGCACGGCGGCCTTCTGGCAGAACTGGGCGGTCTTCGTCGCCATCTTGCGGGACAGGAGATCGACCAGCTTCGCCGGCGGGTTCGCCAGCTGACTCAGGACCAGGCGGCCGATCGCCGCGAGATGGAGCAACTGGCGGTCCAGGTGGAGGCCGTAGACCGAGACTTGGCCGCGGCCGAAGCTCAATTGTCAGCGACTGACGGGCAGGACATCAGCGACGCGCTGATGCGCTTCGAGGGGCTCACCGAACGGCTTCGAGGGATGGAGGCGCTGATGTCGGAGCGCCGCCTGCGCTTGCAGCGGGAGCGAAATGCCGGCGTGGACGAGGATGTGGTGGCCACATTGGAGGCCGAGTCAAACCGACTGGGCAGAGAGCTGCGCGAAGTTGAGGACGCCGCGACGGCATTGGCACCCGATGAGGCCGTTGTGGCCGATGCCGAACAGCAGTTGGAACAGCTTCGTCTGTTGTTCGACGAGCGGTGGGGCGACCAGAACCTGCCGTTATCGGCACCGGATGCCCCTCGGATCAAAGGCGAGTTGAGAATCTTGGAGGCGTCGATCCAACGGGATCAAGCGGAATCAGACCGCCTGGGCCGGAACCTTGAGGAGTTGGAAGGACGTCAACAGGCATTGGTGGAGGAGCTGGACCGAAGCTGGGCTGAGGCCACGAGCATGGAAGAGGCTGAGCAGTCCCAGCGACACGAGCTCGACGGTGCCGATCGGTTGGTAGACGAGGCCCGAGCGGCGAGCGAGCATCAGAGAGCCGTGCTCGCCGAAGCGGTTGGCGAACGCCATGCGTGGGAGGCACGGCGGGAAGCCCTCTCCCTCGCCTTGGACGAGGCGCGCGATCAGTCTGGTGCCCAGCGTCTGGCCGGCATCGATGGTGTGGTGGGCACGCTACTCGAGGTTGTCGACATCGATCGGGGGTGGGAGGCGGCCTTTGAAGCTGCGGCGGGCGAAGCGGTGGCCGCGGTGGTTGCCACCGATACCGAGGTCGCCATGCGAGCCATAGCCACCCTGGAAGCAGACAATGTGAGCGGGGCGGTCTTGGCCCTGAGCGGATCGGGTCCAGCCGCGGCGACCCCGGCGGTCGGTGTTCCTCTGCGCTCCCACGTGCATTCCTCGGTAGCGGGCATGGACCAGCTGCTCGACGCCTTGGTTGGCTCGGTTGGGGTGGTGGAGAGCAGTGAGCAGGCGGCTGCGGCGGCAGTCGCCGATCCCTCCGCGGTGGTAGTAACCCGCCGGGGCGACCGGTTCTCCCCGTCGGGATGGCGAGTGGGAGTTCGGCGCTCAGGGGCCACCAGAGGTTTGCTGGAAGAAGCCGAGCAGGCATTGGCGCGGGCATCTGAAGCAGAGGACGCTGCCAAGCAAGATCTTGCGATTGTCGACCGCCGGCGAGAGGAGGCCGAGGAGCGAGCGGCCCAGGCTCGGCAGACGGCATCGATCCAGTCGGAGGCTCTGGAGACTGCCCGGGGGCGAGCCGCCGCGGTGGAACGGGAGCTGCGCGACGTGGAAGTGGGAATTGCTGCGTTCGGCCCCCGACGTGGAGAACTGGATGCCAGGATCGCCGAGGATCAGCGTCGGGCTGGCGAGCTGCAAGAGGAACTGCCCGAACACGAGGCCAGGATCGCCGAGCATCAGGCGCGTGTGGAGAGCATGAACCGAGAACGCGATGAGTTGTCTCACAAGTCCCAGACCGTGAGCACCCTTCGCTCCGACTACCGAATACGGGCCGCAGGGTTGGAAGAGCGCCGCCGCCTGCTATCGACACAGCGAGATGACATTGAGCGGCGGTTGAGCGAGATGGCTCAAGCTCGCGCCGAAGTTGCATCTCGACGGGAGGCCGTCGACTTGCGGCTAGCTGTCGTCGACCTACTCACAGACCTATTGGCTCGGAGGGTCCAAGAGGCAGACCACCAGCTTGAAGACCTTCGCCGCCGAAGGGCGCAGGAATCAGAGGCAGCTCGGGCCGCGGCCCAAAGGCTTCAGGATCTGCGAAGCCAGCGGGCTCAGGCCGAGGCTCGGCTGGGACAGTGCCAAGAACGGGACCGCAGCGCCGAGATTGAGTTGGCCGAGGCGGGGATCAGGCTGGAGGCGGCGGTCGACCGCTGTCGCCGGGAGCTGGACTGCGAACCCGGCGAGGCTGTGGCTGCGGAATGCCCTCCCTTGGAGCCGGGCGTTGCTCCCTCCGACCGGATCAGGGCTCTG
Organism: Acidimicrobiia bacterium; assembly: GCA_022819825.1. Lineage (GTDB taxonomy): Bacteria > Actinomycetota > Acidimicrobiia > Acidimicrobiales > Bin134 > Poriferisocius. Next base: position 49,640 of record JAJEGM010000012.1, on the reverse strand, counting down.
GAGCAGGAGCTGCGCATTATGGGGCCTGTGAACCCGTTGGCGCTGGAAGAATACGAGGCACTCTCGGAGCGCTATGAGTTCACCCAGGGCCAGATTGACGATATTCGACAAAGCCGTCGAGAGCTCCGCAAGATCATTCGCAAGATCGACGAGGAGATCGTCAGCGTGTTCTCGTCGGCCTATGCCGATGTGGAGCGCAACTTCTCCGAACTGTTCCAGACGCTGTTTCCCGGCGGCGAGGGCAAGCTGCGGCTCACCCAGCCCGACGCCCTGCTGGACACCGGGGTGGAGATCGAGGCCCGACCGTCGGGCAAGAACATCCGCCGCCTGAGCCTGCTTTCGGGAGGGGAGCGCTCGCTTACCGCGCTGGCCTTTCTGTTCGCGGTGTTCCGCAGCCGTCCTTCGCCGTTCTATGTCATGGACGAAGTGGAGGCGGCTCTTGATGATGTCAATCTGCACCGCTTCCTTCAGCTCATCGACGAGTTCCGAGCAGATGCCCAGTTGCTGATAGTCAGCCACCAAAAGCGCACGATGGAAGCGGCCGATTGCCTCTACGGCGTTTCCATGAAGCCGGGGGGCAGCTCGAAGGTGCTTTCCGAAAAAGTGGTGGTAGCCTCACAATCGAAGGTACTTCTCGAACAAGGCTGAGGACTCACCACTCAAGATGAGTAACGAGCCGCTGGAAACTCACCACACAAAATGAGCAACGAGCCCGACGATCCCCGGTCGGAGTGGGATCCCTTGGGGTGGGAACTGGAAGGCCCAGCCGAGCAGCCCAGAAACTTGCCAACCCCCCGCACCGTGGAGGTGGTGTCTTGGGGGCCGACAGGAGATCGGTCGAGCCAACCCCGCAATCCCGCAGTGGTCATGCTGGTGACGTCGGTGGTCTTGGCCGTACTTGGGCTGGTGGGCATCGGGATCGGTGTCGGCAGCGTCTTCTTCAATCAGGATGCCCCTCCTCCTGAGATCGTGGTGGTCTCCGGGCCGCAGGTGGTGAGTGCCTCACCACAGGAATCGCCACCGCTTCAGACACCGATGGTCGTGGCACCCTCCGACTCGCCGTCGTCCGGCGAACCCTCTGACTCGGGCCAATCGGAGGCTCCTTTGGTGCTCGGCGATCCGGTGGTGGCGGTGGCCCGTGCTGTCATTCCCTCGGTAGTGCTCATTGAGGTGAACGTGGATGCATTGGATCAAGAATCCCCAGCGCCTCCTGATCTGAACCCGGATAGCCCTGACCTTGAGTCGGAGATCCCCGAGGATGCTCCGACTTACGGACAGGGCTCGGGGATCATCTACGACGCGTCCGGCCTCATTCTCACCAACGCCCACGTTCTCGGTGAGGCCGAGATGGTGAGAGTTCAATTTGCCGACGGGGTCCGGGCGGAGGGCGTGGTAGTGGGCACAGCACCGGCCATTGATGTGGGTTTGGTGAGGGTCGATACCGACATGACGCTGACGCCCGCGGTCTTTGCCGACCGGTCAACCGTCGAAGTGGGACAGTTGGCCGTGGCAGTGGGAAGCCCGTTCGGGTTGCAGCAATCGGTGACTTCCGGGATCGTGAGCGCGGTGGGGCGAGCGGTGAGAGAGGGAACCGGCGACAGTGCCTTTGTGGAGATGATCCAGACCGATGCACCCATAAACCGGGGCAATTCAGGGGGTGCCCTGGCCAATAGCAACGGTCAGGTCATCGGAATGAACACGCTTATCCAGACCGACGGTTCGTTTGGGAACATCGGGTTGGGGTTTGCCATCCCTTCTGACATCGCCCTCAACATCGCGCAGCGCATATTGAGCGGAGAGAGCACCGAACTGGGATACCTGGGCGTATACGGAGCTGATCCGGAGATTGGCCTTCCGGGTGCCCTGGTGGTGGAAGTGTCGCCCGACACTCCCGCCGAGCTAGCCGGGTTGATGGCTGGGGATTTGATAGTGCTGATCGACGGTGAGGTGGTTTCAACGTTCACCGAGTTGGCGGCCAAGGTTCAGTTCCGTGTTCCGGGAACGGAAGTGGAGCTGGAGGTGGTCCGCGACGGCGAGCACATCAATCTCACCGTGGTCATCGGCTCTCGGCCATCCTTCGAAGAGCCCGACGAGGAGTAAGGGTACGGGTGGGACTTCGGGATCGGTTGACCACCGCTCGGGGGACTTTTTCGGGATTCTTGACTTCGGTGGTCTCCCGAGGGATAGACGACGAAACTTGGGAGGAGCTGGAGGACGCGTTGATCCTGGCCGACACCGGTGTTGGCACCACCACTGCACTGCTGGATCGGCTGAAAGAGCAGGCCAAGGCCGAGAAGATCACCGATCCTGAGGAGCTCGTGGCCCTGCTCAAGGCCCAGATGGCCGAGAGCCTGGGGGGCCATGATCTCGAGTTGGGCACCGATGGCAGCCCCGCGGTGTGGTTGTTTGTGGGAGTGAACGGAGTGGGCAAGACCACAACCATCGGCAAGTTGGCAGCTCGAGAGGCACAAAGCGGTCGCAATGCGGTGCTTGCCGCCGGCGACACGTTCCGAGCGGCGGCCGCCGAGCAGCTAGGCCTGTGGGCCGACCGGTCGGGTGCTCAACTGGTGCGGGGAGCGGAGGGGGCTGATCCCAGCTCGGTTATCTTTGACGCCATCGAACACGCCTCGGCGGCCGGAGTGCCGCTGGTTCTGGCCGATACAGCCGGCCGTCTGCACACCCGCACCAACTTGATGGAGGAACTGTCCAAGATCTACCGAGTGGCCGGCAAGGGGCCGGGAACGGTTACCGAGGTGCTGTTGGTGATCGACGCCAGCACCGGCCAGAACGGTCTAGCCCAGGCTCGCCGCTTCACCGAGTCGGCTGAGCTGACCGGCGTGGTGCTCACCAAACTCGACGGGTCAGCCAAGGGCGGCATCGTCTTGGCGGTTCAAGACGAATTGGAGATCCCGGTGAAGCTGGTCGGTCTGGGGGAGGGAATCGACGATTTGGTGGAATTCGACGCCGACGAGTTTGTCGAGGCCCTGTTTTCCTAGCGCTTCCCCTCCCGTCGGATGTCTAACCCGCACTGCTAGCGCGTAGTCTGGGCAGCCCATGTTCGACACGCTGAGCAACCGGTTCGAGGGCATTTTCAAGCGCATGCGGGGTCTGGGGACCCTGCGGGAGAGTGATGTCGACGAGGTGCTGCGCGAGATCCGTTTGGCTCTATTGGACGCCGATGTCAACCTCCATGTGGTCCGCGGCTTCCAAGACCGGGTCCGCGAGCGGTGCGTGGGGGCCGAGGTTCACAAGGCCCTCAACCCGGTTCAGCAGGTGATCAAGTTCGTCCATGAGGAGCTGATCGCTGCCTTGGGTGGTGAGACGCTGGAGATCTCCCATCCGGCCAAACCCCCCACGGTGGTGCTCTTGGCCGGACTTCAGGGTTCGGGCAAGACCACCAACGCAGCCAAACTGGCCTCCTGGTTCAAACAGCAGGGCCGCAACCCCATGTTGGTGGGGGCCGACTTGCAGCGGCCTGCCGCGGTTGAGCAGCTCCGCACCCTGGGCGCTTCCATCGAGGTTCCGGTGTACAGCGAGCCCTCCGATCCGATTGCTGTGGCCCGGCAGGGTGTGGCTGAGGCGGTGGCTTCCAGCCGGGACGTGGTGATCTGCGACACCGCCGGTCGACTGGCCATCGATGACGAGATGATGGACCAGATCGGGCGGATATCCGACGCCATCGATCCCCACTACACCTTCCTCGTGGTCGACGCCATGACCGGCCAGGACGCGGTGGCTACTGCCGAGTCGTTCCACGCTGCTCTTGAGCTCGACGGGGTGATCCTCACCAAAGTGGACGGCGACGCTCGCGGCGGTGCGGCGCTGTCGGTGAAGGAAGTAGTCGGCCGGCCCATCGCCTTCTCCTCCACTGGCGAGAAGATCGACGAGTTCGAGCTGTTCCATCCCGACCGGGTGGCCAGCCGGATTCTCGGTATGGGCGATGTGCTCACCCTGGTCGAGAAGGCCGAACAGGTATATGAGGAGGCCGAAGCCGAGACGGCTGCCGCCAAACTGCTGGAGGGAGAGTTCACCCTGGAGGACTTCTTGGAGCAGATGCGCCAGCTCAAGAAGATGGGCTCGCTCCAGAATCTGGTAGGGATGCTTCCCGGTGCGCCCCAGGAATTGCGCAAAGCCGAGATCGAGGATGATCGAATCGCCCAAGTTGAAGCCATCATCTGCTCGATGACCCCCGAGGAGCGGGCCGCGCCCCGGATGATCGACGGTTCACGCCGTCAGAGGATCGCCGCTGGTTCAGGTACCCGCCCCTCGGAGGTCTCCCAGCTCTTGCGGCAGTTCAGCGAGGTGCAGCGGATGATGAAGCGGATGGGGAGCAAAGGCCCCGGTTCGGGCCGAAAGAAGCCCAAGAAGGGCCGAAAGGGCAGTCGTGTGACGCCGCCGGGCGGCCAGCAGAAGAAGACGGGCAAGTCCAAGTTGACCTTACCGGGCCTGGAAGACGGGGAATTCGATCTCTCCTCCCTGAGGTAGCCCATAGAGATTTTCGGCGGGTAGAGTTTTCCCATTCCGGCGGTCGGCGCCGGTTCGTGCTTGCACTGGCACTGATGACGGGACAATCGGGCTCAGGACGCCCAATGGACCCAGGAAGACAGAAGGGCTGACCGACTTGTGGCAGTAAGACTCCGGCTGATGCGGATGGGCAAGAAGAAGCAGCCCACGTACCGTGTGGTGGCCGCCGATTCCCGCAAAGCCCGCAACGGGCGATTTATCGAGATTGTGGGCACCTATAACCCCCGCCAAGAGCCGTCCTTGGTTGAGATCGACAATGAGCGGGCATTGCACTGGCTTCGCCATGGCGCTCAACCCAGCGAGCGGGTGCAGAAGCTGCTGGTCATCTCCGGCGCGTGGGAAGAGTTCACCGGTGAAGCCGGACCGGCGAAGGTTGCTCCTACGACAGTGACGAAGGCCGCATCGGCGGAGGATTCTGAAGCTGCACCCGCTGAAGCCGAGCCCGCTGAGGCTGCATCAGAGGTCGAGCCAGTGGAGGCGGCTGAGGATTCTGAGACCGAATCGGTGGATGCAGATGACACTGCATCGGAGGCCGAATCAGCCGAAGACTCTGAACAGGACGCCGAAAAAACCGAGGACGGTGAATTGTGAGCGACACCGACTTTGGTGCCGAAGACCAGGACTACGAGGACGACGACTACCGCGACGATTACGAGGATGATGATTTCGATGACGATGGCGACATCAACACCATCGAAGTCCCCACTGCTCGAACCGTTCTGGAATTCCTGGTCAAGTCGGTGGTGGAGAACCCCGACGATGTTGAAGTGGAAGTAGTCGAACGACAGGGTTCGGTCTCGCTGGAGGTCACAGTGGCCGAGGGGGACATGGGCCGGGTCATCGGTCGCAGGGGCCGGGTGGCCAACTCCATTCGAACCATCGTGCGGGCCGCGGCCAGCAAAGATGGCAGCCCCATCGACGTCGAATTCGTCGACTGACCGTCCCCAGGCACCCCTTCTGCTGGAGATCGGCCGCGTCGACCGGGCTCATGGAATCCGGGGAGAGGTCGTGGTCACGTTGTGGACCAACCGCCTTGAGCGACTGGAAGTCGGGGCCGTGCTCTGCGCTGACTTCGGTGAGCTCACCGTGGCAGAGGCCCGGCCCTTTCAGCAGCGCTGGATTGTGCAGTTCTCCGAGATCAGCGACCGGAGTACCGCTGAGACCTTGCGAGGCCTACTGCTGAAGGCGGAGCCCATATCCGATCCCGATGAGCTATGGGTCCATGAGCTGATTGGCATGACAGTGTGCGAAACCGACGGTACAGAGCGAGGCCGGGTTGAAGCAGTGCAAGCCAATCCGGCCAGCGACCTGCTGGTTTTGGAGTCCGGTGCTTTGGTACCCCTCACCTTCTTGCTGGAGCAAACCGGGGATCGATTGATTGTTGATGGGCCAGACGGTTTGTTCGACGAGACATGAGAGTCGACGTTTTCACCATCTTCCCGTCAATGTTCGAGGTGTTCTTGGGCTACGGAGTGATCGGGAGGGCGGTGGATCAGGGTCGGCTTGAAGTGCGTGTTCATGACCTCAGAGCGGGTGCGGGCGATCCCCACCGCTCGGTTGACGATTCCCCCTTCGGCGGCGGTGCGGGGATGGTGATGATGCCGGAGCCCCTGTTCAACTCGGTAGAGCTGGCCAGCCCGCCTAGACCCTTGTTACTTCTGGGGCCGGCTGGACGGCGGTTTGACCAGGTCGTCGCCCAGGAGCTGGTCTCTGGGGGCGGTTTCTCGCTGCTATGTGGTCGCTATGAGGGGGTAGACCAGAGAGTTCGGGACCACCTCGTGGACGGGGAGCTGTCCTTGGGAGACTTCGTGCTGGCCGGCGGCGAAGTCGGGGCGATGGCGGTCATCGAGGCGGTGGGCCGGCTGGTTCCCGGCGTTCTGGGCAACGAGATGTCGGCCGCCGACGAGTCGTTCAGCGATGGCCTGTTGGAGTACCCCCACTACACCCGGCCTGCTGAGTTTCGGGGCTGGACGGTGCCCGAAGTGCTGCGGTCGGGAGATCACGGTCGCGTGGACCGCTGGCGGAAAGCGCAGTCTCTGGCCCGAACGGTGGCCATGCGGCCAGACCTGATTGTTGCCCGTGGTGGTTTGACCGACGCGGAGCAGGCGCTTTTGGAAGAGTTCGGCCTCGCTTGATCAAGGCGGGTATGATTTTCTCTTGCGCCCCAAAGCTTGAGATGGGCGCTGAAGTACTCACAAGAGGCGTGCCATGAATCCCACCGACATCGTCGATCGCGACACAAGACGCTCCGACATTCCCGAATTCAGTTCCGGCGACACAGTCAAAGTGCATGTCCGGGTGGTGGAGGGCAACCGCGAGCGAGTCCAGATATTCGAGGGAGTGGTCATCCGGCGACAGGGCAGCGGAATCCGGGAGACCTTCACCGTTCGAAAGGTGAGCTTCGGCGTGGGAGTGGAGCGCACATTCCCCGTTCACTCACCCATCATTGCCAAGATCGAGATCGGCACCCGGGGCGATGTGCGCCGGGCCAAGCTCTACTACCTGCGCGATCGCATCGGCCGGGCCGCCCGGGTCAAGGAGAAGCGCTTCTAGCACCCCTCCGATCCAACTGTCACACCTGCCTCCTAGCGTGGGGGCATGGCATACCGACAGGCGCTGGGTCGCTGGGGCGAAGACCGCGTGGCTCGATGGTATCGCCGCCATGGGTTCGAGGTTCTCGAGCGCAACTGGCGGTGTCGACACGGAGAGTTGGATGTGATCGTGAGGCGGGGGCCGATTGTTGCCGTGTGCGAGGTCAAGACCCGGTCGTCGCTGGCCTTCGGCTCTCCCGCCGAGGCTGTCGGATGGCAGAAGCAGCGGCGGATACGCCGGTTGGCTGTCCAGTGGCTGTCCGAGCAGGAGCGCTCGGGACCGGTGCAGCTTCGATTCGACGTTGCCGAAGTAATGGGCCGCGAGCTGCGGGTGATCGAAGGGGCGTTCTAATCCAGCCTCATCCCAGCACGGCCCACAAAATCAGCCCGATGCAAACCAACAGCCCGACGGCCACATACCAGTAGTCGAACCGGGTGCGTCGCTGCTTTCGTGTGGGGTCGAAGCCCATGACCCTCAGTATCGTCCCCAGGGTGGAAGACAGGGAAGTTCGTGGTTTCCGGTTGGCTGCACTATCGCTGTGCATTGCCATTGCCGCGGGCTGCGCGTCGGGCACTTCACCTGAAGTAGAGGCGGGGCCAGATGGAACTCCCGACCCTGTCTTGGTTGAGGGCCGTTCGGTGTACAGCGATCGCTGCTCGTCATGTCATGGCGCCTCTGGGGGTGGTACTCGCAATGGTCCGCAGTTGACCGGAGGCCGGCTGTTGCAGGCGTATCCCGACCCTGGCGACGCGGTCGCAGTGGTGTCGGAGGGCCGCGATCGCATGCCCGCCTTCGGCGGGCTCTTGACTGCTGGCGAGATCGACGCGGTGCTCCGCTACATCAACGAAGTCCTCTGAGAGGTTTTCGACCCCTCGCCCCTGTCGAGAGGGAGCAGTTGTCACCCCAAGCCGGTATGGTCGTGGGAGCGCGTGTGGCCAGCGCTTCGGGCCACCTTCCCGGCACGAGGAATCGTCCTCGAGAAAGCACCGAAAGTGCTTGCCACCATTCCCGCCTCTGTCCTCGCCGGAATCACCGGACATCCGGTTTCGGTGGAGGTCCATGTCTCTATGGGCCTCCCGACGTTCACCGTGGTGGGCCTGCCCGATGCCGCTTGTCGGGAGGCTCGTGATCGGGTTCGAGCTGCCCTGCTCTCCAGCGGGGTCAATTGGCCACCGGGGCGGATAACCGTCAACTTGGCCCCTTCGGGGATCCGCAAAGAAGGTCCTGGGCTTGATCTGGCCATCGCCATGGGGGTGTTGGTGGCCGATGAACAGCTTTCTGCTGAAAGCTTGGCCGACACGGCCTTCCTGGCCGAACTGGGGCTCGATGGCAGGCTTCGAGCGGTACCCGGGGTACTGCCCCAAGTTCGCTGTTTGAATACTGCCAAAGTGGTAGTCGCTCCCGAGAGCGCCGCAGAGGCTGCCTTGGCCAAAGGTCCGGTGATCCGGTCGCCGGCCACCCTTAGCGAGCTCATCTCGGCAATCCGAGGAGAAGAAGCATGGCCTGATCCACCCGAGCCGGGGTCGGCGAATCCGCTGGATGAAATCGCAGACCTGGCTGACGTGAGAGGTCAGCACATGGCGCGCTTGGGCTTGGAAGTGGCCGCGGCAGGCGGACATCACCTGTTGATGATCGGTCCTCCGGGCGCAGGCAAGACGATGTTGGCCCGGCGGCTTCCCGGACTTCTGCCGCCGTTAGACGAGGCCACTGCCATCGAAGCCACCATGGTGCACTCGGCCGTCGGATTGAACCTGCCCTCCTCGGGACTGATACGGCGAGCTCCCTGGCAAGCGCCCCATCACTCTGCTTCAATGATCGCCTTGGTAGGGGGCGGGAGCAGGATGCTTCGCCCCGGTGCCATCAGCTGCGCCCATGGCGGCGTGCTGTTCTTGGATGAGATGGGAGAGTTCGGTCCCCAGGCTCTGGATGCGCTGCGCCAGCCCCTCGAGGAAGGGGTCATCCGAGTCAACCGCGCCGCGGCGGTGGCGTCGTTTCCTGCTCGATTCCTTCTAGTGGGGGCGATGAACCCGTGCCCGTGCGGGGAACTGGGACAGCCCGGCATGTGCCGGTGTACGCCCCTGGCCCGATTGCGCTATGCCCGGCGGTTGAGCGGGCCGTTGCTGGACCGCTTCGACCTGAGAATCCATGTCGGCCGGCCGGAGGTCAGCGACCTGTTCGACGCGCCACCAGGGGAGTCTTCGGCCGAGGTGAGGGCCAGGGTGGACCGGGTCCGAGTGGTTGCGCGCGACCGCGGGGTGGCATCCAACAGCGAATTGCCCGACGACGCCTTGGAAGAGTTCGCTCCGCTCGACCCAGAGGCCAAAGGCCTGTTCAGCAACGCCATCGCAGATGGCCGTCTCACCGCTCGAGGGTTCCAGCGGGTCCGGCGGGTCGCCCTGACCATGGCCGACTTGGCTGGGCAGGAACCCCCGCTCACTGGGGGCATCGTGGCGCAGGCGCTGTTCATGCGCACCGAACCGGTCACCGTGGCCCACGATCCCTGGAGTCTTGCCAATGCCCGGTGACCGAGCCTTGTCGAGCATTGGGTCGGTGACCCCTGGTGACTCGCCGATGCCCACCAGTGGGCACCTGGCCGCGGAGGACTTCGCCGCGGAGGACATTGCCGAGGGTGCCGGAGAGTTGCCGGTAGAGGCATGGCTTGTGGCCTTGGCCTCTCTGCCCGCAGTGGGACCGGCCCGACTGCGGGCGCTGCTGTCTGCGGGAAGCCCGGCCGAAGTGTGGGCCCGACTGCTGGGATCGCCACCTCCTGAGCTGTTGCGGGTGGCCGGCAAACGGGAACTGTACGAGCAGTGGCACCGCACCGCTGCTGGTCTCGATGTGGCCCAGTTGTGGGCACAACACCGAAAGCACGGCGTGGGGGTGGCTGCCTTGGGCACTCCCGGATATCCGTCCGCTTTGTCTTGGGACATAGACCCGCCCGCGGTCGTGTTCCACACTGGCGATCCCCAGGTGGTTGACGGTCCCCGCGTGGCCATCGTCGGCACTCGCCGATGTACCCGCTATGGCAGCGATGTGGCGTTTGAATTGGGCCGAGACTTGGCCTCAGCCGGTGTGGGCGTCGTCTCTGGTTTGGCCTTGGGCATCGATGCTGCCGCCCATGCCGGCGTTCTGGAGGCCAAAGCTGCTCCACCCATCGCGGTGGTGGGAAACGGTCTCGACAGGGTATACCCCGAGCGCAACCGAGCCCTTTGGCGGGTGGTGGCCGAGCAGGGTGTGCTGTTGGGGGAGGCGCCAGTGGGAGCACCGCCCGAACGATGGCGGTTTCCGGCTCGCAATCGCATCATTGCCGCCCTCGCCGATGTGGTTGTGGTGGTGGAGTCCCATGCCTCTGGAGGAGCTATGCACACGGTGGCCGAAGCCGCAGCCCGGGATCGGGCTGTCTTGGCCGTTCCCGGACCGGTTCGCAGTTCCGCATCAGGCGGATGTCTAGAGCTGTTGGCCGACGGCTGCGCTCCTTGCCGCGACGCCGACGATGTTCTGCTGGCCTTGGGTTTGTCCGGTGCGGAGACATCCCGCTTGGACTCCCGCCCCGAACCCGGTCCCATCGGCCGGCAGGTGCTGGATGCACTGGGCTGGCAGCCCGCGGATGCCGAGCAGATCAAGAGTCGGACTGCTTTGCCCATGGTGCAAGTGGCCGGAGCGGTGGAGGAGTTGCGGGCGGCAGGTTGGATAGCAGTCTCAGGACGTTGGATTGAGCGGGTGGGCATTCCTCGGTGAGATAGCAAAGAACCCGTAGTCTTGAGAGTTGATGGGGTGGGATCTGGACGCCTTTGCCGCGTCGACCGCTTCGGTCAACGAAGACACCACGGCGATGTACCGCCGTGAAGTCGCCGCGTTCTCCAATTGGCTGGCAAACACTGAAGTCAGCTCCAGCACGGCTGCTGGGGGGGAAACAGGTCCTGAAAGTGTCGACCTCCGCATGATCCGCAGGTATCTGGCCTACCTGAGCACGGAGGGCTACGCCCGGAAAACGGTGGCCCGAAAAGCCAGTGCCCTACGCCGCTATTTTCGCTGGGCGGAACGCACTGGCCGGGTGGCCGCCGACCCCACGATCGGTGCGATGACACCATCTCAAGAGCGATATCTACCGCGGGTGCTGCGCTCTGAGGAATTGGGTGCCTTGTTGGACAAGCCACGAGCTGCATTGGCCGACGACAGCAGCGCTCGGCGCCAACGCGATGTCGCGGTCTTGGAACTGCTCTATGGCAGCGGCCTCCGGGTCAGCGAGGTGTGCGCCATCCGAGTGGGCGACGTCGATTTGGATCGTCAGCGCCTCACCGTGAACGGCAAGGGATCGAAGCAGCGGATCGTGCCGCTGAGCGAGCCGGCGGCCCTCGCTCTGGAGGAGTGGCTGGCCAATGGCCGGAGGGAAATGGCTGATCCCTCCACAGCCGGTGATGCCGTGTTCGTGAACCTGTCTGGGCGGCCGCTGAACACCCAAGGAGTGCGCCGGCTGGTTAATCGGGCAGCCAGCACGCAGACCAACCCCCATGCTCTGCGCCACACCTTCGCCACCCACCTCCTTGACGGGGGGGCCGACCTCCGGCAAGTGCAGGAACTATTGGGCCACTCGGATCTGGGATCTACTCAGATCTACACCCATGTCAGCCGGGACCGGCTCCGCAGAGTAGTGGAGGACAGCCACCCGAGAGCCTGACTGCCCCGGTTTGCCGATAGCCTGAGCTCGCCTCCCCCCGACTTCAGAAGATCGAGGGGATGTCATGGTGCTGGGAATGCGCATCGGCGGGTTGGCGGCTGCCGCGGTATCGGCCTGGCTGACGCTGCAACCCGGCCCACCAGTCGCTCAGAGCCCACCGCACGTTGCTCAGGAATCTGTCACTCAGAGCCAGGAGGTGGTGGAGCACTCCTTGGTGTATCGGTCTCCGGTGGAAGCAGAAGTGATCGATCCGTTCCGACCTCCGGCGCATGTGGGGGCACCGGGCAACAGGGGCTTGGAGTACGACCCCGAGCCTGGATTGCCGGTTCGGGCGTCGGCGGAGGGGGAGGTGGTGTTCGCCGGATCGGTGGTTCACAACCGGTTTGTGACCGTGCTCCACCGCGACGGGCTACGCACCTCCTACGGGTATCTGGGTTGGATTGCCGTCGAAGAGGGCGAATGGGTGGCGCTCGGCCAGGAGCTGGGCACCACCTCTGAGCGGTTCTTTTTCAGCATCCGACACGGAGACCGCTATCTCGACCCGGCGTTGGTGTTGACCGCCGGAAGGGTGCGGCTGGTGCCGCACCTTGAGCCCCGCGGTCGAAGTCGGCTTCCTGCTTATGGATAAGTCTTGTGGCTCGGCTATCGTGTACCCCGGCCTGGAAGCAGTTCCCGGCCGAAGAAATTACCGCCCGGGGCATCCCACGGTCGCCAATTGGTGCTGACCCCGGGTTTCGCTGAACCGCTGGGAGAGGAGAAAAGCCATGGCGCCAGTCGTGACGATGCGCCAACTGCTGGATGCCGGAGTCCACTTCGGACACCAGACTCGCCGTTGGAATCCCAAGATGCAGCGCTTCATTTTCGGTGAGCGCAACGGCATCTACATCATCGACCTGACACAGACGCTTGCCCGCATTGAGGCTGCCTACACTTATGTACGCGACCTCGTGGCCGGAGGGGGTCAAGTCCTGTTTGTGGGCACCAAGAAGCAGGCCCAAGACAGCGTGCAGAGTTACGCAGAGCGTGTGGGGATGCCTTATGTGAACGAGCGGTGGCTGGGTGGTCTCCTGACCAATTTCGAGACCATCTCCAAGCGCATGGGCAAGATGAAGGAGTTCCAGCGCATGCGCAGCTCGGGCGAACTGGACGTTATGCCCAAGAAGGAGGCCCTTCTGATTTCCCGGGAACTGGCGAAATTGGAGCGGAACCTCAACGGCATCCGAGATCTGACCCGGCCCCCCGATGCGGTGTTCGTTCTGGATACCAAAAAGGAGCACATCGCCGTGGCCGAGGCGAACAAGTTGAAGCTCCCGGTGATCGCAGTGGTGGACACCAATTGCGATCCCGATGTGATCCAGTACGTCATTCCCGGCAATGACGACGCCATCCGCTCTGGCGAGCTGATGTGTCGGATTATCAGCGACGCCGTTCTTGAGGGCCGCTTCATCGCCCAGGGAAAAAACGTTGCCAAAACCCAGCCTGATACTGATGCTCCTCAGCCCGAGGCCGTAGTCGAAGACAAGCCAACCGCCGAGGCTGCCCCCGAGGCGGCGGAGGCTGAGGTCCAAGAGGCTGCCCCCGAGGCTGAGGTCCAAGAGGCTCCCCCCGAGGCCCCCGAGGCTGAGGTCCAAGAGGCTCCCCCCGAGGCCCCCGAGGCTGAGGTCCAAGAGGCTCCCCCCGAGGCGGCGGAGGCAACTGTCGAAGCCGAGCAAACCGATCTCCAGGAGCAAGCGTGAGTTCGTTTACCGCCCAAGACGTCAAGGCGCTGCGCCAGGCCACTGGCGCCGGAATGATGGATTGCAAGCGCGCCCTCACCGAAAGCGACGGCGACATGGAGGCCGCCACCCAATGGCTGCGCGAGAAGGGCATCGCCAAAGCAGCCGCTCGGGCTGAGCGGGTCAGCGATCAGGGCGCGGTGGCCTTGGCGGTGGACGGCAATGCCGCTGCCATTGTCGAACTTCGCTGTGAGACCGACTTCTCGGCCAAGGCCGAAGACTTCACCGCCCTGGCCGACGAGCTGGCTCAGTTGGTACTGGCCTCGGGCGAAGAATCAGTGGAGACTCGCCAAGCCGCACTCGAGGATCTCAGTCTGGCCAAGAAGGAGAACGTCCAGTTGGGCAAGGTTGTCAAGGTCGAAGCTGCCGATGGCAACATTCTGGACACCTACCTCCACACTCAGGATGGCAGAGGGACCAGTGCTGTGGTGGTAGAGGCCCGCGCCATGAGCCAAGACCTGGCCCACGAAGTAGCTCTTCACATTGCCTTTGCCAAGCCCTCGGTGCTGCATCGCGACGACGTTGACCCCGACGAAGTTGAGCGGGAGCGAATCGCTCTCACCGAGATGACCAAAGCTGAGGGCAAGCCCGAGCAAGCTTGGGAAAAGATCGTCGGCGGCCGCTTGCGGGCATGGTTTGCCGAGCGCGTCCTGCTGGAACAGGGCATGTTTGGAGAGAAGGAGACCGTACAATCTCGTTTGGGTGACGGTGAGATTGTCCGTTTCGAGTTGGCGTCCATCGGCAGTTAGTGCTGCACGATGACCACCGACGGCGTCAAGCGATCAGGCCGGTGGGACCGGATTGTTCTGAAACTCTCCGGCGAAGCATTTGCCGGAGAGGCCGGATATGGCATTGATGGCGAGATCGCCGCGCAAATCGCCGACGAAATCGTCAAAGTCAGGGCTGAATTCGATGTGGACGTGGCGGTCGTGGTCGGAGGGGGAAACATCTGGCGGGGTATGACCGGGGCGGGCGCGGGCATGGACCGGGCTCAAGCCGACTACATGGGGATGTTGGCCACCGTTATCAATGCCCTTGCCCTCCAGGACACGCTTGAGCGGCTCAATCAGCCCACTCGGGTACAGACGGCCATCGGCATGGCCCAAGTGGCCGAGCCGTATATCCGCCGCAGGGCCATTCGCCACTTGGAGAAGGGCCGGGTAGTGATCTTTGCGGCCGGGACCGGCAACCCGTTCTTCACCACCGACACCGCGGCTGCTCTGCGGGCAGTGGAGATAGAGGCCGGCGTGTTGTTGAAGGGAACTCACAGTGGCACCGATGGGGTCTATACCGCCGATCCCCGGATCGACCCAGATGCCGAGAAGCTCGATGAGGTGCAGTACTTGGATGTGCTGTCCCAGGGTCTGAGGGCCATGGACAGCACCGCTGTGTCGTTGTGCATGGACAACAAATTGCCCATCGTCGTCTTCGACCTCATGAAGCCGGGAAACGTACGCGCCATACTCGATGGCCAACTGATCGGTACTCTGGTGTCGTGAGGGGTTTTCCGACAACCTCGAAGTCATGACGACTGGTTCTGAAGTCCTCCTGCCGCGCGGCCGGAGTCGTTCAAGGATGCGAGTGGGATGACCACCGGCAATGAGCTGACCGACTTGGTGCTGGAGGAGGCCGGGGGGCGAATGGACTCTGCGGTTCACCACACCCGACAGCAGTTCGCCTCCGTCAGGACTGGGCGGGCATCTCCGGCGCTGTTTGAGAGGTTTATCGTGGAATACTACGGCACTGAAGTGCCGCTCCAGCAGCTTGCCAGCTTCAGTGTTCCCGAGGCGCAGCTTCTGGTGATCTCCCCATTCGACAAAGGCTCGATCGCCGCAATCGAGCGGGCCATCATTCAGGCTGATCTCGGGCTCAACCCGAGCAATGACGGCAACGTGGTGAGACTGACATTCCCACCGCTGACCGAGGAGCGCCGCCGCGAGCTGGTACGGCTGGTCAAACAGATGGCAGAAGAGGGGCGGGTGGCGATTCGCAACACCCGCCGCAGCGGGCGCCATGAGGTTGATCAGCTCAGTAAAGCTGGCGACGTTTCCGAGGACATCGCTGCTCGGGCCGAGAAAGACCTTGACCAGCTAACCCACGATCATGAGCAGCTCATCAATGATGCCTTGAGCGTCAAAGAACAAGAGCTGCTGGAAATCTAAACTGTCTGAATAACTGGAGGGGCAGTGGACGAAGACAATCCTTTCCAAAAACCCAACGACCCGTCTGGAGAGCCGCCCGACGACGAGCAGGCTGGCTTCTTGGATGATCTGACGTCTCTCTTCGACGAAGAAGAAGATGACGCTGATCTGCCTCGCTGGGATGAGCCCGACGATGCGGAATCAGAGCCGGAGGAGGATTGGGACAGTCTCACCGATGCTGCTCCCCGCTGGCGCGACGATGCGGCGGAGGACTCCTTTGCCGACCTGTCCGGTCCAGAAGACGTCAGCCACGCTCCGGAAGAGGCGAGCGTTTTCGAAGATCCAGTGCCCACTGAGGCAGTGGAGTTCCCCTCCGTAGACCGGGTAGACGAGGTCTTGTCCTTGGATGTTTCTGAGTCTCCGATTGCCTCGGGGATGGTCGAGACCCGGGACTCTCCGTTGATGCCGCCGTCTCCGGCAATGGGTGATGGCCGGACATCTTCTCGAAACGGCAACACCATGACCGCTCTCGTGGTTGGTCTGGTGCTGGGCGGAATCGTCTTGGGCGCCATTGCCCTAGGCGAGGAGGTCACGCTCGCGATCCTTGTCATTGCGCTCTTGATTGCCGCCGCGGAGTGGTTCACCACCATGCGCCATGCGGGCTATCAACCTCCGGCGCTGGTGGGGTTTGCCGCAGTGGTGGCCATGCCGCTGGCTGCCTACTGGCGAGGTACCGACGGCATCGTGCTGGTGTTGGTATTCGCCCTGTTCGGCTCGGGGCTGTGGTATCTGGGCGGAGTGGGCGGCAACCGGGTCCTGGCCAACCTCGGGGTAACCCTGCTGGGGATCACCTACATCGGGGTGACCGGGGCCTTCGGCGGACTCCTGCTGGACATGCCCGACGGCGCCGAACTGGTGCTGAGCGCACTGATATTGACCGTGGCCCACGATGTGGGCGCATACGCCGTTGGGCGGGCCGCAGGCCGCACTCCGCTGTCAAAGGCCAGTCCCAACAAGACGGTGGAGGGTCTGATCGGCGGCACCATCCTCACCATCGCGGCTGCGTTGGTGTTCATCTCCATCCTGGAGATCGGTCCTTTCGGAGATGGGTCTGGATCGCGTTCCGACGGGGTGATCCTGGGAATCGTGGTTGCCGTGGTGGCGCCGCTGGCCGATCTCATGGAGTCGGCCATCAAGCGAGATATCGGCATCAAGGACATGGGCTCGCTGCTGCCCGGCCACGGAGGGATGTTGGACCGGATCGACGCTCTCCTCTTTGTGCTGCCAGCCACCTACTTCACCGCCCTGATGCTGGATGTGATCTGAGCCACCGGGCGATACCGACGCGATTCGCTCATGACCTCTCTGTCTCTGCTTGGTTCCACCGGCTCGATCGGAGTCCAGACGCTGGATGTGGTGCGGGCCGAGCCCGGCGCCTGGGACGTAGTGGCATTGGGTGCCGGCCGCTCCGTCGACCAGTTGGTGGCCCAAGCCCAGGAGTTTCAACCCCGATTGGTGGTAGTGGGCGACTTCGAACGGGTGCCTGAGGTTCAAGAGGCGCTGCCGGGGACTTCCGTGGCGAGCGGTGCTTCTGCCTTGGCCGAAGCGGCCGCGATGGGAGAAGTGGTGGTGAACGGGGTTGTCGGATTCGCCGGTCTGCCGGTGACCCTGGCCGCCCTCGAGGCGGGCCGGCGCTTGGCTCTGGCCAACAAGGAGTCGCTGATTGCCGCCGGCCCAGTTGTCCAGAGGGCCCGCCAGACTCCCGGCGCCGAACTCCTTCCGGTGGACAGCGAGCACTGCGCTGTCCACCAGTGCTTACGGGCCAACGATGTGTTCACCTCCGACGCGGGAATGGCCTCTGAAACGGGAATGAAACGCGTGCACCGCATCGTGCTCACCGCCAGCGGCGGACCTTTCAGGGGTCGCAGTCGCAGTGAGTTGGCCGATGTGACGGTGGAGCACGCATTGGCCCATCCCACATGGAGCATGGGGCCCAAGATCACGGTGGACTCCTCCACGCTGATGAACAAGGGCTTGGAGGTGATCGAGGCCAACGAGCTGTTCGGATTGGGCTACGACCGCATCGAGGTCGTCGTCCATCCTCAGTCGGTGGTCCACTCGATGGTGGAGTACACCGATGGCGCCACCATCGCCCAGCTCTCGCTGCCCGATATGCGGTTGTGCATCGGCTATGCCATCGCCTACCCCGACCGCATCGCCACCCCGTTTGGCCGCATCGATTGGGCCGAACTGCGCCGGCTGGACTTCGAGCCCCCTGATACCGAGGCATTTCCCTGCCTGAATCTGGCCTATGCCGCCGGGCGCATGGGCGAGACCGCACCCGCGTTGCTGAATGCGGCCAACGAGGTGGCCGTGCAGGCTTTTCTCGATCAGCGGATACGATGGACGGCAATTCCCGAGGTTTTGGAGACGGTCTTAGGCGACCACGACGGCACTGAGGCCGACTCCCTGGAGGCGGTCATGGAGATCGACGGCAAAGCCCGAGCCGCGGCCGAGCAAGCAGTAGTTCGCCAGGGCTAAGCGATGCCCTTCCATCAACTTGATCCGAATCGGGGAATCCAGCCTCCGGATCAGCGAGAAGGGCTTGGCTGGGAGTCGATCCGCGATGAGTGGGGAGGCTTGGCGCTGGTCGCGGGGTTGCTTACGGCAATGACGGTATTTTGGGGGGTACCCGTCTTGGTCGTGGTGCTGGCCGTCATCGCGATGATCTTCCTGCACGAGATGGGCCACTTTGTCGCTGCCCGGGCCGCAGGCATGAAGGTCACAGAGTTCTTCTTGGGGTTCGGGCCCCGGCTTTGGTCGTTTCGCCGGGGGGAGACGGTGTACGGCCTCAAAGCCATACCCGCCGGCGCCTATGTGCGGATCATCGGCATGAACAACTTGGAGGAGGTGCCTCCTGCCGACGAGCACCGCACCTATCGCAGCAAGCCGTTCTGGCGGCGCCTGTCGGTGGCAGTGGCCGGATCGACCATGCATTTCCTCTTGGCCCTTGTCTTGCTCTTCTCCTTCTTGGTTGTCCGCGGGAAGGTGGAGGAGCTTCCGCCCTCTGATTGGTCGGTGAGGTCGGTGGCAACCGATACGCCAGCCGAGCAAGCTGGTCTGCGGGCTGGCGATCGGATCGTGGCGGTAGACGGAAACCCAATAGCCTCATTCGATGAGCTGGTGACGGTTCTGCCCGGCCCAGGTTCGCCGGTGAGCCTGGGGATTCAGCGGGGTGATGACCTGCTGTCCTTTTCCCTTGAACTGGGAACCCATCCCCATTACGAAGACCGAGGCTACGTCGGCATCGCTCCTCGAACATCGCGGGCCGTAGGGATGGGGTATCTCGAGGCTGTTCCTGAGACGGTGGATACGTTTGGGTTTTTGACCAAAGAGTCTGTGCTGAGCATCGGCAGGTTCTTTTCTCCCAGCGGTCTCGGCGATTTCTACCGGGAGTTGACCGGCCAGCCCCCGCAGGCAACTGTCAGCCCAGCCCAAAGTGAGACACTCGCATCGGAGGCCTCCGACGACCAAGGCCGGATTATGTCAATTGTGGGCGCAGTGAGAGTCGGTTCGATTTTCACGGACAACGACTACACAAGCCTGCTTTGGTTCCTCGCGGTTTTGAACATCTTCATCGGGGTGTTCAACATGTTTCCGCTCCTTCCCTTTGATGGCGGCCATGTGGTGATCGCCACCTATGAGCGTCTGCGTTCTTGGCGAGGTCGCCGCTACACCGCCGACGTGGGCAAGATGGTGCCCCTGGCGTATGCCGTGCTGTTCGTTTTGGTATTCGTGGGCTTGGGAGCGCTGTACTTGGACATCACCGATCCGATTGAGATCCCCAGCTGATGGCCGCGGGCAAATACCAATGCCGCCCGGCGGGCGTGCCAAGCTGAGGGCATGGAAGTCGAGGCTGCTTTCGAGCGACGCCCCACCCGTCGGATCCATGTGGGGGATGTAGCCGTCGGCGGTGGCGCGCCCATCACTGTCCAGTCCATGACCACCACCCGCACCGCCGACGTGGAGGGCACCCTTCAGCAGATATACGCCCTGGCTGCGGCGGGGGCCGACATCGTGCGCTGCACGTGCAACGAGATCGAGGCCGCCGAGGGGCTGGCCCAGATCGTGCCCCGGTCTCCGGTGCCCATCGTGGCCGACATTCACCACCAGTACCGCATGGCGCTGGCCGCATTGGATGCCGGCGTCCAATGCCTGAGGCTGAACCCCGGGAACATCCGCAAACCCGAGCACATTCGAACGGTGGCCTCAGAGTGCCGGGACCGCGGGGTTCCCATCCGCATCGGAGTGAACGGGGGGTCGCTGCACCCTGATCTCTACCGCAAGTACGGCGACCGGGTGACCTCGGAGGCCATGGTGGAGTCAGCCCAGATGGAACTCGACTACTTCGCCGATGTGGACTTCGAAGACGTCAAGATCTCGGTCAAGGCCTCCAGCGTGCCCCTCATGATCGAGTCCTACCGACAGCTGGCCGAGGTCACCGATCACCCCTTGCACTTGGGGGTGACCGAAGCAGGGCCGCCTCCGGTGGGGTTGATCAAGTCCACCGTCGGCATTGGCACCCTCTTGGCCGAGGGAATCGGCGACACCATCCGGTACAGCCTCACCGCCGACCCGGTGCAAGAGGCGAAAGCCGGCCGCCAGCTTCTCGAATCCATGGGACTGCGAGAGCGCAAGAACGTGGACCTCATCGCCTGTCCGAGCTGCGGTCGGGCGGAGATCGACGTGTATGCCGTGGCGGAGCAGGCCATGGAGGCGTTCGGCGACCGCGAGATTCCCCTTCAGGTGGCGGTCATGGGCTGCGTGGTCAATGGTCCCGGCGAGGCCCGTGACGCTGATATCGGAATCGCCGCGGGCAACAAGCGGGGCCACCTGTTCGTCAAGGGTCGCAACGTGGCCGTGGTGGCCGAGGAGGAAATGGTGTCGGCGCTCGTGGAGTGGGCCGAGTTGATCCACGAGCACGGGCCTGAGGCCGCGCTGGAAAGGGCCGACACGGTGGCCGCGGCCCGCGAAGCGGAGCGGGACCGGAGTCGCCTGCTGGCCGAGCAGGGCGACGACGCCAATCAGGCCGGCGAAAAGATCGATCTGATCCGCAGGAGAGCGTGAGGATGGCCAAAAAAGGGGTGCTCACATCCCAGCAGGAAGACTTCCCCCGCTGGTACCAGGACATTCTCAACAAGGCGGAACTGGCCGACAACGGGCCGGTGCGGGGAACCATGGTGATCCGACCGTATGGCTATGCCCTGTGGGAGCGGATGCAGGCCGAGGTGGATCAGCGCATCAAGGGCGCCGGGGCCGATAACGCCTACTTCCCGCTGTTCATCCCTGAGAGCTACCTGAACCGGGAGTCCGACCACGTGGAGGGCTTCAGCCCTGAATTGGCAGTGGTTACCCAAGGCGGAGGCCGAGAGCTGGCCGAGCCGGTGGTGGTGCGACCCACCAGCGAGACCATCATCAATGCCTACTTCTCCAAATGGATACAGAGTCATCGCGACCTGCCCCTGCTGATCAACCAGTGGGCCAATGTGGTCCGCTGGGAGATGCGCCCCCGGATATTCTTGCGAACCACGGAGTTCTTATGGCAGGAAGGCCACACCGCTCACGCCACCCGCCAGGAAGCCCGTGACTACGCGGCCATGATCCTCCACGAGGTGTATCGAGACTTCATGGAGTCGGTGCTGGCCATCCCGGTGCTCATCGGGTACAAGACCGAGGCGGAGCGGTTCCCCGGGGCCATCAACTCCATGTGCCTCGAGGGGATGATGCGAGACGGCAAGGCCCTTCAGATGGGAACATCCCATGAACTGGGCCAGAGCTTCGCCACCATGTTCGACATCACCTATCTGGATGCCGAAGGGAGTCAGGCTCACGTGTGGCAGACCTCCTGGGGGGTGTCGTCTCGGATGGTTGGCGGGCTGATCATGGCCCACGGTGACGACCAAGGGCTCGTTGTCCCTCCCCGGTTGGCGCCCATTCAAGCCGTTGTCGTTGCAGTTCGCGACGCCGAAGGAGTTGTGGACGCTTGCCACCAATTGGCTGGATCTTTGGCTGCTGCCGGGATACGGGCGAAGGTTGACGACCGGACGGGTACGGGGTTTGGCCGAAGAGCCACCGACTGGGAGTTGAAAGGGGTACCCGTACGGGTAGAGATCGGACCCCGGGATCTGGAAAACGGTCAGGCAACGCTGGTGTCTCGGATTGGCGGCGACAAGCAGACGGTCGGTCTCTCCGCGGCGCCCAAGCAAGTGGAATCGCTGCTTGACGACATCCAGCAGCAGATTTTCAACGACGCCATGGCGTGGCGGGACTCTCGGATAGTCGAGGCGGCCACCGTGGCCGAGGTGCAAGAGGCGGCGACAACGGGATTCGCCCGGATTCCGTGGGCTGAACTCGGCCCCGAGGGCGAAGCGGCCTTGGCCGAAGATGCGGTTACCGTGAGGTGCTTGCAGCTCCCTGACGGATCCCTTCCCCACAGCGGCGACGAGAGTGATCTTGTGGCTGTCTGCGGCCGTAGCTACTGAGAGAGACCGATCTTGTGGCTGTCTGCGGCCGTAGCTGCTGAAAAAGGCCCAACGACACACCGCTAAGCAGCGACATGGGCGGTTTCACCGGGTAAGATTGCCGATGAATCGTCGATCTCTTCAGTCGGGTGAGGCGTGGGCTGGGGCCCACGCCTTCTGACTTTGGGGACCGCACCAGTCAGGAAAGGGGCGAGATGCCAGTAGCCGACAGCGTGCGCGACCTGCTCGCGCCCCTCTTCCATGGGCGGGGTTTGGAGATCTACGACCTCACCTATGGAGGCGGGGTTCTGCGCATCATCGTGGACAAACCCGGAGGAGTGAGCTTGGACGAGGTGGCCGACGCCTCCAAGGTTGCCTCTCGCCTGTTGGATGACAACGATCTTGTTCCCGGTCGGTACACCCTGGAGCTCACCAGCCCCGGCTTGGAGCGTCCACTGCGCTGTCCCGAGCACTATGCCCGGGCAGTGGGCGAGACCATAAGCGTGAAGCTCGGCCCCCATGTCGAAGGGAATCGTCGGATTCAAGGTTCGCTGATGGAATACGACGATGACGGAATTACCATTGAAAAGGACGGAGTTCCTCAACGCGTGTCATTCAACGACATCGCCAAGGCCAGGACCGTCTTTGAATGGGGTCCAATGCCAAAGAAGCAGATCAAGGAGAAGAGCAGCCGATGAATCCTGACATGCTTGAAGCCCTCCAAGCCCTGGCCGCAGACAAGGGGATTTCAGTGGAGGCTCTGTTGGCGGCCCTGGCCGACGCCCTTGAATCGGCCTACAAGCGGATGCCCGACAGCGAGGAATATGCCTGGGTAACCATCAACCCCGAGACGGCCGACATCCAGGTATTCGCGCAAAAGCTGGATGAGGACGGCGAGCCCATTGGGGAGCCATTTGACGTGACTCCCGATGGTTTCGGCCGTATCGCCGCGCAAACGGCCAAGCAGGTCATGATGCAGCGGATTCGCGAGGTGGAGAGGGAGCTCAAGTACGAGGAATACGCTGGTCGGGAAGGCGACATCGTCACCGGGATCATTCAGCAGAATGATGCCCGCTACACCTTGTTGGACTTGGGCCGAGTGGAGGCCCTCTTGCCCCAGGCTGAGCAGGTGCCCTTTGAGCGCCCCGACGCCAACAGCCGCCTCAAGGCCTACATCGTGGAAGTCCGGAAGACGGCCAAGGGCCCGCAAATCGTGGTCAGCCGCACCCATCCTGGGCTGATCAAACGGCTGTTTGAGCTGGAAGTGCCCGAGATCGCCGATGGGGTGGTGGAGATCAGGGCGTGTGCTCGGGAGCCGGGTCATCGCACCAAGATCGCGGTGTCGTCCAACGACACCAACGTAGATCCGGTAGGGGCCTGCGTGGGGGCCCGGGGGGCCCGGGTTCGCATGGTGGTCAACGAGCTGCGGGGGGAGAAAATCGACATCGTTCCCTTTGCCGATGATCCGGCCGACTTCGTGGCCAAGGCGCTGTCACCGGCCAAGATCAAGGAAGTCACCGTCGACGAGGAGTCCGGGGTGGCCGAGGTGGTGGTGCCCGACTATCAGCTCTCGTTGGCCATCGGCAAAGAAGGCCAGAATGCCCGGCTCTCTGCTCGGCTGACCGGATGGCGGATCGACATCAAAAGCGAGACCCAGCTCGCCCAAGAAGCTGCCTATGAGGACATGGACTGGGCTGAGGGAGAATGGGTGGTGGACGAGGCAACCGGCGAGCAAGTATGGCGGCCAGCAGAGGGAGGGCCAGCGCTGTCAGCTGAGGAATGGGCCGCAGAGGGCACCGATGACACCCCTTCTGAGGAATGGGCCGCAGAGGGCACCGACGGCACCCCTTCTGAGGAAGGGGCTGCCGCAGGAAGTGAGAACGTTCCCGTTGAGGAGGTTGGGGACGCTGCGGAGGGCGGTCCTCCCCCGGGGTAGTAGCCAGCGCTTCGGATTGACTTCGAAATCTGAAGGGCAGGCGTGAGACAATAAATTCCCGACCCAAATGGGTCGGCCGCGCACTGCGGACGGACTAAGAAAGAGCTTTTTGCCAGCAAAAATTCGGGTCTACGAGCTTGCCCGCGAGCTCGGCCTCACGAACAAGGAAACGCTTGACCTCTGCGTCACGCTGGGGATCGGCGTCAACAGCCACTCCTCAAGCATCGTGGATGCCCAAGCGGACCGCGTCCGCCGGCGAGCGCATCGTGATGGCCTGGTTCGGCCCCCTGAGCCCGAACCTGAGCCGGAACCCGAACCGGAACCGGAACCTGAGCCCGAGCCCGCACCAGAACCCGAACCGGAACCTGAGCCCGAGCCCGCACCAGAACCCGAGCCTGAACCGGAATCTGTCGAGCCTGAGCCGGCCGCGGCCGAAGTAGAGCCGGAGCCTGTCGAGCCCGAGCCCGAGCCGCCCAAGCCGACGCGGGTGGTTACCTCAAGTGGGGGAGTGCCTCCCCGCTCCCGTCCAGCAGAACCGTTGATTGAGCCTCCTCCCGATGCTCCACCGGCACCGCCGCGATCGGTGCCTAGGCCGGCGGCCGAACCGCCAGCTGCTCAGCCAGCCGCCTCTGCTCGGACCAGCCCCCCGCTCTCGCGTTCGGGCAAGCCGATTCCGCCGCCCCCTGGTCGCCCGCCGACGTCTTCTTCGGGCAAGCCGATTCCGCCGCCCCCCGGCCGGGGTGGGCGGGGTCCGGCACCGAGCCCCCGAAGAGGTCCTCGAGGCCCAATGCGACCCTCAGTTGGCACCCAGGGGCCAGGGGCCGGTTCACCAGGACGGTCTCCTGCGCCTCTAGCTGCCCGCGGTCCCGCTGGTGCGCTCGGTGCGCCCCCCAGTGGAACGGGAGCTCCAGGCGGCCGAGGTCGAGGCGGCCCCCAGCGTCCTCAACAGAGGCGGCGCAAGAGTCGGCGGCGTCGGCGGGTGGCTGAAGACCTCCAGCCCATGAACATCCCCGACTACACCCCAACGGACGCGGCTGCGCCCACTGGGGTGGTGGTAGTCGAGCGAGCCTCGACGCCGTTGGAGGTGGGTCCGAAGCTGAACCAGACGGCCGCCGATGTGGTGCGCTTCCTGATGCAGCAGGGTGAGATGGTTACCGCCACCCAGTCTCTGACCGACGACATGATCGAGCTGTTTGCTGCGGAGATCGGTGCCGAAGTCCGGCTGGTGGATCCCGGTGAAGAGCAGGAGAACGAACTGCTCAAGCTGCTCGAAGCCGACTTCGAAGAGGAAGAGCCCGAAGATGGCATCCCGGTCCGGCCTCCGGTTATCACCGTTATGGGCCATGTGGACCACGGTAAGACCAAGTTGCTCGACCAGATTCGCAGCGCCAACGTGGCCGAGGGCGAGGCTGGTGGCATCACCCAGCACATCGGTGCCTATCAGGTGGAAAAAGACGGGCGAACGCTGACTTTCATTGACACTCCCGGCCACGCGGCATTCACGGCAATGCGGGCCCGGGGCGCCGATGCCACCGACATCGTGGTGCTGGTGGTGGCGGCCGACGATGGCGTGATGCCCCAGACCCTGGAGGCCATCAACCACGCTCGGGCCGCCGATGTGCCCATTGTGGTTGCCGTGAACAAGATCGACCGCAACAATGCCGACCCCAATCGGACCATGCAGCAGCTTTCTGAGCATGAATTGGTGCCCGAGCAGTGGGGAGGCGAAACCATCGTGGTTGAGGTCTCCGCCCTTCAGAACCTGGGGATCGACGACTTGCTCGAACAACTGGCCGTGGTGGCCGAGGTGGAGGATCTGCGGGCCAACTCAGACGGTCGGGCTCGCGGCGTGGTGCTGGAGTCCAACTTGGATATCGGGCGTGGCCCGGTGGCCACTCTGTTGGTTCAGAACGGAACTTTGAGGCGAGGGGACCCGGTAGTTGCCGGAGCTTCCTGGGGACGGGCCCGGGCCCTGCTCGACGACCGCGGCAACCAGATTCAAGAGGCGCTGCCATCGAAGCCGGTGCAGGTGCTCGGACTCTCCGACGTGGCCAACGCCGGCGACTCCTTCGTGGTGGCCCCCAACGAGAAGGTGGCGGCCAAGGTCGCCCAGACGCGCGAGCACTCTCAGCGCATTGCCAGCTTGGGCCGGGATGCCGCAGCCACTTCGGGCGGAGCGCGCTTAGAGGACATCTTCAGCCAGATCCAGGCTGGGGAGACTGCGACGCTGAACCTCATCGTCAAAGCCGATGTGAACGGATCGCTGGAAGCAGTGGTGGACAGTCTCCAGCGCCTCGGCCGCGACGAGGTGAAGCTGGCCTTTGTCCATCGGGGTGTGGGTGGAGTAACCGCCAACGACATCCAACTGGCGGCCGCGTCCAATGCCACCATCATCGGCTTCAACGTCAGACCGGATCGCAAGGCGAGAGAGCTGGCCGAGCTCGAGAAGGTGGAGATCCGCACCTACGAGATCATCTACAACCTGATCGAGGATGTGGAGAACGCCATGGTGGGCATGCTGGCACCGGAGTTCGAAGAGGTCGTCACCGGCGATGCCGAAGTGCGGGAAGTGTTCCGGATTCCCCGGGTGGGCGCGGTGGCCGGCTGCTACGTGCTCAACGGGGCCATCACTCGAGGCTCCAAAGTCCGGTTCCTGCGAGACGGTGCGGTCATCTGGCGGGGCACGGTGTCCTCTCTCAAGCGCTTCAAAGATGATGTGCGCGAAGTGCAGTCGGGATACGAGTGCGGTATCGGCCTGTCCGACTTCCAAGACCTCAAGCAGGGTGACGTCATCGAGACGTTCGAGGAGCGAGAAGTCGCCCGAGTCTGACGATGCATGTGCTTGCCGTGGTCTACGACTTGCACATACCGGGCTGTCGTTCGCTGAAAGAGCGGCGATCAGTGCTGCGCCCTGTCCTGTCGGGCGTAACCCGAAAATTCGGTGTCTCGGTGGCAGAAACCGGCCATACCGACCTCTGGCAGCGGGCTGAGGTGGGCGTGGCGGTGGTATCGGGGCAACCCAGCCAATGCCGAACCCTCGCCGATGAGCTGGATCGCTATATGTGGTCGATTCCCGATATCGAAGTAGTGAGCTCCTCCTCCCACTGGCTGAACACAGACGAATAGCCGTGGCTCGCAATCGGCCATCGCGCCCCTCCCGCTACTCACGGTCAGCCCGGCTCGGCGAGCTGCTGCGAGAGATCGTGGCTTCTGAGCTGGCCCGCTTGGACGACGACCGCTTGGAGCTGGCCAGCATCACCGGGGTGGAAACCAGCGTCGAGTTGAGCCGGGCAACCGTGTTCATCAGCGCTCTGGACGAAGAGGCGGCCTCTGCCGCCCTCGAGGCCCTGGAGGAGCACCGTCTCCAACTCAAACAGGCGGTGGCCCGCTCAGCAGCGATGCGGAGAGTTCCCGACCTGGCGTTCGCCCTTGATCCGTCGATCTCGGCCGGCGAGCGAGTCGACCGAATTCTCCGCGACCTGGCTGATGAGGACGAAAGGTGAGCGCTTCCGACGGACTGGCGGTCTTCGACAAATGAGTGGGAGCGCCGTCGACGGATTGGCGGTCATCGACAAAGAGGCGGGGTGGACGTCCCACGACGTGGTGGCCAAGGCCCGGGGTGTCTTCGGCACCCGCAAAGTGGGGCACGCGGGCACCCTGGACCCCGATGCCACCGGGGTGCTGCTGTTGGGAGTAGGCCGTGCCACCAGGCTGTTGCGGTTTCTCACCCCGCTGCCCAAACAGTATGTGGGCGAATTGGTGCTTGGTGCCGAGACCACCACGCTGGATGCCGCCGGTGAGGTCACCGCGGTCCACGACATGTCTGGTGTGACCCCGGAGCAGGTGGCCGAAGCCGCATCAGGCTTCGTCGGCGACATATTGCAGATTCCACCAATGGTCTCCGCGGTGAGAGTCGGGGGCCGTCGGCTGCACGAGTTGGCCCGCGAAGGAGTCGAAGTCGAGCGGGAAGCCCGGCCGGTGACCGTCCATGAACTGGCGGTTGCCCCGTTGGATGCTGACACCGGGGTTTACCGGATGGAGGTCACCTGCTCCTCGGGAACGTATATCCGATCGTTGGCCGCCGACATCGGCACTGCCTTGGGGGGCGGCGGACACCTTCGGGCGTTGCGGCGAATAGCCATCGGCTCGTTCGCAGTCGACGATGCCCGGCCGGTGGACGCGCCGGTGCTCTTGACCATGGCGGAGGCCTTGCGGGACTACCCCGCGGTGTCGATCGACGAGGCTTTGGGCCAGAGAGTGGGGAGTGGACAGGTGTTGGCAGCCGATGAGCTGTCGGCGGAGGGAGAAGGTCCGTGGGCTGTGCTCGGACCACGAGGCCACCTCCTGGCCGTGTACGAGGCCCATCTCCCTGGCTTGGTCAAACCGGCAGTGGTAATCCCCCAGTGAGAGCCGGTGAGCTCGTCGTTGGCGTGACCGGGATTGTCCACTCTGAGGCTTCGCCCGCTACCGTGCAGAGCGGTGCAGGTCATCGAGGACTTTGGCCGCTTCGAGGGCATTGAGGAAACCGCGGCCAGTATCGGGGTGTACGACGGTGTCCATGTCGGACATCAGGCGGTGATCAATCAGCTTCTCTCCGAAGCGAATCGACTGGGTGTGGCCCCCGCAGTGGTCACGTTCGACCGCCATCCAGCGCTGGTGTTGCGGCCGGAGAACGCCCCCAAGCTCCTGAATTCCCTCGATCAGAAGCTGGAGCTGCTTGAAGCGGCCGGCATCGAATACGTGTACCTGATTGAGTTCTCTCCCGACCGAGCCCACACGATGCCGGAAGACTTTGTGCGCGAGGTGTTTGTGAGGAGGCTTCAGGTTCGGAGCGTGGTGGTGGGCGAAGACTTCCACTTCGGCCGGGCGCGTCTGGGAAACATCGACACATTGCGGAAATTCGGCATGGAGATGGGCTTCGAGGTTCACGCGGTGAAGCTCCTTCATCATGATGACAAATGGCCCGAGCCGGTGTCCTCAACTGCCGTGCGCCGGGCGCTGGCCGGAGGGGATGTCCGTACGGCGGCGGCCATGCTGGGGCGATACCACGAGATCAGGGGCAAGGTGGTGCTGGGGGATCGGCGGGGGATGACCATCGGATTTCCCACCGCCAACATCCCGGTGTCCATGGCTATGGCCTGGCCCGCCGACGCGGTCTACGCCGGCTGGTACACCCGTCCCGACGGGTCCCGGTACATGGCAGCCATCAACATCGGCCGGCGGCCCACGTTCTACGAGCACGCCCAGCAATCGCTGTTGGAGGCGCATCTCCTGGATTTCGAGGGAGACCTCTACGGCGAGGAGGCCAGAGTCGAGTTTGTGGAGTTGCTGAGAAGCGAGCACCGTTTCGACGGCATCGAACCCCTGGTGAAGCAGCTCCGCATCGACGTTGCCTTGTCCCGGGAAATCTTGATGACGGAACCTTCCCGCTAAATGGCATGGATCTCATTCTCTTCTCCCGGGAAATCTTGATGTCGGAACCTTCCCGCTGACTCGTATGGAGTTAGCTCTTTTCTCGGAAATTCCCGTACCTCGGCCGTGGCACCACGACAGCGAGCAGCTTCGGTATAAGGAACTCATCCAGCAGGCAGTGCTGGCCGACCAACTCGGTTATCACAGCTTTTGGACGGTCGAGCACCATTTTCTGGAGGAGATGTCCCATAGCTCCAATCCCGAGGTGCTCTACGGGGCGGTGGCTGCACTCACCGAACAGATTCGATTGGGCTATGGCGTGCGCTTGACGCCCAAGCCCTACAACCACCCGGTTCGCAGCGCCGAGTCGGCCGCCACGCTGGATGTGATCAGCGGGGGACGGGTGGAGTTTGGCACCGGCCGCTCCACTACCCGAGCTGAGCTCGAGGGATTCGGGATCGATCCCCGGGAGACCAGGGCCATGTGGGCTGAGGCGGTCGAGCACATCGCCGGCTGCTGGCTGAACGACGAGCATGAGTTCCAGGGTCAGCATTGGTCGATGCCCCGCCGCCGGGTTCTGCCCAAGCCGGTGCAGAAACCCCATCCTCCCCTGTGGGCCGCCACCGGCAGCCGCGAGACCCACCAGCTGGTGGGGGAGATGGGAATGGGTTTGCTGTCATTCAGCGCGGGAGTGTCGCTGGAGGAGTTGGCCCTGCGGGTTGACCTGTACCGCGAGGCGGTGGAGGCCTGCCAGAATCCGGTGGGCGGCTATGTGAACGACCGGGTGGCCACTTTCGCCATGTTTCACTGCGCACCGACCACGGCCGAGGCCTACGAGAACGCCCGAGAGTCGTTCTGGTGGTATCCCACGGTGGCCTTCAAGCTGGTGGGAAGCGTGGCCGAGATGCTCCAGGAAGAGGGCGCCGATCTCGGCGACTGGAACTACTTGCGGTATCTCCCCGGAATGACCGCGGAAGCCGACTGGGACACCACGTTCAGCATCGAGGACCTAGTGGAACAGGGCGTGGCCATAGCGGGTGACCCCGACCAGTGCATTGAGCTATGCCAGGGCTTTGCCGACCTCGGCGTCGACCTGCTGCTGTGCATGATGAACCCTTATGCCATCCCCCATGAGAAGGTCATGGAGAGCCTTCGTCTCACCGCCACCCACGTGATGCCCGCCCTCAAGGGTTAGGACGGCCACCGAGCAGGGCGTTGACTGCGGCCCTCGTAGGCATGGAGGGTTGAGCGCCGGGGGTGGCTACGGCGAGGGCGCCGGCGGCGTTGGCGAAGCGGACGGCTTCGATAAGGGGGCGCTCTTCCGCCAGGGCAACGCCCAAGGCCCCGCAGAAGGCATCTCCTGCGCCGGTGGGATCCACCACGTCTGCGGGGTAGGGGGGAACCACAACCTCGCCCACTTGGGCTCCCCGGCTGCCCAAGGTGATGACCGTGTCGCATTGGTCTGTTTCCGGGCCGATCGCGTCGATCTGGACCTGCTCTGCTCGGTTCATCACCAAGACATCGGTAAGCGGCACGACGGCCTCGACCAGAAATGGGTCTACTGGAGCAGGGTTGAACACCACCGCGGCTCCCCCCGATCGGGCAGCCTGGGCGGCCCGGCGGGCGCCAGCCGCCCCCACTTCGCCTTGCAGCAACAGCACATCGGCGGCGGCGATGACCTCAGTGGCCGCGTCAGCATCGGCGGCCCCGGTGCTGGCGTTGGCCCCGGCCACAATGACGATGGAGACATCGGCCGGGGTGATGAGCGGCACCGCCGTGCCAGTGGGTTCTTCGGAGACGCGGACGAGACTGGTGTCCACACCGCTGCTGTTGAGCACCGACAGCAACCAGCGGCCCCGGTCGTCGTCCCCCACACAGCCCACCATGTGCGCCTCGGCCCCAAGGCGGGCCGCTGCCGTTGCCTGGTTGGCCCCCTTGCCCCCGGAGAACGCTTCCATTCGCTGGGCCCTCAACGTCTCGTCTGGGCCCGGAAGCCGGTCCATCCAGATAGACAGGTCGTAGTTGAGGCTTCCGAAGGACACCACCTTCATGGCTCCAGTATCCCTCACAACGCTCAGGTAGGTGTTTTGGTCCTTGGGGTGGTAGCTTGAACGGGTCCCCCGGGCATAGGCACAGCCTCAAATGACATGGAGCAGTGCAATCGCCCTCTTTCCGACCGACGGACACACTGAGTAGGGATGGCCGAGAAGCTACCGTCAAAGACCGCGACAATCGAGAAGCGTCGCCTGCACGACACCGATACAGGCTCGCCTGAGGTTCAGATCGCATTGCTCACTGAGCGGATCGACCACCTCACCGAACACCTGAAGGTTCACGTCAAGGACCACCACAGCAGGCGGGGCTTGCTGATGATGGTGGGCCGACGGCGCCGGCTGCTCGACTACGTCAAGGACAACGATGTTGAGCGGTACCGCGGCATCATCGCCGATCTCGGCCTTCGACGCTGAGTGTGTTGCGCCGCTGAGAAGCGGGTGTCGCCCGGGCGACCGACAGAAAACAGATAAGCGGGCCTAGAGAGAGGCCAGCTGCCAGTTGAAGGGGCCGAGTCAGGCTGGGCCTCTCCAACTGGGAACTGGCTCCGTCCGGCCCGCTCGGACCATGCGTGGTCCGGAGAGGAGCAAAAATGGCGGAAGCCATCACCGTCTCGGCCGTAGTCAGCGGTGCCGAGAACAAAACCCTGTCTTTTGAGGCAGGTCGTCTGGCCGGACAGGCCGACGGTGCCGTAGTCGCTCGCATGGGCGACACCACCATCCTGGTGACCGCGACGGCTGCCCGTCGTGTTCGCGAGGGTGTCGACTTCTTCCCCCTCACCGTCGACATCGAAGAGCGGATGTATGCCGCGGGCAAGATCCCGGGCTCGTTCTTCCGGCGGGAGGGTCGGGCCCCCGAGTCGGCCATCCTGACGTGCCGACTCATCGATCGACCGCTGCGGCCCTCGTTTCCCGACGGGTTCCGCAACGAGATCCACATCGTCGGAACCGTTCTGGGCGCCGATCAGGAGAACCCCTACGACGTGATCGCCATCAACGGGGCGTCGGCTGCACTGAGCATCTCGGGCATCCCGTTCGCCGGCCCGATCGGCGCGGTGCGGGTGGCCCACAGTGCCGATGGGGAGTGGATTCCCCACCCCACCTATGCCGAGGGCGCTGAGTCCACCTTCGAGATGGTGGTTGCCGGACGGGTTCTGGACGACGGCGACGTGGCAATCATGATGGTGGAGGCCAACGGCACCGAGGCAGGCTGGGAGCACTACAGCAATGGCGCCCCCAAGGTGGATGAGGCCGCGTTGGCCGAGGGCTTGGAGCGATCCAAGGAGTGGATCAAAGAGGCAGTGGGTCTCCAGCGCCGTCTCATTGCCACTGCCGGGGTGAAGCCCCCCATGGAATACGACCTCCAGGTGGACTACGCCCCCGAGGTGGAAGCGGCGGTGGCCGAGATCGGCGCCGAGAAGTTGGCCGCGGCCATGTCGATTGCCGACAAGTCTGAGCGCCAAGAGGCCGAGTCACAGGCCAAAGAGGAGATCGCTTCCGCGCTCGCCGACCGGTTCGCCGAGTTGGAGGGCGCCGACAAGCAGATCTCGGCCGCAGTCCGCTCGCTCACCAAGAGCATCGTGCGCAACCGCATCGTGCACGACGGGGTGCGAATCGATGGTCGGGCCGCGGCCGATCTCCGGCCGCTGGGCTCCGATGTCGGGGTGGTGGAGACCGCCCACGGCTCAGGGCTGTTCGAGCGGGGCGAGACCCAGGTGTTGAACATCACCACGCTGGGCACGGCTCGGATGGACCAGATGATCGACGGGATCGATCCCATCGACAAGAAGCGCTACATACACCACTACAACTTCCCGCCCTACTCCACTGGGGAGACCGGCTTCATGCGGGGCCCCAAGCGCCGGGAGATCGGCCACGGTGCCCTGGCGGAGAAGGCGCTGGTGCCGGTGATCCCCAGCATGGACGAGTTCCCCTACACCCTGCGCTTGGTGTCGGAGGTGCTCTCGTCCAACGGCTCAACTTCGATGGGCTCGGTGTGCTCGTCCACGCTGTCGCTCATGGACGCGGGCGTGCCCATAAAGGCCCCGGTGGCGGGCATCGCCATGGGTTTGGTCTTCCATGAGGGTCGGTACACCACGCTCACCGACATTCTGGGCGCCGAAGACGCCTTCGGCGACATGGACTTCAAGGTGGCGGGCACCGCCGACTTTGTAACCGCCTTGCAGCTCGATACCAAGATCGACGGGCTGCCCGCCGATGTGCTGGCCGGAGCGCTCAACCAGGCTCGAGACGCCCGGCTCAAGATTCTGGAGGTCATGGCCGGGGCTATCGATACCCCCCGCGATGACGTTCGGCCCACCGCACCCAAGATCATCAAGTTCGAGATCCCGCTGGACAAGATCGGCGAGGTGATCGGGCCCAAGGGCAAGGTCATCAACACGATCCAGGCCGAGACCGGGGCTGAGGTGAACGTGGACGACGCCCAAGACGCCGGCATCGTCACCATCTCCTCACCCGATCGGGACAAGGTCGACGAGGCCGAGCGCCAAATCCGCTTGATCTTGGACCCGCCGACCGCCGACGTGGGCGAGGTCTACAACGGAAAGGTGGTGAACATCACCGCCTTCGGGGCGTTTGTGAACATCCTTCCCGGTCGCGATGGCTTGGTCCATATATCCAAGCTCGGTCGAGGTCGCCGCGTGGAGCGGGTTGAGGACGTGGTGGCCTTGGGCGATGACCTTGAGGTTGTCGTCGAGGACATCGATCCCAACGGCAAGATCAGCCTCAAGTTGACCGGCGACGACAGCAGCGACGACCGCGATTCTGGCCCCCGTTCCGATGATCGGGGTGGCCGGGATCGCGATGATCGCCGGGGCCGCCGGGACGATCGTCGGGACGACCGCCGCGACGACCGCCGGGATCGCGGCGACCGCCGCGACAACCGCCGTTCCGATGATCGGGGTGGTCGGGGCCGAGGTGACTGGGAGGGTCCGTCCCAGGCGGCCTCCTTCGAAGACGACTTCGAGTCGCAGCTACGCGACGAGTTCGGCGACCTCGGGCCCAGCGGAGGCTCGCATCGCCGAGGCGGCGGTCGGGGCCGCGACCGGGATCGCGCTCCTCGCTAACCCAGCCCGAGGCTTCACTTTTCCAGCCGGTTTGCCACCGCTCGGCCCTATAACGTCTCGTCCATGCTTCGGGTAGGAGTGTTCGGCGCGGGGGGCAGAATGGGCGCCACCGTCTGTGAGGCGGTGGCGGCTGATCTGGATTTGG
This sequence comes from Acidimicrobiia bacterium, assembly GCA_022819825.1. GTDB lineage: Bacteria > Actinomycetota > Acidimicrobiia > Acidimicrobiales > Bin134 > Poriferisocius. The sequence goes on along the minus strand of JAJEGM010000012.1, from coordinate 14,779 downwards.
AATTGGTAGCTGCGGTGGACCCCATCCAGGCCGGTGGTTCCGCAGGCGGTGTAGTGGCAGTTGCCGACCGGCAGGCGGTGGTGGACGCCGCCGCCGAGGTGGTGGTGGACTTCACTATTGCCGAGGCAGCCCGCGACAACCTGATCTGGCTGGCCGATCAGCAGATCCACGCCGTGGTGGGCACGACGGGATTCACCGACGGCGACCTCGAGCGATTCCAAGCCGCGTTCACCGCGGCGGAGCGGGCATGCATCATTGCACCCAATTTCGCCATCAGCGCCGTGCTGATGATGCGCTTTGCCGAACTCGCTGCGCCCTATTTCGATACCGCCGAAGTGATCGAACTGCACCACGATGCCAAGATCGACGCTCCATCGGGAACCGCCCGGCTCACGGTGGACAAGATGGCGGCGGCGTCGGGCGACTGGGCCCCCGATCCCACTGAACACGAGATGCTGTCCGGCGTGCGGGGGGCTGAAGGCCCTACTGGCATCCGGGTCCATGCCGTGCGAATGAGGGGGATGGTGGCCCACCACGAAGTGATCCTGGGTGCTGAGGGCCAGACCCTTGTCATCCGCCAGGACTCCACTGATCGGTCCTCGTTCATGCCCGGCGTATTGGCCGCGGTGAAAGCGGCCCCGAACCGCTCTGGGCTCATCGTGGGCCTCGATACCCTGCTGGACATCTAGCGACGACCCAGTCGTGTCATTCCGGCGCCTGTTGCTGAACATCGCGGTGCTCTTGGCAGTGATGGCCATGATCGCCGCTGGGTTCTGGCAGCTCCACCGGCTGTCTGAGCGCCGGGAGCACAACAGCACCATCACCAGTCGCAGCGAACTCCCAGTTGTGCAGATTCAAGGCCTGGCCGGCATCGACGATGACTACGACATAGGGGACAACATCGAGTTTCGCTCGGTCCGGGCTGTCGGTGTCTACCAGGTGGAAGATCAGGTTTTGATCCGCAACCGGACCTTCCAGGGTTCTGCCGGGTTCTGGGTTATCACCCCGCTGCGGCTCCCAACCGGCGAGGCCGTCGCGGTCAACCGGGGCTGGATTCCTCACGGGGCTGGCACCGGCACTTCCCCCGCCGATTTCGCCCCTGCCAGTGGTGAGGTGGAGGTGATCGGGCTTGTTCGGGCTACGGTCACCGCCGCTGGGCTTCAGCAGTCAGACCCGTCTGGCGGGGTGCTCACAGAGATGGCCCGCCCCGATCTGGCCCGCCTGTCCCAACAGCTCGATACCGCCCTGTTGCCGGTCTACCTGCAACTCCAAGCTCAAGCACCGCCTGCTGGCGACTGGCCCGTCCCCGTTCCCCCTCCCGACCTCGGGGAGGGATCCCACCTGGCCTACGCCGTCCAATGGTTCGTCTTCGCCACCATCGCCCTGGTGGGCTACCCCCTCATCCTGAGACGCCTAGGCCGCCCCGGAGACCGGGATCGAGAAGCGGAAGTAGTCTGATCTGGTGCCGTATTCGTCTGGGATGGAGGGGCGCGTCCTCTATGCGCTGCGTACCAAGGGCATGGCTGACGCTGAATCTGTGGCCCTGGCCACCGGCTTGTCGGCGACACAGGCCGCGGGCGTCCTGAGCGAATTGGGGGAGAGGGGCTGGGTGCGTTACCGGGACGGGAAGCGAGCCCAGGGGTGGATGCTGCTCGGGGAGGGCAGGGCCGAGGCCGAGCGGCTGGTGGCCGCCGAAATCGAGAGTTCCGGCACCAGACCCCTCATCCAGGAGCAATATCAGTTGTTTCGGGTGCTGGACCCTCAGTTGAAGGAGGTCTGCACCGATTTTCAAGTACGCGGCGACCAGACGCTCAACGACCACACCGATCCCGACTACGACGCCGCGGTCATAGCCCGTCTGGCGGAGATCAACCAGCGGGTCCAGCCGATCATCGCTCGCTTAGCGGATGCCCTTGACCGATTCGGCCACTATGGAGGGCGGCTCGACAACGCGCTGCTTCGTGTGCAGGGCGGCGAACTTAACTGGTTTACGAAACCCTCCATGGATTCCTACCATGAGGTGTGGTTCGAGTTGCACGAGGATCTCCTGGTGACCCTGGGGATTGATCGGGCAACTGAGATGGCCGACGACGCCGCTGAAGCGTAAGGAGAACCCATGGCTCGATTTGGAAAGGTGCTCACCGCCATGGTCACACCGTTTGCCGACGACGGCTCGCTCGACCTGGAGACCGCCGCGTCGCTGGCCCAATGGCTGGTTGACAACGGGAGCGACGGGCTGGTGGTGGCGGGCACCACGGGAGAGGCGCCGACGCTGACCCACGACGAGCAAATCGACCTCATCGGCACGGTCGTCTCTGCGGTGGATGCGCCGGTGGTGGCCGGAGCGGGCAGCAATGACACTGCCGCGGCCGTTGAGCTCACCGAGCGGGCTCAAGAGGCCGGGGCTGATGGCATCTTGTCGGTGGCCCCGTACTACAACCGGCCTTCGCAGGCCGGCCTGGCCAAGCACTTTGCCACGGTGGCCGGGGCCACCGATCTACCGGTGCTCATCTACGACATCCCCGTGCGCACCGGGCGAAAGGTGGACACTGCCACGCTGCTGGAGCTGGCTCATGGTGTCGCCAACATCGTCGGCATCAAGGACGCGGCCGGCGACCCCGCCGAGACCGCCGCGCTCATCGCCCAGGCCCCCGAGGGCTTTGAGGTGTACAGCGGCGACGACAGCCTCACCCTGCCGCTGCTCGCGGTGGGGGCGGTGGGGGTTATCGGGGTGGCCACCCACTGGGCCGGTACCGAGCACGCCGACATGATCGCCGTTTTCGAGGGGGGCGACGTTGGGGCCGCGGCCAAGATCAACGCCAGCCTCATGCCGTCGTTTGACTATGAGACGGGGTTGACAGCGCCCAACCCCATTCCGGCCAAGGCGATGATGCGCCTTATCGGCATCCCGGTCGGCCGCTGCCGCCCGCCCCTGGACGTCGAGCCTGAGGGTTTGGCCGAGGCCGCTGCTGAGGTGCTGGCCGGCACAAGACTCGGTGCCGATGGCTGATCCGGTTCAGATCACCTTTCTGGGCGGGTTGGGCGATATCGGGAGGAACTGCGCGGCCATCGAATCCAGGGGCGAGGTTCTCCTGCTGGACTGCGGGATCCTGTTTCCCGACGAGGACATGCCCGGCGCTGAATTCGTGCTCCCTGATTTGGAGTACCTGCGCGATCGCGCCGATCGCATCGTTGGCTGTATATGCACCCACGGCCATGAGGATCACATCGGCTCGCTGCCCCATGCCCTGGAATGGCTGTCGTTTCCGATCTATGCCTCGCCCTTCACCCTGGGATTGATCCGCAACCGCCTGGAGGAGCGGGGTGTTATCGACCGCACAACCCTCAACTCCATCGGTGACCACGACCGGCTCCGCATCGGCTCGTTCGACTGCGAGTTCATCCCCGTCACCCACTCGGTTCCCTCGGGGCTGATCTCGGCCATCCGCACTTCCCAAGGGGTCGTCTTGCACTCCAGCGATTTCAAACTGGATCTGAACCCAGTGGACGGTCGGCGCACGGACCTCGCCCGGATCGGGGCCATCTCTCGAACCGACGGAGTGCGGCTGCTGCTGTGCGATTCCACCAACTCGGAGATTCCCGGCAGCTCCCGGTCGGAAACCGAGGTTGGAGAGGTGCTTCGAGGGGTGTTTTCCGCCCATCCCGGCCGACGCCTGGTAGTGGCCGCCTTCTCCAGCCATGTTCACCGGGTTCAGCAGGTGGTGGATGCCGCGGTGGAGTCGGGGCGCAAAGTGGCCACGCTGGGGCTGTCTATGAAGCGCAACTTCGCCCTGGCCCGGGAGCTGGGCTTGCTCACGATGCCCGACCATGCGGTGATCGACGTGGCCGATGTCGATCGGTATTCCCCCGGGCAGGTGTGCGTGGTGTCCACCGGCTCGCAGGGGGAGACCCGCTCTGCCCTGGCCATGGCCGCCACCGGGGACAGCCGCTGGATCGATATCGGACCCGACGACACCGTGGTGTTGAGCTCGACGCCCATCCCCGGCAACGAGGCCCGGGTGGCCCGGATGATCAACAACCTGGTGGATCGGGGGGCCCAAGTGGTCCACAGCGGGCAACTAGACGTCCATACCAGCGGCCACGGCAAGCAGGACGAGCTCCGCACCCTGCACACGGTGGCCGACCCTGAGTTCTTTGTGCCGGTTCACGGCGAGGTTCGCCACCTCGTTGCCCACGCCGATCTGGCGATCAAGATGGGCATGGCCGCGGATCGAGTGGTCCTCGCTCGCGACGGCGAGCAGATCGAGTTGAGCGACAGCGGTTTGGCCAACCGGGGAAAGGTAACTTCGGGGGACTACTTCTTTGTGAACGGGCAGTTGATCGAGAACGACCGGGACCTCTTCGGCGAGCGGTCCATTCTCGGCAGCCACGGAGTGGTCAACGTGGTGGTGGTGGTGGACCGCGCTGAAGGCCGTTTGCTGGCCCGGCCCCGGTTCGAGAGCAAGGGCTGGGTGGGGGGCGATGCGGCGAAGGATCTGGAATCGCTCGGCGCCGACGAGGTGGCGGCCGCCGTGGAGGAGGGCCTGGCTTCAGGGGAGGATGGCGACCTGGAGCGGCTGGTGCGCCGGGCCGCCGGACAGTTTGTCAACCACAACACCGGACGGCGCCCGATGATCGTCCCCATCATCATCGAGTTCTGAACAAACCGGCCGCGATCTGGCCAAACCATTGGTTACTGGTGTTGTCAATGGTACGTTTGTTGTTGTTGTGGCTACGAAAACCGCTCGAAAGCCCCCTACAAAGCCCAGCGCAAAGTCCAAATCCAATACCGGAGCCTCTCCCGATAGTCGGCTGAAGCAGGCTGCGGCCGCGGTTTGGGCTCGACACCGCGCCGACATCATCGCCGTGGGGTTCATCCTCGCCGGCTTGGTGGCGGCGTGCGGCCTATGGGCCGATGTGGCCGGACCGTTCGGCTCGGGGCTCAGAACCGTCCTCGGTGCCTTGATCGGCACCGCCAGGGCCGCCATACCGATCGCCCTATTGGCCATCGGGGTCGTGCTGTTGCGGGGTCCCCGTCCCGATGAGGAGTTCCAGGAGAGCACCCCAGGCGATTTCGACAAGAACCCCTACACCGACCCGACTCGGGCCGATCTGGTGCTGGCTGTTCGCCTCGGCATCGGCACCGCGTTGACGCTCCTCTCGGTAACCGGCCTGCTCCACATCGCCATCGACCGGCCGGGCATCGAAGACCTCGACGGGCTGATGGGGGCGGGTGGAGCGCTGGGCCTGGCCTTCGGGGGCACGCTGGCCGCGATTATGGGCGTCTGGGGCGCGAGTCTGGTGGTGGGCGCGTTCGGGCTCTTGGGGTCGGTGATACTCACTCGGGTGTCGTTGCGAGCGTGGGCCCGCAAAGTGAACGGCGCCAAACTCAAGACCGCTTTTGCCCAGTTCCTCGATCTCCTGACCGGTACCGCCCCGCGGCCACAAGATCCCGAACCGTCCGTCGATGATGGCCAACTGGACGAACCGGAAGCGGCCTCCGCTGAACCCGAGGTCGTTCTCATTCCCTCTCCACCCCCTGAGCCCGAACCAGCTCTGGCCATGCCCGAAGCCGAGCCGAGGAGTGAGCCTGAGCCCGCCCCGACGCCCGAGCCTTCCAACGAGCCGCAGTGGGAGGCGCCGACCATCATCGGCGACAAGAAGTCCAAGTCTTCGAAGTCCAAGTCTTCGAAATGGAAGCTCCCCTCACTCAAGCTGCTGAGCGGGTCTGATCCCCAGAAGGGCAGCCAGGAAGAAGCCACCCGGAAGGGCGCAGCCCTGGAGCAGGCCTTGGCCGCCCATGACGTGGAAACCAAGCTGGTTGGGATGGTGGTCGGCCCCACCGTGACCCGCTACGAGCTGGAACTGGCGCCGGGGGTAAAGGTCAGCCGGGTCACCAGCTTGAGCAAGGACATCGCCTATGCCCTGGCCTCGCCCGACGTCCGCATCCTGGCCCCGATCCCCGGGCGCCAAGCCATCGGCGTGGAGGTGCCCAACCGCGACCGCCAGGTGGTGTCGCTGGGCGGGATCTTGGCGTCGGCCGAGGCCCGCAAGGCCAGCCACCCCCTCGAGGTGGCCATAGGACGGGACATCAACGCCAAGCCGGTGATGATGGACCTGTCCCGAATGCCCCACATCCTCATTGCCGGGGCCACCGGAGCGGGCAAGTCGTCGTGCATCAACTCCATGATCACCTCGGTGCTCATGCGCTCCACCCCCGACCAGGTGCGCATGATCCTGGTCGATCCCAAGATGGTGGAGATGGCCCAGTATGAGCATGTTCCCCACCTGCTCACCCAGCCGGTGACCGATCCAAAGAAGGCGGCCAACGCCCTGGCCTGGGCGTGCCGGGAGATGGACCGCCGCTATGAGATCTTGGCTTCGGTGGGCGTCCGCGATATCGACGGATACAACGAGGCCTGCGATCGGGGGGTCTTCGACAACGAACGCAAACTGGGGATCGAGGACACCGAGCCCAAGGAGCGGATGCCGCTCATCCTGGTGGTGGTAGACGAGCTGTCGGATCTGATGATGGTGGCCCCCCGCGACGTGGAGGACTCCATCTGCCGCATCGCCCAGAAGGCCCGGGCAGTGGGAATCCATCTGGTGATCGCCACCCAGCGGCCGTCCATCAACGTGATCACCGGCGTTATCAAAGCCAATATCCCGGCCCGGCTGGCCTTCGCCGTGTCCAGCCAAACCGACAGCCGGGTGATCCTCGACCAACAGGGCGCCGAGCGCCTGGTGGGCCGGGGCGACATGCTGCTGCTCAGCCCCACCTCCACGTCCGCCCAGCGCATCCAAGGGGCGTGGGTGACCGAGTCGGAGGTTCGCAGCGTGGTGGGCGCATGGCGCCGTCAGGCCGCGGCGATGGAGCCTCCCAGCCTGGCCAATTCGGTGACCACCGACGGTGGCGACGGCGACGACGATCCGCTGGCCCCAGCGCCTTCGAACGCCGCGAACGGGGCTGGCGACGATGACGATGAACTCTTGGTTCAGGCCATGAGGCTGGTTGTGGAGAGCCAGCTTGGCTCCACATCGATGCTCCAGCGCAAGCTCCGGGTGGGATTCGCCCGGGCTGGTCGGCTGATGGATCTGATGGAGCAGCGGGGCGTAGTCGGCCCCTCAGAGGGGTCGAAGGCCCGAGAGGTGCTGATGACCCCCGACGAGCTCCCTTCATGAATGCTGACTGAGCGTCGGTAGTCTCCTCCTGTGGCTTTAGCAGCGGTGCTTCTGGCCGGGGGTCTCCTCGTGCTGGCCTTGGGCGCCGACCAATTGGTGATCGGCGCGTCGCGGCTGGCCTTCGCCCGGGGCATCTCACCCATCGTGATCGGGGCGTTGGTTATCGGCTTTGGCACCAGCGCCCCCGAGATGCTGGTGTCGGGGCTGGCTGCCGCCGACGGCAACGTCGATTTGGGGGTGGGCAACATCGTCGGCTCCAACGTGGCCAACTTGAGCCTGGTGCTGGGTTTTTCCGCCCTGGTGGCGGCGGTGGCCGTGGGGGGCCGCTACATCCGGGTGGCCAACAGCACGCTGTGGCGGGAGGGCGTGGTGTCGGTGGCCGCCGCAGGGTTGTTCTGGGTGCTGGTGCAAAACGGTTTGGAGCGCTGGGAGGGCGTCGTCTTGCTGCTGGCCTTCGTGGTGGCCATGTCCGCCATCTTGTGGCGGCCGGCCTATGACGGCAGCTCCACCGATGTCGTCCATACCGACAAGCCGATAAGCCAGCCTGCCGAGCTGGTCCGCACTGTGCTGGGGCTGGCCGCCACCGTGGTCGGCGCCCAGCTGGCGGTAACCGGTGCGGTGGACATCGCCCAAGAAGTCGGTTTGGGCTCGGGATTCGTGGGGCTGTCGCTGGTGGCGTTCGGAACCTCGCTGCCCGAACTGATCACCGGGGTGCAGGCGGCCCGCCGGGGAGAGGCCGATCTGCTGGTGGGCAACATCTTGGGTTCCAACACGTTCAACAGTCTGCTGGTGAGCGCGGTAGTGGCCTTGGTGGGCCCCGGGCCCTTGGTTGACGGGAACCTCTCGGGTTTGGCGGTGTGGATCATGATGGGCATCTCCGTTGCCGCCTGGCTGTTCATGTTCCGGGGAGACGGCTTGGAGCGCTGGTGGGAGGGCGCCTTTCTCTTGGCCGTGTACCTGGTGTCGCTGCCGTTTTTGATCTCCGACCATGAGGAAGAGGCTTTGGGTCCTGCGCCGGCGGTGGAGTTGGTGGAGCAGACGGTCGGCGCTGGTGGTTCTGGCCTCGATGCCACCTAGTGTCGATACGATGCGCCGGTTTTGGGTTGAGACGCTGGGGTGTCCCAAGAATCAGGTGGACTCCGACAAGATCACGGGGTTGCTGGTCCGAGACGGGATGGCCGCGGCCCCCGCGCCGGAAGAAGCCGATCTGGTGGTGGTGAACACCTGCGCCTTCATCGAGGAGGCCCGCCAGGAGTCGGTGGACACGGTGCTGGCGCTGCGCTCCTCGGCGGCCGAGGCCGAACTGGTAGTTACTGGGTGTATGGCCGAGCGCTACGGCGCTGAGCTGGCCGAGGCCCTGCCCGAGGTCGACCGGGTAGCTGGGTTCGGGGTGTCGGTGAGCATCGGGGCGAAGCCCTCTTCGGCACCTGTGACCGAGATGCCCTCATTCGACCTGCTGAACCTGCCCCGGCCGCCCGCTGAGGCGCCGTGGGCCTACGTGAAGATCGCCGAGGGATGCGACCGGCGCTGCGGGTACTGCGCCATTCCCAGCTTCCGGGGTCCGCAGCGCTCTCGGTCGTCCGAGGCCATCGTGGCCGAGGTGGAGGCGCTTGGGGTGCGAGAGGCGGTGCTGGTGGCTCAAGACCTGGCCTCCTACGGCCGCGACCAGGGCCAAGGGGAGCGCAGCATCATCCCGCTGGTGGAGTCTCTCTGTCAGCGGGTCGATTGGGTGCGCCTGCTGTATCTGTATCCGTCCGACCTCACCGATTCGCTCATCGACGCCATCTACGCCACCGAGGTGCCTTACTTCGATCTGTCGCTGCAGCACGTGTCCCGGCCGCTCCTGGCCCGGATGCGGCGGTGGGGCGACGGCGACCGCTTTGCCGCCCGCATCGCCGATATCCGCCATCGCCGGCCCGAGGCGGTGTTCCGGTCCAACTTCATCGTGGGCTACCCCGGTGAGACCGAGGCAGACCACGACGCCCTGCTGGACTTTGTAGCCGAGGTGGGCTTGGACTGGTGCGGGTTCTTCACCTACTCCGCCGAGGCGGGTACCTATGCCACCACCCTCGACGGGCAGGTGCCGGCCGAATTGGCCGCCGAGCGTCGCCGGGAGCTGGCCGAGATCCAAGACAGGATCACCGCAACCAAGCGTGACCAACTCATCGGCCGCGAAGTCGAAGTTCTGGTGGACACGACTGGAATTGCCCGCAGCTATCGAGAGGCCCCGGAGATCGACGGGGTCGTTTCGGTGCCCGACCATCTGGCCGTCGGGCAGTTCCACACTGTGCGGGTGGTTGATGCCCTGGGTCCCGACCTGGTGGCCGAGGCGGAATCGCCATGAGCACGGCGGTGTTGCCGTGAGCGGAGTAGAGGCCTATTCCTGGGCCGATCTGCGGTTGACCGCCAACCTGATCACGTTGGGGCGCATTCTGCTGTCGCCCGTGCTCTTCGTGCTGATCTTGGCTGCCTCCGACAGCGCAGGGACGTCGTGGGCGGTGGTGGCGATGGGCTGGGTGCTGGGCGCCAGCGACTACTACGACGGCTGGGTGGCCCGGTCTTCCGGCAGCGAGAGCCGCTGGGGGGCCTTCTTGGACCCGCTGGCCGACAAGGTGATGATCCTGGGGGCGGCCTGGTGCTTTGTGGCCGTGGATCGGCTGTTCTGGGTGCCGGTGTTGATCATCACGGCGCGGGAGCTCCTGATGAGCGCGGTGCGCACCCGATGGGCCCGAGACGGCCTCTCGCTGCCCGCCCGCCATTCGGCCAAGCTGAAGACGCTGATGCAGGGCGGGGCGCTGACCGTGGCCGCACTGCCTCCGCTGGAGAACGTCGACTGGTCGGTGTCGCTGGCCATCTGGCTAGCCGTGGCCATCACCCTGTATTCCGGCTGGCGCTACTGGGCCGACGGCCGGGCCGGGGCCATTGCCGCCTCGGGCCAATAGCCGAGGCCATTGCCGCCTCGGGTCAGTAGCCGGCGGTATAGCCTCCCTGCGTGAATTGTGAAGTAATCGCAGTTGGAACCGAGCTCTTGCTCGGCCAGATCGTCGACACCAACTCGTCGTGGATTGGCGAGCAACTGGCCATGGCCGGCATCGACTCGCACCACCAGGTCAAGGTGGGCGACAACTTCGGACGCATGCAGGCAGTACTGAACCAGGCTTTAGAGCGCAGCGACTCAGTCATCATGTGCGGCGGGCTCGGCCCCACCCAAGACGACATCACCCGGGATGTGATCGCCGCCGCCCTCGGGGTGGAGCTGGTGCGGCGGGATGACATTGTGGAGCGCATCTCTCGGGTGTTCGGAGGCCGGGGCCGGGCCATGCCCGAGAACAACCTGCGCCAGGCTGACGTGCCCGACGGGGCCGAGGTGTTGCCGGTGATGCCCGGCACCGCCCCCGGCTTCAAGGTGGAGACCGACGGCAAAGCCATATACGCCGTGCCCGGCGTGCCTTGGGAGATGCAGCAGATGGTGGGGGAGTGCGTGCTGCCCGACCTCAAAGAGCGGGCGGGGATTACCGCCGTGATCAAGAGCCGCACCTTGCGCACTTGGGGCGACTCCGAGTCGGGTTTGGCCGAGAAGCTGCACGAGGAGATCGAGCGCTTGGACGAAACCGGCGAGTGCACCATCGCCTTTTTGGCCTCCGGTATGGAGGGTCTCAAGGTCCGCCTCACCGCTAAAGCCCCCAGCGAGGCCGAAGTGGACGAGACCTTGGCCAACGAGGAGCAGCTCGTGCGGGGCATCATCGGCGACATCGTGTTCGGGGTGGACGACGAGACCATGGAATCGGCCGTTCTCGACGCCCTGCGGAGCCGGGGCTGGACCCTGGCGCTGGCCGAGTCGCTCACCGGCGGGCTGATCGGCTCCCGCCTCACCGCTGTGCCCGGCGCCAGCGACGTGTTCCGCGGCGGGCTGGTGTCCTACGCCAGCGACGTGAAGTTCGACCTGCTAGACGTGCCCGAGGGCCCAGTAGTGAGCGAGGAGGCCGTAACCGCCATGGCCCACGGCGCCGCCAAGCTATTGAACGCCGACTGCGCCATCGCTGTCACCGGCGTCGCCGGCCCCGACCCTCTCGACGGCGAAGACCCCGGCACCGTCTGGATGGCCACCCTGGTAAACGGGCAGGTAGAGGCCACCAAGGTCAAGTTCCCCTTCGACCGCGAGCGCACTCGCCAATTCACCACCGTCTCCATCCTCAACAACCTCCGCATGCGAGTCCAGGCTGGGCGATAGGCAGCCAGCCGGGATTATCGCCCACCCTACCGAGCAACGATCAGTGTTATGACCGCTTGAGGGGAGGGGTTAGGGTGTCGGGGATGCGGTCTTGGTCTTTGGGGAAAGTGGCGCGGTTGGCGATTGTGGTGGGGGTTTTGACTGCGGGGCTGGGGTTTGTCGGGGCTTCGGGGACAGCGGCGCAGACGGTTGGCGATGTGGAGGTGCGGGATCGGCTGATCGCCAACCAGGAGGCGCTGTTAAACGTCTACCGCTGCATGTTCGGGGTGGATGTGGAGGTGGTGCCCGGCGGATGCTTAAATGGAGCTCCGGGGTCGCCGGCCAAGGATCCGGCGCCGTTCTCGGGTGATACCACCGCCCAGGACATCGCGGTTCGCGACAACCTCATTGCCAATCAAGAGGCGCTGTTGAACGTCTACCGCTGCCGTTTCCGCATCGACATGCAACAAGTCCCCGGCGGATGCCCCGAGCCTGTCAATGAGCCAGACGAGGGAACTGAGGTCACTCAACAGGGCAACTACCACACATGCGTGACACAAACAAGGGTATGGTGCCTTCTTGCTGACGGCAGTTGGAGGGTGAAAAAGAAGCCCTACATACCCTACATAGGTGTCTACGAAGGCTCTGTCCAGGTTTGTGGTGCGTTTGAGGTCTACGAGAATAAGCATTGGGATGATATTGCCGATTGTGTGCCTTATGAGGCTTCACCTGAGCAATTGGAGATTTTTCCCCACAACTGCGACCCGCGTCTCGGCCTCGATGTAGATCTCGCTGAAGGACTTGAACGTATTTTCGAACCTACCATGGGTTGGAATGGATTGTGCGATGGTGCAATTGCGCCTTGGTACTACGAGCCAGTGTCAGCTGTTGTATATGATGCAAGGGGAGAAAATCCAACGAATGCCATCTGTAATTTCAGGGACTGGGCCGCAAATAGATATGAGCATGTCTGTTTGTCTCCCGACACGGATCCGAGTGATTTAAGCCCGTTTCAATATATAGGTCTCCCTAATAACTCACAGAACAGAGAGATTGACAGGAGCCATGATCCTCAGGTACAGAAACCATACCTGAATTACGATTTGGTTCTCATCACAAAGTTCTGTGACAGATACCCGGCGGCTGAAGTCTGCGCGAGAATTCTCGGAATAGAGAACCCCTAGGCTGCCATGCCGTTGGGGGAGCTGATGTCCCCGTAGACCAGCCATTCGACATTCATCAGGCAAGGTCTGATATCGCCGACGAACTCCTGAAGGAGCATGATCTCCTCAGCCAGGAGTTCACTTGAAGTTCTTCCCGCTCTGATGGCTTCTGATTTGATCTCGTAGGTCGCTCAGCGAATCTGGATGATGCGGTTGTCGGTGCCCCACGCCTTGTCGGCGGTTAGGACGGGGGCCTCCAGTCGCTCGCCGAGTGCCATGCACAAGCGGTCGGCCAGCGACAGGCCTTCGCCTCGCACCCAGCGGCGAGCTGCCCATTCGGCGTCGGCCGCCACAACGGGCTCAACCTGCAAGCCATAGCTGAGCAGCAGGGCTCGAACAAGTTCCCAGTCGGCACCCGCGGCGTGGATGCGCTGGGCGACTTCGCTCCAGTTGGCCGCTCCGCAGCGGGGGTCATTCCCTAGTGCTGACTCAACCGCGGCGGCGCCGTCTTCGTCTTGGACGTACGCCAAGAGCGCCGACGCGTCGAGCACAACGCTCATGAAGCGTCTTCCCGAGCCGCATCGAGTCGTCGCTCCGAGATCAGATCACCAACCAGATCGAGCCCGGCCAGATTCTTTCGAACGCGGGCCCGCAACTGCTCTCGGGTCAAAAGCACCAAGCCGTCGTCAGACTCGACGAGCACCATCGGGGTCCCCTCCGCCAGTCCAGCCCGTTCCCTGACATCAGCCGGCACCACGATGCGCCCTCGATCACCCATCATGACAGTATGCGTCCCACTCATGCCAGTAGCGTACCATCGAAACTTCTTAGTGGGATACCAGTTCACTTTATCCGAAACCCTCCTGGAAGCCAGCAAGCCACAGGCCTCACGGCATCATCGAGTGAGGTTGCAGTTATGCGGTGGTCAGTGTCTTGGGGGAACCTGGCCCACTTTCCCCGAGTGGTGCGGCGCACGCTACCGGCCGGGGTTGTGTTTCACAACCACTTAGGGCGTGGGGGTAGTGTCTGGGCGATGTGGCAGGTGACTTTTGGCCGGTTGGCGCGGTTGGTGGTTGTGGTGGGGGTTTTGGCTGCGGGGCTGGGGTTTGTCGGGGCTTCGGGGCAGCGGCGCAGTCGGTGGTCGATGTGGAGGTGCGGGATCGGCTGATCGCCGACCAGGAGGCGCTGTTGAATGTGTACCGGTGCATGTTCGGCGTGGACGTCGAGGTGGTTCCCGGCGGTTGTGTGGGTGGCGCTCCTGGGTCGCCGGCCAAGGATCCGGCGCCGTTCTCGGGTGATACCACCGCCCAGGACATCGCGGTTCGCGACAACCTCATTGCCAATCAAGAGGCGCTGTTGAACGTCTACCGCTGCCGTTTCCGCATCGACATGCAACAAGTGCCCGGCGGATGCCCCGAGCCTGTCAATGAGCCAGACGAAGATACGGAGGTTGTCCAGCAGGGCGACAATCACACATGTGTAAGAAATACATACGCATGGTGTCTACTCGCTGACGGTAGTTGGAGGGTAAAGAAGAAGCCCTACATAGGCATTCAGGAAGGCTCAGTCGAGGTCTGCGGTCCGCTTGAAGTCTTGGAGGATAAGGTATGGGAAGACATTGTCGATTGTGTGCCTTACACCGTCATCAGGTGGCAGGGTCGTACAGAGGCGTCTTCATCTGAACACTTGAGAATCTTCCCTCATAACTGCGGCCCGGGTTGGCTCTATGACACAAACCTCATTGATCAACCTGAACGCATACTCTTTGAACCAACTATGACATTCAGAGGGTATTGCGGTGGATTGATGCTGTCTTGGGATTACAGGCCAATAGAGGTTTCTTTCTCTGCATACCCGGGTTTCTTTCTCTGTAATTATAGGGATTGGGCTATGAATAGGCATGACGAAGTGTGTTTGCCTCCTGATACGGAATTGAATGACTTGAATCCGTTCCAGTATCTTGCCCTTCCTGATAACTCAGAGAACAGGGAACTTGACAGGAGCCATGATCCGCAGGTCCAAAAGCCGTACCTGAATTACGACTTGATTCTTGTCAAAGAATTCTGTCGTAGGTACCCGGTGGCAAAGGGGCTCTTCGCGTCGAAGCTGGGACCAGGGTGATTTGGGGGTCCACCACTGAGGGTGGGGGCCTCGCCGATTCTTGTGACTGACACATAGTCCAAGAGACGGGAGGCCCCCGGTGGTTGAAGGTAGTGCAGCGGCG
>JAJEGM010000034.1 GCA_022819825.1 Acidimicrobiia bacterium | reverse complement strand
TCCCACCTGGATCATCATGGGAGCCAGGTTGTCGAAGGCGCCGAACACCGGTGAGACGTAGGGATCGGTGGCATCAACGCTTTGCGCATACGCCATGACCATCCCGTGCAGGGAGTCGGCGCCGGCCAGCATGGGGTCGCGGTCGGCCCGCTCGGTCATAGAATCGCCCGAGAACGTCAAGTCGGTCCACGGCGAGATGGGGGCAGCGCAGGCGGGCTGCTCCATACCCTCGTCGCGCAGCTTCATGCACAATGCGATGGTCAGTCCCCCGCCGGCGGAATCGCCGCTGATGGCGGTGTGGGCCACCTCTCCCCCGTTGGCCAGGTGCCATTGCCACGCGGCCATGGCGTCGTCCAGCGCGGCAGGGAAGGGATTCTCCGGTGCGAGTCGGTAGTCCACGTTCAACAGCCGGGCCTTGGCCCCGACCGCCATGCGGCTGACCACGTGGCGATGGGTGTTCAGGCTGCCCACCACATAGCCGCCGCCGTGCAGGTAGATGATGGTCCGGTTGCCATCAACCTCGGGGGGCGTCACCCACTCGGCGGGAACCCCGCCGGCGTCCACCGGAGTGAAGCTCACCCCGTCGGGGACGGGCATCGAGCTGTAGGCCGCCTCGAAACCGGCCCGGGTCGTGGCCAAGTCGGCCGGCGGACCAGCAGCGGCATCTTGCATCTGCTGCCTTAGAGCGGCAACAGCGGCGTTGTAGGCGTCTGAAGGCATCTTTTTCTCCCTGTTCTCAATAGCCCCGGTCGGGGTCTACCACGTTGCGAAGCGGCTCGTCGGCCAGAAAGCGCTCCAGATTGTCGCAGAACAGCTCCATCAGGGCTTCGTTGTAGCCCTCGCGGGCGGTGGAGCAGTGGGGCGACAAGTACATGTTGGGGGCGTTCCACAAGGGGCTGTCGGCGGACAGCGGCTCCTCTCGGGTCACGTCCAGCACCGCGGCGCCCACCTGCCCCGATTCCAGCGCGGCTACCAGCGCGTCCTCGTCGATGATCGACCCCCGGCCCACATTCACCACCACCGCGCCCGGCTTGAGCCGTCCTAGGCGCTCGCCGTCGAACAGATCGATGGTGTCGGGCGTGTGGGGGGCCGACAACACCACCGCGTCGCAACGGGCCAGCATCTCATCGAGCCCGTCGAGGCCGTAGAGCTCATCCACGTCGGGATCGGTGTCGCCGGGTTGGGCCGAGCGGCGGTTTCCCAGCACGGTGGTCTCGAAGGCCTTGGCCCGACGGGCCACGTCCCGTCCGATGGCCCCCAAGCCGACAATGCCGATGGTCCTCCCTTTCACCAACAGGCCCTGGTGCATTTCCCAGTGGCGGTCTTTCTGCTGGCGCTCCAGCACCCGGATGTCCTTCCACACTTCCAGCAACCGGCCGATGGCGAATTCGGCAATGGGAGCGGAGGCCACCCCGGCTGCGTTGGTCAACGCGATGCCCTTGGCCTTCAGCTTGGCCGGCTCCAGTTGCCCGATGCCCGCGCCAATGGCCTGCACCCACCGCAGTCGAGGCGCCCAATCCCTGATTCCCGGGGGCAGGTCGAGGGCCATCAACACGTCGGCCGCGGCAATGGTGTCCTTCTCTGCCTCCGTCAGGGGCGGCGCAGTGGCCAGGAGTTCCTCGGTGACCCGGCCCTTGGCCTTGGCATCCCGCAGCCCGTGGGGCTCGAAATAACCGATGTTGTCGAACTTGACGCCGGGAAAACGGCGGTGCAGGTCTTCGAGCTCCGAATCCTCCATTGCCAGCGGATACATCACGACAGCGTTGACTGTGCTCACGGCGGGAACCCTAGTTTCCGACACCGCTTTCCGTTGCAGACAGGCGGTAGCGTCGGCCCATGGACACTCTTGAGGGCAAAGCAGCAGTCATCACCGGCGGGGCCAGCGGAATGGGCCGGGCCATGGCCGACCGATTCGGCGCGGCCGGGGCCCGCATCATGATCGCCGACGTGGAGGGCCCCGCCATGGACGCTGCGGTGGCCGAGATGAACGACGCCGGAGTGGATGCGGTGGGCGTGCTCACCGACGTGAGCTCCGAACGGGACATGGATGAACTGGCCGAGGCTGCTTTCGCCCGGTTCGGGCAGGTCAACGTGGTGTGCAACAACGCCGGCGTGGGCGGCGGCGGCTTGATGCACGAGCTCGCCACCGCCGACTGGGAATGGATCCTCGGAGTGAATCTGTGGGGGGTGGTTCACGGCATCCGGGTGTTCTTGCCCCACTTGATGGAGCACGGCGACGGCCACATCGTGAACACCGGCTCCATCGCCGGCCACACCTCGTATCCCAATATCGGTCCCTACAACGCCTCCAAGCACGCGGTGGTGACCATCTCGGAGACGCTCTACAACGAGCTTCAAGACAGCGGCTCGCCGGTCGGGGTATCGGTGCTGTGCCCCGGCCTGGTGACCACCAACATCATCAACTCCGAGCGCAACCGCCCCGAGACGCTGCGCTCGCCGATCATTCCGCCCGACCCCAGCCCCGAGGACGAAGAGCGCATCCAGATGATGATGGCCATCTACGAGGATGCAGTGAAGCCTCCTGAGGTGGCCGAGCTGGTGTACAACGCGGTCCTCGACAATCAGTTCTACATCTGGACCGACTACGTGTATGCGCCAGCAATCATGCAGCGCCACGAAGACATCCAAAAGGGCCGCAACCCCAGTTTCCGGGGCCAGCTCATCGACGAGGACCAAGCCGCCAAAGGGCCTCCCCAGGCCAGCTGATCCCGCCTATGGCTGAATCACCCGCGCACTTCGACCTGGTGGTGGTGGGCACCGGGTCGGGCAATAGCGTTCTCACCCCTGATTTCGACGACTGGCGGGTGGCGCTCATTGAGCGGGATGTGTTCGGGGGCACCTGCCTCAACCGGGGTTGCATCCCCTCCAAGATGTTCGTGTACGCCGCCGACATGGCTCACCAAGCAGGGCACACCGGGCATCTAGGGGTTGACACCTCGTTGGACGCAGTGCGCTGGCCCGAGATCGTGGACCGGGTATTCGGGCGAATCGACCCCATCGCCCAGGGTGGAGAGGACTACCGGCACAGCTTGGACAAGGTGACCGTATTCAAGGGCGATGCCCGGTTCACCGGTCACAAGGCGCTTGAGGTAAACGGACAGCAGATCACTGGCGATCACATCGTGCTGGCCGCCGGGGCCCGGCCGTACATCCCCCCGATCCCTGGCCTGGACGAGGTTCCCTACCACACCTCCGACACCGTCATGCGGCTGGAAGCGCTGCCCGAGCGGCTGGTGATCTTGGGCGGGGGCTATATCGCCGCCGAATTGGGCCATGTTTTTGATGCCATGGGCGTGTCGGTGTCGATCGTGAACCGCTCCGAGCGGCTGCTGCGGGCCGAGGACGAGGACGTGTCGGCTGCGTTCACGCAGATCGTGGGCCAGCGCATGGATTGCGCTCTCGGCTCTCCCATCGTCGACGTTTCCCAAGCAGGGTCGCAGATCACCGTCCGCACCGAGGCGCAGGACGTGACCGGCGATGTGCTGCTGCTGGCCACCGGTCGGGTGCCCAACGGCGAGCAGCTGGGCGTGACCCGCTCAGGGGTGGAGCTCGACGATGCCGGCTATGTGGTGACCGACGAGTATCTCCGCACGGGGGTGGAAGGGGTATGGGCGTTGGGCGACATCTGCCATGCGGCCCAGCTCAAACACACCGCCAACGAGGACACCCGGGCGGTGGCCCACAACATCGCCCACCCCGACGACCTGCGGGCACCCGATCACTCCGGCATTCCCCACGCAGTGTTCGCCTATCCCCAAGTGGCCGCGGTGGGGGCCACCGAGCAGGCGTTGCGAGCCGAGGGGCGGCCCTATCTCCGAGCCGTTCGCCCTTACAGCGATACCGCCTACGGCTGGGCCATGGAGGACACCACCAGCTTCACCAAGGTGCTGGCCGATCCCGATACCCGGCTCTTGCTGGGTGCCCACATCATCGGTCCTCAGGCCCCCACCCTGATCCAGCAGCTCATCCAAGGAATGCAGTTCGGTCTCACCGTGGACGAGATGTCCCGAGGGCAGCTTTACATCCACCCCGCGCTAACCGAGGTGGTCGAACAGGCGCTGTTGGAGCTCTAGCTACGCCGCAGGGACGGCGGCCACTGGGCCTGCGCCGGAGGGGTCGTAGATGGTGACCCGGTGGATGCGGCGGTGGTCGGTGCCGTAGTCGTCAATGGCGTAGTGCATGGTGCAGCGGTTGTCCCACAAGGCAGCGTCGCCGTCGCTCCATCGCCATCGCACGATGTACTCCGGCTGCTCCATGTGGTCGCATAGCAAGGCCAGGAGGCACCTGCTCTCCAAGTGGCTCATGCCTTGAAGCGATGACGTCCAGCCCCGATTCACAAACAGGATGCGTTTGCCGGTCTCGGGGTGGATGGTTATGGCTGGGTGATCGGTGAACTCGGTCAGACCAACCCGGCCGTGGCGGGCGATGACCCCTTCGAGGGCCGCCTTGAGGGGCTGCGACAGGCCCTCGTAGGCGGCCTGGGTGTTGGCCCACATGGTGTCGCCACCGGAGGGTGGCGACTCCTTCATCGAGAGCAGGGACCCCAGCGGGGGCTGGCGGGCAAAGGTCACGTCGGTGTGCCAGAAGTTGGCCCGCGAGTATTCGTTAGAGCTGTCCAGCACCAAGATCTTGCCTTCATCGTCCACCGTGTGGTGGTAGCGATGGTCGGTGTCGTCGTTGCTGACCGCCTCCAGGTCGCCGAAAAGCGAGCCCAAGGCCACGTGCTGCTCGTCGGTCAGGTGAATCTGGGGGAAGAACAGCACCTTGTGGGCCCAGAATGCATCCCGCAGCTCGGCCGCTACCCCGTCGTCGAGGTGATCGAAATCCAGCCCTTCCACGGTGGCGCCCAAGGCCGCTGGCAGCGCAGTCACTTTGATGCTCATGGCTCTATGTTTCCAGATCGGGGCCTACTCCGACAGAGAGTCGAGGGCGAACTGCTTAGCCCACTGGTAGTCGGGCTTGCCATTGGCTCCCCGCTGGACGGCATCGGCCCGGATGAGCGACTTGGGAAGCTTGTAGCCAGCCAAGCGGGCGCGGGCGTCGGCAATGACCTCGTCGTCGCCCACCGCCTGAGATGCCGGGTCGCCGGCCATCTGCACCACCGCGGTAACCGCCTCGCCCCACTTCGGGTCGGGCACTCCCACTACCAGGCAGTCGGCCACTGCGGGATGGGCCTTCACCGCCTCTTCCACTTCCTCGGGGTAGATCTTCTCCCCCGCGCTGTTGATGCAGGCCGAGCCCCGGCCCAGCAGGGTGATGGTGCCGTCGGCCTCAACAGTGGCCCAATCGCCGGGCACCGACCAGCGCCTCCCCCTGATGGTGCGGAACGTGGCCGCTGTCTTCTCCGGGTCCTTGTAGTAGCCGATGGGGATGGGGCCGCCCACCGCCACCATGCCCTGCTGTCCTGAGCCGGGTTCCACCGGCTGGCCGTTTTCGTCGAACACCGCGGCGTTCTCCCCCAGGGTGAACCGGGCGGTTGCTGACCCGCCCTCCCGGTCGCTGATCCTCATGCCGGTGCCGGTGCCCTCACTGGAGCCCAAGGAGTCCACCAGCTTCATGTTCTTGTGTACCAGCAACGCTTCCTTTGCCGGCTGGCTCCAGATCACCCCCGATGACATGACCATGAACACCGACGACAGGTCGTAGGGCTCGCCTCGAGCCGCGGCTGCATCCAAGGCCTCGGCCATTGGTCGCCCGAAGGCGTCGCCCACGATGGTGAGCACGGTGGCCCGGTCGCGCTCCACGCAGCGCCACAAGGCATCGGCGTCGAAGCTGCGCTCGGCCATGGTGAGCACCGCCCCGCCCTGGGTGAAGGTGGCCAGCGCCACAATGCTGGCCGTGCCGTGCATCAGAGGAGAAGCCGCTAGCTGGCGGGTAACCCTGTTGCTGTTATAGATCGCCGCGATGTTGGACTTGACCTGCTCCAGGGTCTCCGGGATCGGCAGCCTCAGCGCCTTGAAGTTGGGGGCCATGGCGCCAATCACCGAGCTGTGGGGCCACATGACCCCTTTGGGATTGCCGGTAGTGCCGCCGGTGTAGAGGATCCACAGGTCGTCAGGGCTGCGATCGATGGGCGGCGCCGGATCGTGGTCGGCGATCAACTGCTCGTAGTCCAGCGCCCAGTCGGGTACTGGATCGCTGGGCTCGCCCACCTGGATGGCCGCCCGAAGCAAAGGCAGGTCGCCCCTGGCCTCCTCCACCCGGTCGACCAGCTCGGGAGAGAAGAACACCGCCTTGGCGTCGGCGTCCTCCAACAGATGGCGAAACTCCCCGGCCAGGTAGCGGTAGTTCACATTGCAGGGAGCAGCCCGGGCCTTGAACGCCCCGAAGGTGACCTCGCTATAGGGGTTGCCGTTGTAGAGGTAGAGCCCCACGTTGTCGCCCGCGCCGATGCCGAACTCCCCCAGCGCAGCCGCCAGCCGAGCTGCCCGATCCTCAAACTCTTGCCAGGTTCGGCTGACCGGATGACACACCACCGCATCCGCGTCTGGCACCACTTCCGCGGCTGCTTCCCACGCGGTAGCCAGGTTCAAGGGCACGGGGAGTGACATTATCGTGAGTCGTGAGCACTGCCCGAGCCGATGCCGTCCACTTCCCGAAGGGGGTCGATCCCGATGACGTGGACCTGTTGGACGAGGTCAGCCTGCCAGCGGCATGGAGCAAGCGCTGGGCATCTGGGGCGTCCAAACCGACGTTGTGGGACGCGGGGTCCGGGTGGGTAACGAGGGAGGACTTGGCTCGACGCACGAAGGTCGCAGCCGGACGGCTTTTCGGGGCAGGACTTCGCAAGGGCGATCGGATCATCCTCTCAGCCGCGGCGTCGGTGGACTTGGTGGTCGCCCATGTGGCTGCGTTGCGGCTGGGGTTGATCGTGGTACCGGTCAACGGGGCATACCAAAGGGCCGAGTTAGCCCACATCGTGGGTGACGCCGATCCTCGGGCTGCGGTGGTGGACAAACCCGAATGGGTGCGGTGGCTGGCCGAGCTTGCCCCCGAGATGACCGTGGTCTCCCCTCGGCTGGACATCGACGAGGGACAGGCACCCAGCCTGGACCAGCTCTCCAGTGGCGATCCCGCGCTCTTGGGCTATACCTCAGGCACCACTGGGGTTCCCAAGGGAGCAGTGCTGACCCATGGAAACTTGTTGGCCGGGGCCGAGTCGGTGCGCATTGCCTGGCGATGGACGCCCGAAGACCGCCTGGTTCTGGCCCTGCCCCTCTTCCACATGCACGGTTTGGGGGTGGGGCTTCACGGCACGCTTTTGACCGGAGCTTCCGCAGTGCTGCTCGACGGGTTCTCTCCCGACGCCGTGTTGGATACGGCTCAAGCCCACGACGCCACCCTGTTCTTCGGTGTGCCCACCATGTACACCCGGCTGGCCCAGTCGCCCAGGGTTGGAGAACTCTCCCGGCTTCGGCTGTGCGTGGCCGGCTCCGCTGCCCTGTCCGCTGATCTCCACCGCCGCCTCGAAGAGGCCGCCGGAGTGCGAGTGCTAGAGCGCTACGGCATGACCGAAACCATCATGCTGGTGTCCAACCCCTACGACGAAGAGCGCCGGGCTGGAACAGTGGGATTCCCCCTCCCCGGCGTGGAACTGCGATTAGCCCCCGACTCCGATGAGGTGATGGTGCGGGGCCCCAACGTTTTCGCCGGATACTGGCGCCGCCCCGAGGCCACCGAGGAGGCATTCGATCAAGACGGCTGGTTCCGCACCGGCGATTTAGGCGAGTTCGACGAGGCGGGCTATTTGCGATTGAAAGGCCGGGCCAAAGAACTCATCATCTCCGGAGGCCTGAACGTCTACCCCCGCGAGGTAGAAGACACCCTGCGCTCCCACCCCGACATCGACGACGTAGCCATCACCGGCACCCCCGACGAAGAGTGGGGCGAACTGGTCACCGCTTGGGTGGTGCCAGCTGCTGGCAAGAAGCCCAAGCTAAATCACCTGCGCTCTCACCTAGAAGGAGTGTGCGCCGACTTCAAACACCCCCGCATGCTCCACCTGGTAGACGAACTCCCCCGCAACGCCCTAGGCAAAGTGCAGAAGCATCTCTTGGGCTAGAGCGGCTTCAGATGTACGCAGAGAGGCCCGAGCAAGGCCTCCACAAAGCCGTCGTCGCAGTACAGCTTCTCCCCGGTGAGCAGATTGCCTTCGGCAGGCATCATCGACATAACCATGTAACGGGTCTGGCCGTCGATCTCCACCCAGTACTCCTGGATGGCGCACTGGTCATTGGTCCACTCGCCCAGCACCCCGTAGCCGGTCACCCGCTGAGCGAACTTGGGATACTGCTCCAAATAGAAGGTGCGAGCCAGATCACCACCAGTGAAGCCCTTTCCCATCGGCCAAAACTCATAGGTGGGCTCGTCCACCAGCGTGGCCAGCGTCCGCTCGGCGTCGTTCTCCGCTTCGGCAGCGGCATGCTCGCGAGCTAGGTCCAGGATCTCTTCAGGTGTCATTGCCGGAGCTTAGTGGTGTGTCGTTTCAGCCCATGCAGGGGTACGTTGCTGGAGTGAGCTCGGCCAAGCCTCTGGATGGCGTGCTGGTAGTCTCAATTGAACAAGCGGTAGCTGGGCCATTGGCGTCTTGCCGGCTGGCTGATGCCGGAGCCAGGGTCATCAAGATCGAGCGAGCCGAGGGCGATTTCTCCCGGGGTTACGACGCGGCCGCCGACGGACTGTCCAGCTATTTCGCGTGGCTCAACCGAGGCAAGGAGTCGATTGTCCTCGATCTCAAAGACAGCGAGGACCAAGCCCTGTTGGGGCGAATAATCGAACGGGCCGACGTCTACATCCAGAATCTGGCCGTCGGCGCGGCCCAACGGCTGGGCTTCGGCTCAGAATCCCTGCGTGAGCGGCATCCCCGCCTGGTGGCCTGTGACATCTCGGGCTACGGACCCACCGGGCCCTATGCCCAGATGAAGGCCTATGACCTGCTGGTGCAGGCTGAAAGCGGCCTGGTGTCGGTGTCAGGGGCGCCAGGACCGCTCGGCCGAGTCGGGGTGTCGGTGGCCGACATCTCCACCGGCGAGGCCGCGGCCCGGGCCATCAGCCAGGCCTTGGTCCGCCAAGCCCGCACCGGCGATGGCGCCCACATCGAGGTCTCGCTCTTCTCAACGATGGCCGAGTGGATGACCGTCCCCCTGCTGCACCACGACTACCTCGGCCAAGGACCTGAGCGAGTGGGATTGGCCCACCCGTCCATTGCCCCTTACGGCGCTTTCACCACCGCCGATGGCACCACCCTGCTAATCGCCGTGCAGGCCGACCGCGAGTGGCGCACCCTGTGCGAAGAAGTGCTCGACCGACCGGACCTCTCCCACGATCCCCGCTTCGCCACCAATACGGCCCGAGTGACGAACAGGAGCGAAACCGATGACGCCGTCGCCGAAGTCTTCGCCCGCCTAAGCACTGAAGAACTCCACCGCAAGCTCACCCACAACCGCATGGCCTTCGGCGCGGTCAACGACGTAGCCGACCTCTCCGCTCACCCCCAGCTCAACCGAATCACCGTCACCCACCCCGACGGCACCGTCGACCTCCCTGCCCCCGCCACCACCGCCGACTGGGACCACGACACCTCCCCCTTGCTCCCCACCATCAACCAACACGGCCCCCAAATCCGAGCCGAGTTCGCCCTCTCCTAGGAAATGCCCCGCCACGCGGTCTCAAATCGCATTACCCTCACTCATGTGCGCGACCTAGCTGACCTTGCCGGGGCAGTCGAGGTTCCCCCCGAAAAGTGCAACCGGCCATGGGAAGAGATCATTCGGCGCGCACGTGAAATCAGGGCACAGCGCCTAAATCGGCTATGGGATCCATCAACGTCAGCACCCAAAGGGTCCAGAATTCGCCGGAAGTGATGGCACACGCTACCGTCTACCTATTGACCGCACCTGGCCGTATTATCGAAACTGGGAACCGCCAAGATTGCGTACTTTCTGGAATCGCACCATAAAATTTTGAGCCTTCGTGTTTTCGTGGGGTTGGGGGTGGTTGAGGGTCCGTGATCTGGGGTCGAGGCCCTGCTGGAGTTGGTGATGTACATGTCGCCTGTCCAGGAGGGCCCCGATGGGTTCAGATCATATGCGGGTGCGTTTGCACTTGCGCCGGGTTCGCGTGGTCGGTGTGGTTTGCGACACGCCGTTGGAGCTGGTTGTGGAGGTGGAGTCCGCGGT
>JAJEGM010000042.1 GCA_022819825.1 Acidimicrobiia bacterium | reverse complement strand
CCACGCCGCTGCACTACCTTCAACCACCGGGGGCCTCCCGTCTCTTGGACTATGTGTCAGTCACAAGAATCGGCGAGGCCCCCACCCTCAGTGGTGGACCCCCAAATCACCCTGGTCCCAGCTTCGACGCGAAGAGCCCCTAAAGTCTCGGTAGCAGACTAATCGGCGAACCCAGTTGAAGACTCCCAAATCCAGATTGACAATATGATTTCCCATTATGGTGGCCAAATCATCACTGCACTGCGTAGCCTCTTGGTATTTTCGAGAGATATTCTCGCTAATGTCCTTTACCAGACCTCGAAAGTCCGCACCCATACCTGCTATTAGGATAGACTCAAGTTGACCTCGTGGTGTCCATTGCCATTCGCTGAAACTGTCTTCTGCTGGCTTGCCGAACACTCGGTTAATCGCAGAAATGGCACCGAATCCATCCTCATCTTCTCCCTTGACTATCCGCGCATATGCATCTGGAGCGATTACTTGCAGCACAGTCAACGCTGCCACAACTGAGGCAGGTGGGATCCTGGAGGGGTACGGCATCTGGTCTGATCTTGTAGAAGCCAATGGAACTACAGTTCGATAAATTGCCTGTTCTAGGTCACGAATGTTGCACTCCGTAGCATCAATGGCCAGTCGTAGAACTCGGCCTGCCGCTGTGTTTGTGCCGCTGCCAGAGCGGACTGCTGAGACGCGACTGTGGAGTCCAGCCATTTCCAATGTGTGTTCAAGAAACTCAGAGAGATGCTGCTCATCGGGCTTGGTTAGCAATACATACTGATCAGCGAAACGGCGTAAATATCGATGTGCCGTGAACTTTGGCCCGAAAATTGATTGCACGGTGTGACATAGTTCTTCCAAATTGAGGGCTAGCACGACTACAACACTAGGGACATCGAACAGGTGCCGGACCGTTTTTAGAACATCTATCGCATAGTCAGGGCTACACCTGTCTAACTCGTCAATGATAACTACAAGAGGGTCGTCATCTGATGATGCTGTGAGTTGGAGTTGGTTCCTGAATTCTCCCACTGCCTTCTCAATGCTGTTCCACTCTTCAAGCATGTCAAGCTTGGAGTCTCTCATAGCATCAGGATCCACAATCCCACGACTGGTCACTTTGCTGAAGTGGACAAGTGCATTACCTGCTGCCTTTTTTACGGCTGCTATCTTGGACCGGTCGACCTGTTTGGATATGGCGGCGACGAGATCTGCCAGTGGCATCTCGGTGTAGCCTTGTCGCCATGCGTTGAATTCAGCGACCCTTACGCCTTGAATTTTCAAATGAGCAGCGGCCATTGTGACGAATGCTGTTTTTCCTGAACCCCACTCCCCGTCAAGCAGAATGATTGCTCCGCGTTCTCCGGCACTCCGAACCACCTCGCAGAACGACTTGACGTCCGGTTGGCGATTCAGGCGATCATTCGCAAAAGGGTCATCTGCCTCTACAACGAACTCGGTCGCCCGTAGTCGCAATTTACCGTTGGCTGAGTCCATATCAACGACGCAGGTCGTCGCGGAGGGATGCAACCACGGCGACGAGGTCGTTGATAGTGCCGTCTCGGGCAGCTCGGCGAATGGTATAGCCGAGTTCGTAGTTGTCGTCGATGTGCTCCTTGGCGTGGTTGACGGCAGCGTCGATGTCGAGGCCTCGGTCCAAGGGCGCATCGCTTGGAGGGCAGAATGTCTGTTTGTCCGCCTTGGTCACCTTGCGGGAGCCTGCGATGGATAAAGGTGCAGGCGGGGGGGGCAGAGTGTTGCCAACTTGTTGGAGTCGGACTTCGGGGCGGCGCTTGATGAGGAGTGTTTGACCGAAGTCGGTTTGGACCCATTGCCATGCAAAGTCCTTGCGGGATGACCATGACATTTCGATATCGAGTGCCCTCACCGGACCGAGGCCTTCGACAGCGAGTTGGCCGTTGTCTGCCACTAGTGCGTCGGCCTGGGCCTGTGGGGCAGACCAGGTGAGGATGTCGGGGTATTGGTAGTTGTCGGTCTGTTGGCCTTGGGAAATGGCCGTCAGTCGATCGGCTTCAGCTAACAAGTAGGCACTGTCGAGAGGGTTCTCGGGTGGCTGGGAGGTGATGTGGCAGGCTCCCAGCAGTGCGCCGGCCATTGTGGCGATGGTGTCGGTGTCGGTTCCCAGTCTGTTGGCAGCGACCACCATGCCCTTGTGGGGGTTGGGGGCGGTTGCTGCCAGGGCCGCGGCGACGACAGGGGTGAGAATGCCGCTTCCTTTTTGGTGTTCGGCTTGGAGTTCGAGCTGGTTGCATGCTGCTAGGTAGGCATCGGCGAAATGTTTGGTGCCATCGGTGGCGGCAGCCGCTTGGTGGATGGCATCGCAGAGTTCGTGGATGGTGGTCTGCCACTGGCTCCGATACGACTTCTCGGCCGCACGTTCCCATAGGCCGATCCACATGGTGCTGAGACTCTGATGGCTCTCTATCAGAGAGTGGACATCACCTAGTCCGACCGCGATCTCCGCACACTCATCCAGGGTCGGGGGAGTGCCGCTCCGCAGGCAGTGGGCCAGTGTCGAAGCGTGGAAGCAGGCGCCGAGGATCGCCCGAGGGTGGCTATGAGTGCAGATGCTGTCTGCAATCACATCCAGCAGGTAGCCATCTTGGAGATCAGGGGATGCCCATACATGGGGCTGGATTCGCATGGCGGCGCCGTTTCCTCCGGCGTCGTGCCAACCAGAAAAGGTGTTGGCATACCACGGGGTATTATGCGCTGCGAGGTTCTTGGCAGCGGCTTTGGAGGCCCGCCCGCCGCCGAGGGCGTAGGACGGCCAAACCGGAAGCTCAATACGGGCAAATGTCTCCACATCGAAGCCGTGGTTATCAATCGATCGGCTCACCGCTAGACGGAGCTGAGTGTCGTCAGACCAGCAACCGGCTGGCAACTCCACATTGACGCCTCCACGGCCGCCGACTCGTCGCTTCCAGGCCATCAGGCGGTCGAGCGGAGCCCCTCGAGTCCTGCGCTTGAGGCCTTTCTCGTCTGTCAGCTCGCTGATGAAGCCCAGCGCATCCCCGTAGGCCGCCCACAGCATGGAACTCCGAGTCCGAGCGGCCCGGTTATCACCGGAATCGTTCAGGGGGTAGAAGAGTTCCGGTTGTGCTTGGGAAGGTTCGCTCTTCATCGTCATCGGAAGGCCTCCGGTGCTAGGACAATATCGGGCATGCGGGGGAGCTTGTAGTGCAGAACGCTCAGAGCGGCCTCCGCTGCATAAAGGGTGGTTTCATCTTTCACAGTGATCGTGTGGAGGTGATCCAAAGTGAGGGCGAATGGATAAAGGGCCTCTGCCTGAGGATCTGTGGTCTGGTTCGGTTGCCTCCCACTTCGGTCATGGACACTTCCCTGGTAGCCCCACCGAACTGCTGGTGCGAACAACTGTTCGAATCCTTCGAGACCTGTGGCGCGTTGGGCAACGGGGTAGGCATTGTTTGTCGTGCTGAACACCACTCCGGGGTCTCCCAGGATTTCCGGGCCGAACTCCAAGATCACCCACTCCTCGCCAGGATGTTCCCGTTGGGAGAATCGAAAGAACCTCAGATTGATCGCCGTTACGGAGAGACTGACATATCCATGCCAAACATGATCACGGCTTCTGTCAACAGCATTCGGCTCGTATACGTGCCTCAGCCGAATGTCTTTTGGGAGGTCGCGCCGGGCCTTGATCGCGGAGCTGTCCAGGATGCCTACAAGGCCGGGTTGCATACGGGTGAAATGAACGACGCTGGTAATGCCGAGCTCGATGGCGGATTCGACGACCTCGGGGCAATGTGGGGCACGTCGCACTTGTGCCTCAGTCTGAGGGGTGGCTTCTGGTGCCCATTCCATGGTGCTTACACCTCGACCAGTTCATAGGTGGAGGGATCGAGCAATCTGACCAGGGAGGACTCCTCACCCGGCTTATAGCCGATCATGACCGATTTGCGGGCCCGTCCGATGGCCATTGCCAACATGCGACGCAGCCGCTCCAGGTCAGCGTCGCCATCTTGGGGGCCGTGTGGCGTGACTTGCTGGCTGAGGCCAGGAAGCAGCACATGGTCGAATTCGAGGCCCTTGGCTGAATGGATGGTGCAGAGAGCGACGACCTCGGGGCCAGACGGCCACTCGTTCTCGCGGGCTAACTCGCAGTAAGGGATTCCACGAGCACGAAGGGTGTTGCGGGCTTCTTTGAACCAACCGCCGCCACGGGGTTGGAGCAAGGCGATGGACTCCGTGCGAAAGTCGGTGATATTCGCGAGCCGATCCAGCATTGTCTGAAGCTGCTGGCTGTACTTGCCTGCGACGATCAGAGGTTTGATACCCGAACGGCTGCAGGCAGTGAAGTCTGGCAACGTGCCGTCATCTTCCATTGGGAGTCCATCTACAAGGGGCAAGGCAAAGGCGGCGATGGCTTTGGTGTTTCGGTAGTTCTCCTTGAGGGTGTGGATGATCTCAGGGCGGGCAGTGATGCCTACTTCGCGCCATGTGAAGTACTGGGGGTAGATGCGCTGGATAGCGTCAATGATGAAAGTGGCGTTATGGGAGTCTTGGAGGTGGCGAGTAATGGCTCGCACCTGGTTGGCTGAGAAGTCCTGCGTTTCGTCGACGATCACCACGTCGTATCGGAGGTCTGGCTGGGCGTCTGCTGCCAAGACAGCAAGGTCGCTCCAGTCGATGAGGCCACGCTTGGCCTTGGCCTCCTCGTAAGCTGGGAGCACGTCTTGGAGCAGCTTCTCTCTGACTGGACGGTCGACTCGGGGAGCGATTCCTCGACCCTGCCGCACTACGGTGAGGTATTCGGAGCGGTTCTGGGGTGTGAAGCGGCCAAGGATGTAGGCGACTTCGTCGGCGAAGAAGTCGTGCTGTTGGGAGGTGACGAAGGGTTGCAGAAGCGGGCGAAGCATCGCCGATTCTTGATCGCGTCCTGCGATGTTCACGTCGCCCACGATGGTCCTTGCCCAACGGGCGAAGGTGCTGATATTGAGGTCAAGCGCATCGCTGCTCGGTGTGGAGCGCTCAGCGAGTTCAGCGATATAGCCTTCGAGGGTACGGTTGAAAGTGAGCACTAGTACCCGCACCGGCGCTTGGTGCCCAAGACGTTGCCGCCGCTTGAGCCGAGCGACCACTAGCTGGCTCAGGCATTGCAAGGCTGTGGTCGTCTTTCCGCTGCCAGCTGCACCTCTGATGATCCGTAGTCCCGGCTTTACATCTCCGATGATCTTGAGCTGCTCATCGGTCGGGCGAACATCCGGCAAAATCCTCATCAGAGGCTCCTCATGTTGTCGGCCCCCCTGCCGGGGACCACGTGAGGGTCAGGATAGCGTGCCGAACGGCCCAAACGGCGCGAATCGATTTTTCCTACTGGGAGCGACGAAGAGGCAGATGAGAGCGGTGCCCGTCAGGTGCATCTAGGAGGTGTCGCCTCGTCTCACTCCCACTCGCAGTTCTCCAGGAGCATTCTGGTTTGGGCCTCTGCCAGTGCTGGGTCGAGGCTGATGTCGTGTTGACTGGCGTACTCGTTGAGGGTCCGGGTGATCTCTTCGGCGCTCCAGTCCAGCCATTCGGGGCGGCTGGGGTCGCTAGGCGGCTGATCGGGGTTATCTTGTGCGTGGATGAGCATTTTCAGGGCTTGGGCGTAGGGGGCTGAGCGGGACTGCTCTTGGCGGCAGGCGAGTGATTCCACCTGCTCGTAGAGGTCATCAGGAATGGTGACGGTTACGTTCACGGCGTCAGCCTATCGAGAGCAGATGGCTGGCAGTGCGAAGTCCTTACGGGGTGACCAGAACAGGTCGACGTCCAATTCCTTTACTGGCCCAAGACCTTCTACAGCGAGTTGATGGTCGTCAGCCACTAAGGCGTCTGCCTGGGTCTGTGGCGCAGTCCAGGTGAGGATGTCGGGGTAATGGTGGCGTTTGTCGGTGAGTCCGAGGCAGAGTGCAGACCACTCAAAGCGGCCTCCACTGCATCAAGGGTGGTTTCATCGTTCACAGTGATGGTGTGGAGGTGATCCAAGGTGAGGGCGAATGGGTAGAGGGCCTCTGCCTGGGGATCTGTGGTCTGCTTCGGTTGCCTCCCACTGCCCGATAAGGGCGGAGCCCTCCCCGCACACGCGGGGGTAAGGTGATCCCATGCTGCCTGAGAGGCAACTGTTACGCAGGTCGTCCGCCGCTTGGGCGCAGCTCATTCGGCTGGTGGACGAGACGTTGAGTGCTGCCCAGGATGCGGATGAGGCCGAGGGCGCTCAATTGGTGGCGGTGGCTTCGCTGGTGACGGCACTGCTGAATTGTGACGACAGGGATTCTGTCGGGCACACGCTGATCCATGTGATCGAGGACGCGTTGGCGGCGCTGGCCGACCCGGCGTTTGACGAGAATTTGAAAACGGCGCTTGGCTTTTGGGGGATCGTCAATGAGGAAGTCTCAGAATGGTGATGATCTGCTGGCCGAGCGGTAGTCGCATCTCAGGTTCGTGCTGCGCCGGTCTGAGAAAATGGTGGCCGAGTACCGGCGGGCGTTGACGGCGTTGGCTAAGGCAAGATTCTCCACACAAGCCAAGGAGAACCCTTCACCAGCGACCTCGCCTCCAGTTCAGCAGGGCTGCAAACCACCTCGCTGTAATTGTCGCGCCCTCCCGGTACGCTTGCGCGATGCAACCATTGCAACCCCTTGCCCTCATCGCCGCATCGTCCATTTTCCTCGGAATGGGTTTCCATCACTGGATCTTTATCGCCTTGATTCCCGCTGGGGCGATCTGGCTGGTCGCAGAGGTCTACCGAGCCTGAGCCTCCAGGTTTGCGCGCTGTTTTTGATGATTGACCACGGGATTTAGAGCCGCGTTCCCGATCGGCATCCCGCGAAGGTGCCGCCAGCGACTCAACGAATACCGCCCCGGCTGCGCTATGGGGCAAGGGCTTGTTCTATTCCAGGGCTGCGGGCTCTGCCATCAATGTCACAGATCGGCGATGTCCACCAAGTCGATGAGGCCCTGCGGCTCGTACACCCGGAAGAACACTACGGCTGTTCCGACGACAGCCCATCGGTCCGTCGGGCCTTTGCCCAGTACCCGCACTCCGGGCAGCACAACCAAGGGGGAGTCGGCGAAATCCGCGAGATCCTCCAGCATCCTCGTCCTTTCTGCTGTCGCCTTGCCCGACGCCCAGGCGTCCAATGAACCGTTGCTGCTTGAGATCCGCCAGGACACTGCTCAGGACTTGCGGAGGGTGACGGGCTCACCCTTGGCGGCTCGGTCCGCGAGCTCGCGCAGCCCCTCGGCATCCAGCGAGCCCTTCAAGGCCTTCTCAGCGAAGTGCGGCTCCGCGGCCTGAATCTCGGCTTCCTCTAGCCGCTTGTACGCTTCCGACAGCCTCTCCTCGCTAAGAAGGTCGTCGAGTCCCATCCACGGTCTCAGCAGCCAGCTCTCGGAGGTGTTCCAGCGCATCGCCGGGTGCTCCCAGTCGACAAAATCCAAGTCAACATTGGCAGCCATGACGAGTACCCAGAACACTTCCGCCTGCACGGCAGGCGAATTGAACCGGTTCACCACCGTGGCGATGTCAGGCATCAACGCGAGCAGTTGCTTCATCTGCTTGTCGGCCACAGCTCCCTCCACCCGATCAAAGGTGCCCGTCCATCTTACCCGGACCTCGGCCTCTGCTGTCCGGCCCTGAGCAGGGTCAAAATTGGGCTACACCCGGCTAGGTAAGTTTGGGGGGTGGTTGAGGCGGCTTTGTTTGATTTGGGTGGGGTGATTGTGGAGGGGCCTTGGGAGGGGTTTGCGGCTTATGAGCGGGAGAATGGGTTGCCGGAGGGGTTGATTCGGCGGATCAATTCGACTGATCCGGATACCAATGCTTGGGCGCGGATGGAGCGGGGGGAGATTGGGCTGGAGGAATTTGCTGCCGCGTTTGAAGCGGAAGCCCTAGCGCTGGGGTATCGGGTGGATGGGATGGCGGTGCTGAATGGGCTGAGCGGGGAACTGCGTCCCGCAATGGCAGAGGCGGTGCGGCGGTGCTCGGAGCGGCTGAAGACGGGGCTGTTGACCAACAACTATTTGCCGATGGCGTCGTCGGAGCGGTCGGCGGAGATGGCTGAGCTCATGGGGTGGTTCGACGTGGTGATTGAGTCGTCGGTGGTGGGGGTGCGGAAGCCCGACCCCGCGTTCTACACAATGGCCTGCGAGGCGCTGGACGTGGCGCCGTCGGCTTGCGTGTTCCTGGACGACTTGGGGGTGAACCTCAAGCCCGCCCGGGCCATGGGGATGACCACCATCAAAGTGGTCGATCCCGACGAGGCTCTGGCCGAGTTGGAGGCCGTGGTGGGGTTTTCGCTCAGGGGTTGAGCCGGAGGGCGGAGTTGATCTCGGCCCGGAGCTCGGGGATGCCCTGGCCTTTGGTTGCGCTGGTCCAGATCACATCGCCGGGGGCGACGCCGAGGCCCTTGGCCAACTCAGCTTTTCGGGCGCCCCGATGGGACGATTTCACCTTGTCCGCTTTGGTGGCCACTGGTTGCAGGGGCACGTCGTGGTGCGCCAGCCATTCCACGGTCTGGAGGTCTAGAGGGGTGGGGCCGATGAGGCCGTCTACCAATAGCAGCACCTCCACCAAGGTCGGGCGGTCGATCAGATATCCGTCCATCATCTTCTGCCAGCCCACCCGCTGCGCTTTGGGGGCTTTGGCGAAGCCGTAGCCGGGGAGGTCCACCAGCCAGCGGCCGGGCTCACCATCCAGCTCGAAGATATTGAGCAGCCGGGTGGCCCCCGGGGCTTTGGAGGTACGCGCCAGCCCCTTGCGGTTGGCCACCGCGTTCAACAGCGACGACTTGCCCACGTTGGAGCGCCCCACCAGCGCTACCTCGCAACGGGACTCGGGCAACTGGCCGGCATCGCTGGCCGACCGCAGAAAGCGCAGCGCCAGCGGCTTGGACATTCTCAAAGGCTACCGGCCCCTTCATTGGGCCTAGTTGAGGATTGCAGGCGGCTAGCTGTTGAGAACCTCGATGTCGAGGAGGTCGCCGAAGCGCTCGAGGGCGGCGGCTCGGCGGGTGGGGATGTGCTCGGTGGGGAAGCCGTCCACTGCGGCGTACTCCTTGAGGGTGCGGCGGGCGATGGACACCTTGTGCACTTCGTCGGCGCCGTCCACCAGCCGGGAGGCCCGGGCGTTGCGGTACATCTCCTCTAGGGGCATGTCGGCCGAGTAGCCCAGGGCGCCGTGGACCTGGATGGACCGGTCGATGGCGTTGTACAGCATCTTGGTGCCGTACACCTTGATCATGGCGATCTCGGTGCGCGACGCCGATGAGCCGTGCTTGTCCATGTGCCAGGCGGCGTGCAGGCACAGCAGCCGGGCTGAGGCGATGTCGATGCGGGTCTCGGCGATGAAGTCCTGCACCATCTGCTTCTCGGCCAACAGGCTCCCGTGGGCGTACCGGGACAGGGCCCGCTCGCACATCATGTCCAGCGCCCGCTGCGACTGGCCGATCCAGCGCATGGCGTGGTGGATGCGGCCGGGGCCGAGGCGCTTCTGGGCCAGCACGAACCCGTCGCCGGGGTTGCCGATCAGGTTCTCGGCGGGCACCCGCACGTCGCGGTAGATCACCTCGGAGTGGCCCATGGGGTGGCGGGCGAACTGGCCGGGATAGGGGTGGTGCATGTTGGGCACGTCCCGCACGATCTCCAGGCCGGGAGTGTCGGTGGGCACCACGATCATGGACGACCCCTGGTAGGGGTGGACGTCGGGGTTGGTCACCACCATGGCGATCAGGAAATCGGCCCCCGAGCCGCCGGAGGTGAACCACTTGTGGCCGTTGATCACCCAGGTGTCGCCGTCGCGCACCGCTTTGGTCTCCAACAAGGTGGGGTCGGAGCCGGCGGTGTCGGGCTCGGTCATGGAGAACCCCGAGCGCAGCTCGCCGGCCAAAAGCGGCTCCATCCAGCGCTTTTTCTGCTCGTCGTTGCCGCCGATGGCCAACAGCTCGGCGTTGCCCGAGTCGGGGGCGTTGTTGCCGAAGATGGCCGGCGCGATCGACGATCGGCCCAGGATCTCGTGCATCAACCCGAGCTTCACCTGGCCGAAGCCCTGGCCCCCCAGCTCGGGATCGAGGTGGCAGGCCCACAGCCCCCGGTCCTTCACCTGCTGCTTCAGCGGCGCGGTCAGGGCCTTCCACTGCTCGTCGGTCACCTCCAGATCGATGGTCTCCAGCGGCAGGATGTGCTCGTCCAGAAAAGCCCGGGTCCAGTCCAGTTGCTCCTGGAACTCGGGCTCGGTCTCAAAATCCCAGGCCATGGTGCTGATTCCTTCGGTTGGAGATGAGGGTTCGCCGGTCGGCTAGACGGCCAGCTGCGACAGGCTGGCGCCGTTGTCGCACATGATGCGGCGGATGTCGTCGTCGCTGAACCCGTCGAGGTCGTCCACGAACGACACCGGGTCGGCCAGACCCTCGGCGTGGGGGAAGTCGGAGCCGAACAGCATGTGGTCGGTGCCGATCAGCCCGGCCAGCTCGTGCAGGTCGTCCTCGTAGTAGGGCGACACCCACACCTGGTTGCGGAACGTCTCCACCGGGTCCTCGTCGAAGGCGTAGCGGTGCTGGCCGTAGGTCTTGGCCAGCTTCTGGATGAGGGGCCGCACCCAATACGAGCCGGTCTCGATGGTGGCCACCCGCAGGTTGGGGAAGCGCACCAGCACACCGTCGGCCAGGAGCGAGGCCATGGTGTCGCTGATGGGGGAGTGCGACAGCAGGCTCTGGAGGGGGTTGTAGCGGAAGGCCTCGGTCTCGGTGCCGAGCCCCCAGCGGTGGTTCATGAACGAGTAGCCCGAGTCTCCGGAGTGGAAGGCCACGCACACGCCGTGGTCGTTGAGGAACTGCCACACCGGGTCGTGGTCGGGATGGCCCAAAGAGCGGTAGTTGCCGTGGCCGTCGGGCACCGAGGTGGCCCGGAAGTTCACCAGCCGCAGACCCCGGCCGATGGCCCACTCCAGCTCGCCCAGCGCCCAGTCCACATCCACCAGGCTCAGGTACAGGGCGGTGAACAGGCGCTCCTGGTAGGAGAAACCCCAGTCTTCGTCCAGCCAGCGGTTGAAGGCCCCGAACGCCGCGGTGATGGCGCCGAGGTCGTCTTCCAGGCAGGCCTCCATGCCCACCCCCAGGGTGGGGAACATGAAGCAGCCGCCCAGGCCCTGCGAGTCCATGAGGGCCAGGCGGGCGTCGCGGTTGCGGTAGGCGGGGCTGATGGGGTCGAGCTCGCCGAATGCCTCCCGCATGTCGCTGGCCGAGGTCTTGGCCCGGAAGTACTCATCGAGGATGCCGGGCTTGGCCACCGGGTCGAAGGTGGGGTTGGGGATGAACCGGTTGATGCGACCGGCCACGATCAGCCGCTGCTTGCCCCCGATGTCGGCCCACTGCATACAGCGCTTGGCCATCTTGGGGTCGATGTGGCGGGTGAAGGCGTCGGTGGCCTCGTAGTAGTGGTTGTCGGCGTCGAAGGCGAGATATCCGAGCTCAGTCATGGCTCTATTCTGGCCTGTTTGCTCGGCAATCGACCACCGGCGGGGCGGTGTCAGGGCGTTTTTCAGCAGACCACCACGATGCGCCCGGTGGTGAGGCGGTCCTCCATCTGCTCGAGCGCGGAGGGGAGCTCCTCGAAGGGCACGGTGCCGCCCACCAGCGGGGCGATCCGGCCCTCGGCCAGCCGCCCGCAGAGTTCGTCGTGGATCCGGTCGCCCAGTGATCGGGGGTTGATGTTGAACCCGGCCATGCCGCCGTAGACCGCCGGGTTGCTGCTGTAGGCCAACAGCACCCCTCCGATCGACACTTGCGAGAAGCACAGCAGCCTCGGGGGAAGGCCGACGGCGTCCTCGGCCTCGATCTTGCTGGCGAAGCCGATGATCATCAGCCTCCCGCCCCGGGTCATGCACCGTAGCGAGGCTTCAGTTACTTCGCCGCCCACGCCGTCGAACACCAGATCGACTCCGGCCCCGCCGGTGATGTCGCGCACCTCGGTGGCGAAGTCTCCGTCCCGGTAGTTCACCGCGGCCTCGGCCCCCAGGGAGCGCACGAACTCGCACTTGTCCTCGCTGCCCGCGGTGCCGATCACCCGGGCCCCGGCGTCCACGGCCAGCTGCACCGCGGCCGAGCCCACCCCGCCAGCCGCGGCGTGGATCAGCACCCACTCTCCCGGTTGCATCTGGCCCCGCTCGTGCAAGCCCAGCCAGGACAGGTGGAAGGGGAAGAAGAAGGCGGCCGCCTCGGTGTCGTCGAGTGACTCGGGGGCGTCGAACACCATGTCGGGCTGGCAGATCACCTTGTCGGCGTAGCCCCCGAAGGCGCTCTCGGCGGTGGCGTGCACCCGGCGCCCGAGCCACTCCTCGGCCCCCTCTCCCACGGCATCCACCGTGCCCAGCACCTCCATGCCCAGGGTGTAGGGGAGATCGGGGTTGACGGTGCGGTAGCGCCCGTGGCAGCCGTCGATCTCGTTGAAGTTCAGCACCGTCCGAGTGGGCGCCACCCGGATCTTGCCCGGCTCCGGCACCGGCTCGTCGATGTCGTCCAGCCGCAACGCCTCCGACGGCCTCCCATACTGATGAACACGCCAAGCTCGCACGGCAGCGCAGCTTATCGGCGCGGAAGCGTCGGCCTGCCAGGCAATCGGGCGGGGAGTAGGGTCGCTGGGTGGCTGATCGACCGGGGTTTCGGGCTTCGACTCGGGCTTTGCGGCTGCGCAACTTCCGGTTGTTCTGGTTCGGGGCTCTGGTTTCCAACACCGGGACGTGGATGCAGATCCTGGTGTTGGCCTATGTGATCGACGAGATCACCGACCGGGGGGCGTGGGTTGGGCTGGTGACGATCACCCAGATGATGTTGACCGTGTTCACCAACCTGTGGGCCGGCCCGCTGGCCGATCGGGTGCCCCGCCGCAGCATCATCCTGGTAACCCAGAGCCTGCTGTGCGTGGGGGCCTTCGGGTTTGCCGCCTTGTGGGGGGCGGGGGTGCGCTCGCCGGTGATCTACATGCTGTTGGCCTGGGGCTACGGCATTCTCAACGGCTTCATGCTTCCCGCCTGGCAGGCGTTCATCTCTGAGCTGGTGCCCAAGGAGCTGTTGTTGAACGCGGTCACCCTCAACTCCACCCAATTCCAGGCCACCCGGGCGGTGGGGCCGGCTCTCGGCGGAGTGCTGCTGGGATTCTTCGGGCCGGGCTGGGTGTTCTTCGCCAACGGTGTCTCCTTCTTTGCGGTGCTGTTTACCGTTCTGCTCATCCAGGTTCCCCGCCTGCTGCCCGACGACCCGCCCCCTATCAGGGTGTTCGCCGATCTGCGAGAAGTTCTGTCCTACTGGAGAACCCAGCCTGGCATCAAGAGAGCGTTCAAGACGGTGCTAATCACCGCCACTTGCGCCCAGCCCCTGATCTTTTTGATCGTGGTGTTCGCCGAAGAGGAGTTCAACACCACCGGGTGGCAACTCGGCTTGTTGGCCGCTGGCACCGGTATCGGATCGGTGGTCTTCTTCCCGCTGGTGGCCGGGAGGGGGCAGTTCACCGCCCGGTCCCGACTGCTGGCCATCGGATTGAGCGCCTACGGCCTGGCGCTGGCCGGGTTCGGCTTGGCCCCGTGGTACTCCATGGCCATCTTGTTCCTGCTGATCCTCGGCGGCTGCCATCTCGCTACCGCATCCACTCTCAACACCGTCATCCAGCTCCAAGTAGAGGAGTCCATGCGGGGACGGATCATCGCCCTGTACCTGATGGCCATCAACCTGGCCATCGGTGCCGGCACCATGATCCAAGGGGCGCTGTTCGACTGGATCGGCCCCCGAGTCACGGTTTCGATCAGCGCGGGCATCATCGTGGTTCTGGCCGCCTGGCTGGTTAGCACCCGTCGTTTCGCCTCCATGGACGTGGGCACTGCGGCCACCTGACCCGCTGGTCTTCGCGGCGGGGGAGTACCTTCGGTTGGGTGCGAGTGCTGGTGGTGTCCCACTCCAAGACCGGTGGTACCAGAGCCATGACCGAGGCGGTAGTGGCCGGTGCCAGCCATCCCGATATCGACGGCGTGGAGGTGGTTCAGGTAGCCGCCCTGGAAGCCTCCGCGGATGATGTGATGGCCGCCGACGGCTACCTGCTGGGCACACCGGAGAATTTCGGCTACATGAGCGGCGCCCTCAAGCACTTCTTCGACACCGTTTACTACGACTGCTTGGACCACACCCGGGGGCGTCCCTACGGGCTGTTCGTGCGGGCCGGCAACGACGGCACCGGCGCGGTGCGGGCGGTGGAGCCCCTGGTTACCGGACTGGGATGGAAGGCGGTGGCCCCGCCGGTGGTGGCCACCGGCGAGCTGACCGATGCCCATCTGGAGGCCTGCCGCGAGCTGGGCATGACCCTGGCCGCCGGCTTGGAGCTGGGCATCTACTGAGTCGACCTCCCAATAGCCGCAGCCATGCTCGCCTGCATAAGGGTCGGCCCTGGAGCGGTTCGTAAGATCGGGCTATGAGCAGTTTGTTCGACCTGACAGGGAAGGTGGCGGTGGTCACCGGGGGCACCAAGGGCATCGGCCGGTCCATTGCCAAGGGCTATGCCATGGCCGGCGCCGAGGTTGTGATCACCGGGCGGCGCCAAGAGGGCTGCGACGAGGCCGCTGCTGAGCTGAACGACGAGTTGGGCAGCCAATCGGTGCGGGGCATCGCCTGCCACATGGGGGAGTGGGACCAGATCGGCGCGCTGGTCGATCGGGTGTATGGCGACCTCGGCCGGATCGACGTGTTGGTCAACAACGCGGGCATCAACCCCGCGCCGGTCACCGTGGCCGACTGCACCGAGGCCTACTTCGACAAGGTGTACGCGGTAAACGTGAAAGGGCCGATCCGATTGGCCGGTTTGGTGGCCCCCCGCATGGGAGAGGCTGGCGGAGGGTCGATCATCAATGTAACCACCATGGGGGCTTACGGCGGCGGCCCGGGGGTGGGGATCTACACCTCTAGCAAGGCGGCGCTGCACAACCTCACCCGGGCCATGGCCGGCGAGTGGGCTGGGCTCAATGTGCGGGTCAACTCCCTGGTGCCGGGACCGTTCATGTCAGAGATGATGAAGGGATCGATGCGGTTCGACCCTGAGTTTCCCGAACGATCGGGGCGGGCCACCATGATGAAGCGGGTGGCCGACTGCGACGAGATCATCGGCCTGGCTCTATACCTCGCGTCCGACGCCTCGTCGTACGCCACCGGCCATGACTTCAAGATCGCCGGCGGTATGTGAGCAGTGGCCGCTTAGCCTCTCACGGCTAAGCGGCTGATCTGGGCCTCCTGCGAATGGGACTGGGGTCCCGCTGCCGGCCGCGCCGCGCGCACCGCGGCTACCGCATGATCGAGGTCCATTCCCCGGGAGGTGAGTACCGAGATGCACACAATCCCGGCTCTGCCATATCCGGCGCCGCAGTGGACCATGACCCCTCTGCCTTGATCTAGGTGCCGGTTGATCGTGTCCACCAACTCTCGAACGTCGTCGTCGCCGGTAACCCCCTGATCGACCATCGGGACATGGATGGCCTGGTGGGGAGCGGGATCGGCCAACCACGAGGGGTAATCGGGATAACGCATGGCGATCTCCGGGTCGGTCAGCAAGCACACCATGACCTCTGCACCCACGTCCTCTAGGGCCGCGGCAGGATCAGGCC
Source organism: Acidimicrobiia bacterium (assembly GCA_022819825.1). Classification (GTDB taxonomy): domain Bacteria; phylum Actinomycetota; class Acidimicrobiia; order Acidimicrobiales; family Bin134; genus Poriferisocius. The sequence goes on along the minus strand of JAJEGM010000042.1, from coordinate 95,173 downwards.
CGGTCACCGCAAAGGCCGTGGCGTAAAGATGCCCGGTCGCCCCCGGCACCGGAATCCGATGGATCCCCCCCGCCATCTGATACCGCGCCGCCCCCACCTGCACCCCGCCACCCTACTGGTGGGCAGCAACCTGGTTGGAAGGAGAGGTCATGCCATGTATGTTGGCCACCGTGACGTCACCCGCGACGGAGATTGTCTTCGAGGTCAGTGAAGATGAAGTGGCTGGTGGATATTCCGCTAGCGCCATCGGTTACGGAATTCACACGCAAGGGGAGACCATCGAGGAGATCCGCGAAAACGTCCGGGAAGCCTTCGAGTGCTATTTCGACGGGGAAGTGGCTCGCCCTGAATTGATTCGCCTGCACTTTGTTCACGGCGAGGTCTTGGTTCTTTGAGGCTGCCGCGCGATGTGCGCGGGGCCGATCTCCAAAGAGCGCTTCAGAAGCTTGGATACACAGCCACCCGGCAGCGCGGCTCACATTTGCGCGTCACAACTCATCTGAGTGGGGAGCATCACGAGGTCATCCCCCTGCACAATCCCATCAAGACCAAGACCCTGTCGGGCATTCTCAAGAGTGTCGCAACCCATCACGAGATCAGTGTGCAAGAGCTGCTGGAATTGCTTGATCTCTAACCACAGGTATTTCCTGCAATCTCTAGTGTGGAAGCCAGCGGGGTAGTTAGGGGATGCTGGGGGGATGGACGACTTCTCCGGGAAGGTGGCGCTGGTGATGGGGGCGGCGTGTCCTCCGGAGATCGGGCGGGCGGTGGCGGTGCGGCTGGCCCGAGCCGGAGCCAGCGTGGCCTGTGCCGACCGGGTAGAGGTCGGCCACCCGGATTCGGCCTGCGCTTCCCCGGAGGCCCTGGACGCCACGGTGGCCGCAGTGCAGGCCGAGGGGCAGGCGGCGTTGCGATTGGAGGCCGACGTGGCCGACGCCGATCAGGTGAACGAGGTGGTGGGGCGGTGTGTCGGCGAGTTCGGGAGGCTCGACCTGGTGGTCAACGTGGCCGGGGGGCTTGGACCCGATATGGGGTGGGCGCCGTTGCTGGAGCTGACTGAGGCGTCGTGGCGGCGATCGATGGACGTGAACCTGACCGGAGCGTTCTTGGTGGCCCAAGCCGCTGCTTGCCAGATGGTTGAACAAGGCAACGGCGGGTCGATTGTGCTGCTGTCGTCGTATGCCACTGTGGCCGCGGCCAGCGGCACTTCGGCATTCGCCGCGGCTAAGGCTGGGGTCGACCGGCTGGTCGCTGCCCTAGCCATGGAGCTGGCGCCCCACCAGATCAGGGTCAACGGAGTGCGCCCGCTAGGAGTCGACCCCGACGCTACCGAAAGCGGCCATCCCTATCTGGAGCAAACCGTGGCGCAGTCTGGCGGCGACCGCAGCCAGTGGGTGCGCTCCAAGATCGCCCTCGAACGCTTGCAACATCCTGATGAGACCGCCGCGGTAATCGCCTTCCTGCTCTCCGACGAGGCTTCATTCGTCACCGGCGAATGCATCACCGTCGCCGGCGGGCCGCGCTGGTAGGAGCGGCCATCGTAGAATAAATGGCTAGATTATCTATAATAAAAGCGCCATAATTGTTTTGTGGAAGCTGGAGTTCGAGAGTTGCGGGACAATTTGAGTCGATACCTCACAGCGGTTCGAGCAGGAACCGAGGTCACCGTGACCGATCATGGGAAGGCAGTGGCGCTTTTGATCCCTCTTCATGAGCCCCGGCCCATCGACCAACTGGTTGACGATGGGCTGGTCATTCCGGCTCCGATGGCGAAGAGACGACTGGGCCACTCCAGGGTCAAGAGCAAGGGAAAGGTGAGCGATCTCGTGGCCGAACAGCGCCAGTGATTGTCTACTTCGATACATCCGCCTTCATTCCCCTGATCATCGACGAGCCAAGTTCTGATTCCTCCGAGCGACTGTGGAATGAAGCGACACGGGTTGTCAGCGTCCGCTTGCTCTACGCCGAGGCCCGGGCGGCGCTGGCCAGAGCTCATCGACTCGGGCGGCTGACAAAGAGAGGGCTTACTTCTGCGGTTAGGCTGCTCGACGCCCTCACCCAAGAGGTCGACAGCATCGAGATCTCAGACAGCCTCGTCCGAAGAGCAGGCGCATTGGCTGAAGAACAGGAACTCCGCGGCTACGACGCCGTGCACTTGGCTGCCGCGCAGGCCATTGCCGACGCAGACACAATCTTCGCCAGCGGTGACCATGAGCTCATCGCTGCGGCCAGCTCCCTCGGATTGGCCGTGGCTAATCCTCGATGAGTTCGGCGGTCTCCAAGAAGGGAGCGTTGGCAAGGGCGACTTGAACGTCCACCTGGACGGCGCAGGCGGGGCAGTAGAGGCGACGGAGCTCGAAACGGTCGGCGCCGGGGCGGGCTGAGGGCCAGGGGGTGCGCTCGTCTACTGGAGAGCGGGATACAATCAGCAGGCTGACCAGGGGTTCGTTGGTGGGGCCGTGTTCGTGGCCGCACCGGCTGCAAAGGTAGTGGCCGTTGGCCAAGACCACGGTGGAGCTGAGGCGTCGGCCGGTGGGGGGTTCTTCCAACGGGGGTTCGGGGTCTCTTTCGATACGCGCCTGGCGGCGGGATGCTCGCAGTGTTTTGGTGGCCTCCACATCGCCGATCACCACGCCGTAGTCTCGGACGGCACCGGCTTCGGTGACCAAGCCTTCCGCCACGTCGTGCTCTACCGCAACGGGGTCGCGATCTAAGGGGTCGCCCACTCCGCCCCCGCCGCCGCAGAGGTTGGTGTACACATCACCGGGGGCCAACTCGCCTACTTGCTTGGGGGGTGGTACCTCAATTGTGCCGTCGGCGCGCTCGTACACCCCGGTGTGCTGCATGCCGGGCTCCCCGCCGACAACCCCGGCGGCGGTGGGGGGCTGCTGGCCGTGGGCGAACACCGTGGAGGTCACCGTCCCGGCGGCTCGGTGGAGTTGGTAGGCGTGCTCAACACCCACCCCGCCTCGCCACTGGCCGGGTCCGCCGGAGTCGGGGCGCTCCCAGCGGTAGCGGTAGAGCACCGGATAGTGCTGCTCGTTGGTTTCGATGTTTGTACACAGCCCGGCGGGGGAAGTCAGATAGCCGCCGGTGTCGGAGCCGTCGCCGCCCCAGCGGGCGCCAGATCCGCCGGGCAGGCCGTCAAGGAGCATGGCGGAGAAGTCCCGCCCGTCGTCGAAGGCTCCCGAGATGGTCTGGGTGAACGACCCCGATACGCACGACGCCAGGATCTGACTCCGAACGTTTGGGTCGTCAGAGGCGTCGAACATCCGGCTGAGGCAGATGTTCACCGCGGTGCGCACTTCTTGGCCGGCGGCGGTCACCCCCATCGACATGCCCGCGGGCCAAAGGCAATCCACGATGGTGCCCGGCGTGGTGTCTACCTTCATGACTCGCCAGAACCCGGCCGGCGTCCAGGGCAGGCCGTAGCCCAAGACCGTCATTACCGCGGCCATGGCGTAGCTGGAGGTGATGGCCCGGCTGGTGTTGATCAGCGCCGGGGCCTGCGGGCTGGCGTCGGTGAAGTCCAGATGCAGGGAGTCGCCCTGCTTGGTCATGGTCAAGCCGATCTCGTACACCCGGTCGTCGATGCCGTCGTGCTCCACCAGTCCTCGGTGGCGCCATCGCCCATCCGGCAGCGACGCCAACCGGTCTCTCACCGCGGCCTCGGTGCGGTCGATGAGTCCGTCGAGCACCGCGGTCACTGTTTCGCTGCCGTAGCGATCGCACAGCCCGTTGATCCGACCATCCACCACCCGGTTGGCCTCTATCTGGCCCAGAAGGTCGAGCCGATTCAATTCCGGGGTGCGGGACCGGCCCAAGTATTCCTGCTCCACCTCGGCTAGCAGTTCCCCCCGCTCCACTATCCGGGAGGGGGCCATGGGCACCGCCTCCTCATAGATAGACGAGGCCCCCACGGTGATCGACCCGGGCACGGGGCCGCCCACGTCGTTCTGGTGGACGCACGAGCCGCACCAGGCGATTAGCCGGTCGCCCCGAAATACGGGGGCCACCACCATGACGTCGGGCTGGTGGGGAGCGCCCACATAGGTGTCGTTGGTGATGAACATGTCGCCGGGACCGATGCCCGAGTTGCCTCCGAATTGGTCGATCACGTGGCGGACCACCTGGCCCAATGCCGCGGCATGGACCAGCACGTATGGGCCGGCCAGTGCCACCTCACCGGCCGCGGTCAAGATGCCGGAGTTGAAGTCGTTGCCCTCGGTGGCGATAGGCGAGCCCGACACGGCGACGATGGCGTCTACCGCCTCGTCGTTGATAGCCCACAGCCGGTTGCGGAGTACTTCGAACAGTGTCGCGTCGAGTGGGGGTGCGGCTCCGGGGCCAAGCTGGTCCGAACTCATGACGGGGGTCCGGGAAACAGATGGGTGTGACCCTGGGAGTCGACCTCGGCCCGGTCGCCAGGGCGAAGCACGATGGTGGTGGACGGGTGGTCGACGAACGCCGCCCCCTCCAATTCGGTGCCCGGGGCCAGCTGAGATCCGTCGTACACCGGGCAGGAAGTGAGTTGACAGTCGAACCAGGCGTCCCGACGCCTAGAAATTGGCGGTTCTGACGCCGAGCCGGCCAACGCCGCTGGCTCAAGAGCCAAGCGTTTGCCGTTGGCCGCGCCCAATGCGGAGAACACCGATGCGGCTGCGGGAACCACCACCTCGGCCACGCCTACCTCGGAGGCGTACCGAGTGGCGTACTGAGGGGCGGCCCCGCCGTAGGCCAGCATGGTGAAGCGAGCGGGATCGTGGCCCCGCTGAACCGTCACCCGACGAATCAGGTCGGCCATCTGGGAGCAGGCCACCTTTATCACGGCGTCGGCGGCGTCGGGCACCGACAGTTCCAGCGGAGTGGCTACGCCATCCCCTATGGCCCGCTCTGCCGCCTCGCGGTCCAGTTCCAGCACATCGCCCAACCCGCTCAAGTAGCCCAAGGCCACCGCAGCGTCGGTGAGGGTTGGTGCACTTCCGCCCCGTCGATAGCAAGCCGGGCCGGGCCGTGCGCCGGCCGATTGGGGCCCCACTCGGAGACTGCCCAGCACCGGGTCGATCCAGGCCAGCGACCCGCCGCCGGTGCCGATCGACACCACCTCCACCACCGGATGGGCTAGGGCCCAGCGCCCGATCATGGGGCGTGTCGCCATGGTGGCTTCACCGCCGGTGATCAGGCCGACGTCGAAGCTGGTGCCACCCACATCGGTGGCAATGGCTTCGCTTCGGCCCAATTGTTGGACCAGTTCGGCTGAAGCCAACAGCCCGGCAACCGGCCCCGATCCCAGAGTCTCCACCGCCCGGAGGCCGCCGTCGGCATCACAGGTGCTGCCACTGGACTGCATGACGTGCAGGTGTCCGGCGAATCCCCGTTCGGCCAAGGCATGGGCCAGGGTGCGAATCTCTTCAGCCACGAGCGGGGCCGTGCTGGCATCGAGCACTGTGGTCATTGTCCGCTCGTACTCGCCGATCCGGGGCACTGCCGACGACAGCGACACGTGAGCGCCGGGGTGGATCTGGGCGATCAGCTCGGCGATGCGGACCTCATGGCGGGGATCAGCCACCGACCACAGCAGGCTGACGGCGTAGCCGGTCATCCCGTCGTCCCGCAGCGCCTTGATGGCGGCAACCGCGGCGGCCTCGTCTAGCGGGCGAACCACGTCGCCATGGGCGTCGATCCGCTCAGGCACGCCCACGATGCGCCGACGGCTTAACAGCAGCGGGGGTTTGGCCCAGCAGACGGCCTCGGTGGCCTCAGCGGGGGACAAGCCGGCCACCTTGGCTGCCCGGGCCACCGGCAAAGTGGCTTCGAATCCCTCGGTTGTGATCAGGCCGATGGGTGCTCCCGTGCCGGTCAAAAGGGCGTTGAGCCCAACGGTGGTGGCATAGCCGATGGATTCGGCCCGTCCGAGCAAGTCGGCCAGCGGCTGGTCAATCTCGGCTGCGGCCGCCTCAACTGCGGCCAGGGCGCCTGCGGTCAGATCGCCGGGAGTGGACAGCGCCTTGCCCATGGCGAGCCGGACTCCTCCCGGGCCGGGGGAAACCACCACCGCGTCGGTGAACGTTCCCCCGGTGTCGATGCCGATGCGCACACAGCCCCGAGAGGCAGAGGAGTCAGGCTGAACGCAACCTCAGCGGTTGACGCCCTTGTTCCGGGTGGTGAACCCGGCCAGGTCGCGGTCTTTGCCCTGGTGGCGCCCCTTGTCCAATGATTGAACCGAGATGTCGTGGTCGACCGCGGAAGCCCGCAGCGCCCCCACGGTGCAGTCGGCCCGGTCCCGGTGGGCGAACGGGTCGTACTGGTACCAGGCCATGGCGTTGAGGTGGGTGATCTTGTCCACCTCGTCGTCGGGCACCCCGGTCAGCGTCTCGTCCAGCAGCTCGGGGGCATTGGGCCACGTGGAGTCGCTGTGGGGGTAGTCCATCTCCCAGCAGATGTTGTCGATCCCGATCTCATGGCGCAGCGCCACTCCAACCGGATCGTTGATGAAACAGGTCAGGAAGTTCCGCCGGAACACCTCGCTGGGCAGCAGGTTGTCGAAGTCCTGCCCAGTCCACAGGTGGTGCATGTCGTAGGTGCGGTCGGCCCGGTCCATGAAGTAGGGGATCCACCCGGTGCCGCCCTCCGACAGGGCGATCTTCAGGTCGGGGAAGCGGCGGGGGATGGGCGACCACAGCAGGTCGGCGGCCGCCTGGCTGATGTTCATGGGCTGGAGCTGGATCATCACGTCCATGGGGGCGTCAGGGGCGGTGATCACCATCTCTCCCGACGAGCCCAAGTGGATGGAGCACACCGAGCCGGTGTCGCTGAACGCCTGCCACAGCGGGTCCCAGTAGTCACTGTGGAAGCTGGGCTCGCCCAGCTTGGCCGGGTTCTCGGTGAAGGTCATGGAGTGGCAGCCCAGTTCAGCCACCCGGCGTACCTCGGCGGCGCATTCCTCCGCGCTCCAGATCATGGGCAGCGCCATGGGGATGAACCGGCCCGGATAGGCCCCGGCCCACTCATGGATGTGCCAGTCGTTGTAGGCCCTGATCAGGTCGGCGGCGAACTCCTTGTCGGGGTGGTTGGCGAACAGCCGGCCGGCGAATCCGGGAAACGACGGGAAGCACATCGAGCCCAGTACCCCGGCGGCGTCCATGTCCTTGACTCGGTCGTGGACGTTGTAGCAGCCGGGGCGCATCTCGTCGAAGGCGGTGGGCTCGATGCCGTACTCCTCCTTGGGCCGCCCTGCCACCGCGTTCAGGCCCACGTTGGGGATGATGGCGCCGTTGAACGACCACACGTCATCGCCCGACTCGGTGTGGATCACCCGTGGGGCCTCATCCCGCCATTTGTCCGAGAGATGGTTGTCGAACATCTCGGGCGGTTCGCACAGGTGATCGTCCACGCTCACCATGATCATGTCGTTAAGATTCACAGCGTCCTCCGTCGGTTTTCATCGCTCGACAGTGTGACCCCAACGATACTTGCCGCAGTAATATTCGCCAGCCGAGACATGATTCCAGCAGCCCTAGGAGGCCCACTATGTCCAACCCCATGAGCTACGAAGGCCGCAATGTCGTGGTCACCGGCGCGTTTTCCGGTGTAGGAGCCGCGCTGGTGGATCTGCTGGCTGATCTTGGGGCAGCGTCGATCACCGCTCTGGACATCAAGGAGCCCGCGGGCCCAATCACCCGGTACATCCCCACCAACATGGGCGACCCGGTGGCGGTGGACGAGGCCGCCGCGGCCATCGACGCCCCGGTGCACGTGCTGTTCAACAACGCCGGAATCGCGGCCACCTTCTCCCCTGAAGACGTGATGAAGGTCAACACCCTGGGGCTGATGCGCCTCACCGACGCCTTGCTGCCCAAGATCCCCGCGGGTGGAGCGGTGGTCAACACCGCGTCGATTGCGGGGATGAACTGGCCGGCCCATCAGGACGAGATCACCGAGCTGTTGTCAATCGACGATTGGGACAAGGCAGTGGCCTGGGTGGAGGAGCACCCCGAGGTGGTATCCGACGGCTACATGTTCTCCAAGGAGTGCGTGCAGATCTTCACCATGCAGGCAGCCAAGGGGATGCTGTCCAACGGCGTTCGCATCGCCAGCGCCTGCCCGGCCCCCATCGACACCCCGCTCCTGCCCGACTTCAAGAAGACCATGGGCGAGGAGATGATCGACTGGACGGCAGCCCAATCCGGAGGCCGCTATGTGACCGCGGCTGAGGTGGCCAACCTGCTGGCCTATCTGGGGTCCGACGCGGCGTCGTTCGTGTCGGGCGTGAACGTCAACATCGACAACGCTTTCCAAGGCTCGATGATCACCGGCCAGGTTGACTTCGGCGAGTTGGCCGGATAGCCGGCTAGATCGCGGCCGCTAGACCGCGGCGGCCAGCCGGGCCTGAAGCTCGGCGGCGTGGGACGCCACCTGGTCGGCCACGTCGCTAAGCACAGTTGCGTCGAGGCCCTCGGCCAATTCGGGCGCACCGGCCTGGACCAGCATGGGTGCGATCTCTCCGGTGCGGATCTTGCTCACCGCCCAATCGGCAATGGGGCCGTGGGCGGTCTCGTCGAAGGGGATGATGTGGTTCCGCCCGCCGCCCAAGTGGTTGTAGTGATAGTGGGGGGCGTCCTCGAACAGGTCGAATCGCAAGTACTCCCATTGGCCCGCGGCGTCGAACACGTGCAGAGACACCCCGCGGTCCTCAATGCCCAGCGGTGCGGTGCGCCGCAGTTCCTCGATATAGGCCTCGTCGCCCCCGTAATACTCCATGAGAGCCTCGGGGTTGAGGTCGCGGTACTCCACCCCGATCTTGATCACCCCGGCGGGGAAATAGGTGGTATGGGCGTCGTCGGGCCGCATGGGCGGCATCTCGTAGACGTGGCCGATCTCCATGGCCGTCAGCGTAGCGTGCTGGGCTTCATGGCCGACTCTCGCTGAAGGCCAGAGGCGGAGAGGTCACTACCATCGGACTCCCATGGCCCAGCGGCGAATCGACCTTGAGGAGTTCTTCCACCCCGTCGGGGTGGCGGTGATCGGCGGGGTCGACCGCACCCAGACAGAGGAAGCGCTGCGGGCCGCTATGGACAGCCGTTGGGGAGAGGGCAACTGGCATCTGGTCAACCCCAAGGGTGGGTCGATCGGAACTGTGCCCATCTACCAGGCGGTGGCCGATGTGCCCGGCCCGGTGGCGCTGGCGGTTATCTCCACTCCACCAGCAGCGTGCGCCCAAATCGTGGACGAGTGTGGTGCTGTCGGGGTCCGCTACGCCCTGGTGTTCTCCTCGGGTTTCAGCGAGGTCGGCCCCGAGGGGGCCAAGCTGGAGGCCGAACTGGGGGAGGCGGGCCTTCGCAACGGCATCCGCATCTTCGGCCCCAACACCAACACCAACGTCTTCGAGCCGGTACCCGAGATTCCCGGGTTGCGGGGGGGCAAGATCGGGGTGGTCACCCAGTCGGGCCACAACGGCCGGCCCATCATGCAGGGGGTGCACTTTGGCATCGGCTTCAGCCGCCAGGTGCCGTGCGGCAACGAGGTTGACCTAGAAGTGAGCGACTTCATCGAGTACTTCGCCTACGACGAAGACACCGCGGTTATCGCTGGCTACATCGAGGGGTTTCGGTCGGCCGAGAAGCTGCGCACCGCACTGGAGGCGGCCAACGCGCAGCACAAGCCGGTGGTGATCTTGAAGATCGGCGCCACCGACGCTGGGTCGCGCATGGCTTCGTCGCATACCGGCCACCTCACCGGATCAGACGAGGTGATCGACGGCCTGTTCGAGCAGTACGGGGTGGTGCGGGTGCGCGATCTCGACGAGCTGCTGGAAACTGCCGCCCTTTTCGCCAAGTTGGGCCCAGGAGCGGCCGAGGGGGCCGGGCTGTACTCCATTTCTGGGGGTTCGAGCACGCTGATGGCCGAGGCCGCCGAGTTGTCCGGGGTGGTGGCGCCCCCGCTGGCCGAGGAGACTCAGGAGAGGCTGTACCAGCACATCCCCCGTTACTTGGCGGTGTCCAACCCGGTGGACAACGGGGGCATCTTCATCATGAGCGAGCCACCAGAGGTTCGCCAACAGGTGATCCGTGATATCAGCGCCGATCCGGCGGTGGGCTACACGGTGGTGGGCATCACCGGCGCGGTGCCGCCCATGTCTGATTATCTGGGCGACGACATCGTGGTGCTGGCCGACGAGGTGGACAAGCCGATCATTGCCACGTGGAACTCCTTCAAGGTGGACGAGCCGGGATTCGACCGGCTGGTGGAGTCGGGAGTGCCGCTATTCCGCTCCTTTCGGGGCTGTTTCGCCGCACTGGCCGCCTACCACCGCTACCAGCGTCACCAAGAGGGCTTCCGGGTTCGCCCAGAGCTCCCTGACGACATGCCCGATGCTGCGGAGGCTGCTCTCGGGGTGCCAGCACCCGACATCGGGGCGGTGTTGCAGGCCTTCGGACTGCCAATGGTGGCCAGTGAGGTGGTGTCTACACCCAGAGACGCCCGCAGGGCGGCCGAGGAGATCGGCCTGCCGGTGGTGGTCAAGATCGCCTCCGCCGATTTTCCCCACAAGTCGGATGCTGGGCTGGTGGTTCTGGGGCTGGACTCTCTTGAAGGGGTGGAGCAAGCCACTCAGGAAGTCTTAAAGCGGGCGAGAAGCGCTGCTCCCGACGCGGCTATCGACGGGGTGGAGGTCCAGCAGATGGTGACCGGCGGCACCGAGATGATCGTGGGAGTGACCCGCGATCCCACCCTCGGCCCCGCGGTCATGGTGGGCACCGGCGGCGTGTTCACCGAGGTGCTAGCCGACACCGCCGTTCGCCCGCTGCCCCTGGACGAGGCCGACGCCCACGAGATGGTTCGATCGCTGAAGGGCTTTCCCCTACTCGACGGGGCCCGGGGTCGCCCACCTGCCGATGTGGATGCCCTGGTCCAAGTGATCATGTCAACCGCCCATCTGGCCACCGCCCTGGGCGACCGCTTGGCCGAACTCGATCTGAACCCCGTGGTCGTGCTCGACCGCGGCAAAGGCGCCGTAGTCGTCGACCACCTCATGATCCTGGCCGGTGAGTGGTCCGGATTAACCGCGTCTGGCAGCTAGGCCAGCTCCGCGAGGAGTTGGCGGAGGGCGGCGGCGTCTAGGTTGCCGAGGCCGGCTTCGACCGCAGCCTCATAGAGGGGGATGGCGGCGTCGAGTAGGGGGGTGGGGGAGTCGAGGCTTCGGGCGTGGTCGGCGATGATGCCGGCATCTTTGAGGATGATGGCGAGGCGAGCGGACGGCGGGTCGTAGGTGTCCGCTGCCATCATCGGACCCCGTATCTCGAACATGGCCGACGAGCCGACACCGGCCGCGATCACTTCTTGGACGAGTTCAGTGCCCAGACCGCACGCACTGCCTAGCTGGTGGGCCTCCGCCGCGGCCAGGGTGTGTACCGCAACCAGTAGGTTGGCCACGAACTTCATCCGCGAGCCGTTGCCGAATGAGCCCAGGAAGAAGGTCTGTTTGCCGATCAGGTCGAAAATCGGCGCCACCTGTTGGTGGGCGGCTTGTTCTCCGCTGGAGTACACCACCAGGGTCGCATCGGCGGCCTGGAGCCCGGTTCCGCTGACCGGAGCGTCGAGGAGGTCGATACCGCTCGACGCCAAAAGAGCATGGGCGGCTTCTTTGTCGGCCAGCGGCAGCGTTCCCATCTCCACGGCAACCGATCCGGGGGAGGCATCGGTGGCCAGTTCGGCCGCCACTTTGGCCAAGGCTTCAGATGACGGGAGAGACAGCAGCACCATCTGGGCTCGGCGGGCGACGTCAGCCGCCGACTGGACGGCCGAACCAGGGAACTCGCCGCGTCGAGCGGGATCGATGTCGAACCCGATCACTTCGTGGCCCGCTGCGATGATGTGGCGCGACATGGCCGAGCCCATGACACCGAGACCGATGATCCCGACGGGTGCCTTCTCCGCCACTGCGCTCAGTCCTTGGCGATCGCCACGCGGCCGGCATCGCCGTCGAGCATGCCCAAACGGGGGCCGGCCTTGACGATGTCAGCGATCGGGCAGTTGATCACCGCGGGCACCGTCAGCGACCGGGCCACTTCGAATAGGTGCGCGGTGGGCGCGCCCCCGACCGTCACGATTCCGGCTGCATCCCACAAGAGGGGAGAGAAGTTCTGAAGCGGGTATTGGGTGACGATGATGTCACGGGGCTGCACGTGACCAGTCTGCTTGGAGCTGTCGAGCCACACCATTCGGCCCGCGCCCACACCGCCAACTCCGGGCTCGCCCTCGTGGACATCTCCCTGAAGGGCTAGAACTCCGGCCAAGACTGGTTCCCATCGGCCCATCCCGCGTCGTGGGGGAGCGACATCGGTGGCAAAGAGGTACTTGACCATGCCCAACAGCCTCTGGGCTAGGGCCACGTCCACCGGTTGCAGCTCGCGCAACGCGTCGATCGACTCGTTGGGGCGGTCGCTCCTCATCCGCCGCAGCACGAGCTCAGCCTGGGCCAACGCCTGATTCTCGGGCTTGCCCCAGGCTTGAGCGGTCAGCGTGGCCGCAATTTGGCGGGCCTCGTCCAGTACGGCATCCCGGTCGCTTATTGGGGTGTACGCCGAACCCTCGAGATCGGCGGGGGCCGCCGATAGCCAGCCGAGCACCAACTCGTCGCCGATCGCTCCGGGATAGCGCTGGGCCAGTCGGATGAACTCGAGGGCGAAAGGGTGGGCCAGGGCTGCGGGCACCACCATGGCCTCCTCGGCCTCGTGCCCGGCCGAGCGCTGAACCTGCAACAAAATGGGATCGCCACCGACGAGTGCCCATTCGATGAGGTTGTAGCCGAGCGCCTCCTCCACCCGGAGCGCCATGTCTGCGATAGCCAGAGCCTGGTCTTCGCCCATCAAGTCGGCGCACTCGGCCCCTTGGAGGACGCCCTCCTCGACCACGGCCCTGACTCCAGGCACCCATCCCGCCATCAAGTCCCGCGGCGAACCCTTCACTGCATTGACGGTCACCGCACCGTCGCCACCGACGATGGCCGCCCCGCCATAGTCGGGTTGCACCTCAGGCTGAACCAGCACTCCCATCAGCGCGCTCCCCGGCGCCAACTCGGCGGTTTCAAAGCGCTCCAGCACTTCGATGGAGAAGCTGGTGGCCCAGACGCTCTTGGCCGCCTGGCCGATTTCGCCGGGCAGGACTTCGGGAACCGAGGTGAACGCCCCCGACCACTGGCCGCTGCCCTCCAGGACACTTGATGAGCGAACGATGAATGGGGGCTGGAGTGAGGCCGCTAGCGGTTCGATCTGTTCGACCAGCGAGTCGGCCAGCGGGTGGCCGATTATGGCCATCCTCGATCCACCGGTCCCTCGGGAGTCGAGCACTTCAACCGCTCGACTGAGGGCTTCCTCGGAGCAAGCCGGAGGGATGACGAACCCGTCGAGCACCGGGAATCCTGCCGCCCGGGCCCGAGCCAGACCGGCCCCCTTGGCACCGCCGATGGCGACGTCAGCAGCAGATGGATCGTCGAGACCGCGGACTCGGTAGCGGTCTGCGGTCATCCGGCGCGAATGATCTCGTGACTCTTGAAGGTAGAGAGCATCTCGATGCCGGTGTCGGTGACGGTCAGCATCTCTTCGAGCCGCACTCCGAACTCGTGGAGCTTGCCGTGCTGGGTTTCGAGTGCGAAGACCATGCCGGGCTGAATCTCCTGGGGATGGTCGAGCGACCAGATTCTCGAGATCACCGGCTGGTCGTACTGGGCCAAGCCGAGGCCATGGCCCCAGAGGTTGGCGGCGGCCTCGTCCTCCTCCTCGTAACCCCAGATCTCCTTGGCCGATGGCCACACCGAGGCGATGTCGGCGGTAGTCACGCCCGGCCGGACCATCTCGATGGAATCCCACAGCCACTTGGAGGCGAGGTCGTAGTACTGCTGATGCTCGTCGGTGGGCTCGCCGCCCACGCAGTAGGTCCGGTAGACGCACGACTTGAACCCATTCCAGGTGAGTGCGGCCAGATCGATGATCACCATGTCGCCGGGCCGGATGATTCGGTCGCCGTGGTTGCGCCAGTTGGGCCATGCATTCGGCCCCGAGGAGACGATGACATCTTCGACGTTCTCCATGCCCGGGATGTTGTAGAGGTACTCCATGGTGAATGCGGTGACTTCGTTCTCGGTGATTCCGGGCTTCAGCCACTGGGACAGCTCGTAGTGGGTCACGTCGCAGATCGAGCCCACCATTTGCAGGGCCTTCTGCTCGTTCGGGCTCTTGATCGCCCGGGCCTCCATCATGGGAGTCATGCCGTCAACCCAGTTGATGCCCCGCTCTTCGAAGGCCCGGATCATGTTGAGGTCCATGAAGTCCACACCCAACGGCTGATCGGTGACCCCAGCGTCCTCCAGATCGTTCATCAGCGCATTGGTGAACTTGTCCACCTGCACGGTTGATGCTGGCCCAGCAGCGCCCTTAATCCACGCGTAGGAGTAGCGGACGTTCTCCTTGGGAATCCATGGCGAGTGCTCGCGGATGTGGTAGCCGATATCGCCCTGCTCGTAGAGGATCGGCTCCTTGCCTTCGGTGAGGACGGCGTAGCGCAGCCCGGGCTTGAGCTGGTTCCAGCCCGGAGTCATGGTGGATGTCACATAGCGGATGTTCTCGTCGTACATCAGCAGCATTGCGCCGAGGCCGTGACGTCGCATGGCTTCTCGAGCCCTCTGCAATCGCCACTCGCGCACCTCTTGCCAGTTGATGCCCTCGCGCCAGTCGGTATTGAGAACGCCAAATGCTTCCTTCATGCTTGCTCCTTCTATTCCAATTCCATCAACACTTTCAGAGTTGATGAGTCTTGTGTGGCGGCTAGGGCTTGGTCGATTTGATCAAGGCTGAATCGGGACGAGACGAGCGGGACACCGCTGATGATGCCGTCGGCCACGAGCGCAATCGCTCGCTCGTAGTCGGCCATGGTGGCTCCCCGGGGGTTCCGCAGCGTCAGCTCCTTGTAGTAGAGCTGGTAGTAGGGCAGCTCGCCCCCGCTTCCGGCGGTGGTGCCGAAGAAAACGACGGTGGCGGCTGAGCCGGCCAGCTCGACGGCCCGGGAAAATGTTTCCACCGTGCCCACCGCCTCGAAGACCACCTCCGAGCCCTTGCCGTCGGTGAGATCGGCCACCACCGCGGCGGCCTCATCAGGGGCAGCCGTCGCCGTCGCGCCGTGTTGGAGGGCGAGTTCACGCTTCCACTCCGACCGGGTAATGCCGATCACTCGGGCTCCTTGGGCGGCAAGGAGCTGGGCGATGAGCTGTCCGGACACGCCGAGGCCGACGACGACAGCGGTGTCGCCGGGCGAGATCGGCGCTTTCGACACGGCGTGGACGCAGGTGCCCAGCACCTGGATCACGCCAGTGGCCTCCGAGGAGACTCCGTCGGGAACAGCGAGCAGCTGACTCTCGTCTACGGCGGCGTAGTCGGCGAACAAACCATCGAGGTCTCGGCCAAGAAGCCCTCCATTGGGACAGAGGTTCGGATAGCCGCGGTGGCACAGATAGCAGTGATCGCAGAACAGTCCCGGATTGATGAGGACCCGCTGGCCGACGCCGAACTTCCCCGTGGGCCCGGCCACCTCGACGACGCCGATTCCCTCATGGCCCATCACCCGGGGCGTATCGACCGGTATCTTGCCTGCCACGATGCTCAGATCGGTTCCGCATAGCCCGAGCATCTCCATCCGAATGACCGTCGAGCCGTCAGGCTCAGGCGTCGGGGCATCGACCACTTCGACGATGCCAGGCTCGGTGAGCTGCGCGGCCCGCATCCGCCGAGACTAGTAGCCTCCTAGTGTCTAGCATTGGCGTTCGACCTCGATTCACAAAGGCGCTTTCTGCACTCATGCCACGACTCACCCATCTCGACCACGGTTCAGTTTGCGTTGGCGACATCGACGAGGCGGTCGTCTTCTATCGCGATGTGCTTGGCCTGGCCCCGGTTCCCCGACCCGATTTCGGATTTCCGGGTGCTTGGTTCGACGCTGGTGGCATCCCCGTACACCTGACCACCGACGGCAGCCTGAGAGGCGCCGAATCCCCGGTTCGGGCCAATGAAAGCCATCTGGCTTTCCGGGTCGACGATCTCGAGGCCATGATCGAGCACCTAGGCGTCCACGGAGTCGCCGTTTGGGAGCTTCCAGATTCCCCCGCCGCTCTCCGCCAGGTGTTCTTCAACGATCCTTGGGGCAACATGATCGAGATGATCGTCTACTGACAGGCCACGACTAGCCCGCTCAGTACATCACCATCCCCGCGGTCACGTTGACGTCGGCACCGGTGATTCCCGCGGACTCATCGGAGGCCAAGAAGGCCACGGTTCGGGCCACGTCGGACGCGCTGACCAGTCGCCTCAGCGGCGTCATCTCTTCAGCGTCTGCTCGCACATCGTCCACCTCGCGGTCCTGTTGAGCGGCCTGCTGCTCGAAGACCCACTCGATCCGCTCGCCGGCCACGAACCCGGGCGAGACGAGGTTGACTCGGATTTGATGCGGTCCGGTCTCCACCGCCAGCGTTCGGGTGAGCCCGATCAACGCCGCCTTGCTGGCGGCATAGGCAGTGCGGTTCAGCAGCGGACGTTTCCCGGTAATCGAACCGATGTTGATGATCGAGCCCGACCGGCGCTCGATCATCGACGGCAGCAAGGCCTGACAGCACAAGAAGATCCCGGTCACGTTCACCGCGAAGGTCTCCTTCCAGTCTTCGGGCTGCACCTCCCACAGCGGGGCCGATGGGCCTCCTATGCCGCTGTTGTTCACCAGCACGTCTACGCTGCCCCACCGGGACAGAACTTGATCGGCCAGCGCGGCCACGGCGTCAGGGTCGGTGACATCGGTCTCGACTACCAAAGCCTGGCCTCCGTCGGTTTCGATCTGGTTGGCAACCTTTTGGAGAGCTCCGACCGAGCGAGCGGCTAAGACCATGTTCGCCCCCTCGCCTGCACACCTCAGCGCGATCTCCCGTCCGATTCCCCGGCCCGCGCCGGTGACGACGACAACCCTCCCGTCTAGCTTCATGGTGCACCTGCTTTCGGTTGGGGCCTCAAATGGTGCTGATATCGTCGTACATCGTCAGCCGCGATGCTTTGCATCGGGTACAGATTGCCATCAAACCGAGAGGCGCAGAGCGACCATGGCCGAGACCCTGAAGGACGCCACTGCCAAGGGCTCCCACGGCGCTGACCCGGAACTCGCTGAGCGGGTCGCGGCCATTATCCAAGACATCCAGGCCAGGGGCGCCGAGGCGGTCCGGCAGTATTCCGCAGACTTCGATGGGTGGTCGCCCGAGTCGTTCCAGCTCTCCGAAGAGGAGATTGAGCGGGTGACAGCGGGTGTCGACCCTGCCGTCCTCGACGACATCAGATTCGCCCAGACGCAGATCAGGAACTTCGCACAGGCCCAGCGCGAGGCACTCACCGATGTGGAGGTCGAGACCTTGCCGGGAGTCACGCTGGGCCACAAGAACATCCCGGTGGCCAACGTCGGCGCCTATGTGCCGGGCGGGAGGTACCCCATGGTTGCCTCCGCTCACATGAGCGTCGTCACCGCCAAGGTGGCCGGCGTGCCCCGGGTGGCCGCCTGCACGCCGCCTATTCAGGGCGGAAGGCCAGCCGAGACCATTGCGGCCATGCACCTGGGCGGTGCCGACGAGATCTATCTGCTGGGCGGCGTGCAGGCGGTGGCCACCATGGCGCTGGGAACCGAGTTCATCGAGCCGGTCGACATGCTGGTCGGACCCGGCAACGCGTTCGTGGCCGAGGCCAAGCGGCAGCTCTACGGACGGGTCGGCATCGATTTGCCGGCCGGACCGACCGAGACGCTGCTGTTGACCGACGACTCAGTGGACGCCGAGATGTGCGCCACCGATCTTCTGGGCCAAGCCGAACACGGGCCGACGAGCCCCACGGTGCTGCTGACTACCTCCCGGGAGCTGGGGCTGGCCACCATCGAAGAGGTGGGGCGGCAGCTCGAGACGCTGCCCACCGCCGACGTGGCATCCAGAGCCTGGGCTGATTACGGAAGGGTGATGCTCTGCGCCGACCACGCCGAGATGCTCCAGTTGGCCAACGAGCTGGCCTTTGAGCACGTGCAGGTGATGACCACCGACGACGACTTCTTCTTGGAGGGGCTTACCAACTACGGGTCGGTATTCCTCGGCCCTATGACCAATGTTTCCTACGGCGACAAGGTGATCGGCACCAACCACACCCTGCCCACTCAGTCGGCCGCTCGCTACACCGGTGGGCTGTGGGTAGGAAAGTTCATCAAGACGGTGACGTACCAACGCGTGACCGACGCTGCTTCGAGCGTCACCATCGGCGAATACTGTTCCCGGCTGTGCGCCATCGAGAACTTCGCCGGTCATCAAGCCCAAGCTGATCTCCGCGTACGCCGTTACGGCAGCTGAGTCTGGCGGCGACGTGGCATTCGATCTCGTTATCCGGGGTGGGACGGTGGTGACCGCCGCTGGTCGCAACCGCGCCGATGTGTACGTTCAGGACGGCCTGATAGCGGCAATACTCGACTCGGATTCCCCCGAGCCCGCCGATGAGGTGCTTGACGCCGACGGGCGTTTCGTGCTGCCGGGGATGGTCGACACCCATGTCCACCTGATGGAACCGGGCGACTCCACGCGTGAGGATTTCCCGACCGGCACTCGGGCGGCGGCTGCCCAGGGGGTCACCACGATTGTGGAGCACACCCACGGCTGGCCGCTCACCGACGCCGGTCGGTTCGAGGAGAAGCGGAATCACCTGTGCGACCGGTCGTATGTGGACTACGCGTTCGCGGCCCACGTGTTCCCGGAGCATGTCGGGGAGATCCGCGGCCTCTGGGGCGCCGGCGTGACGTTCTACAAGATATTCACCTGCGCCACCCACGGGATTCCCGCGGTCACCCCCGAGAAACTGCTGGAGGTCTTTCAGGAATTGGCCAGCCTCGACGCCGCCTGCCTGGTTCATTGCGAAGACGATGTGATGACCGCCCGCAACGAACGCCGCCTGAAAGCCGAAGGCCGCATCGACCCGGGGGTCATCCCCGAATGGCGCTCCAGGGAGGCGGAGCTGGTGGCGGTGGGGTCGGCCGCCCTTTTGGCCAAGGTCACCGGTGTCCGGGCCACCGTGGCCCACGCCAGCAGCGCCGATGTGGTGGATTTGATTCAGCGGGAGCGGGCTGCCGGGTCGCCGATCGTGGCGGAAACGTGTCCTCAGTACCTCTATCTCCATGAATCGGAGATCCACGACCACGGCCCGTTTCGCAAGTTCACCCCGCCGGCCCGGATCCGATCGACCGACGACCAAGACCGGATGTGGAAGGCGTTCAATGATGGCGCGATCAGCCACCTTTCCACCGATCATGCCCCGTCGACCGCGGCCCAGAAGCGAGAAGGCACCATCTGGGAGTGCCATTTCGGATTGCCCGGACTGGATACCACCGTGCCTCTCATGGTGGACGCGGCCCTGAACGGGCGTACATCGCTGGAGCGGCTGGTCGAGGCCTATGCCCAGCGGCCCGCCGAACAGTATCGACTGCGCGGCAAGGGCCGAGTAGAGGTCGGCTACGACGCCGACCTTGTCATCGTCGATCCCCAGGCGACCTGGCAGATCACCGACGAGGCCGTGGTCTCCCGTGCCGGATGGACGCCGTATGCCGGCCGCGACGTACGCGGCCGTGTGGAAACGGTGCTACTGCGGGGCCAGCCCATCGAAGACGGCGCCCCGCCTCGGGGTCGGTTCATACCGGGTCCGGGCAGCTAGCCGCCCTCCTCATCACATAGGGTTCCGATTTGTCCTTGGAGAATGCGGGGGGACCGGCAATGACTCAGAGCGCGCCGACGATTGATGTCCACTGCCATCTGGCCACACCATCGGCTGGTGAGCTGCTCAGCCCCCACGGCCGGCCCCAAGACGAGCCGTATATCTACTTCATGGGCCAGGAGTCCCTTGACCAGAACAAGGTCATGATCCCCCAGATCTTCGATGCTCTGACGAAGCCTGAAGCCCGAATCGAGCACATGAATGAGATGGGAGTCGACATTCAGGGCCTGTCCACGTTCGTGTCTGAGTACGGGTATTGGGCGCCGCCGGACGTGGGGGCCGAGGCAGCTCGACTCCAGAACGACAACCTGGCCCAGGCCGTGGCTGACTGGCCGTCTCGGTTCTCGGCGTTCGGCGCCACCGTGCCCCTCCAAGACATCGACCTGGCCATCGCCGAGATGGATCGGGCGGTCGACGAGCTGGGCTTCAAGGGCCTGCAGATCGGCGGCACCATCGCGGGCCGCAATCTCGACGAACCGGGTTATCGACCGTTTTGGCAGGCGGTGGCGGCCAAGGGCATACCGGTTATCTTGCATCCGAACGGTTATGAGGAGAGCCACCGATTCGGTGAGTACTTCATGACCAACTGCATCGGCAACCCGCTCGAAACCATGGTGGCCGTCAACCGGATGATCTTCTCCGGGCTGTTCGAGGAGCTGCCCGATCTCAAGCTGGTCCTGGTACACGGTGGCGGCTACCTGCCGTTCTACGCCTCACGTTCCGACCACACGTGGGAGGTCCGCCCCGAGACCCGGGTCAACATCCCCGACCATCCGCCCAGCCACTACGTGAAGCGCCTCCTCTACGACACGATGGTCTTCCAGCCGCTGTACCTCCGCCACCTCGTCGAGGTGGCGGGCAGCGACCGGGTGATGGCGGGCACCGACTTCCCCTTCGACATGGGAGAACCCGACCCAATGGGGCTTATCGACCGGACCGAAGGCCTCACTGATACCGACCGAATTGCCATGAAGGGCGGCAACGCCGCCCGGGTTTTCGGGCTGTAGCCGACTATCCCCCCGAGATGGGAGCGTTCATAGCAGGAGCCTTTCCTCGTATTCGACCCGGGAGAGAATGCGGGGTTCGCCGTCGGTGATCAGCACCATGTCCTCGATTCGCACCCCGCCGCCGCCGGGTACGTCGGGCACCCACACCAGGGGCTCGACCGCGAAAACCATGTTCGGCTCAAACGGGTATACGGTGGCGCCGGGCATGTTCTCACCGATGTAGGGCGGCTCGTTGGCGCCCATTCCGATGCCGTGGCCGATGAACAGGCTGAACAGGTGATCGTCGAGGCCGTGGCCGCCGATCGTCTCCACTATGGCATCGGCGGCGTCTTGGTTGGTGAAGCCCGGCCTCATCTTGTCGATGCCCGCCATGAGACCCTTGTAGACGGCGGTGTAGATCTCCTGTTGGCGGCGGGAGGGCTTGCCGATGATTGTGGTCCGACCGATGTCGGCGAAGTAGCCGTTCCACATGGCGCCGATGTCGATGAAGCAGAGGTCCATGTTTCGGGTGAGCTTGTCGGTGGCCAGCCGATGAGGCGGAGACATGTGCTCGCCGGAGGCGACGAACGGGGTGATGACGTGGGCCATCTCGCCTCCGAGATAGAACAGCGTCTGCATGGCGTCGCCGGCGATCTCCAGCTCGCGTCGGCCGGCTCGGGTCTCGTCGAGCGCTCGTTGGGTGACGGCGTCGCCGATGGCGCACGCCTCCTCGATGATGTCGATCTCCACATCAGACTTGATGAGCCGAGCTCGCTGCATGAGGCGGTCGCCATCGACCAGCTCGAGATGGGGGAGATGGCTGCGGAGTGCTTCCATGAATGAGATGTTGGCGGCGTCGAGGCCCAGCCGCCCGCTGTCCAGTCCTCTGTTGCGCAGGATGGGCCGGAGGATGTCCTTCACGAAGCCGTCCACCAACTCGGCCTGCTCCATGATGGGGATGGCGTGTGCTTCGCCGACCCACGGCATGCCCAAACGGGCCTTGTCGATTTCACCTCCCGAGCACAGCAGCACCGGATCGTCGTCGGGCTGGAGCAGCGCACCGTTCAGCGCAGTGGTCTTGCCGGCGATGATCTGCGCTCGCAATGAGGTCAGGTACCGGACGTTCTCGTCCTTCCAAACCAACAGGCCGTCGACTCCCGAATCGCGCAGCTCCCTCTGCGCGGCCTGGACGCTCTCGACCCGCAGTCGAGGCATGTCGTATCGGGCTTCCCAGTCGACTGCGAATGGCCCTTTTGCGTAGCCCGCCATCAATTCTCCGATCAGACACAGCCTACCGAGGCTCGCCGACGCGTCGCTTTTCCCCGGTCACCACAGTGCACCGCCATAGCGCGCCTCTTATCCTTTGCCTCACTGCCACCGAGCTCTGTTGGGGAACTGCTGCATGACATCGTCGGGGATCAACCCCCTTCACATCGCCATCGCCGGCGGGTCTATAGGCGGGCTGACTGCCGCCATCCTGCTCCACGAGATCGGTCACGACGTCCACGTGTATGAGCGCTCCACCAGTGCCCTGGAGGGCCGGGGCGCTGGCATCGTGGTTTTGCCGATGAGCGAGCGCTATTTCACCGAAAGGGGCTCGGCGCTGGGCAAGGGCCGGGCCGGTGCAGCCGACGTGGCGCTGACGCTCACCAATTGGAGCTACGTCGATCAGTCGGGCGCTATTGTCGATGAGGCGGCGACGTATAACCGCTTCACTTCCTGGAATACCCTGTACCGGGCGCTGCTCGAGGTGCTGCCAGGCGACCGCTATCACCTCTCCCACTACGTCACCGGGTGTGCTCAAACGCCGGAAGGGGTCACCGTCTCGTTTGAGCACGGCGAATCCCAGGACTGCGACCTGCTGGTGGCGGCTGACGGCATCGCCTCGACGGTGCGGGGCATCGTGTCACCGCATACCACCACCGACTACGCCGGGTATGTGGCGTGGCGGGGGACTGTGCTGGAAAGCGATCTTGAACCGGACACCGCTGTGATCTTCGAGGACGCCATGGTGTATCAGGTGCTCGATCACGCCCACATCCTGGCCTATGCCATCCCGGGCCCGGGGGACTCCATCGTTCCGGGGAAGCGGGCGCTCAACTTCGTGTGGTATCGCAATTCGTCGGGGTCGGGGTTCGAGGACCTCATGGTGGATCGACACGGCGTACACCGGCCGGCCACCATGCCGCCGGGCTTGGTCCAAGACCGATTCGTGGCCGAGCTTCGCCACGATGCGGAGCGAATCCTTGCCCCGCAATTGCGCGAGCTTGTCCTGACCTGCGAGGAGCCATTCATCCAGGCCATCTTCGACATGGCCGCCGACCGATTCGTTCATGGGCGCATCGCGCTCATCGGCGACGCGGCGACGGCATTGCGTCCTCACGTGGCCGCGGGAACGGCCAAGGCGTGCGCCGATGGATGGGCTTTGCGCGACCATCTGGGTACAGGCGACGATCTGGACACCTCGCTGGCCGACTGGGAGCGCCAACAGCTCGACTTGGCGCAGACCGTTGCCGCCAAGTCGCGGCGCATGGGCCAGCGGGCGCAGTTCGAGTCGACGATGGTCCCCGGCGATCCCGCGTGGCGATTCGGCCTGTTCGGGCCAGGAGACTGAGCCGACCGCCTACCTAAATAAGAGACCTCGGCTCGACACTGGCTATGGGGCGGGCGCGGCCTGACGGAGCGCCATCAAGGAGTTGGCCACCAACACGGCGATGACAACTGCTCCTCCGATGAGAGCCTCGGAATTGGGGCGCTCATCCAAGAACCACCACACCCACAAGGGTCCCACCGTGGTCTCCAGCAGCATCAACAGACCGGTCTCGGGGGCCGATATTCGTCGTGGGCCGAGGGCGATCAACCCAAAGGCTATGGGAAGCACGAGCACTCCGCTGGGGATCAGCACCTCGACATCTTCACCGGTGATGCTCAGCGGATCGGCGAACCAGACGGTGAAAGCCGCGGCCACCAGCGCCCCGATTCCCCACGCCGGCACCATGCTGACGTGGCTGCTGCGGCGCATGACGGTGAGACCGATGGCCATGGCCAGGGCGGCTCCCGCCGCCGCGAAATCGCCGCCCAGGCGACCGGTCCCGATGCTGCCGAAGAAGATGTAGAGAATTGCTCCCAAGCTGATGGTCACGGCCAGCCACACCCGCAAGGGGACTAGCTCGCCGAGGAAGATCCTGCTGAGCACCGCGGCAAACAGCGGAGCGGTGGCGAAGATGACCAGCGTGTTGGCCACACTCGTGTGGTGGATAGACGTGGCGAACATGGTGAGCTGCGAGGCGAACAGCACGGCGACAACAAGCCCGGCCCGTCCGATGGATCGGAACTGAGCCAATGTGTCCCCCCGCGACCAAACGGCCGTTGCAATCACGATGGTTAGCCCCATGAGGCCGCCCCGCCAGAAGACGACGGTCCACACATCGGTATCGACGAGCCGAATGAACAAGCTGTCCGGCGACAGAATCATGACCCCAGCGGTGGTGAGGAGCAGTCCGGTTGCGTGGGAGGACAGTCGTGCTGGTCGGCCAGCGAGGCCCGCAGTCACCTGTTCGGGAGCTATTTGATCGCTTGGGGGTTGAGCGGCGAGCCCACCGCTCGGGGTATTACCAGCGGAGGGGCGACGAGCTGGAACTCATATATGCCGTCGCCTGCGCTGTCCTCTGCGAGTTCGTCGAGGTACCAGATCTCCCCGACGAACAGTCCCATGGCGACGACCATTACCAAGTGCAGCGGTTGGAAGCTGCCCTCGATCTCGTTGGGCCGCACTTCGGCACCCCAGGTGTCGGTGGCGATCGCTGCCACCTCGCGCTCAGCCAGCCAGGGCGCCGACAAGAGCGACAAGCCGGGGGAGTCGCCCGCCGAGAACCCGTCCCAGCCCGGCAATTCGCGCCGCCGGGCCATGTCGCCGGTTCTGATCAGCACGATGTCACCGGTGCCCACCTCGACGCCATGGTGCTCGCAGGCCGCGTCCAGGTCTTCGCCAGTGATGGCCTCGCCGGGCAGCAGGTGCTCCACGCCGCGCGCCCGCGGGATATCCAGTAAGACGCCGCGCGACACCACGGTCTTCTGGTTCTCGATGCCGTTCTTGTCGGCGCCGGTGCTCGATACCAACCGGGCATCGTAGCCGTTGTACATCAACCCGTCGTGGAAGATGTGGGCCAGCGCATCCCACTGCGTCCCGCCCTGCAAGAACAAGAACAGGGTGTCATCGGCCACCCCCCAGCCCATCGGCCAATCCTGGGCCCCCTCTACGTGGTCGGTGCCGGTGGCCACCATCTGATGAATGGGATTGACCCGGCCGAACGCGCCCGTCTGGGGCCCGTCGCCGTCTAGGGGCAGTTCCAGCGAGAAGACCTTTCCTTGGCGAACCAGACCCGCTGATTCGACGATTTTCTCAGGAGTGATGTGGTTCAAGGTCCCCAGTTCGTCGTCGTCACCCCACCGGCCCCAATTGCGGTACTCATCGCAGTATTGGTTCAGCAGGTCAACGGTGATGTTCGGCGCAGCCATTGGCTCGACTCCTCCCTCACGTGTCCCGTAGCCAAAGAGCTGGCCAACGGGGCGTGGGTGCATACTTCACGCGATCCATTCGAGTTTCAAGTGTGGTTTCATTTTGGAGCTTATAGACCCAAGCAACCAAAAATCCTTTTAGCTGGGATAACGCGTTTGGTGTTACAGACGCATTCCCTGGTCAACGAGTTCTTGGTTACTCACTTATATAACCTCCATTCTCTTCCTAGCGCTTGCCGGGAGGCGGATCGTGTCTCCCGCAGCGTGGCAGCCGCTACTGTTGCGAGACGGGCCAGGTCACCGCCGGCTGCGGTGCGGGCCTTTGTGACGCGGCGGCAGCACACAGTAGGCACGGGCACGCGGCATCCATGCGCCGCATTGGCGGATCAGCGTGGGAGCAGGACGGGGTGCCCCAGCAGCGCGGATAGACGGTATTGCCTTGAGGTTTTTGTGTGTGTCGGCAGTGTCGGCGATATAGGTGAGCACCTGGCGCGAGCGATTTGCGAGGTAAGTGAGCACATCCTCCCGTTGGTTCTCGAAACGAGGGTCTGAATGGATGTTGCCTGGTTCAGCGAGGAGGCGAATTATCCGCTTGATGACGTGACTATTCGGGTCTTCGACGTAGCCGAATTTGCGCTTGTAGAACTCGATCCCATCTTCCAGCGAGTAGCTGCTCATCCTGTCGATGGACGCTATGTCCAGGTAATCGCGCAGCTTGGGACGGTACATGATGACATCCAGTTTTGTTGCCAGGATGTCGGGCACGGACCCTACTGGAACATTGTCGACTAGGAGGGGGGCATCAAGCCATTTCATTTGTGATGCGAGCCGCCCCTCCGTCGGCTTCGCTTGGAATACGTCTACTTTGATCCCGCCGATCATGGCGAAGTATCCGCCTTGCTCACTGGTCAGAACCTCATGGTCGTATCTGTGCCCGTCGGGGTACGCCTCATCCATGTGCTTGCCCATCCGTCGCCGCATCGCCGCGCCGGAGAAGCCTTTGAGCGTCATTATGTCGATGTCTTCGCTGGCACGGTGTTGCAGGTGCAGAGCCAGCGCAGTTCCGCCCATCAGCCGACCTGACGTTTTGCGCGCCAGCACAGCGGCGAGCGGCCACAGACCGCGTAACTCGCCGGCTAGAAGGTGGGAGCAGTCATCAAGCAGTGACACTGCGCCGACTCCGCAGCTCAGACCTGATGAGACTGCCCGTGTCCCCTGCGTCGTAGCCGCGGCTGTTGGCCAGCACCTCCAACGTTTCGGAGGAGACAGCCTGCAATGCCCACGCTTCTGCGGACAAGTCCCTGTTTCCGATGAGAGTGCCGGCTATGTGCAGCTCGTCGCGTGCGAGCGAGACTTCTGCACCTTCTGCCCCAGACCAGAACAGCGACCAGAATTGCGGCGGCACGGTATCGCTGTCGGGGGGAGCGGACATGGGGGCGCGCTGTCTCGGAAGATGTCCGAGCAGTCGCACGCATGAGGGTGAGTACGTCAGCTCCCACAGCCGTTTCGGCGCGAGCCTGTGCCCGTCGCGCACCAGCCCGTCGCGTTCCCGCGCCAGTCCCGCTTCAGCAAGCCTGTTGAGCACGCGGCGCGTATGCCTCTCGGATATCCCTGTGATCTCCGCCACTTTTCGGACCGTCGCGCCGTTAGGCCGCTGGCGAAGAGCGTTCAACACTTCCTTCGCACCGCGGCTGAATCTCCTAGCCGGGTCGTCATCCCTGCTGCCCGCTGCCCGTTCCTCGCGTTGCCGCTGCTCGACTTGGCTTGGGGACAGCCTGGTGCCGTGCTTTGTCGTGCCCGTGACCGCAGTGAACTCCCTGCGGCAGTCGAGGCAGCGCCACTGGGGCCATCGGCGCTCTGGCCGGTGGCGCTCGGTAGCGCGCCGGCTGTTGCAGTGGGGGCACCGAATACCATCGGGCCATCGGGCCTCGGTGACTCGTCGGGCAGCCTCAGTATCAGCAGAACGCAGGGCATCGCTGCTCATGCGCCCATGTTAGCAGTGCGGGGACTGAAGAGCGAAAATATGTCCGAAATGTTGTACGCCAGTTTGCGGCTGGCGCATTAGGTCTTCAGGCGGGTGCTGTGTCCTGGGGCCGGGCCGCTCCTTCCCGCTCGCAGCATGAGCGGTCAGCAGCACCCCCTCTCCCGACAGCCCGGCTTCCTAGGATCGGACCGTGATGGGTGATACCGGAGCGGACGAGCGAACGCGGTCGCCCAGCGTGGCGCTCACTCTCAAGAGCGGGTGTGGGTTGGAACGCTAACTGGGGTCTTGCTTCGGGTTGCAGCCGGCTCTCATCAAGCCGGTCCATTCGCTGTGGTCCAGGTAGTCGTCCCCGGTGAACGCCTCTCGCAGTCCATTGCAGCGCTGGCTCTCGTGATCCGAGTCACAGTCCTCCATGATGACCAGCGCGAGGAGCAACGCGGCTTTGAGCCACACCCCGAGGATCAGCAGGCGGGCGTCGGCGAAGAAGCTGTTGGATGGTGTCTCCGGTTGGTCGGGGTTACGGTTGCGCTCTCCACTACAACCACCGGCGGAGTCCGCCCTCCTTCATTTTGGTGCTTTTGAGATTGATCAGTGAGAACCGCGGTGGAGCCGCCGCCGAACGTGCGCCGCGGCAGCATGAGCAAGCCTCGCCCGTGGTGTGCGCCAGCACTGCAATCGGTAGGTCCCCTCATTTTCCAAACAGAGGTTGCACGAAGTGCAGTCAAACCTGCCGCGACGGCCGGCCTTGATCTGGGCCACTACGCCTGGCTCCCTTATGAGCGGCCGGGCCAAGCAGACGAATTCGCACGACCCCTCGGCCAGGACCCGCTCGACCGTCTCTGTGGTGCGGATTCCACCCACCAAGAGCAACGTCAAGTCGGGAACAACCGCTCGAATGGCTCGGGCGTACGGCTCGAAGTAGGCCTCCTGGCTCGGCGGTGAGAACATCTGAAGATAGAGGTGGTCGGCCAGGGCCCGCCGCCGGTCGACAGCCACGTACTTGTGGCACGAATCGGCGCCCGAGGCCATCAGCCCCACGCTCACCTCGACGGCATCGAGTCCGAGGCTGGCCAGCACCCGAACGCGCTCCACACTCTCGGCCAGCCCTAGGCCGCCGTCGACTTGGTCTTCCATGCCCACTTTGGCGGTCACCGGGAAATCGGGCCCGACCGCCTCTCGGACCGACTGGTACACCTGGGTCAAAAGCTGTGACCGCCGCTCAGCGTCTCCGCCCCAGCGATCAGTACGGGTGTTGGAGTGTGGTGAGCCGAATGAGCTGATCAGGTACCCGTTGGCGGCGTGGATGTGCACTCCGTCGAAGCCGGCGCCCATTGCCCGAGCGGCGGCCGCGCCGAAGGCATCGATCACTTCTTCGATCTCATCGTCGCGGGCAGGCTCAGCCGCCGATCCGGTGAGCGCGTTGGCGACCGCAGAGGGGGCCACCATTGCGATAGCGCCCATCCCGCCCTGGTTTCCGGCGTGGGCGAGCTGGGCGAAGATCTTCCCGCCCGCGCCATGGACGGCATCGGTGAGTTGGGCCAGGCCAGGGACCAGGGCATCGTCGTGGATCCCAGTCTGGTTGGGCAGAGATTGGCCCCGGGGGTGGACGAAGGCGTGGCCGAGCAGCGACAGCCCCACACCGTTGGCGGCCAGCGTTCGATGGAGTTCGATGAGCTCTGGCGTGACTGCGCCATTGTCGGTGGCCATGGTCTCCGATGTGGCGGCCCGGACGAACCGGTTTTTGATCTCAAGGCGACCGATCCGGCCGGGCGTGAAGGCGTGCATTGAAGTCCCCTCGAGCCGTTCTTTAGAACAGCTCTGGAAAAGACTCCTAAACTGCGCGGGCCAGCGCAAGCAATTCGATCAGACAAGGGAACTGATGAGCATAAACAGCGAAGTTCGAGACGGCATGCGGGTCGATTGGGACGTGGTCGTCGAGACGGACGATGGTCTGCAATTGCGGGCGGACGTGTTTCGCCCCGACGACGACGGCCAGTACCCGGTGATCTTGAGCTACGGCCCCTACGCCAAGGGCCTGGCCTTTCAAGAGGGGTATCCCAGCGCCTGGGACCGCATGGTGGAAGAGCATCCCGACGTGGCCGCCGGATCCACCAACAAGTATCAGAACTGGGAGGTCTGCGACCCCGAGAAGTGGGTGCCCGAGGGCTACGCGTGCGTCCGGGTGGATTCCCGGGGGGCAGGCCGCAGCCCCGGCTATATCGACCACTTCTCACCCCGCGAGACCCGGGACTTCTATGAGTGCATCGAGTGGTCTGGCGTCCAGCCCTGGTCCAACGGCAAGGTGGGCATTTCTGGGATTTCGTACTACGCCATCAACGCCTGGCACGTGGCCTCACTCCAGCCGCCCCACCTCACCGCGATGATCCCCTGGGAGGGGGCCGCCGACTGGTATCGGGACATGACCTACCACGGCGGCATCCTGTCGACGTTCTGGGACAACTGGTACGACATGCAGATCAAGACCGTGCAGCACGGTGTTGGGGAGAACGGGGCCAGGAGCATCGTGACCGGCGAGCTGGTAGCGGGCCCCGACACGCTGAGCGACGAGGAGCTGCGGGCCAATCGGTGCGACTTCGGCAATGAGATCGCCTCCCATCCCCTCGACGACCAGTACCACCAGGACCGGTCTCCCGATTGGTCGAAGGTGACTGTGCCATTCCTGTCGGCGTCCAACTGGGGCGGGCAGGGGCTCCACCCCCGAGGTAACGTGGAGGCCTACATCCGCGCCGCCTCCACCGAGAAGTTTCTCGAGTGCCATGGCATCGAGCACTGGACCGAGTACTACACCGACTACGGCGTCGATCTCCAGAAACGATTCTTCGCCAAGTACCTCCAGGGCGATGACGCCGCATGGGACGATCAGCCGAGGGTGCAGCTGCTCGTTCGCCACGTGGACCGTTTCGTAGAGCGGGCCGAATCCGATTGGCCCATTCCCCGTACCGACTGGACCAAGCTGCATCTCGACCCGTCGAACCAGACCCTGGTGCATGATCCGGTTACCGCCGATACGACGATCACGTATGACGCCATGGGCGACGGGCTCACGTTCTTCATGCCTCCGGTGGAGGAGGAGACCGAGGTGACCGGCCCGCTGGCAGCCAAGCTCCACATCTCTTCGTCCACCATCGACGCCGATCTGTTCCTGGTATTCCGGGTCTTCGACCCTGATGGCCAAGAAGTGACGTTCATGGGGGCCATCGACCCCCACACCCCAATCGCCCAAGGCTGGCTGCGGGCGTCGCATCGCAAGCTGGACGAGTCACTGTCGGAGGAATGGCGGCCGTACCACACCCACGATGAGGAGCAACCGCTCACGCCGGGGGAGGTCTACGAGCTCGACATCGAGATCTGGCCCACGTCGATAGTGATCCCCCCTGGCTATCGGATCGGCTTCTCCATTAGAGGGCGTGACTATGAATGGGATGGCGACACCACGGGGCTCCGGCTGTCGAACTTCAAGAACGAGCTACGGGGTTGCGGTCCGTTCCTGCACGACGATGTCAGGAATCGTCCGCCGGAGATCTTCGACAACCAGGTCACCCTTCATTTCGGCCCCGGCCATCCCAACTGGGTCTTGGTCCCCCGTATTCCCAACGGCTGAAGGGGCAGGGGTCACGCTGGCGGCTCAACCTCAAAGGCGTTCATGAGCTGGGCCAGCAGCCCGTAGTAGCCGACAACCGTCAGCAGTTCGACGACGCCGTCTTGTCCGAGCGCCTCAACTGCTCGGGCGTATGCGTCGTCGCCTATGGATTTGTTGTGCATTATCGACTGGCATACGTGGTACGCGGCTTTGAGGTCGTCTGCTTCCAAGTCGGGTTGTGTTCCAGTCCGCAAGGCGGCCACTTGGTCATCGGTCAAGCCGACTCGTCGGGCTATGGGCTCGTGGGCCCACCGCTCGAACTCGCAGTCGTAGTGGGTTGCAGCTGCCAGAATGGCCAGCTCCCGAACGGCTCCGCTCAGCTCGCCGTGGAACCTCAGGGCCGACCCGAGCTGCTGAACCGCGTCACCGACCCCAGGGTTGTAGAGCAATGCATTGAAAGGTCCGATCAACGCCCCGCGGTCGTCGGTGAGCGGGAACGATGCGTCTTTGGCTCGATCCCCTCCGGCGATGGAGTCGTATAGAGCCTGCTGCTCGGCGTTGAGGTCGCCAGGGGGCAGGCCGGGTAAGCGGGCCATTCAGCCGAGATCCACGATCGCGGCCACCGATCCGCCCCCCGCGGGGCCGGATTGGAGCCCGGCTACCGAGACGAACACGGCGGGATCTCCCAGCGCGGCGGCGGCCACGCCCCCGACGGCGCCCTTGGTGTGGTGGGTGTGGTGGATGTCCGAGTCGTTCTGCGACACCTGTCGCCGGCCCCGCAGTCGGCCGCTGGGGTGGATCTCGCACTTGATGAAGCAGTTGACAACCCGGCCGTCGAGGTCCTCGGGGATCGGCCGCTCGGGCAGATCGAGGCCGGCTGATCGGATGGCCCGGTAGATTCCGGGGAAGTCGAGATTGTCCTCCATGACCGAGTGGCCCGACCGATAGCGGCCGCCGACGCCGAGGCGGTTGCCTACTACCACCACCTGGGCTTGAGTCTGCTCCAC
This sequence comes from Acidimicrobiia bacterium, assembly GCA_022819825.1. Taxonomy (GTDB): domain Bacteria; phylum Actinomycetota; class Acidimicrobiia; order Acidimicrobiales; family Bin134; genus Poriferisocius. Next base: position 63,263 of record JAJEGM010000042.1, on the reverse strand, counting down.
GCCCGAAGAGCACGATGCCACTGATGAGTAGACCTCCAGGTCTTTGGCGATCTGGTCCTCGCGGGGTCGCTCGATCTCGCCTAGGGCGGTGGCGATTCCCAAAGCCGACGTGGCATTGGAGACCGCCATTGATTCCATGGTGTCCTCCAAGGCGACTGTCTTGCCGCGGGCATGGGCATCCGCGATGCGCTCCGCGGTCAGCAACGGCGTCTTGGTCTGCACGTAGTGGACGTCGGCCGGATCATCGATGCCGGCATCGGCCACCGCGAGGTTCACCGCGTCGGCCACCTTGTCGAGCATGGCGAGGCGGCCGATCTCCTCGGGCAGAATCGGCACCGAGACCGCCTGCCCCACAGTGAGGCGCTTCTCGCCGGCCGGCTCAGCGGGACCATCAACCTTGGCGAACACCGTCATGTGAGGCGAGATCACTCCGTCGGTGCCGCCGGACCAAGCAATGGGCACTTGCAGCGCCGACTCTCTGGTGTGTCCGCACTGCTCGACGAGGAAGTCGCGCAACACCCGGTCGGCCAGAATGCGGGAGAAGTCGTTGACACCGCCGTTGCCCTCGACCTTGCCCACCACCCCGACGATCTGATCGCCCCGGAATGCCCCCTCGGCAATGGCTTGTTCGAGCCCTGAGGTGTCCGTGACGTGCTCGAACGGAATCTTGCGCACTTCAAATGGCATAGGACCGATGCTCCCTCTGGTTCACTGACGGTGGTGGTTTCTAAATCTTGGCAGACTTCAGCAGGATGATGGACCAGGATCATGACCGCAAACCTGACTGACGTCGGGGCCTTCGTGCCCCACACCGTTGCCATCGGCGGCTCCGGCGAGGGCAGCTTGCGAGGCCGCACGTTTGTCGCCAAGGACCTGTTCAGCCTCCAAGGCCACCAAAGCTCCTTTGGCCATGAGCGCTGGCGGTCGTCCCATCCCGCCGCGGCTGTGACTTCGCCGATCTTGACCAACATGCTCGACGCCGGGGCCGACCTCGTCGGGCTGACCAAGCTGGACCAATTGGCGTACTCGCTGATCGGCAATGTGGGAGAAGGTGAGCCGCCGCGCAACGCCCTCGATGAGCAGCGCTTCTGCGGCGGCTCATCGTCGGGCTCGGCTGCCGCGGTGGCGGCGGGACTCGCCGACATCGGACTGGGAAGCGATACGGCAGGCTCGATTCGGGTGCCTGCGGCGGCGTGCGGCCTGCACAGCATCCGGCCATCGCACGGTTTGATTAATCCCGACGGGGTCATTCCGCTGGCGCCCTCATTCGACATGGTTGGCGTGATTTGCCACCAGGCCTCGGTCATCGCCGAGGTGATCCGGGTGCTCGCACCGCGAGCCGATCGCGGTGCCGCACCGGCCAGGGTCGGGTTCGCCGCCGACGTCTTCGATGAAGCTGATGCCGACACGGCCCGGATTGGAAGAGCAGTGGCCCACGCCGCAGCCGACATCGTGGGGGCGCCGTGCGAGGAGATTGATTTCGGGGAGTTCACCAGTGTCGACGTCGGGGATTTGTTCGCTCGGATTCAAGGACGGGAGATCTGGTCGAACCACGGGCGCTGGGTGGAAGAGCACTACTCGTTTCTGGCTGGGGATGTGCGGATGAGGCTGGAGCGGTGTGAGCGCCTTTACCGGGATGCCGACAGCGCCAAGCAACACGATCGCACTGAGAGGCTGGCCTACACCCGATCTCTGAATGCCGTGGTGGAGCCGGGAACGGTAGTGGTGCTCCCGGTGATGCTCCGGCATGGCCCCATGCGGCACTGGGATGACCAGCAGTTGGCCGAGTTCAGAGGGGAGTGCTTCCGACTGGCCGCTCCGAGCAGCCTCACGGGCGCCCCGCAAGCGGTGTTCTCCGTCCACCGCCAGAGCGACCCCCGGTCGGTCGGCATCGGCCTTATCACCGCCCCTGGCGGCGACCTGCGCCTCCTCGAGCTCATGGCCTCGCTCGGTGATGACGCTCGGGCGACCGCCAGCCAGTTTGGGTAGGGTCTTCCCTGCTAGGCGATTGCCGGCGTTTTCCGCGTGGAGGTTCGAGTTCGATGGTGGACAAACGCGTGTTGCGCCCGGCCGGGGTGTGGGATCCGGCCAATGCGGGCTTTGCTCACCCCCAGCCGTTCTCTCAGGGGATCGTCTGCGACGCCGGCCGGATGGTGTTCGCCGCGGGGCAGGTCGCCCTCGATGACAGCGGTGCCGTCATCGGGACAGGAAACCCGGCGGCCCAGACTGAGGCGGCGCTGGAGAACCTACGGAGAGTGCTCAACGAGGGTGGGGCGACCATGTCAGACGTCGTACGACTGACCGTGTTCCTCACCGACATGGCGGATCTCCCCGCCGTCCAGGAAGTCCGGGCTCGGTACTTCCCAGTGGACCCCCCGGCGAGCTCGACCATTGAGATCAGCGCCCTCGTCGTCCCCGAGCTTCTGGTTGAGATCGACGCCATCGCCGTGGTGGATCCTCCAGCTCCTTGATTCCGGGTTTGCTGGTAAATTGCCTCAATCGGGTACTGACGAATGTGCGGAGGGGGACTAATGGCCAGCGACGAAGAGTATTTCCGAGAAGTAGTCGTCCGTCTGAACCAACAGCAACTGGAGTTGGTCGACGATTGCGTTGATGAATCCGGCTCCGGAGACCGAGAAGAGCTCCTGCTTCGGGCATTGCGGGAATTCCACAAAGAACACTCCTCATGACCGAGCGAACACTTCTGTACGAGCACATCATGGAACCGGCCACCGGCAAGGCCGTAGAACTTCTGGCCGGGCAGGTCCTGCGAATCGAGCAGATCGGCGTCGCTGGCCAATGCGCCGATTTCAACGCCTTCAATCTCCACGACTACAAGGAGTGCTTCCACACCGGTCGCACCCGGCATATGCACGGTATGCACCCCACCACCGGTGACTTCCTGTGGTCGGCGCCGCCCCGAGACCGGCCGATAGCTGCCATCATCGCCGACACCGTTGGAACCAACGATGTGCTGTATCCGCGGTGCAGCGGCCTGTTGTACGAATACCAGTTCGGGGTGGAGCCGCATACGAACTGTCACGACATCCAGGCCGAGGCGCAGCGGGAATACGGACTTACCAGTGACGACGTGCACGACTCCTTCAACTTCTTCATGCACACCGGCGTCGATCAGGCGGGGCACCCCTTCATCGCCGAGAACGTGGCCCAGCATGGCGACTACGTCGAGATCATCGCCCTGATCGACCTGCTGGCCGTGCCAAACGTGTGCGGAGCGGACACCTTCGCCACCAGCAGCTTCGAACTGAAGCCACTGCGGATTGCCATCTATGAGGGCTTGCCGGAAGACCTGGCTCAGTTCGAAGGGCGGCCGGAGCTGGCCAAGTTCAGAAGCCAGCTCACCACGGAGGACTTTGCGGCGCAGCCCATCAAGGCTGATCGGGAGCTCTACAAAGACGAGTCTTACGTCCCCAACTACGTCAACTACCCCATTGCCCTCACCGACGTTCCCGTCAGCTTGAGCCCCGAGCACCAAACCATGCTCGATGAGCTCGTGGCAACCGGAGAATTCGGAGAGACTGATGCCGACGTACTTCGGTACGTGTTTTTCAGTTGGTGGATCGTGAACTACATGAAGGGGCCAAAGCATCTGGATCAGGCGGCGAAGGAGTAGCTGAAACTGCGGGTGAGCGGGCCCTTCTTGAGAGAGAACCCCAATGACGACCCATGACATCACTGTCGAGGTCAACGGCGTGGCGTATGACCGGACGGTCCCGCCGCGACTGTTGTTGTCGGACTTCCTCCGCCACGAGCTGCACCTGACCGGAACCCACGTTGGCTGCGAACACGGGGTGTGTGGGGCGTGCACCGTGCAACTCGACGGCGACGGGGTTCGATCGTGCCTTCTCTTCGCGGTGCAGGTGGATGGATGCGCCATCAAGACCGTGGAGGGTTTGGCTAGTGGCCCTGAGCTGCACCCCTTACAGGCGGCGTTCAGCGGGGCACACGCGCTGCAATGCGGGTTCTGCACCCCGGGTTTCCTCATGGCCATCGATTCGATGCTCGACGAACTGTCGGCGATGAACGAGGCCGAGATCCGGGAGGCGCTCAGCGGCAACATCTGCCGCTGTACCGGCTACCAGGGGATCGTCGAAGCGGTGCAGGCCACCGTGGCCGGCGATAAGCATGACGGTCGCTAGCGGATTTAGGCGGCAACGTTTAGTGTTCCTGAGGGGGGTGAATTTGCCCGATGTCGACGGCGCGGTGTCCGTTCTCGAGAAGTCAGGTCGAGCATGAGCGCTGACGACTTGGTGCCCCAGAAGGTCGAGGCAATCCTGAATCCAGGCCGGATGCTGGCCGACGGCATTCCCTACCCGGACTTCGCCGCCGCCCGAGCGCTGGACGACCTGGCCGAATGGCTGCCGTTCTGGGCCGAGACCGCCGGGCGCTACGAAGCCCTGGGCATGGCCGCTTTGGAGGCCGGAAATCGCGTTAGCGGGGGAGAGTGGCTGTGGCACTCGTCGCTGTCGTGGCACTACGGGCAGCTCATGTGGTTCCACGAACCCGAGCGCCGCGAGCACGGCCAGCACAAGAAAGTCGAGATGTACAAGCGGGCCGCGCCGCATCTCGTCGCCCCGGCCGAGCGGGTGGAGATCCCATTCGAGTCCACCATGATCCCCGGCTATCTCCGCCTCCCGACTGGGCCTGGACCGCACCCGTGCGCGGTGCTCATCGGCGGCCTGGAGTCCACTAAAGAGGAGAGCTACCACTTTGAGGCGCTTTGCCACCGCCGTGGGTTGGCAACCTTCGCGTTCGACGGTCCCGGCCAAGGGGAGATGTACTTCGACGTGAAGCTGTGCGCTGACTTCCACCGCTATACGACAGCGGTCCTAGACACCATCTCCGCCCGACCGGAGGTGGACAGCGACCGGATCGGCGTCCTCGGCCGCAGCTTGGGCGGCTATTACGCCATGCAGTCAGCCGCCGTGGACAAGCGGCTGAAGACCTGCGTGGCGTGGGGCGGCTTCATGGATATGTCCGACTTCGACGGCATGCCGCCGCACACCCGCGGCGGATTCGTGTATGTGTCGGGATTCGAAGACCTGGATGAGGGCCGCGCCTATCTACAGGAGACGTTCGACCTCTCTCAGACCATCGGCGATCTGACCTGTCCCACGCTGCTCATCCAGGGAGTCCACGATCCGATCTTTCCCCCCCACCAGACCGAGCTGCTACAAGCAGGACTGGCCCACAATGACCAGGCTGAGATCGTGGTGGAGCCCGACGGCGACCACTGCTGTCACAACATGGGCCCGGTGGTCCGCCCCCGAATGGCCGACTATTTGGCTTGGAACTTGAGGGAGTAGCCGATGTCGACGCCTGCGGTGTTGAGGCCCGGAGAGATCGCGGGGGTGGAGACCCGCAATCGGATCATCCGGTCGTCTACCTCCGAAACCATGGCCGACGACCGCGGCATCATCACCCAGCAGTACTTCGATCTTCATACCCGGCTGGCCCGCAATGGCGTCGGGCTCATCTTCACGGGCCACTGCTCGGTTCACCCCCGGGGCAACTACATCCGAGGCATGACCGCCCTCGACCGCGACGAGGTCATAGGCCCCATGAGGAAGCTGACCGACGCGATCCACGCCGAGGGGGGGAAGATCTTTGCCCAGCTCAACCACGCGGGAAGCCAAAGCCGAGACGACTCGATTGAGCCGCTGGCCCCATCGGTGGTCGAGAACCCGCAGTTCCACCGTATGCCCTTGGCCGCGGCCAGTTCTGACGAGATTTGGGAGGCCATCGAGGGTTTCGGTAACGCGGCGAGGCGGGTGAGGGAGGCCGGTTTCGACGGTGTGCACGTTCATGCGGGCCATGGATACCTCCTCTCGGAATTCCTGTCGCCCGCCACCAACCGTCGGGAAGACGAGTGGGGCGGATCGCTGGAGAACCGGCAGCGCTTATTGCTCGAGACGTACAGGGCCATGCGGGCCGCGGTGGGCGATGACTTTCCGATCACCAACAAGATCGGGCTGTGGGACTACGTGCCCGATGGCCTGACGGTTGAGGAGGGCCGGGCCACGGTCACCATGATGGACAACGCCGGGCTGGACGCCATTGAGCTCTCCGCCGGCCTCATGTCGCCGAAAGCAGAGAGCGCGGCCCGTTATGTAGGCGTGACCCGAAGGAGGGCGCTTCAGGACAAACTTCTGCATCGCGTGCTAGCGGCTCCGGTGAATGAGGCGTACTACCGGGAGGAGGCCCGTCGCCACCGGGCCACAGCGCGAGGCAAGACCATTCTTGTCGGCGGCGTCCGCACCATCGAGCTCATGAACGAGGTGGTCGAAGACGGGTCGGCTGACTTCGTCTCGCTGGCCCGTCCGTTCATACGCGAACCCGATCTCGTTCGCCAGATCGAAGGGGGTCGAACCGGCATGGTGGACTGCGTCTCTTGCAATATCTGCCTCATGCACGAAGGGTCGGTGCCGCTGAAGTGCTGGCGGGAGTCCAACGTTGATCTGTTGAAGCATGCCTGGGCCCGGGTCCGAGGAGAGGTCTGATGAAGCCGCCTGACTTCGATTACGTGGCCCCGACTTCGGTCGACGATGCGATCAAAGCCCTGGGGAGCGATGCCGAGGCCAAGGTGTTGGCCGGGGGCCAGAGCCTGATTCCTCTTTTGGCCTTCCGGTTGGCCGGCCCGTCGCTCTTGGTGGACTTGGCCCGAGTGGATGGACTCGACCACATCACCGACGAAGGTGATCGCCTGGTCATCGGGGCGATGACGCGTCAGCGCCGGGCTGAGCGCGACCCCGTGGTGGCCGAACGCTGCCCACTCCTGGTTGAGTCCCTGCGCCATGTGGGGCATCCCCAGATCCGGTCTCGGGGAACGATCGGCGGAAGCGTGGCCCACGCAGACCCGGCGGCGGAATTGCCGGCGGTGGTCTTGGCGCTGGGGGGCCGCGTGCATGTCACCGGCCATTCTGGGGATCGGACCATCGAAGCCGAGGATCTGTTCCAGGGATTCCTGAGCACTTCGATCGAAGACGGCGAAATCCTGACCGCGGTCGAAGTCCCGGCGTCGGGCCCGCGGACCGGGTGGTCAGTGGTGGAGATCGCCCGCCGCCCCGGCGACTACGCGCTGTGCGGCGCCCTCTGCCAACTCCAGCTCGATGATGCAGGCGCTGTCGTGGATGCCCACTTGGCGCTGATCGGGGTCGGGGACCGTCCGATGCGCGCCCACGCCGTGGAGGCCGCCGTCCTCGGTGGAGCCAGTCCCGTCGAGGCCGCCACGCTGGCCCCCGACGGCCTCAGCCCTGGCAGCGATGTACACGCCTCGAGCGACTACCGACTGCACCTTGCCACAGTGACCAGCCGGCGGGCGCTCACCCAAGCCCTGGAGAGCGCCGCATGAGCGATCACGCTGTCACCATCCGAGTAAACGGCGTCGAGAGGTCGGAATCGGTGCCGGCCCGTCTCACGCTGGCCGACTTCCTGCGGGAGCGGCTGGATCTCACCGCCACCCACCTGGCCTGCGAGCACGGCGTGTGCGGTGCGTGCACCGTTCTCGTCGACGGCGAGACCGCCCGAGCGTGTCTGCTGCTCACCGTGCAGGCCGACGGAAGCGAGGTCACCACGCTCGAAGGCCTCACCGAGGGCGACGAGCTCGGCCCTATTGAACAGGCGTTTTGGGCCAAGCACGGCATGCAATGCGGCTTCTGCACCCCGGGGTTCGTGCTGACCATCGCTGAGATGCTCGACGACAACCCCAACCCGACTCGGGAGGAGATCATCGAGGGCCTCGGCGGCAACCTGTGCCGCTGCACGGGCTACGTCAAGATCGTTGAGGCGGTGGAAGAGGCCGTCAGCCTGCGGGGAGGTGGAGGGTGAGCTTGTTCGGGGCGAGCATTCGCCGCAAAGAAGATCCCCGACTGCTACAGGGGAATGGCCGGTATCTGTCCGACATCAAGCTGCACGGCATGGTCCATGCCGTGTTCGTGCGCAGCCCCCACGCCCATGCGCTGATTCGGGGGATCGATTCGAGCGCAGCAGCCGCTGACCCCCGAGTGGTGTGCGTCCTCACGCCCGACGATCTCCCGGTCGGGCTGCCCCCACTGCCCTGCATCGACGCCGAGGAGACCACCAAGCCGTTCAATCAGCCAATCCTGGCCACCGACAAGGTCCGGTTCGTGGGCGAACCGGTCGCGCTGGTGGTTGTCGAGGGCGACCGCTACATCGCCGAGGACATAGCCGGGCTGGTGGATGTCGACTATGAGCCGCTGCCCGCGGTGTCGACCGCCGAAGCGGCGGTGGCGCCCGACGCTCCGCTGGTTCACTTCGATTCGAATGTGGTCGACGTATTGGAGTACTCGGTGGGCGACGCTTCCTCCGCGCTGGCGGCCGCGCCCCACACCCTCAGCGAGCGGTTCATCACCCAGCGGTATGCGGGTACGCCGTTGGAGACCAGGGGAGTGATCGTCGAATGGGACGAGCCGCGGCGCGGCCTCACTATGTGGTCGTCAACCCAGGTTCCCCACAGCCTCAAAGCCACGCTGGTCGGCTACTTGGGGCTGCCGGAGAACGCGGTCCGGGTGATTGCTCCCGATGTCGGTGGTGCCTTCGGCGTGAAACTCCAGCCCTATCCCGAGGAGATCGTCCTCGGCCTGGCTGCTGAGCAAGTGGGCCGCCCGATCAAGTGGGTCGAGGACCGCTACGAGCATTTCCTCGCTTCCACCCACGGCCGCGAGCAGTACCACGACGTGGAGGTCGGCTACGACGACGACGGCAGGATCCTGGCTATCCACGACCACGCGGTCACCAACACCGGCGCTTATCTCCAGCGGTTGACGCTGGTCGAGCCCTTTATCGGGGTCTCCATGTTGTCCGGTCCTTATGTGATCGAGCATCAGCAGCTGGTGTCGACGGTGGTCATGACCAACACCACGCCCCTCAACCCGTTCCGAGGCGTCGGCCACGTGCAAGCGGCATTCACCATGGAGCGCATCGTCGACCTCGTGGCCGCAGCCGTTGGCGTCGATCCGGGCGAAGTGCGGAAGCGCAATATGTTCTCCAAGGATGTGTTCCCACTCCACCGTGGCATCGGGAACGTGTTGGCTGGAGAGATCATCTATGACTCCGGCGACTATCAGGAGTGCCTGCGTCGGGCTATGGCGGCGGCTGAATGGGACGATTTCCGCCGTGAGCAGGAGAGCGCCCGGGCTGAGGGCCGCTATAAGGGCATTGGCATCGGCTTCTTCGTCGAGGAGACCGGTCTCGGCCCCTACGAGAGCGGTCGCGTTCGAGTCGAGCCGTCGGGCCAGGTCATTGTGTTCACCGGAGCGTGCAGCAGCGGACAAGGCCACGACACCGTGTTGGCACAGATCACCGCCGATGAGCTCGGAGTTGAGTTTGACGACATCGTGGTCGTGCACGGAGACACCGATCTGGTGGCCAGCGGCGTGGGCACCTATGCCAGCCGGAGCGCGCCCATAGGCGGCACCGCCGTCCGCCACGCGGCCGGTTCGATCAAAGAGCAAGCCATCCGAATCGCCGCGGAGATGCTGGAGGCCTCACCGCAGGACATCGAGCTGATCGGTGGCGAAGTCCGGGTCAAGGGGTCGCCGGGCAGCTCAGTCTCGCTGGCCCAAGTGGCGGGAAGGGTGGCACCCGGCCAGCCGCTGCCCGCGGGGGTTGACGAGTACACCCTGGATGCCACCGACGTCTATCACCCTCCGACGAACACGTTCTCCTACGGCTGCCATGTTGCGACCGTCGAGGTCGACATCGACTCCGGTGTGGTCACCCTGCTCCGCCATGTGGTGGTCAACGACTCCGGAACGTTGATCAACCCCCTCCTGGTGGACGGCCAGGTGCAAGGCGGCGTCGCGCTGGGCATCGGGGGCGCGCTCTTGGAGGAGATCGTCTACGGCGATGATGGCCAACCGCTGAATGCGAATTTCATGGACTACTTGGTTCCCGCCATCGGCAACATGCCCGAGATGGTTGTCGAGCACATGATCGTTCCGACACCACTGAATGCCGATGGGATGAAGGGCGCCGGTGAAGGCGGCGCGGTTGGCGCGCCGGCCGCAATCGCCAATGCCGTGGCCGATGCCGTGCTCCCGTTTGGCGCCAAGATCACCGAGACGCCGCTGGGGCCGGAGACGGTCTATCGGGCGCTTCAGGACGTCAGCTAGCTGGCCTCTCCGACGAAAGAGAGCTTTTGAGATGGCAGACAAGGTACTGGTAGGTAGGAAGGCGATTGTCACGGGCGGCGGCAGGGGTATCGGCCGGGCCATCGCCATCGCGTTCGCCGAGGAGGGTGCCGATGTGGCCGTGGTCGGCCGCACTGCCGAAACGCTTGAAGATACCGCCACGGAGATTCGCTCCCTCGGCCGGACTGCTGCGGTCAAGGTCGCCGACCTCACCGATGTCGGCAGCATTCCCGGTGCTTTCGGGGAGCTCGCCGATAAACTGGGCGGGTTCGACATCCTGGTCAACTCCGCCGGGGTGCAGTTGACCGCCCCCGCGCTCGATGTGTCGGAGCAGGACTGGGACGCCACTCTCGATGCCAACCTGAAAGCCCTGTTCTTCTGCTGTCAGGCCGCAGGGAGTCGTTTTGTGGAAGCGGGCGCGGGCAAGATCATAAACCTGGCCTCGACGTTCAGCGTGGTTGGCTTTCCCGAGTTCGCCGCCTACTGCGCTTCCAAGGGCGGCGTAATGCAGCTGACTCGGACGCTGGCTTTGGAATGGGCTTCCCACGGCGTGAACGTCAACGCCATCGCACCCACCGCGGTCCGAACCGAGATGAACGCGTACCTCCTCGACGACCCGGTCTTCTTGGAGGCATTCCTCCCCATGGTTCCCGCAGGACGCGTCGGACAGCCGAGCGATATCGCCGGTTCGGCCGTCTTTTTGGCGTCGCCGGCGTCAGACTTCGTCCACGGACAGCTCTTGTTCGTGGACGGCGGATATACGGCTATCTGAGTCTTTGATCAGGCGAAGACCTCGGCGTCCTCGAGGACGCCGGAGGCCTCTGTCATCTTCACCACGCCGTCCAGCTCCCATGGAACGGCTACGCCTTTGCGGGCATACCACTCGCGAATCAGGGCCGGGCCGTCGGTGACCAGCCCAAGGTGGAGGGATGTGACTAGCAGAGCGGCGGCTTCGGCTTCCTCGCTGGCCCCGGCCACGATGTCGCCGGGCACGATGACTCGAAAATCGCGGTTGGCGGCATCGAAGGCGGTCGATAGCACACAGGCATCGGTCATCGTCCCGGTGAGCACCAGGTTCTTGATGTCGAGCTGGCGGAGCAGGAACTCGAAATCGGTGGGGACGAATGACGAGAGGCGTTTCTTGGTCCGGACGTAGTAGTCGCCTTCTTCCTCCTCGACCATGATGTCCAGCCACTTGGTGCCTTCCCAGCTGTGCTCATCCATTGACGGATTCGGAGGCAGATATAGCTCGTACAGCACCCGCCAATTGGCCATGCGGTTGTACTGCTTGGAGTTCAAGTCGTCGATCCCGCCGTACCGCTGCCAGTGCTGGACATGGATGATCGGGATGTCGATGGCCCGAGCCATGCGGTGGAACATGTCATGGGCGGGGATCTTCGCCCGAGCCCGCGGGCACGGACAGGTCAGCTCTTCCTCAGGACCGATGTGGCCGCGGTGCATATCGATGCAGGCGATGGCGGTCTTGTCGGGGTCGAGCCAGCGCTCGAAGGCGTCCTCGAAGTTGCTGGTTCCCGAGGGCAATACGACTCGGTCTTTGCCTTCCAGATATGCGTACATCTCGGTCTTCATGGGTGGCTCGGCTTTCGTGTGTTGCCTCGAAGGGCTGGGCTTCTACCGAACTGAATTTAATGGCTGTGCGAGATAAGCGCCACAAGCCCTAACCGGCTTGTTGGGCCGCGAGCTGAGTCAACACCCAATCGGGGGTGATGGGGAGCGCCCTAACCGCGCCGGGATTGCCTAGCGCGTGGCCCACAGCGGCGGCGATGGCCCCGCCCGCGCCGGCGATACCGGCCTCACCGGCGCCCTTGGCCCCCAAAGGGTTGGTGGGGGTCGGGGCGTTCTCGAGGATCGCCGTCTCAATTGGTGGCAGGTCGGCAGCCGTGGGCATCAGGTAATCCATGAAGTTGGCCGCCTGGGGCTGCCCGTTCTCATCGAAGGCGAATTCCTCGAGCAGGGCGCCGCCCAAGCCCTGCGCGAATCCCCCAAGGACTTGGCCTTCGACGAGCTTGGGATTGACCGCCTTGCCGACTTCGCATCCCAACCACACTCGATGGAGTTTCACCTGGCCAGACTCGGGATCCAGGGAGGCATCAACCACCACAGCCCCGTACGGATAGTTCATCCGCTCGTCGAAGTGCACTTCGCGGGCACCGAGACCCGGCTCCTCACCCCGTTGGGCCGCTTCAAGCGTCCCGCAGGCTGCGGCGACTTGGCCCAGAGTCACCGACTTGGCCGGAGCCCCCGCGACGTGCACGCCACCGTCGGCCAAAATCAGATCGTCGGCCGCGGCTTCGAGCAGGTCGGCGGCAATCCGCTTGGCCTTGTCAGCCGTGTGGCGGGCCGCGGTTTGCACGGCCATGCCGCCGATAACCGTCGAGCGGCTGGACCACGAGCCCACTCCGTCGGGGACGAGGTCGGAATCTCCATAGATGACGTGGATCTCCGCAGGGTCAACGCCCAACTCGTCGGCGGCAATCTGCGCCATCACGGTCTCGATGCCCTGACCTGAGGACGCGCCCCCAATGAAGACCCGGACGGTCCCGGTGGTATCGATGTCAACGGCCCCCGTCTCATAGAAGCCAAGCCCGCTCTTGTCCATGAAGATCGACAGCCCGATTCCCCGACGATGGCCATTCATGACTTTGAGTTCAGCGCACCATTCGGCGTATTTGGCCCCGGTCTGTTCAATCAATCCGATGAAGTCCCCGGAGTCGAGGAGAAACGATTCGCCGGCCAGCTCGAACCCAGGCTCATAGGGCAGCTCAGCGGCCGTGAGCAGGTTCCTGCGGCGAATCTCAACCGGGTCGAGGTCGAATTCAGCGGCGGCAAGGTCGAGGAGCTGCTCCCGGGCCACGGTGAGCTCATAGCGGCCAGGCGCCCGATAGGGGCCCACTGGAGTCTTGTTGGTTGTGATGACGTGGATCTTGGCTGCATAGGCCGGTAGCCGATAGGGCCCGGGGATCATTCCCAGGGTGAGCTCCGACACGATGACCCCGGTGGGGCGGATGTACGCCCCCTTGTTGTGCCACACCTCCGCCTCAAGCCCCAATAGACGCCCCTCGGAATCGAAGGCGCCCCGCAGGTGGTGGGTCTGCTCGCGCGCGTGGTTGGTGGTGGTGAGGTTCTCTGCTCGGTCCTCGATCCACTTGACCGGATGTCCGGTGAGGACCGCGGCGTAGGCAACCAAAAAGTCCTCGGGGAAGAAATCGCCGCGAACCCCGAAGCTTCCGCCAGCATCAGTCGAGCGCATGTGGATGGTGGCCGGCGATCGCCCTAAGAGGCGGGCCAAGACTTGGCGGTGGTAATGCGTGACCAGTGTCGCGCCCCAAACGGTGAGCTCGTCACGGCCGGAATCGAAATCGCATACCAGTCCTCTGGTTTCAAGGGGTACGCCCGAGTGGCGCCCGATAGCGACTTCTGTGGACACCACTCGCTCTGCCCGGTCAAACGCCGCCGAGATATCGCCATAGCCCTTCTGGAGGACGCAGAGCTCGTTCGACGAGTCCGACCACAGCGACTGTTGGTCGGGGGCGCGGAGCATGTCGACCACCGCGTCCAGCGGATCGACGTCGACAACCACCGCCTCCGCAGCATCCTCGGCCAAATAGGGGTCATCAGCGAGAACGAGAGCCATCGGCTCACCCACGTAGCGAACCCGCTCTTGGGCGAGAACTGGTTGAAGTGCCGCTTCTAATCCGAGGCCGTCGAACGGCAACCGCAGCGGAATGGGCTCGATATGAGCGACGTCAGCCCCGGTGAGCACCAACCGAACTCCGGCCATGCCTTCCGCCACGGCAGCGTCGATCCCGACCACTTGTCCGTGGGCATAGGTCGAGCGCACCACCCTCATCCACAGTTGGCCGGGCAGGTCCACGTCGTCCACAAATCGACCCGCACCACGCAGGAGCCGGGGGTCCTCGAGCCGGGCTACCGAGCTCCCGACGAAACTCATTGCGCTCCTCCCGGGGCCGTTACGACACTCCCGTAGGGCTTCCGGCCATGGCCAACGCGAGCTCATCCATGGTCAACTCCTCTACGTTGCGCTCTAGCACGGCCCGCCCCCGGTACATCACCACAACCCGGTCGCTGAGCTTGAGGAGCTCTTCGAGATCCAAGGTCAACAGCAGCACGGCGGCACCGGCCTCTTTGACCTGGAGCAAGCGCCGGTGCACATAGTCAACCGCACCCACATCGAGCCCCCACGTGGGGTTGTCGGCGATGAGCACTTTCGGATCCCGCGAGAACTCACGGGCCAACACCACCTTCTGTTGGTTGCCGCCCGACAGGGTGCCGGCTAAGAGACCTGACTCGGCCGGTCGCACGTCGTATTCCTCAAGCAGGCCGACGGCCTGATCCTTGATGCGCTTCCAGTCGAGCAGTCCTCGCCGGGAGAACCGGCCAGCAGGGATCTCGTTCATGGCGAGGTTCTCAGCTAGGGACATATCGAGGATCAGTCCCCATCCATGGCGATCTTCGGGGATGACCGCCAGGCCGCTGTCGCGGAGCTTGGCCGGTTCAGAACCGGTCACATCCACCCCATCGATCACTACAGTGCCGGACTCAAGAGGGCTGAGCCCAGTGATGGCACTGACGACATCACGTTGTCCGTTCCCCTCGACTCCGGCAACGCCGAGAATCTCACCGGCGCGGACCGACAGGGTCAGACCATCAAGAGAGTTGCCCCCGATCCCGGTCGTGACCAGTCCGTTTGCCTCAAGAAGGTTCTCAGCCTCATCTCCGAGCGACGTATGGTCCACTTTGACGGCGGTAATGTCTTGGCCGGTCATCGCCCTGGTGAGGGTGCGCTCGTCGAAGTTCCCTCTTTCCACCTCGGCCACCTTTTTGCCGGCGCGAATGACGGTAACCCGGTCGGCGACTTGAGTGACCTCGGCCAGCTTGTGGGTGACCAGGACGATCGAATGTCCCTTCGAGCGCAGATCTTCGAGGATGCCTAACAGGTTTTCGATCTGCTGGGGTCCGAGCAGCGACGTCGGCTCGTCGAGGATTAAGATATTTGCGCCCCGATAGAGCACCTTCAAGATCTCAACCCGCTGCTGAAGGTCCACGGGCAGTTGGCGAACGGGAGTGGAGGGGGGGAGCGGCATGCTGAACTGCTCAGCCAATGCGGAAATCTCCCGGCGGATAGCCGGGGGTTTGAGACGCAGATCGAGAACAGGCCGCGATCCGAGCACAATGTTCTCGGCCACGGTGAAAGTGGGAACCAATGAGAAGTGCTGATGCACCATCCCGATTCCCAGCGCCAGCGCGTCATGGGGGGACTGGATGTCGGCCTTTTGGCCCCTGACCAGCATGGTGCCGGAATCAGGAAGAATGTGCCCGAACATCACGTTCATGAGCGTGGTCTTGCCCGCTCCATTTTCTCCGAGCAAGACGTGGATCTCACCGGCCCGTACATCGAAGTCAATGCTGTCGTTGGCTTGGACATGGCCAAAGCGCTTGGAGATGCCGCGAAGCTCTACAACCTTCTCATCCACAGCGGATCATTTCCCTCGGGTGGTTTTGGGTCACCTCAACTCCGTTGGGTCGAAGCCACATTGAGTCTCCCACTTGAACACCTGCTCGTGCCCGGGGAGAGATGACGTTCGGCTGAACGACCAAGACCGTTCCGTCGGGATAGGCCCAGTCGTCGGGGTGGGTGGCGCCGCGGTTCGGCCGAGTGCGAACGATTGGGGCCAAATAACCGCCACCCCCGTAGCAGTGCACGAGATCGTCCCAAACGTCAAAGCCCGCCTGGTGTATGGACTCCGCCCGGTCCAGGACCTCTCCGATCGTCGCTCCCGACCGCATGACGCTCACAATGTCCGAGTAGGTGTTCTCGGCCACTTCGTACATCTCCTCATACAGCAGTGTGGGCTCTCCCGCAATGGACATAGTTCTCAGGATCTGTCCGGTATACCCCCAGAAGGTGGTGCTGATCTCGGTTACCAGAACGTCGCCGGCTTTGATGACCCGGTCGGGCTGGTACTGGTGGGGCACGAAGAACTCCGGGTTTGCCATCGAGGTGGTCAGCGTGAAGTGGATGAGATTGGTTCCCCGGCGGTGCAGGTAAGCGTCCTCGATCACCTTGGCCAGTTCATACTCATTCATCCCCGGGGTGGTGTTGGAAGCCAGCGCGGCCACGGCGTCATCGTTCATACGGGAGGCGATGCGGACGTACTTCATCTCCTCTTCCGTTTTGACCACCCGAATAGCGAAATAGTCGGCGTTGAGATTGACCAGGCGTTCCGATCCGAACGCGGCCGCGTCGGTGTAGGGCACCACGCCAATCGTGCCGATTCGGCGGTAGCCGCTGAGGCGCTCGGCAACGCGGGCCACCAGATCCGAGTGATCGTCGCCGCCAAAGCTGATGTTGTCGATGACCGAGATGCGCTCGGCATCGGGAATGTGATTCCAGAGCCGGACCACCATTTCCGGATCTTTGTCGCGGGGCACGATCAAGTACACCGGGAACAGCGGCGGCCAGTTGCAGTAGTACTGCACCGAGGTGTCGTGGGGCCCGGTCGCTCCGCCGATGAGCACCGCATCCAGGTCGTCTCGCTCCATTAGGGTTCTGAGCTGGCGATATCGAAAGTCCATCTCCTCGGGCGAATACCTTGGATACCCGTTGACTTGCGGGATGTCATCCATTGATGGCCCTCCAGATCTTCTCGGGGGAGAGTGGCATTTCAAGATGTTCTACACCCCACGGCGCAAGAGCGTCGAGAACCGCGTTGTGGACCGCGGGCGTTGACCCGATGGTGGTGGCCTCCCCGATGCCCTTGACCCCAAGCCGATTCACCGGGGTCGGTGTGACCATGCTGTTGGTCTCATACGATGGAAGCTCTGTTGGAGAGGGTGCAAGGTAGTCGAGCAAGGTCGATGTCACCGGTTGGCCTTCAGCGGTGTAAACCATCTCCTCCCACAGGGCCTGGGCCACTCCTTGGGCGATCCCACCATGTTGCTGGCCTTGGGCCAGCATCGGGTTGACGACGTTCCCGCAGTCGTCGACGGTGACGTGGCGGATCAACCGAACCGCGCCGGTCTCACGATCTACCTCCACCACCGAAACATGCGCGCCCGAGGGATAGGTCCGCGCTCCTTGGTCCAAATCAAGCTCGACAGCCAATGGCGCCAGGTCAGACCAACTGATGGCGGTGGCGGGACTGCCGATAATCCCGACCCCGATGCCGTCGTAAACCACCATGTCGGCGGCATTGGCCTCCAGCCGTTCGGCGGCGAGCTGGCTTGCCATGTCGACCACGGCCTCCGCCGCCTTGTCGACCGCGCTGCCCGCCAACTGGAGGGAGCGGGAACCGTAGGTCCCATTGCCCCGGGGGACGACGGCGGTGTCGGACTGGATCACCCGGATCTTGTCCACCGGCAGGCCTAGCTTCGCAGCAGCAATTTGGGCGTAGGTGGTCTGGTGGCCCTGACCGTGAGACGAGACACCGCTGAGGACGGTCGCCCTCCCATCGGTTTCGATGGCGACGGAGGCGAACTCCTGGGTGGGTCCGTTGCCAGTCACCTCGATGTAGGTGGATACCCCGATACCGAGAAGCCACCGGTCGCCCCGAGCCCGACGCATAGATTGCTCTCGCCGCAGATTCTCATAGCCGGAGGCTTCGACGACTTGGTCCAAGGTCCCGCGGTAGTCCCCGGAGTCATAAACCGCACCACTGGGGGTGACGTGGTTGGCGTTGTGCGACTCCAGCAGGTTGCGCCGCCGGATCTCCACCGGATCGATGTCGAGCCGACGGGCCAGCAGGTCCATCGAACGCTCGAGGAACGCGGTCGCCTCCGGTCGCCCTGCCCCCCGGTAGGCGCCGACCGGCGCGGTGTTGGTCACCATGCTTCGAGCACTGAAGGCCACGCGGGGAATGCGATAGGTCCCGGTGCACATGAGGCGGGTGTAGTCGGGCAGCCAAGCGCCCACGTGGGGATAGGCCCCGGCATCGGCGACAACCTCGACGCGAAGCCCGGTGATCGTCCCGTCGCGCTTGGCCCCCAGGGCTACACGCTGAACCTGGGCCCGGCCATGGGTCATGTTGAGGAGATTCTCGGACCGGGTCTCTTGCCAGGCGACCGGTTTGCCGGTTCGGTGGGCGATCGCCGCCACCACGATGTGCTCGGGATAGGTGTGGCCCTTGGCTCCGAATCCTCCACCCACTGCTGGTGCGATCACCCGGACCCGATCCGGGTCGAGCTCTAGCGCATCCGCTACCGCGGCCTGGTTGTCCCACGGAAACTGGGTGGAGACCCAGACGCACAGGCCGGCGCCGTCGTCATCGGGTACTACCAGAATGCTGTTCGTCTCGAGGGGGACCGGGGCCAGTTTCTGGTTCAAGAACGTGGCTTCGACCACCACCTCCGCTTCATCCAGTACCGAGGGATCCACCATTGGCTCCACTTCGAAAGCCACTTCGCTGCTCTCAAGGGGTGCGACCACCGCAGGAAGCGGCTCGATTTCCACGTCGACGTCTGCGGCCTGGTCTTCAGCCTCGGCCATGCTCGTACCGATGGCCACGGCGATGGGATCGCCGACATAGCGAACCTTGTCTACCGCGAGCAGATCCCGGGCATACCGGTCGGGGGTCGGTGGCCACGGCACGAGCTTGGGCAACTCTAACGACGCGGCGGTGTAGAGGCCGGGGCCGCCGGTGACGCTCACGAGGTTGCCGTGGGCAACGGAGGAGCGGATGAAGCGGGCGTGAAGCGTGTCGCTGGTAATGAGGTCGGCGGTGAACGGGCGGCTGCCCGTCAGCAGGCCATCATCCTCGACGCGTAGGACGGAGTTGCCAAGGATGCTCAACTAATGGTTGCTCAGCTAGGCGGCACGTAGGCGATCAGGTCCATGAGGAACTGAGCACCGGGCACTTGGAGTGGCCCACCGATCTCCAGCGTCGTGGAAGCGGGCCGGTCACCGGGGAAGTAGCTGGCCCACTCTTCAATCGACTGCTGGAAATGGGTGAAGTTGTCGTGGAAGCACTGGCGTCGGACAATGTTCTCGACGCTGGTGCCGGCTGCCTCGCAGATCGCCGAGACGTTGTCCATGATGTAGGCCATCTGGAGCTTGGGGGGCTGCCCATACCACGGGAATTCGGGATGGCGCTGCACCGACGCCGGCAGGTTGCCGAGCTCGTCGTAAGCGATGGCGGTGCTGAAGAACAGAAAGTCGCCAGCTTTGACCGCTTGGGGCTCATGCCACGGCGGTTGGACCGCATCGGAGGTCTCGATGGTCTCGATTTCGATTGATGCGTCGTCGGCGAGCACCTTGAGGGCGATCTCGATTCGGCTCCCCTTGCCTCCAAGTCCCATGTACGGGACCACCACCCGGGCCGGTGGGTTCTTAGGGAACCACTGCTTCCATACCCGTTCCATGCCGGCGAAGTCGCCCGGACTGGCCAGATACACCGTTGCCTTCACGGTGTTCTGGATGGAGCCGCCCGCAGCCTGGACGATCTTTTCGAGCTTTTGGAGGACGTACTCTGTCTGGCTCTCGATTTCCGATCCATACCAAAAGTACGGGTTGACGCGAGCCTCGGGAGCGATACCGCTGGGGGTGCCCATGTCGTTGCCCTGCATGTAGTCGCCCATCCAGTCGACGGGAATCTCCCCGGCACAGAAGATCCAATCGCCGCGCCGAATGGCGGGGGAGTAACCCGCCAACGGCGACGGGACCCCTTCAGGGACTTCGAAGCCTTCGCTGCCCCCGCCGGGAATGGCGATCATGTCGACTTCGAGAATGGTCTTGTTGACCAGGAGGCCGGTCTCGCGGATGCCCATGCCCGTAGACGCTGGCCGTGGCGGGTGGACGAACTCGTCTCGGGTCCGCAGATACGGGGTGATGCTGATCTTGGGCCAGGAGTTCCCCTCCCAGAACTCTTCGATAGTCGGATGGGGAGACGAGAACCACTGGTAGATCCGCACGATGTCGCTGCCAATGTCGCAACCCGCCGCTTCCAGGGTGAGCTGGAGATTATCCAGCACGAATCGAGACTGAAGCTCGAGGGCGTTGTACCCGTTGGGATTTCGCCCGTCGCCGCCGGCCTCAGGTGCGAGGCCCGTTACGAAGTCCGATGCGAGCTGGCCAGCCACGAAGACCCAGCCGCCAGCCTTGATTGCGGGGCTGTAGGGCATGAGCGGCATGGGCTCGCCCCCCCAGACGGCTACTCGATCGTTCTCAGCCATGATGTCCTCTCCTGTTCATTTCTGGTCGGCGCCATTCTGGCGCGGGGTCGCGGGGGCAAGCACCCGAAGGTTCGCTATAGAACTCGCCCGGAGGCCGAAACCGCAGTTCCATGCCCCCGGGCAAGCCCATTGCTCAAACCGCCGTCGGGCTAGCGCGGCGTGCAGCCAAGCGCGGTCACATCGATTTCCGCAGCAGATCCTGATGCGCCGATGGTGGGATCTCCGGCAGTCTCGTCGGGGATCCTGATCTCCCCCGAGCGGACCTTGGCATCGATGTCTTCGTATATAGCCTGGTCTTCTGCGCTGAGGGCATCGGCGTTGTCATATAGCGGCGCAGCGATGATGCCCGGGGTGTTCGTAACGTCGAACTGATGGTACGAAGCAGGACCGATCTCACCGGCGTAGGCCCGCTCGATCATCACTCGGCCGGCATCGGCCAGTCCGTGGATGGCCGATGTGATCACCACGTCGGGGGCGATATCGAAGCTGTCGTAGTAGGACGGCACCACCCAGACCTGGGAGTCGGCTTCTTGCGCGGCATCGATGATGCCCAGCACCGCTTGGTCGGTTGCGGAGAGGATCACGTCAGCTCCGCCGGCAATGAGGGACTGTGCGGCTGCCTTGGCTACGGCAGTGTCGCCCCAGGTGTTGATGAACTCTTGCGAGAAGCTGATATTGGAGTCCACGCAACGAGCGCCTAGGTGGAAGGCCTCGGGCTGACGGGTCAGCGCCGGGAACTCGAATCCGTTGAGTGAGCCAATCGAGCCGGTTTCGGTAACAAGAGCAGCAATGACCCCGGTCAAGAAGTTGGCGTTGTGCTGGTCAACCTCGACCCAGCACAGATTGTCCGGTGCTGCTGGCGTCGCGTCCGTCGGATGGTGCGGTGCCATGCATACCTGGGTGTCGGGGAAGTTCTCGGCTACTTGGATCGCGGGGTCGACCATGGCACCATGGGCGAACAGGATGAAGTCGTAGCCCTGATCGGCAAAAGCCGAACCTTGCTGAACGTAGGCGTCCGGCTCATTGAGCAGCTCCACGAATTCGAGCTGGATGTTCGGGTTGTCCGCGGCGGCTTCCTGCGCTCCGTCATACCACGCGTTCGACCAGCTGAGGTCATCGTTGGTTCCTGGGTAGAAGAACACGACGCGGAACGGTTCCATCGGCTCTGGTTCTGGCTCCGGCTCTGGTGCCTCAGTAGCGGCCGGTGCCTCCGTCGCGGCTGGCGCTTCGGTAGCGGCCGGTGCCGCAGGCTCGCTCTCTTCATCGTCGTCGTTGCCACATGAGGCAACGACTAGCACGAATGCAAAAAAGATTGCCAACACCTTCAAAAGTCGATGACTTGACATGTCCCCCCCTAGGTTCAAAGGCCATACAGCCACTCCTGAATATAGATTGCGACCGTCAGGAGCGCCAGCGAGCTTACGCTCGTCCAGCAGTCTCTCTCCGCCACGGGATGCCCACCGCGGCCGGATACCGACTGCCTCGGGACAGTAACACCGCCAGCACGGTCGCAACGTAGGGCAGAGCCAGCCACACTTGGTGGGGGACGCCATCGAGCAGGTCCACCTGACCGGCAATGAACTGGAGTGCCTGGCTGAGGCCGAACAGTGCCGACGTGGCCAGCGCTAAGAGCGGATTCCAACGGGCGACCACGACAACACCTAGGGCAATGAAGCCGCGGCCTTCGGTCATGCCCGGCACGAAGCCGCCTGCAGATGACATGACCAGGGCGCCCCCCCCGAACGCGGCCAAACTATTGGCCAGGATCACTGCCGGGTAGCGCAATCGCTGGACGTCGAGCCCTCCGGACTCGGTTGCGTGCGGGCGCTCGCCCGCGGCGCGGGCGTACAAACCCCACCAGGTGCGGTTCAACAAGTAGAAGACAAGGAGAACTATGGCGAGCGTTATCCAGAACACTGAGTTCTGTCCGTTGAGCACTTCTCCGACCTTGGGGATATCGCCAATCAACGGGATGTCCAAAGGTGAGAGCGTGGGGCCGATCTTGCCCCCGATGAATCGATCGTGCAGCACTCCGGTGAGGCCAAACGCGAACACATTGAACAGCAGGCCGGTGACGATCTGGTCCGTCCCGCGGTTGACGTAGAGGAACGCCAGAACCACTCCGGCACAGATCCCGGCGAACCAGCCGAGGGCCAGGGCCAGCGTGACGCTCTCGGTCTCGATACCGACGAGGGCGGTGGCCAGCGCGCCGATCAGCATGGACCCTTCGATGCCCACGTTGAGCACGCCGCTGCGCTCGGAGATCGTTTCGCCGAGCGCCGCCAGCAGTATCGGCACCATGAGCTGCAAGCCTGTTGCGAAGAAGGCGATGATGATTGCTTCGGACGGCATCAGTCGGCCACATTTTGGGCGTAGCGGAACCGAATGGCGCCGGTGACCATCAACAAGATCACGAAGACCGCGACAATGATGTCTCCTAAGGACGGCGAGATGTCCGCCGAAGCCTGGAGGCTGTTGCTCCCCACCCGCAGCATGGAGAACAAGAAGGCAGCCGGGATGATCAGGGGCGGCTTCAGTCGGGCCAAAAGCGCAACGGCAATCCCGATGAAGCCGAAGTTGCTCGAGAAGTTGAGGTCGAGGTCGTCGAAGATTCCCGCTACGGCGACCCCACCGGCCAACCCGGCGAACCCGCCCGCGACCAAGAAGGTGAGCAGCGTGACCCTTTTTGTCCGCACGCCAGCCAGCCGCGCCGCGTTGGGGTTGGCCCCAATCGCACGGATGGAGAAGCCAAGCGATGTCTTCGTCATCAGCAGCCAAGCCAACGCAGCCGCCCCGATGGCAATGAGCACGCTGATGTCTACGGTGCCGTCGTCCCAAATTGTTGGGAATTGGGCATTCTCGGCTATCGAAACGGTCTTCTGGCTAAAGGGGTCTGGCCAGACTTCAGCGATGATGTAGTTGGCGACGAACACGGCGACAAAACTCAACATCAGCGTCGTTACGATCTCGCTGGCGCCGTAGAACGCCTTCAAAGCGCCGGGGATGAGCCCCCAAACCGCTCCGCCGGCGAACGACCCCAGGATGACGATTGCTATGAACAGCACTCTCGGAGTGCTTGACGGCAACTCGATTCCCAGGGCCACCGCGGCGATGGCGCCGGCGAACATCTGCCCTTCGCCTCCGATGTTCCACAACCTCGATGTGAAGGGCAGGGCGGCGGCCAGGCCGGTAAGCGCCAGGATGGACGCAATCATCAAGGTTTGACCGAGGAAGAACGGCTCGATGAGCGATCCCTCGATTATCGCCTTGGCCGCCTCCCAGGGGTTCGCCCCGATAGCGAGTATCAACACCGCAACCAGTACGAGCGTGATGGCCAGCGAGAGAAGGGTATTGATAGAAGGAGGCAGCTCAGAACTTGGTGGGAGCTTCCACCAAGGTCGGGCAGGCTGCTCGATATTTTCGATTTGACTCACCTACTCACCCCGCTGTCGGTAGGCGGGAGATTAGTCGCGGAACTCGGACATAGCTCAAGAAGGCTGAACCATCAGAAACTCAGCGATTGGGGGTCGTGGTAGCGTTCAATCCCATCGAAGACATGCGGCGTGGACGAGTACAGGTTGTCCGAGCCTCTGAGCCCGGGCCCGGACTGACGGTGGTTGAGACCGGTGGGTCGGCTCATGCAGTTGTGTGGCCGGGCTCAGGGGCACAGCAGCGCTCGATGCACCTCATAACCCTCGACCCCGGCGGGCGCACCGTCGATCTGAGCCATGAGTCGGAGTGTGTGTACCACGTCTCTACTGGTTCTGGCACCATGGTCGACCTCGATTCCGACGAGAGCTACGACGCGACTACCGGGTCGATGTTCTTGATCGAGCCCGGAACCAACTACCAGTTCACCGCGGGTACGGCAGGGGCAGTGCTGTTAGGCGGTCCTTGTCCACCCGATCCCGCGCTCTATGCACACATAGGAGATTGAGCAATGGCCATAAAGCAATTCCATCGAGACGAGCCCGATCACTACATGCCGTTGATTTCCAACGACGCCCGCCTGGTGGTTTGGCCGGGAGTGGGTTCGGAGATGGCGAACATGAACTACGTCGTGCTTGAACCCGGCGAAGAAAATGTTCCCCATGCCCACTCAGAATCGGAGGACACGATTTTCGTCCTTGAGGGCCGCGGGTCAGTGATCGATCTCGATAACGCCTGCGTCCTCGAGTTCGAGGCCGGAGACGCGGTCCATGTACCAGTTGGGGTGAAGCACGCGGTTCGAGCCGATCGCGACAGCCGGATCGTCAGCGTTGGCGGGCCATGTCCACCCGACCGATACCTGCTCAAACTGAGTGGCGCCCTATGACGCGCCCCATCTCGATCGGGCTGGCCCAGATGGGCAGCCCACCGGGAGATGCAGGTGCCAATCGGACCGCGACAGCAGAAGCCGCCAAATTGCTATTTCACCAGGGAGCCCAGTTGGTCGTTCTTCCCGAACTGGCCGTGCCCTGGTACACAGTCAACTCCGACGAAGTGGCTGGCCATGCGGAGCCCCTCTGGGGGCCCACCGTGGATGCTTGGGCCGCGGCTGCTGCCGACCATTCGGGTTTGATCGTCGGGGGCTTCTGCGAGCGAGACGGCGGCGAGTTCTACAACACCGCCGTCGTCGTCGATCAAACCGGAGTGATCGGCCACTACCGCAAGCTGCATCTGTTCGCTGATGAGAAGACGTGCTTCACGCCGGGTGATCGGGGTCTCCCCGTCGTCGATACCCAAGTGGGGCGTATTGGCCTGTGCATTTGCTATGACCTGCGGTTTGTCGAGGTAGTGCGGGTATTGGCGCTGTCGGGAGCAGAAATCGTCTGTGTTCCGTCGGCTTGGATCACCGGATTCGATGCCAAGCGATGGGACGCCAGCGGATTCTGTCCCCAGGCCCACGGCGCGGTGTTGCAGGCCAACCTCAATCAAGTATTCATGGCCTGCGCGAGCCAGGTAGGTGAGCATTCTGGATTTGAGTTCCTGGGGTCGTCGGTCGTGGTGGACAGCTTTGGAAGAGTTGTCGCTGGTCCACTGGGGGGTACCGAGGACGAACAGCATGTTGTTGATGTGGATTTGGACGATGTGCAGCGCGCCCAGACCCGTGGATCGCTAATTCATCCCCGAGACGACCGGCGTACTGACGTTTACGGCGTGTCGTACGACGGCTCGATGCTGTGAAACCCGCAGCTTTCCAGTACGAGCGGCCTCGTGATGAAGCAGAGGTCCTCGACCTCTTGGCCGAGCATGGCGACGAGGCCAAGATTCTGGCCGGTGGGCAGAGCCTGGTGCCGATGATGAACTTTCGCTTGGCCCGGCCGGCAGTCATCATCGATATAGGAGCGGTACCCGGCCTTGGAGAAATTTCCAGGAAGGAAGAGACAGTTGCCATCGGCACCCGGGTACGGCATATCGAACTGGAGCGTCCCCCATTCAATGGACCGCTGAGCTCGCTGCTGGCCACGGCGGCACGACACGTCGGCCATATCCCCATCCGTCTGCGGGGCACCTTCGGCGGTTCCATCGCCCATGCCGACCCCGCCGCAGAGTGGTGTCTGCTGGCCCGGACATTGGATGCCGACGTCACCGTCGCGTCGACCCGCGGCGAGCGGGTGATCGCCGCTTCCGACCTGTTCCAGTCGGCGTTCATCACCTCGATCGCCGACGATGAACTCCTCACCGAAGTGCGCCTCCCCTGGCTTAGTTCCGACTGGAAGACTGGGTTCTCGGAGTTCAGCCGCCGAGCGGGAGACTTCGCAGTGGTGGCAGTGACCAGCGCCGTCAGGCTGGCCGATGGACATGTCGCCGAAGCACGGATCGGGGCAGTGGGAGTCGGTGCCATTCCCGTTCGTCTTGCCCAAGCCGAGGCGGCGCTGGTAGGCCAGCCGCTAGGCCCGGTTGCCATCAACGCGGCATCTGACGTCGCCGGCCAGGAAGTCGACCCCCGGGCCGACATCCACGGCTCGGCCGACTATCGCCGGGATCTCGTACGGGCGTTGATTCGGCGAGCGCTGTCATGACCATGACCGATCCCTGGGTCGGGCGTTCCATTCGTCGAGTGGAGGACCCGGCTTTGGTGCGCGGCGAAGGCCGTTATGTCGGCGATGTGGCGTTGGGGATGGAGGTGGCCCGCTTCGTCCGCAGCGCGATGCCGTCAGGAGTGATTCGATCTATCGAGGGATCCTGCTACACCGCCGCCGACCTCGACGCGGCTGGTGTCAAGGAGATCGAGGCGGTGCTTTACCGGCCGGATTTCGTGAAGGTTCGCCAACCCTTGCTGGCCCGCGACCGAGTGCGGTATGTAGGCGAGCCCATCGCCGTCGTGGTCGGACGATCGCCTGAGGAGGCCGAAGACCTGGCCGAGCAAGTCATCGTGGAGATTGACCCCGATGACGAACCGCTGGTCCACCCCGGCGATGCCGATTCCAACACAGTCATCCAGGCCCAGCTCGCCACCAAAGACATCGAACAAGCCCTCGACCAAGCGGATCATCTCGTCGAGGTGGTGTTCACATCTCATCGACAGGCCGCCTTGCCTCTCGAGACACGGGGCGCCAGCAGCGAATTCGACCGCCGGACCGGACGGCTCACCGTCCAGGCATCCACCCAGGCCCCGCACATCTTGCGGACCGCCGTCGCCGACCTTCTCAGCATCCCCGAAACCGACGTTCAGGTGGTGGCTCCTGATGTCGGGGGCGGATTCGGACAGAAGCTGCCGCTGGCCCGTGAAGACGTGGTGGTGGCATGGCTGGCGTTGCAGCGGCGGGGCAGCGTGGCCTGGATCGAAGATCGGTCGGAGAACCTCACGTCGTCGTGGCACAGTCGTGATCAGGTGTATCGGGTCAAAGGCGGGTTCAGCGCCGAAGGGGACCTTCTGGCCCTGGACGCGGAGATCGCTTGCGACGTCGGGGCGTGGTCGTGCTATCCGTTCACCTGGGGGGTAGAGCCCTTGATGGCGATGGGGGAGATGTGCGGCCCTTACAAGGTGGCCCACTACCGGGTTCGGACCCGAGGCGAAAGCAGTTTCCGTTGCCCGGTGGCGCCCTACCGGGGAGTATCCCGACCAGTGATCACGGCCTCGCTGGAGCGGTTGATGGACACCGCGGCTCGCCGATTGCAGATCGATCCGGTGGAGATCCGCCGTCGGAACCTCGTGGCCGACTTTCCCCACACCACGGTGACCGGAGTTTCAGTCGATGCCGGCACCTATGTGGAATCGCTCGACCTGGCCGTCGAGCATTTCGACCTGGACAAGTTTCGCCGCCGGCAAGCAGAAGCCCGCAAACGAGGCGGACCGCTGCTGGGCGTCGGGATTTCCACCTTCGGGGAACGGACCGGATACGGCACGCCGGTGTTCGCCACCCGGGCTATGGGAGTCACGCCCGGATACGAGACGGTGACCATGAATATGGACCCATCGGGGTATGTCGAAGCGGCCATCGGGGCGTCACCACACGGTCAGGGGCTCGAGACCACGTTGGCGCAGGTGATTGCCGACCAACTGGCCATCGACGTGTCTCAGATCCGGATTGTCCATGGCGACACTGATCGAGCCCCCTACGGTTGGGGAACCTTTGCCAGCCGCTCCATGGTGATCGCCGGTGGGGCGGCCCAGATTGCCGCCGGCCGCATGCGGGAGCGTTTGGCGCAGGTGGCTGGGGCGGTACTCGAAGCTAATGCCGATGACATCGTCTTCGTTGACGGGCAGGCAATGGTGGCCGGGACTTACATTGGCGTTCCTATCGCGGACCTGGCCCGGATCGCGCACCACCACACCGAGCGCCTCGAACCCGGAACGCCGACGGGGCTGGCCGTGGAAGCTTCCTACGATCCGGGAGGCACGTTCTCCAACGCCTGTCACATTGCTGAGGTGGAGGTGGACCCTGAGACCGGCGCCACCACGGTGACCCGGTTTGTGGTCGTCGAGGATGCCGGCCGATTGATCAACCCGATGATCGTGGACGGACAGATCCGCGGGGGGGTTACGCAGGGCATCGCCAACGCGCTTTTCGAAGAAGTGGTGTACGACGAAGACGAGAACATCTTGACGGCCTCGCTCATGGACTACTTGCCGCCTACCGCGGCAGAGATTCCCGAAATCGAGATACGGCATCTCGAGACGATCACCGATGCGACCGTCACAGGGGCCAAGGGACTCGGGGAGGGAGGCACCATCGGTGCACCCGCCGCCGTGCTCAATGCCGTCTCCGATGCCCTGGCCCACTTGGATATGGCCATCGACGAGATGCCAGCGACACCCGAGCGGGTTCGAGCCCTTATCCGCACAAAAGAGGATGGCCGATGAGTCTGGAGCGAAGGCCGCTCTCGCTGACCGTGAATGGCGAACAGCACCATGTGCAGGTGGAGCCGCGGCGCACCCTCGCCGACACGCTTCGCGAGAATTGCGGCCTGACGGGCACCCACCTGGGCTGCGAGCAGGGAGTGTGCGGTGCCTGCACCGTCTTGGTTGATGGCGAGCCTGTCCGCTCTTGCCTTATGTTCGCGGTGCAAGCCGAAGACTGTGAGATCGCCACCGTCGAGGGCTTAGCCGGGGAAAATTCAGAGTTGCATCCCCTTCAGGAGGCCTTCTCTGCTCATCACGCCCTCCAGTGCGGATTCTGTACGCCGGGGTTCTTGATGCTGGCCCAAGGCATTCTCGACCGGCAGCCCGACATTGACGATGACCAGTTGCGCGAGGCGCTGTCGTCCAACCTCTGCCGCTGCACCGGTTACCAGACGATCATCGAGGCCGTTCGAAGCGTCCGCGATCAGTCGTGATCGGAGAGTCAGTCCGCCGCCTTGAGGACGGCCCGCTGCTGAGGGGGAGCGCCCGGTTTGTGGCCGATGTCTCGTTTTCCAACGAGGCTCATCTGAGGGTGGTCCGCTCTGAAATCGCGTGTGGGGAGATCGTCGACATCGATGTCTCCGAAGCGCTCCAGGCCGATGGCGTTGTCGGCGTGTGGACCGGCGAAGACTTGGCCGCCGTCCCGCCCATCGATTTCCGCCAGATCGGATACGACGAGCTCTTGCCCTACCGACAACCCGTATTGGCACAAGGGACGGTTCGGTACGTGGGCGAACCGGTGGCCGTGGTCGTCGCCGAGGATGCCTATATGGCCGAGGACATTGCGGAACTGGTCATTGTGGACATCGACCCCCGCGACTTCAAGCCGGTCGAAGCCATGGTGCTCGACAGCGAGTACGGGTCGGTGGATCAGGCGTTCTCGGAAGCCGACCATGTGCTGGAGCTCGAGCTCACCGTCGGTCGCCACTCGGGCATTCCCATGGAGACTCGGGGGCTGCTGGCCCGACCAGACCCTGATACCGGCCGGCTCGAGCTGCACGGAGCATCAAAGGTCCCCCATTACACGTGCGCGGCGATCAGCGCCATGCTCAACCTGGAGGCTCTCTCGGTGGTCGGTCGGGAGTATGCCGTCGGCGGCGGGTTCGGAATCCGCGGGGAGCTGTACCCCGAGGACGTGTTGGTGGCGTGGGCCGCGCTTCGTCTGAATCGCCCCGTGAAGTGGATCGAGGATCGGCGAGAGCACCTCATCGCCGCCAACCACAGCCGGGACCAGCGCCATCGAATCCGGGTGGCCGTCGACCGCGACGGGCTGATCACTGGGGTCGACGATGAGTTCTGGTACGACCAGGGGGCATACGTCCGCACCCACGGCGCCACGGTTCCATCGCTGACTGCTGCCATGCTGCCCGGGCCCTATGCGTTTCCCGCCTATCGATCCCGGGGCCACATCGTTCTCAGCAACAAGACGCCTGCTGGCACTTATCGAGCCCCGGGGCGATTCGAGGCGACCTTCGTCTGCGAGCGAGTGGTTGAGGCCGCGGCCCGTGTGACGGGGCTCGATCCGGTCAGCTTCAGACGCCGAAATCTCATTTGGCCCGATGCGATGCCGTTCGACAGGCAGCTCTCCGTCTTGGGCACCTCCGTCGTCCTCGACTCGGGGGACTACCCGCGAATCCTCGAGCGCCTCGTCGATCACATCAAATTGGAACAGCTTGAACGCCAGTTGGAGCAGCGCCGTTTGAACGGAGAGCTTGTTGGGCTCGGCATCGGCATGTTCGTCGAGAAGTCGGGACTCGGCCCTTTCGATGACGTCTGGCTGTCGATCCGCGCCAATGGGACCGTAGAAGTAGTGACCGGCGCGGCCTCGGTCGGACAGGGGATCGAGACCGTCGTTGCCCAGATCTGTGCCGATGCCCTCGACATGGACTACCGAAACATCGAGGTGGTCCACGGCCAGACGGACCGCATCTCTCGGGGCATGGGAGCCTTTGCCAGCCGTGTCACCGTCATGACCGGGTCTGCCACGCTCCTGGCAGCCGACGCTGTCAAGGAGATCGCCCGCGACCTCGCGGCCGACATGCTCGAGGCCAGCGCTGAGGACTTGGAGTACAGGGCGGGCGCGATCGGTGTGCGGGGGCAGCCCGACAGGTCTTTCACCCTGGCCGAGATCGCTGCGGCCCAGGGGGGAGAGCTGCAAGCCGAGGCATCGTTCACCACCGACCACATGACCTATCCGTATGGCGCCCACGCAGTAGTGGTCAACGTCGACCCCCATACGGGGGCGGTGGAGATCGAGCGATACGTGGTGGCCTACGACGTGGGCCGAGCCATAAACCCGATGTTGATCGAAGGACAGATCCAAGGCGGTGCCGCTCAAGGTATCGGAGGCGCCCTTCTTGAAGACTTCCTCTACGACAGCGCGGGCCAACCGCTGGTGACGTCGTTCATGGACTACCTGATGCCTACGGCATCGGAGACGCCGGCGGTGGAGATGCTGTTGTCCGAGGACGCTCCCAGCCCTTTGAATCCGCTCGGAGTCAAGGGGGCAGGGGAGGGCGGGACGAATGCATGCGGGGCTGCGTTGGCCACGGCCATCGAACAAGCCATCGGCCAGCCGGGCGCTGTCACCGCGTTGCCCGTCACTCCCTCGATGATCAAGGCATTGATGAGGCCGGTCCTCTAAGTCCGGATTCAACGGTCATTTGACCCCCGGGCTACGCCTTGTAGCAGGACCGATTATCGATTGTCTAGGGTGAGACCAGGGAACCAAGGGGGGTACCCGCGATGGCGTCCTATTGCCGGTCTCGCACGGTGGGTGAGGTGCTCGCTGCCCGTTCCGACGGGTCTCCCTCAACTGCATGAGGCAAAACGAATGGATCAAGTATCCCCTCGCCGCGACAGACAACGCGGGCCTGCGGCGTTCCAAACGAATGGCATACTGATCGGCGCATGAGTCAGGCGCCTGCGATGACCGACGACGTGGTGTGGCGGCCGCCTCCAGAAGCGTGGTCGGTCTCCCGCATGGGGCAGTTCGCCGAGCACTACCACCCGGTGGCCTTCGGCAACTACGAGGCCCTGTGGCGGTGGTCAGTTGAAGATCCCGCGGCCTTTTGGGCTTCGGTCTGGGACTATCTGGAAGTAGGCGAACCGCGGGCGTCCGAGTCGGTGATCAGCGCCGACCCGATGCCCGACACAACCTGGTTCGACGGCGCGACCCTCAACTACGCCGAGCATCTCCTGCGGGGAAACGGGCTGGGCGAGACAGATGTTGCCGTCGTCGGCCACTCCCAGACCCGACCAACCCGGGAACTTGCCTTGGGCGAACTGCGCGACGAAGTCCGCAGGGCAGCAGCTGGCCTGCGACGCCTAGGAGTTGGCCCCGGTGATCGCGTCGTCGCCCTGCTGCCCAACATTCCTGAGACCCTGGTTGCCTTTCTCGCCACCGCGTCAATCGGCGCCATCCGGGCCTCGTGCCCGCCGGAGTTCGGGGTTCGCGGCATTCTTGACCGCTGGGTCCAGATTGAACCCAAAGTGCTTCTCGCCATCGACGGCTACCGATATGGAACCAAGGAGATAGCCATCGAGGGCGTCTTGGATCAGATTCGACGCGGTCTGCCGTCCGTGGAGCACACCGTGCTGCTGCCGTATCTCGATCTGGCGGCCACAATCTCGGGACAGGCTCAGACGTGGTCCGACCTGACTGCCGAAACGGCCGAACCCTTGCGATTCGAGCCGGTCCTTTTCGCCCATCCCCTCTACATCCTCTCCTCGTCGGGCACCACTGGACGGCCGAAGCAGATCGTCCACGGCCATGGAGGGATCCTGCTCGAACACGGCAAACAGCTCGCTCTGCATCACGACCTCGGACCCGGAGACCGGTTATTCTGGTTTTCGACCACGGGTTGGATGATGTGGAACTACCTGGTGTCGGGGCTGTTGACGGGTGCGTCGATTGCCATGTTCGACGGCGATCCCGCGGCGCCGAGCTTGGACACTCTCTGGTCGGTCGTCGATCAGACCGACGTAACGTTCGCCGGGTTCTCGGCGCCTTTCATCATGGCGTGTAGGGGGGGCGGGCCTACGCCCCGCTGACACGCACGATCTTCGCCGCTTGCGCGGCATTGGCTCGACTGGGGTGCCGCTGCCTGACGCGGGCTTCCGCTGGATTGCTGAAGCCGTGGGCCACCTGCCGGTTTCGAACATCAGTGGTGGGACCGATGTGTGCAGTGCGTTTGTGGGTGGAGCGCCGGTGCTGCCGGTGCGCTCTGGTTCCTTAGCCTGCCGCCAGCTCGGTTGGCGAGTGGAGTCGTTCGATGCTGACGGCCAACCGCGACGGGGCGCCGACGGGGAACTCGTCATCACCGCTCCGGCGCCTTCAATGCCGGTGGGCTTCTGGGGCGATGACGATGGTTGGCGCTACCGGGCGTCTTATTTCGACTCCTTCGACGGTGTCTGGTGCCATGGCGATTGGATCACGATCTTCGACGACGGCTCGTGCGCCATAAGCGGTCGCTCCGACGCCACTCTCAACCGCGGCGGAGTGCGTCTGGGGACGGCGGACTTCTACGCGGTCATCGAAGAACACGACATGATCGACGATTCGCTCGTGGTACACCTTGAGGACGACGAAGGCGGGCTGGGCGATCTGCTGGCGTTCGTCGTGGTGCGAGATGGGCAAGAACTGACCGACGAGCTCCGCGAGGGTTTGCGCGCCAGGCTGCGTGCTGAACTCTCGCCGCGCCATGTGCCAGACGACATTCAGGCCGCGCCCGCCGTCCCGCGCACCATCTCGGGCAAGAAGCTCGAGGTCCCCGTGAAACGCATCTTGCTGGGCGCCCCTGCCTCTCAGGTCGCGTCGGCCAGCGCACTACAGGATCCGAATTCGCTGCAATACTTCGAGACGTTCGGCGAGCATTGGCGAAGCAGCGGGCAGAGGAGATCAGGGGAGGTGTCTGGCAATTCGTAGGACAGCTACAATGTTCCTCATCGCGGACTTGATTTCCGAGGCGTTCAGCGAGATGCCGGGGCCGGTGTGAGCGGCACCCTTTCGCTGGCGGTAGCCGACCGAATTGTCGATGCCGCGCTGGCCGCGGCGGCTGATCACAGTTTCCCTCCGATGACTGTCGTTGTGCTCGACACGGGCGGGCATCCACTAGTGGTCAAGCGCGACGAGCGGTCTGGCATCGGCCGGGTTGAGATCGCCATGGGCAAGGCCCACGGCTGCCTTGCCATGGGTTTCGGCGGCCGCGAGCTGGCCCGACGAGCTGACGCCGTTCCGAAGTTCTTCACCTCAATTGGTCAGCTGCTGCCGCACGGGATCGTGCCCGTCGCCGGCGGAGCGCTCATCCGCGACGACCAAGGAACGCTCCACGGATCCATAGGCATCAGCGGGGGAACGTCTGACGACGACGAGATCTGTGTCATCGCCGGGATTAACTCAGTGGGTCTCGTAGCCGACACGGGAGATGCGCAATGATCGGGTGACACGGTGGCGGTGCCGTCGTGTTCAAGAACGTGCAGATCTTCGACGGCACCCCCGTGGCGTTCCCGGTGGAAGCTGCGGCTGCCGCGTTGCGAGCCGGCGAGGTGGTGGAGTTGAGTGGCGTGGAGCTCCGCTTAGACGGGGGCGGGGTGCGCGCCGTCGACGCCAACGGCGACGAGATCACGGGTCACCAGGCGTTCTGGTTTGCCTGGAGCCAATTCATGGCCGACACCCTGTTGTGGGAGCCGTAAAGGGTCAGGTGTTCTTGGAGGTCGGCGGCAATTGGCCGTCCCACAGCTCGTCGCGGAGCTTGGCGCGGAGGACTTTGCCGGTGGGGTCGCGGTCGACGGCGGGGCGGATGATATAGCGGCGGGGGCGCTTGTAGCCCGCGAGGTGCTCATTGCAGGCGGCGTCGATAGCTGCGGTTACTTCGTCGGGGGCAAAGCCGTCGGCCACTGCCAGATACACCACCACCTGTTCGCCCCGATCGGGGTCGGGCCCACC
The DNA here is from genome assembly GCA_022819825.1 of Acidimicrobiia bacterium. GTDB lineage: Bacteria > Actinomycetota > Acidimicrobiia > Acidimicrobiales > Bin134 > Poriferisocius. Next base: position 28,606 of record JAJEGM010000042.1, on the reverse strand, counting down.
CACTGCGCAGGCGTCGGCCACCCCGTCGATGGCGAACACCACATCTTCGATCTCAGCGGGGTAGATGTTCACTCCGGCGGCCACGATCACCTCTGAGCTGCGGCCCGACAGGTACAGATAGCCGTCCTCGTCGAGGTAGCCGATGTCGCCCACTGAGAAGAACCCGGCGTCGTTGTAGGCGTCGTCGGTCTTGTCGTCGGCGTTGATGTAGCGGAAATAGCGACCCTCGGGGCGGCGGAAGTACACAGTGCCGGGCTCGCCGGGACCTAGCACCTCGCCGTTCTCGCCCACGATCTGGATGACCAGTTCCCCGATGGGGGTGCCCACTGTCCCGGGACGGGCCAGCCAATCGGGAGAGCTGCACATGGTCATGCCGCCCTCGGTGAACCCGTAGTACTCGGTGAAGATCGGGCCCCACCACTCGATCATGCGCTGCTTCAGGGGCACTGGGCAGGGTTCGCCGCCGTGGAGGACAGTGGCCAGACGGGAGAGGTCCAGCTCGGCTTTGCGCTTGTCGGGCAGGGCCAAGAGCTGGCGGAACATGGTGGGGACCATGATCGTGGCGGTAACACCGTCGTTGATGACGTCCACGGCTCGCTCCGCGTCCCACCGTCCCATGATCCGCATGGGCGCGCCGTTGGCCAGCGCCCCCAGGGCAAAGGCCAGGGGAGCGCCGTGGAAGAGCTGGGCCACCATGAGGTGCTTGCCGTCTCGGGGCAGACCCAGCCCCTGGGCCCCCATTGACGAGAACTCCCACCACTGCTCAAAGGTGGACTCCGAGTCCAGAGTGCGCTCCACCCCTTTGGGTCGCCCTGTGGTTCCCGAGGTGTAGGGGATGCGATAGCCGGTGCCCCCCGCCGGGAGCGGCGTCGGATCTTGGGCATCCACCCAGGCGTCGAATTCGTCGCCAATCCACACCACCGGGCGGTGGCTGGCCGCGTCTCGGGCCGCGGGTGCGTCAGTCACCACGAGCGTTGAGCCAGCATCGTTGAGCACGTAGGCGATTTCGGTGGCTGTCCAGTTGGTCTTGATCGGCGTCATCTTCAGCCCGGCCCGAAAGCAGGCCAGCATGACCTCCACGAACTCGGTGCGGTTGGAGCACACCAGCCCGACATGATCCCCCGGCGAGGCTCCGGCGGCCAGCAGCCCCCGTCCGATGGCGTGGGTGCGGCGGTCTAGTTCGGCCCAGCTCACCCGATGGGTGTCGTCCTCCAACGCCAGGTCATCCGATTCCCGCCCGGCCAACGCTGCCAGCACCGAGGTCATGAGGGCTTGCGGCCGAGGCCGATCTGGCGGGCGATGATGTTGCGCTGGATCTCGCTGGAGCCGGCGCCGATGGTGCCGAGGCGGGCGTTGCGCCAGTGGAGCTGCATGTTGGAGTCGAGGGTGTAGCCGTAGCCGCCCATGACCTGCATCCCGGTGTAGCTGGCCCGCATCATGGCCTCGCTGATCCAGAGCTTGGCCATTGACACCTCGAGGGCGCATTGCTCTCCTGCGGCGATGCGCCGGGCCAAGTCCCAGGTGAGGGTGCGGGCGATGTTCACGTCGACGGCCACGTCGGCCAGCATGTGCTGGATGGCCTGGAAGCGCCCGATGGCCTGACCGAACTGCTCCCGGGTGTTGGCATATTCGATGGCCTCATCCAAGATGGCCTCCATCGGCCCGAGGTTGATGGGCAGCGAGGAGAATCGCTCCCGCTCCAGGTTGGCCTGAAGATTGCGATGCCCCTGGCCCTCGGCGCCCAAGATGTTGGCGGCCGGCACCCGCACGTCGGTGTAGGCAACCATGTTGGTTCCGCTGGCCCGCTCGCCGACGGTCTCGATGGGAGTGATCTCGATGCCGGGGCTCGACAGGTCCACCACGAAGAACGTGATGCCGTCCTGTTTTTTCGGCTCATCGGAAGTGCGGGTGGCCAACAGCACGTAGTCGGCGTGGCGGGCGAAGGAGTTCCACATCTTGGTGCCGTTCACCACGTACTGGTCGCCGTCGCGCTCGGCCCGGCATTTGAGGTTGAAGGCGTCGGAGCCGGCATCGGGCTCGCTGAGCGAGAAGCAGAACTTGTACTGGCCGGAGGCGATGCCGGGGAGGAATCGCTCCCGCTGTTCCTCGGTGCCGTAGATCTGCAATCCCCCCGACGCGTGGATGGCAGACCGATAGACCATGATGGCGAACGACATCATGGCCCGGCTCAGCGCGTGCAACACGATGGCCACCTCCACGATTCCCCCGCCCTGGCCGCCGTACTGCTTGGGGATGCCAACCCCCATGAACCCGGCATCAGCGAACCGCTGGTAGGTCTCCAGCGGGGGCTCGCCCTTGATGTCCCACTCCCGGGCGAACCCGTCGGGCATCTCTTTGGCCGCGAAGCCTCGCACCGATTCCCGCAGCAGCTCCTGTTCGGGGGTGAACTCCATGGGTGCCTCTTTGTGCCGAAGTCGCTCAGCGACCGCCGATGAGCACGTCGACGGCGGTGACCCCAGAAGTATGCACGATGAGCGGGTTGATCTCGGCCTCGGTGTGATGGCGGGCGGCGATGCGCCCCAGTCGCACCAGCACCTCGGCGGCGGCTTCTCGATCACTCCTTGGTTTGCCCCGATAGCCGTCCAGCAGCGCTCCGGCCCGGGTGGCGTCCAAGAGGGCGTGGGCCTCGGCGGCGCTCAGCGGAGCGGGGGCGATGGCCACGTCGTCGACGAGCTCGGCCAGCACGCCTCCGAGGCCGACCACCACGCAGGGGCCGGCCTCCGGGTCCACCCTGGTGCCGACGATCAGCTCGATGCCGGGATCGGCCATGGGCTGAGCCACCACCACGGCGTCCGGCAGGCCCAGCTCCTGGCGGCGGGTTTCCAGCCGCGCCGCGGCGGCCGCAATGTCGCCGGGCTCCACATTGAGTTCCACCAGCCCGAGATCGGATTTGTGGTCGAGGCCATCGCCCAGCAGCTTGACTGCGGCAGGGCGGTCTTCGGCGTATTCGGCCGGGGACCAAGCCGGGGCTGATATGTCGGCCAGCAGGTCGTCCAAGGTCTCATCCGGCCAAGTCTTCGGCTCTTCGCCCCGCGGCAAGTGGCGCCGGTTTTCCCATTCGCCCAGACAGCGGAAAAGCCGATCGGGGGAGTTGAACACTGGGATGCCGGCTTCGGCCAGCTTGGGATAGTCCACCGGGTGCCACCCCGGCGCGCTGTAAACCGCCACCGGCGTTCCCTGCTGGGCCTGGGCCACGAGAGAGTCCATTTGCTTGTCGATGATTGCCTCGGGGCCGATCAGCATCCCGTGCACCAGAACGTCCAATCCGGGGTCGTTGCCCATGGCATCGAGGGCGGCGGGCAGCAGACCGTGGTCCACCACCGACTGGCCGGTGAGGTCCAGCGGATTGCGGGGCTCGCCCAGCGTCATGCGCTCGGCCAAGGCCGAATGGGCCACCGGTCCCAAGGGGGGGACGTCGAAACCATGTTCGCGGGCTGAATCGGCCAGGATTCCGGCCATGGCCCCCGACGACGACAGCACTCCGATTCGCTGCCCCCAGCGGCCCTGGGCCAGGGGGAGCGCGGCCAGCTCGGCCAAGTCGCGGGCCATGAGAATGCCGTGTCGGCGGCAGCGGGCCGCAAACGCGTCGTAGTCGCCCACCAGGGCCCCGATGTGGGTGCGGGCCGCATCGGCGCCCTCGGGAGAGCGGCCGGCCTTCATCACGTGCACGGGCTTGCCTGCGGCTCGGGCCTCATCAGCCGCCGCGAAGAACCGGTCGGCATCGTGCAGCCCCTCGGCATACACCACGATCTGCTCAGTGCGATCGTCGGTGGCCAAGAACCGGACGTAGTCGCCCACCGTGAGATCGATGCCGTTGCCCACTGCGAACCCCACAGTGAGGCCGAGGCCGTTGCTCAGCAAGTGCTGGACCAGCGACGACACCAAAGCGCCGCTTTGGGACACCACACCGAGATTTCCCGCGGGCAGTTCGTCGGCCATGGCATACGGGGGGAATCCGGCCGGGACCCGGTCGATGCAGTTGATGACGCCGTTGGTGTTGGGTCCGCACACCGCCATGGGGGTATCGCTCAGGAATGCCCTCAACTCCAAGTCGAGCGGCGACCCGGCCCGGTCTCCTTCGCCGAACCCGCTGCTGAACAAGATGACGGCCCTGCTGCCGAGTGCCTCGGCCTGGCGGAGAACATCGATGGCGGCTGCTGCGGGCACCAGCACCAGCACCAGATCGGGAGTTGCCGGGAGGGACTCCAAATCGGGATAACAGGGCCGCCCTTCCAGCGTGTCGTAGCGGGGGTTGACCAGGTAGAGATCGGCGGGAACATCGTGCTTGAGCAGATTGCCGAGCGCCCACGATGCCAGCTTGTTGCTCTCCAGCGGGGTGGCCCCCACCAACGCGATGGACCGGGGCCGTACCAGTGGGGTGAGGTCTTTGGCTGGTGCGCTCATTCAGCCGGAAATGGTCAGGCCTGCTTGACCGGTACGGACCACCATGAACTCCATGCCCTCGGGTCCCGCGGTGAACCCGTACTCGACGTTGGCGGCCAGCAGCAGCGTGTCGGGCGGCTCCACCACCACTCCGCTGTCAAGGGTGGCGCTTCCAGCTAAGACCACCATCAGCTCATCCCGGTCGTGGCTGTGGGGAGGGATCACATAGCCGGGGGCCAGCCGGATGGCGTGCGCGAAGAACGACCCCCGGTGCAGCCATGCCTTCTGCAAATCGGTGTCATCGGGGTCGGGGTTCTCTCCGGGCTGGAACCACTCCACGTCGCGATATCGGGTGAGGGCCATAGAGAATTCCTAGCATGGCACCGATGCACGTAGTGGTGGCTGGCGCGGGGGGAATCGGCGGCGCCCTCGCGGGCGAAGTGGCCCTTAGCGGTGGCGAGGTCAGCGTGATCGATGCTTGGGCCGAGCATGTGGAGGCCATCCGGGCCGACGGCTTGCGCCTGGTGGGCCCAGATTCGAAGCGAGAGCGAACAGCTCGGCTGCCCGCGTGGCACATCGAGGAGTGGTCGCTTCTGGCCCCTATCGATGTGTTGGTGATCGCGGTCAAAGCATTCGACAACCGGTGGCTTGTCCCGCGGTTGGCCCCGCGGTTGGCCGACGGCGCCACCGTGGTCTCGGCCCAGAACGGGGTCAACGAACCCCTGTTGGCCGAGCATCTGGGTTCAGAGCAGGTGATTGGTGCCGTCGTGCTGTTTCCCGCCGCGGTTGTCGAGCCGGGCCAGGTGAGGCTCGACTGGCATCCCGTGCTTCAGATTGGCGAACTCGATGGAACTCACACCGACCGGCTGGAGCGGGTGTCGTCGGCGCTGGGGGAGGGGATCGAAACCCCGGTGAGCGACAACATCTGGGGGGCTATCTGGTCGAAGCTGGTGATGAACTGCATGAGCAACCCGGTCAACGCGGTGCTTGGAGGCCGGGCTCGGGATTGCCGGGAGCAACCCGGTCCCCGCCGGGTGAGCTTGGCCTGTGGCTCGGAGGCAGTGGCGGTTGGCCAGGCTTCAGGCCACTCCATCGAGCCGGTGAGCGGTATAGAAGCCCAGCGCATCTTGACTGGGGGCGCGGGAGGGCCGGGGGCCGCTGAGCTGGCTGCCGACTGGGCGGCCACCGCCGCAGAACTGGGAGAGGTCAAAGGTTCGATGCCGACCGACATCGAACGAGGCCGCAAAACCGAGATCGACTCGTTCAGCGGGTTCGTCAGCCAGGAGGGAGCGCGTTTGGGTATTCCCACTCCGGCCAATGATGCGGTGCTCAAGATGGTGCAAGAGATCGAGTCCGGCCGGAGAACTCCCGGTCTTCAGAATCTGGATGAGCTTCTGAGGGTGCTGGGCTAGCGGCCCTGCCAGCGGGGAGGGCGCTTCTCGGCGAAGGCCCGAGGGCCCTCTTGGGCATCGTCGCTGGCGTAGACCGGTTCGTAGATCTCGTCGGCCACGGCCGCGGCCTCAGCGGGTGACAGGCCGGCGGTGGCTCGGATCATGGCTTTGCCGGCGCGGACGGTGAGCGGCGCGTTGGCGGCGATTGCGGCGGCTAGCTCAGCGGCGGCCGCCTTCAATTGGTCCGCGGGCACAACCCGGTTTACCAAACCAAGCTCGTACGCCCGTTGGGCGGCAATCGGCTCGGCGGTGCATAGCAGCTCTATGGCCACTCGGGGTGGGATCAGCCAGCCCAACTGGGCCCCCCACGGTGATCCCCTTCCCACCTTGGCCTCAAGGATGCCGAATCGGGCATGTTCGGCGGCCACGCACAGGTCGCACTGCATAACCAAGTTGAAGCCGCCGGCGTAGGCAACGCCGTTAACCGCGGCGATGACCGGTTTGGTTACCCCACCCTCGGCCAGGAGTCCCTTGGCAAACTGAGCCGGGAATACCCGCTCGGCCCTGGCGGCCATCTCCTTGAGGTCGGCACCCGCTGAGAAGGCGACCTCGCCCGCGCCAGTCAGTACGGCCACCGCTATTTCGTCATCGGACTCCACCCTGCCCCACGCGGTGGCCAAGCCCTCTGAGACCGCCTGATTGATGGCGTTGCGGGCCTCGGGCCGGTTGATCGTCACCCATGCCACCTCGTCGACCACCTCGAACAGGACCGCGTCAGTGGCCGGCTGGTCAGCCATCGAACACCGCCAGGGCCAGGTAGTGGTCGTCGGCGTCGTCTAAGTGGTCCAGGGTCCAGCCCCCCTCCGCCAGCAGCGGTTCGATGCGGTCCGGGTCGATGTTCATGTCGTGGGCGTGAGCTCCGCGATCCTTGTGGCGGGCGGCCAGAGCGAGGCGGCCGATGGGGTGGAAGACTCCTAGCCGAGCGCCGGGCTGAGCCACCCGGGCCATCTCTCCTAGCGTGCCCACGGGATCGGGCAGGTGGGGAAGCAGCCCCGCAGCCAGGATCCCGGCCACGCAGTTCTCCCGAACCGGGAGTGCACCAACGTCGCCCACTGCGCAAACTGAGATGGCCTGGCGCCCCAGCCGGGAGGCCTCGCAGAGCATGGCGGGGGTGGCGTCGATGCCCAGCACCGCTCCTTGGGATCCGACTGCGGACCGCATTGGGGTGAGCGCCCGTCCCGATCCACAGCCGGCGTCAATAGCCACATCGCCGGGGGACAGCTTGAGCTGGGTCACCGCCCAATTGAACAAGACGTCGTCATCGGGATGGCGGTCTTCCCAACCGGCCGCTCGAGAGGTGAAGAACTCCCGGGTTTGCACCAAGTCTCGTGACAGACCCATTAGCCCCTCAATTCGGGTGGACTCAGGGATTCCATGGGATCAGACGGTACCGGGCAGTTGGCGGGCCGACGCGATGAGGGCTGACAGCTCCGCGGCGGTGGCGGGGCCGGCCAGCGAGGCGCACACCGCCCCCGAGCGATCGGCCAAAACCGCCAGGGGAACGGCGTCAACCGCGTAACGGCGGTGTAGCTCGCCATGGCGGCGGTACTCCACTTCTTGCACCACAAGCGAGTCGTTGGCCAAGCCCCCGGCCTCCTTCACTACTGCGGCACAGGTCGAGCAAGTCTTGGAGGTGAACACCGCCAACAGCCACTCGGTGTTGGGCTGGGCGAAATCCCAGCGCTCCAGTCGGGTGGGCACCGAGTATGTCGGTGCCGTGGGGTTTGAAGGGCGGAGCCGACGATAGAGCCAGGCCACTGCCAGTGCCCCGACTATTACCCCCAGAGCGATCAGGGTGCGGGCCACGTCTCCGGGGTGTCGGGCTCCTCCAGGTCGGTGGAGGAGGCAACGGTGGTTGTTGCCGTGCCCCGCGTCCCCCCAGAGCTGCGAGATCCCAGAGCAGCTCCGATGATGTCTCGGGGATCTCCGATGGGGCCCTCGTCGCCCAGCTCCACCAGTCTGCCGACCTCCTCGCCGGAGATGGTCTCGTGCTCCAGCAGGGCCCGAGCCACCAGATCGAGGCCGTTTCGGTGTTTGGTCAAGACCTCCCGGCATCGGTTCTCCTGGGCCCGCAAGATCTCAGCCACTTCCTCATCGATGACCCGGGCCGTCTCGTCGCTGTACTCCCGGTTGGTCATCATCTCGTCGCCCAAGAACACCTGTCCCGCGCTCCGCCAGGCCATCGGCCCGATGCGTTCGCTCATGCCCCACTCCCGCACCATGCGGCGGGCGAACTCGGTGGCACCGGCCAGGTCGTCGGCCGCGCCGCTGGAAGACACGCCGAAAACCAGTTCCTCGGCGATGCGCCCGCCCATGCGCATGACCAGCATGTCGTCCAAGTAGTCGCGTCGCAGGGTGTGCCGGTCTTCCTCGGGAAGGGTCATGGTCACCCCCAGGGCCATGCCCCGGGGAATGATGGTCACCTTGTGCAGCGGGTCGGCGTGGGGTAGCACGGCGGCGCAAACCGCATGGCCGGCCTCGTGATAGGCGGTGATCTGCCGCTCCTCCTCGGACATGACCATGGACTCGCGCCGCTGGCCCATCAGCACCCGGTCGCGGGCGTTCTCGAAATGGATCATGCGGATCTGATCGGATTCACTGCGCACCGCGAACAGCGCAGCCTCGTTCACCAGATTGGCGAGGTCGGCTCCGCTCATGCCCGGTGATCCCCGGGCGATCAGCGGGAGGTCTACATCGGCGGCGATCTTCTTCGACCGGACGTGGACGTTGAGGATCTGAAGCCGGTCGTCGGCCTCGGGCAGGGGGACCACCACCTGGCGGTCGAAGCGTCCGGGCCGCAGCAGCGCCGGGTCCAAGATGTCGGGCCGGTTGGTGGCCGCCATCATCACGATGCCCTCGGTGGCCTCGAAGCCGTCCATCTCGGCCAGCATCTGGTTGAGGGTCTGCTCCCGCTCGTCGTGGCCTCCGCCCAGGCCAGCGCCCCGCTTGCGGCCGATGGAGTCGATCTCGTCGATGAAGATGATGGCTCGGCCCATCTTCCGGGCCGACTGGAACAGGTCCCGCACCCGGCTGGCGCCCACCCCGACGAACATCTCCATGAAGTCCGACCCGGTGACCGACAGGAACGGCACCCCGGCCTCGCCGGCCACCGCCCGGGCGATGAGCGTCTTGCCGGTTCACTGCGGCCCCACCAGCATCAATCCCTTGGGGATGAGGGCCCCGATCTGGGCGAACTTGTCGGGGTGTTTGAGGAAGTCGACCACCTCGACGATTTCCTTCTTCACCCCTTCGTAACCGGCCACGTCCTCGAAGGACGTTTCAGGTCGCTCGGTGGTGTAGGTCTTGGCCTTGGACCGGCCGATGGACATGATCCCGCTCATCTGCCCCTGAGCCCGGCGCTGGAACCACCAGAAGATCAAAAAGATCAGCGCCACCGGGATCAGCAGGGGCAGGATGCTGGCCCAGATGCTGCTGCGGGGGGTGTGGAACTCGAACGTGGGGATTTTGTCACGCAATTCCCCTTCGACTTGTTCGGGCAGCGGGACTGGCCCGGTGGTGTGGAACTTGGAGCCGTCCTTCTTCGTGCCTTTGATCTCGCCGGTGTTGTTGTTGTACTCCGCTTCCTCGATCTGATCTCCCTCGGCAAAGACGACGAGGGCCCGGAAGGAGATCTCCTCGCCGTTGTCGTCGCCGCGCCACACGTTGGACAACAGCAGCGCGGCCAACATGCCCAGCGCGATGAACCACACCCAGCGCGGCATCCGGCTCGGAGTGGGCTGCTGCTGACCCGGGCCGCGCTCGGGGTCTCGCCGCTCAGGCGACGGGGGAGGCGGCGGCGGGGGAGAGGCCATTGCGCAATTCTACGAGGGCTCGGTGGCAAAGTCACCATTACGCTGCGGGCCGGTGGAGGCCGCGAAGCTGAGCAAAGAGCGAGAGATCCGGTGGGGTCTGCCCGATGTGTTCATCGGGGTGGTGTTCTCCTGGGTCGCCGCGGTGGTGGTTTTTTTCGTTGTTCTGGCCGCGGTTGGGCTAGATACCGGGGGGACCACTGGCACCGGGTCATATGTGGGGCGCTACGGGTTGAGCGACGCCATAAGCCAGGAGCGCAACGACCCGGCGCTGCCGCTTTGGACCCTGCCGGTGGGCCAAATCGGGCTGTGGGGCGGGTTCGCATTGGCCACCTTGGTCGCGGGCACGCTGCGAGGAACCGGGCTGCGGCGCGATTTCGGCCTGTCGATGAAGGCATCGGATGTGCCCGTGGGGCTGTTGGTGGGGGTGTTCGCCCAGATCGCGGTGGTTTGGCTCATCTATGCGCCGTTCCAGCAGTTCTTCGACTTCGACGTGAGCGAGGCCGCCCGCGAGATCACCGACCGCGCCGCCACCGGTAGCGACATCGCTCTGGTGATGCTGGGAGTGGTGGTGGGGGCGCCCATCTTCGAAGAGCTCTTCTTCCGCGGTCTGGTGCTGCGGGCGTTCGAGCGCAAATGGGGGGCAGTGATAGGCGTGCTGGCCTCTTCGGCCCTGTTCGGAGCGGTACACCTCCAACTCCTCCAGTTCCCCGCGCTCATGGCCTTCGGAATCATCGCCGCCCTGCTGGTGAAACGGTACAAGCGACTGGGGCCGGCCATCTGGGCCCACGTCGGCTTCAATCTGATCGCGGTGATCAACCTGATCTGGCTGGCTTGAGCCCGATTTGGCCTAACTTGAGACCGTGAGCACTGGGTTGGCAGCAAGATTTTGAGGGCCTGGATGCGATGAGCTCGCCGGGTGTTCTGATTGGGGCAGTCCAGCCCTACGCGTGGGGATCGCGGGAGGCACTGCCCCGGATCATGGGCGTTCCGGCCACTGGCGAGACCCAGGCAGAGCTGTGGTTGGGCGCCCATCCCCGGGCGCCGTCGATGCTGCGGCGCGACGGCGTGGACCGGCCCCTCAACGAGGTGATCTCCGATGACCCGGAGGGTGAACTTGGGGCGGAAACGGCCCGGTCATTCGGGGGAGAGCTGCCCTTTCTGCTCAAGATCCTGGCCGTAGACCAGCCCCTCTCGCTCCAGACCCACCCCACCCGCCAGCAGGCCCAAGCGGGGTTCGACTTGGAGAACGAGCAGGGCATCCCCGTCGACGCCGACCACCGCTCATATCGCGACCGCAACCACAAACCGGAGCTGATCTGTGCGCTCGAGCCGTTCACCGCCCTGTGCGGGTTCCGGTCGCCGGATTCCGCCGCCGCTCTATTCGACTCGCTGGGGGTTGCCGCTCTGGCCCCGGCAACTGGTTGCCTGCAAGCAGGGGAGATCGCCCCAGCCCTTCGGTGCCTGCTGGAGCGCTCCCCACAAGCCGGCGCGGACATCGCCCATCAGGTGGTGGCGGCTTGCGCTCAGCCCGGCCCGTTTCCCGATGAGAGGCAGTGGGCGGTGCGGATCGGGGAGCGGCATCCCGGAGACATCGGGGTGGCTGTGGCCCTGATGCTGAACCTGGTCCGCCTCAACCCCGGCCAGGCCCTCTTTCTGGAAGCCGGCAACCTGCACGTGTACCTCCACGGAGTAGCGGTGGAGGTCATGGCCAACAGCGACAACGTGCTGAGGGGGGGTCTCACCGTGAAACACGTTGATGTTCCCGCGGTGCTCGACGTGGTGGATTGCCGCCCCATCGACGTGCCCGTGCAAAGCCCCGACGATCCGTGTTTCTCCTTCCAGGCGCCGGCACCCGACTTCGGGCTTGCCCGCGTCGAGTTGGACGGGGCGCGGCAGTTTCTTCCCACGGGGCCGGAAATAGTGCTCTGCACATCGGGGCGTGCGAGCGTGGCGGGTCACGAGATCACCGGCGGCGGAGCAGTGTGGGTGCCGGCTGGGACCGGCGAGTATGACGTCGCCGGGGCCGGGCTGTTGTTTCGGGCGGCAACTGGATGATCGTGGTGGCTGCTTCAACTAGAGGCAGCGGTTGAGTAAGACTGTGGCCATGGCGCTGGATCCCCGACTGCTTGAGATTCTGGCCTGTCCTGACGACAAGGGGCCGCTGCTGTACCTTCCCGATGAGGACTCGCTGTACAACCCCCGCCTGCGCCGCCGCTATGCGGTGGAAGACGACATCCCCAACATGCTGATCGACGAGGCTGAGACGGTGGACGACTCCGAGCACGAGCGGCTGATGGCCAGGGCGGAATCAGAGTCCATTCCCTTCACCTTCACTCCGTGAGAGCTTCCTGGGGATCGGTGTAGGCGGTGAGCGAGCGAGTGGACACGCTGGGCATGTGGCCAGCGGTCAACCGGTTGCCCGAGCAGATGCTGGACGCGCTGGACCGGTGCAACGAGCTGGAGGGGCTGCCCGACCGGTCAGAAATTGCCAACGTGCTGGTGTTGGGCATGGGCCCGGGCGGGTTCGCCGGCGACCTGTTGGCCGTAACCGCGGGTCCGTTCATGCCCCTGCCCATCGTGGTAGTGAAGAGCTACCAACCCCCTTCGTATGTGGACGAGCAGACCCTGGTGTTCGCCCTTTCTGCCAGCGGCGACACCCCGGAGATCGTTCAGGCCGCCGCCCAGGCCGCCGGGGCTGGTGGGCGTGTGGTTGCGGTCACAGGGGGAGGGCAGCTGGCCCAAATGGCCGCCGACTGGTCCGCCCCGCTGGTCGAAGTGGATCCGATGCTGTATCCACCTCGGGCCGGACTCAGCGTGCTCACCGTCGCCCCCATGATCATTCTCGAGAAGATGGGACTGTTCCCCGGCGCCTCCCAGTGGGTGCGCCACGCAGTGGATCAGATCCGCGGTCGAAGGGACACGGCCCGGGCACCGGCTGCGGCCCTGGCCCGCCATCTCGCTGGCACCGTGCCGCTGATCTACGGCGGAGGCGGACTGGGCTCGGTGGCCGCCCGGCACTGGAAGAACATGATCAACACCAGTGCCAAAGCGCCGGCGTTCAGCGCCGGGGTGCCCGATCTGCTGCACAACGAGATCGCCGGGTGGGGCCAGCACGGCGATCTGACCCGGCAGGTGTTCAGCATGGTGGTGCTGCGCCATGAACACGAGCATCCCGAGGTGATGCGAGGCTTCGACATCCTGATCGACCTGATGGACGAAGTGGTGGGCGACGTGCACACCGTGGAGGCGGCCGGAGAGGGTCCGGTGGCCCAGATCTTCGATCTCATGTACCAAGGGTCGATGACCGCGCTGGAGATGGCCGCCGCGGTGGGCCTCGATCCCGGTCCGGTGCCGGCCATTTTGGCTGCTCGGCAGGTGCTGGCGGGCCGCCCCTGATGATCCCATTGTCTGAATGCCCGCAACCTGAAAGCGATGGTGGCAGAAAGCGCCACAAATAGAAAGCGATGATGGAAGTGACCGTTGACCATGACTTCAAGGTGGCCGACCTGGCCTTAGCCGAGGCCGGCCGCAAGGAGATCCGCCTCGCCGAGCACGAGATGCCCGGCCTGATGGCGCTGAGAGCCCAGCATTTCGACCACCAGCCCCTGGCCGGGGCCCGCATTACCGGCTCGCTCCACATGACCGTGCAGACCGCGGTGCTGATCGAAACCCTCACTGCGCTGGGTGCCGAAGTGCGCTGGGCGTCGTGCAACATCTTCTCCACCCAGGATCCGGCTGCCGCCGCCGTGGCGGTGGGTGTCGATGGCACACCGGATGACCCCCAAGGGGTTCCGGTCTACGCCTGGAAGGGCGAGACCCTGGAGGAGTACTGGTGGTGTACCGAGAAGGTGCTGCGCTGGCCTGACGGCGGAGGGCCCAATCTCATATTGGATGACGGCGGCGACGCCACCCTGTTGGTGCACATGGGGGCCGACGCTGAGGCGGCCGGCAACGCCGGCGACCCCGATGAGGCCGATTCTGAGGATCTGGCCGAGATCCGCCGCCTGCTGGGCCGGACGCTGGCCGACGATCCTGGGATGTGGACCGCTATCGCCGGCGGCGTCCGCGGCGTATCAGAGGAGACCACCACCGGTGTCCACCGGCTCTACCGGATGAAAGCCGACGGCACGCTGCGCTTCCCCGCCATCGACGTCAACAATTCGGTGACCAAGCAGAAGTTCGACAACCTCTACGGCTGCCGGCACTCGCTGATCGACGGCATCAACCGGGGCACCGACATGATGATCGGCGGCAAGACGGCGGTGGTGTGCGGTTATGGCGACGTGGGCAAGGGCTGCGCCCAATCATTGCGGGGCCAGGGGGCCCGAGTGGTGGTCACCGAGGTGGATCCCATCTGCGCACTGCAAGCGGCCATGGAGGGCTTTGAGGTTCAGCGACTGGAAGATGTGCTGGAGACCGCCGATCTGTTCATCACCGCCACCGGTTGCAAAGACGTGATCAGCGCCGAGCACCTGGGGCGGATGAAGCATCAGGCGGTGGTGGGCAATATCGGCCACTTCGACAACGAGATCGACATGGCCGGGCTCAACGCCCTGTCCGACGTGCAGCGCATCAATATCAAGCCCCAGGTGGACGAGTACGTCTTCCCCGACGGCCATTCGGTGATCATCTTGTCGGAGGGAAGGCTGCTGAACCTGGGCAATGCCACCGGCCACCCCAGCTTCGTGATGTCGTGCAGCTTCACCAACCAAGTGCTGGCCCAGATGGAGCTGCACGCCAACGCCGAGGCTTACGGCACCGACGTGACCACGCTGCCCAAGGAGCTGGACGAGATGGTGGCCCGGCTGCACCTCGACGCTCTCGGGGTGCGCCTCACCACGCTGACTCCTTCTCAGGCCGACTACATGGGAGTATCGGCTGACGGGCCGTTCAAGGCCGACCACTACCGGTACTGATCCGTTTGGATTGAACGATGGCATCGCCTTTGCTGGAGGGTTCTCCCATTCCGCCCACCATCGAGTGGATGGGCGACCACATCCGGCTCATCGACCAACGGCAGCTGCCCGAGGAACTGGTGCTGGTGGATGTGCGGGACATTGAGCATCTGTGCGAACTGATCGTGGAGCTGGCCATCCGGGGAGCGCCCGCGCTGGGCGCAGCCGGGGCCATGGGGGTGGCGCTGGCCTCGGTGCAGGGGCGGGATGAGGTCGAGGCGGCCGTGTTGCTCAAGGCCACCCGACCCACTGCGGTGAACCTGGCCTGGGGGGTTGATCGGGCTCTGGCTGCTGCTGATCCGGTGGCCGAGGCGGTGCGGATCGCTGCCGACGACGTGGCCGTGAACCAGGCCATCGGGGCCCATGGCATGGCAGTCGTGGCCGACGGCGCCCGGGTGCTGACTCATTGCAACACCGGATCGCTGGCCTGTGTGGGGTGGGGGACCGCGCTGGGGGTCATCCGCTCGGCCCACGATGCAGGGCGCCAGCCATCGGTGTGGGTGGACGAGACTCGGCCGGTATTGCAGGGCGCCCGGCTCACCGCCTGGGACCTGCAACGGCTCGGCATCCCCGCTGTGCTGGTGGTGGACGCCATGGCCGGATCGCTGATGGCCGCCGGCGAGGTGGACTTGGCCATCGTGGGCGCCGACCGCATCGCGGCCAACGGCGATGTGGCCAACAAGATCGGCACCTACTCGCTGGCGGTACTGGCCCGGCACCACGACGTGCCCTTCTATGTGGCCGCGCCCACCTCCACCATCGACCCGGCCACCCCGTCGGGAGCGCACATCGTGGTGGAGCAGCGCCCTGGCGATGAGGTGGTCCAAGTGGGCGGAGTGCGGCTCGCCCCCGAGGGCATGGCCGCCCAGAACTGGGCCTTCGACGTGACCCCCGCCGAGTTGGTCACCGGCTACATAACCGAAGAAGGCATCAGCGACCGCATCGAATGACTGCCGGCCTGGGCCTGAATGCACAGAAGAAAGTGTCACTGGTCGTTCTTAGGGTGCGGCCATGTTGTTTCCGCGAATATGTGCCGGATGCGGGGGGCCAGGGCCGTCGCCGTGTCGGCGGTGTTTGGCCGATATGCGGGCGGTGGGGGAGATGTCTCCGCCCGAACCGCTGTCCGGGCTGTGGGCCGCCTTCGCCTACGTGGGAGCGGGCCGGGAGCTCTTGGCTCGGCTTAAATACCGCAACCAGAGGTCAAGCGTCGGCTGGCTGGCATCAGCCATGGCTCAAGCCTTGCCGCCGGGTCTGATGGTCGACTCGGTGACGTGGGCGCCGACATCTTTCCCGCGACGCCGACGGCGGGGTTTCGACCAGGCTGAGCTCCTGGCGCGAGCCTTGGGCCGAGAGACCGGGCTGCGAGTCGTTCCCCTGCTGAAGCGAGTCGACGCCGCAGGCCAGACCGGTCGAAGCCGCAGCCAGCGCTTTTGCGCCCCTGTCTTTGCTCCCCACCGCCCCTCGCCAGCCTCGGTACTGCTGGTAGACGATGTGGTCACCTCCGGGGCCACGCTCCAGGCCGCGGCATCCACCCTGGTTCGGGCCGGTGCCGGACGGGTGGACGCGGTGGTGGCCGGCGCTACGCCGCTCCCCTACACGCCGTCTTCCGCGCGACAGCCGCCCAGTGTGGTTACCATGAGAACCCACAACTCAACCCCAGCCGAAAGGGAGCCTCCATGGACGTGACCATCAGCAGCAGCGGGATTCAGGTGTCGCAGAGACTGGGGGAAACCACCCGAACGAAGGTGGGCAAGTTGAGCCGCTACTTATCGGGCATCGATCACGCCACGGTTCGGTTCAGCGAAGAGAAGAACCCTCGCATCGCCGAACCCGACATCTGCGAGGTCACCTTGGAGGGCCACGGCTATCACATCCGCAGCCGGGTCAACGGTCCCACCCCGTTCGCGGCCTTGGATCGGGCCATCGCCAAGCTGGAGCGCCAGTTGCGCCGCACCAAAACCCGCCGGGTGGATCGCCAGCACCACTCCCGGGAACGCCGGGCCAGCTGAGTTCCACACAACTGGCGAGCGGAGTTCCGACGCGCCCCCAGAGGTAGCCCGACAACACGTTTCTGGCTGGCTCCGTTGACTAAATCGCGCCAGCACAACAGTAGAGTGGGCCTGGCATGAGCGTGTTTCAGAAGGTCCTGAACACTGGTGAGGGCAAGAAGATCAAGGCACTGGAGAGCCTGGTGCCCGACATCAACGCGCTCGAACCCGAGGTCAAAGCGCTGTCCGACGATGCGCTGCGAGGCCGTACCGGGGAGTTCCGCCAGCGCTTGGAGAACGGCGAGGATCTTCACGACTTGCTCATCGAGGCCTTTGCCGTGGTGCGGGAGGCGGCTTGGCGGGTTATCGGCCAGCGCCATTACGACGTGCAGCTGATGGGGGGCGCGGCCCTCCATTTCGGCTGGGCGGCCGAGATGCGCACCGGTGAGGGCAAGACCCTGGTGTCCACCCTGCCGGTGTATCTGAACGGCCTGGCCGGCAAGGGCGTACACGTTGTGACGGTGAACGACTACCTGGCCGCTCGCGACGCCGACTGGATGGGGGCCATCCACCGGTGGCTGGGCCTTTCCGTCGGACTGGTGGTTCCCGGCGAGCGGGGCTCTGAGTTCAAGCGCGAGCAATACGACTGCGACATCACCTACGGCACCAACAACGAGATGGGCTTCGACTATCTGCGGGACAACATGGCCATGTCGGCCGACCGCCGGGTGCAGCGGGGCCACAACTACTGCATCGTGGACGAGATCGACTCGATCCTCATCGACGAGGCCCGCACCCCCCTCATCATCAGCGGGCGCCTGGCCGATGCGGCCAAGACGTATTACAAGTTCGCCAGCGTGGTGCGGGGCTTGCGGCGAGACGTCCACTACGACGTGGACGAGGAGAAGCGCATCGTGGCCCCCACCGAGGAGGGTGTGCATGCGGTGGAGCGGGCCTTGGGGGTGGAGAACCTCTACGACTCGGTCAGCGCCAACCTGGTCCATCAGCTCCAGGCCGCGCTGCGGGCCAAGGAGCTGTACCACCGGGACAAGGACTACATCATCCAGCGGGGCGAGGTGAAGATCGTCGACGAGTTCACCGGGCGGGTTCTCGACGGCCGCCGCTGGTCGGAGGGTCTGCACCAGGCGGTGGAGGCCAAAGAAGGGGTGAAGATCAAAGAGGAGAACCAGACGCTGGCCACCATCACCCTCCAGAACTATTTCCGGCTCTACGACAAGCTGGCCGGCATGACCGGTACCGCGGTGAGCGAGGCCAACGAGCTGTTCGGCACCTACGGCCTGCACGTGGTGCCGATTCCTACCAACCTGCCGGTGGTTCGGGCCGACCAGGGCGACCTCATCTACAAGACCGAGGACGGCAAGTTCAACGCCCTGGTTGAAGATCTGGTGGAGCGTTACGAGCGGGGCCAGCCGGTGCTGGTGGGCACCGTCTCGGTGGAGAACTCCGAGAAGCTGTCTGAGGTGATGAACAAGCGGGGTATTCCCCACGAGGTTCTAAACGCCAAGCAGCACTTCCGGGAGGCTGAGATCGTGGCCCAGGCGGGCCGGCTGCACGCCATCACCGTGGCCACCAACATGGCCGGACGAGGGGTGGACATCGTGCTGGGGGGCAACCCCGAGGCCATGGCTCGCCGGGATGTGGCTGCCGAGGGGCTGGACCCCGCCAGCCCCGAGGGCCAGACCCGGGCCGCCGAACTGCTGGAGAAGCACGAGGCCGAGTGCGGGGCTGAGGGCGAGAAGGTGCGGGAGCTGGGCGGCCTCTACGTGCTGGGCACCGAGCGCCACGACAGCCGCCGCATCGACAACCAGCTCCGGGGCCGCTCCGGCCGCCAGGGCGATCCCGGTGAGAGCCGGTTCTACCTGTCGTTGGAAGACGAGCTCATGCGGATCTTCGCCACCGGGGCCATGAACTGGGTAATGGACAAGGCTCTGCCCGAGGATGTGCCCATCGAGGCCAAGATGGTCACCAAGGCCATCGAGCGGGCCCAGGGCACGGTGGAGCAGAAGAACGCCGAGGCCCGAAAGAACGTGCTCAAGTACGACGAGGTGCTCAACGAGCAGCGCAAGGTGATCTACAAGCGGCGAGCCCAGATCCTGTCGGGCAGCGATTTGCGGGCCGAGGCCCTCGAGCACTTGGGCGAGGCCGTTGACGCGGTGATCACCGGGCATTGCACGTCTGAAGACCCTGAGGACTGGGACCTGGAGCAGTTGGAGACTGAGGTTCGGGTGCTTTGGCCCACCCAGATGGGATCCGACCAGATGGGCGAGGCCGCCTCCACCGACGAGCTGTACGACCTGCTGGTTGAGGAGGCGGTAACCCACTACGAGCAGCGGGAGGAGCTGGTCGGCACCGAGGCCATGCGGGAGGTGGAGCGCCAGATCATGCTGCGCATCATCGACCAGCGCTGGCGCGAGCACCTCTACGAGATGGACTACCTCAAAGAGGGCATCAACCTGCGGGCCCTGGGCCAGAAGAACCCCCTGACTGAATGGCAGCGGGAGGGGTTTGAGATGTTCGGCCAGATGATGGCCGGCGTTGCCCGGGACTTCGTCACCTACATCATGCATGTGGAGATCAACGTGGATGCCCCGGCGCAGGCCGACGACGCCGGCACCAGCAACATCACCGAATCAGGTCCGGCCGACCCTTCCACCCAGCCGTCCTTGGCCCGGGCCGGCGCCCAAGCCGCCTTGGCCAGCACTGCGGCTGCGCCCGCGGTGGTAGAGGAGTCGGCCCCCAGGTCGAAGGTGCCATTGGTGAAGTCGGATTTGGAGAAGACCCCGCGCAACGCCCCCTGTCCGTGCGGATCAGGCCGCAAGTTCAAGCAGTGCTGCGGGCGCTGACTGCTGAACCCCGGGAATTCCCGTGCCTGACTTCACCGGCGACCTCGCCCTGCTCCGATCCAAACTGGACGAGGCCCGGCGCTACCTGCACATCGACGATCTGATCGCCCGTCGCCCCAAGCTGGAGAAGGCCGCTTCTGCCCCCGGCCTGTGGGACGACCCCGACCAGGCCCGCAAGGTGACCAGGGAGCTGTCCGAGCTGGTGGAGGACTTGGAGCTGTTCGCCGGGTTGGAGGCTGCGTTGGACGACGCCGACACCTTGCACGAGCTGGCCAATGAGGAAGAGGACGAGTCGCAGACCCCGGAGATCGCCCAGATGCTGGAGTCCCTGTCGGCCAAGGTGGACGACCTGGAGCTGCGGTCGCTCTTGGGCGGTGAGCACGACGACTCCGATGCCGTGTGCGAGCTTCACAGCGGCGCGGGGGGCACCGATGCACAGGACTGGGCCGAGATGCTGTTGGGCATGTACCAGGGATGGGCTGAGCGCCGCGGTTTCGAGTTCAAGGTGGACTCCGTGTCAGAGGGCCAGGGCGCGGGCATCTCCTCGGCTGACTTCACTATCTCCGGACGCAACGCCTACGGCCTGCTCCAGTCGGAGCGGGGGGTGCACCGGCTGGTGCGGATCTCGCCGTTCGACTCGGACGCCCGCCGCCACACCGCGTTCGCCCAGTTCAAGGTGGTCCCGTTCTTCGACGAGGTCTCCGACGAGGTGGAGATTGAGGACAAGGACCTGCGGATCGACACCTTCCGGTCGTCGGGAGCGGGCGGCCAGCACGTGAACGTGACCGACTCGGCAGTGCGCATCACCCACTTGCCCACCGGCGTGGTGGTGTCGTGCCAGAACTAGCGCAGCCAGCACCAGAACAAAGACCGGGCCATGCAGATCCTGGCCGCCCGACTGGCCGACTTGAAGCGGGCCGAGCGGGAGGCCGAGATCGCCGGGCTGGCCGGCGACTACCAGAAGGCCGAATGGGGGAGCCAGATCCGCTCCTACGTGCTGCACCCGTACCAACAGGTCAAGGACGATCGCACCGGCGTGACCATCGGCAACGTGGAGGCAGTGCTGGCCGGCGACCTCGACGAGATGATCGAGGCCTACCTGCGATGGAGGCGGATGTCCTGAGTTTTGCCGGGTTCGACCCAGGAATTGGGGGGAAGGGTGCGCGAGTGGGGCATGGAGCCGGTGGTAGCGTTGGTCGAGCTTTCCAGGCCGCCGAAGGGGGGTGCGAGCCCGGTTCGCAGTTCGGAGTTCACATCGCATGATCAGAATGGAGAACGTCACCAAGGTGTACAAGGGCGAGGTGCTCGCCCTTCAGAACGCCTCCTGTGAAGTGCAGCGGGGGGAGTTCGTCTTCTTGGTGGGTCCGTCGGGCTCGGGCAAGTCCACGTTCATGCGCCTGCTCAACAAAGAGGAGAAGCCCGACCGGGGCCGGGTGTTTGTCGCTGGGCGGGACATCGGCAAGCTGCCGAGTTGGAAGGTGCCCTTTTTGCGCCGCAACATCGGCTGCGTCTTTCAAGACTTCAAGCTTCTGCCCAACAAGACCGTGGTTCAGAACGTGGCCTTCGCGCTGGAGGTGATCGGCAGCCCCCGAAGCGTGATCAAGTCCAAGGTGCCGGCCATCTTGGAACTGGTGGGCCTGTCCAAGAAGATGCACAACTATCCCGACGAGCTGTCGGGAGGGGAGCAGCAGCGGGTGTCCATCGCCCGGGCCTTTGTCAACCGTCCGCTGATCCTGTTGGCCGATGAGCCCACCGGAAACCTCGACCCGAACACCTCGCTGGGCATCATGACGCTGCTGGACCGCATCAATCGCACCGGCACCACGGTGGTGATGGCCACCCACGACCGCAGCATTGTCGACAAGATGCGCCGCCGGGTTGTGGAGTTGGACCGGGGCCAGATCGTCCGGGATCAGTCCCGGGGCGTGTACGAATAGCCGATGGGCTTTCGCGAGCTCGGTGAGGCCGGTCGTTTGGCGGGCGCGAGCCGATGAGCCTCAAGTTGGACTATGTCCTGCGGGAGACGGCCAGCAACTTCCGCCGCAACATCACCCTCACACTGGCCACCATCATCACAGTCACCATCTCGCTGACGCTGCTGGGCGCGGCGCTGCTGTTCGGCGACGCCGTGGACAACGCCACTGTCCGCTGGAAGGACGGTGTGGAGTTCATCGTCTTCACCGACCCCGAGATCAGCCCGGAGTTGGAGGCCGACATCCGCCGCCAGCTCGAGGATTCCCCCGAGGTCAGCGGGTTCACCTATATCGACAAGGACGAGGCCTACGCCGAAGTGCAGGACCTCTTGGGCGATTCGCCTGAGCTTGTAGAGGTGATCACGCCGGAGCGGCTGCCGGCTTCGTTCCGGGTCAAGCCCACCGACACCCTGCCGGAGCGGGTTGACGAGTTGGCCGCGGCATTCCGCGCCCAGCCTGGGGTAGCCAGAGTGGTCACCGCCAGCGAGACGATCCGGGCCATCGAGGACTTGTCCAGCGGGTTGCGCCAGCGAGTGATCATCATCGCCATCGTCTTGTTGGTGGCCGCTGCCGTGCTGATCTTGAACACGATCCGCATGGCGCTGTTCTCCCGTCGACGGGATATCGAGGTGATGAAGCTGGTCGGTGCCACCAACTGGTTCATCCGGGTGCCATTCATGTTCGAGGGGCTCGTCCAAGGCCTCATCGGCGGGGTGATTGCCATTCCGCTCATCTGGCTCACCAACAACTTCTTCAGCGTGATCAACGACGACGTCACCTTGGAGCTGCTGCGGGGCTTCACCGTCGATCCCTCCCGGGTCTGGACGCTGGGGTTCCAGATGGTGGGGTTGGGTGCCATCGTGGGCACGGTGGGTTCAGGCATCGCGGTCACTCGCTTCCTGGACACCTAAACGACAGCTTTTTCTCAGCGCGTAGTAGGTTCGCGGCAGGTGGCCTCGGCGGCGGTTGCCGATGGTCGGACGAAAGGAGCAGCAGATGGCCCAGCAGGTTCGAGCCGTAATCGCCAAGGCCAAAGGCGAGCCGGTCAGCATCGAGACCATCGAGGTGCCCGATCCCGGGCCAGGCGAAGCCTTGGTGGCCGTGCAGGCCTGCGGTGTGTGCCACACCGATCTGCACTATCGGGAGGGGGCCATCAATGACGAGTTTCCGTTCCTGTTGGGTCATGAGGCAGCCGGAGTGGTGGAGGCAGTGGGCAGCGACGTGACCGAAGTGGCCCCTGGCGACTTCGTGGTCCTCAACTGGCGGGCAGTGTGCGGCAAATGCCGGGCGTGCCTGCGGGGCCGTCCTTGGTACTGCTTCGCCACCCACAACGCCACCCAGAAGATGACGCTGGACGGCCAGGAGCTTTCACCGGCGCTGGGCATCGGAGCTTTCGCCGAGAAGACGCTGGTTGCGGCGGGCCAAGCCACCAAGGTCAACCCCGCGGCCAGTCCCGAGGTGGCTGGTCTGATCGGCTGCGGAGTGATGGCCGGGTTGGGGGCGGCCATCAACACCGGCGGAGTCGGCCGGGGCGACTCGGTGGCCGTTTTCGGCTGCGGAGGGGTTGGCGACGCGGCCATCGAGGGATCCCGCCTGGCCGGAGCGCACACCATCATCGGGGTGGACATAGATGACACCAAGCTGGAGTGGGCCAAGGAATTTGGCGCCACCCACACCATCAACTCCACCCGGGAAGATCCGGTGGAGCGGATCAGAGAACTCACCGGGGGCCACGGGGTGGACGTGGCCATCGAGGCCATCGGTTTGCCCCAGACTTACGAGCAAGCTTTCTACGCCCGGGATCTGGCCGGGGTTGTGGTGCTGGTGGGGGTGCCCAATCCGGAGATGAAGATCGAGCTGCCCATGATCGAGGTGTTCGGACGAGGGGGTGTGCTCAAGTCGTCGTGGTACGGCGATTGCCTGCCGTCGCGGGACTTCCCCATGCTGATCGATCTGTACCTCCAGGGACGGCTGAACTTGGAGCGGTTCGTGTCGGAGACCATCTCGCTGGAGGACGTTGAGGAGGCGTTTCACGCCATGGAGCGGGGAGAAGTGCTCCGGTCGGTGGTAGTGGTCTGAGGCCTTTCGGCTCATCGATTTGTTGCACAACGGTCGATAACTGTGTTGACCCCGAGAAGGGGCAATCGCTACCCTTTTCTGTTGCGGGTGGGGCTAATGGGGCCAATGAGGCTTGAGTAGGCCGTCGTGTCTGCTCTTGACGGAGGCACCCGATATGCCTGAACTAAACCTGACGACGGTCGTTACCTCGATCATCGTCGTACTGCTGCTGGCACTGCCCTTTGTCGCCGCCCGGCTACCGCATTCCCGCCGGACTGTGTCTGGCGACCTCGAGTCGTATGGTCCTGCGACCCGTGATTTTGAGAGGTCAGGCCCCGGTCCGGGATTCACCTACGCTCTGGTACCCCCTGGGGGCCATCCTGAAGAGGAGGATGGCGGTGAGAAGGGCTCGTGGCAGTGGTGTTTGGCCTTCATACCGGAAGAGACAACCGAGGGCGGCTCCGAGTTGCCGCCGTGGTGGGCGCCAGCACCCCCATGGAGTGCGGCTGCCGAGCACGACGGCGACTTCACCCGCGACGCTGATGCCCTGCAAGCGGTGTTCGACGAGACCAGCGCCTATCCCGTAGCGAGGTCAAGCGGCGTCTAGAGCACTCCCTGCCCCTGAGATGGGGCAGTTGAAGCATCATTAGGCATGGCCGAAGATCGGCACCGAGATCGGCGGCTGGCCATGGTGCGTCGCCAGATCGAAGGCCGCGGGGTTCGCGACCCCCGGGTTCTGGCCGCCATGAGGTCGGTCCCCCGCCATCGGTTCGTGTCCCGAACGCTGGCGGGCGATGCCTACAAAGACCACCCGTTGCCCATCTCGGCGGGCCAGACCATCTCGCAGCCCTACATCGTCGCCCTGATGGCCGAGGCCGCGGCCATTGAACGGGAACATCGGGTGCTGGAAGTGGGAACCGGTTCGGGCTACGGGGCCGCGGTGCTAGCCGAGCTGGCCGCCTCAGTAGTCACGATGGAGCGCCACCGGAAGCTGGCCGACGCCGCGGCCAAAGTCTTGGACAACTTGGGGTATGCCAACGCCACGGTGGTGTGTGGCGACGGCTCACAGGGCCATCCGCCGGGTGCCCCCTATGACGCAGTGGTGGTTACCGCAGCAGCCCCCAGCATCCCGCAGCAATTGCTTGAACAGCTGGCCTACGGCGGACGGCTGGTCATCCCTGTCGGGCCGTCCTCTTTCACCCAGAACCTGACTCTCGTCACCCGAGCAGGGGACGAGACCACCTCCAAGCGGTTCTGCCCCGTGAGATTCGTTCCCCTCGTCGAAGAGCCCTGAGCGGGGTCTCGCTCAGCCCCCTTCCCCCAGCGGCCAATGGCTCAGCTTGGTGTAGCGGGCGCCATCGGAGTGGAGCTGGCTGGACACCAGCCAAAGTTCTGTGGTTTTGAATTGAGCGTCGAAGGACTGGCTGACCACAGCACCGGGCGATCGCTTTCGGGTCCGAGCCAACGTGAGGTGTCCGGTGAAATTCCGGCGTTCGGGTGCCTGTCCAATGGTCTCAGTCCGAGCTCGCACCTCGGCGGCCAAATCGTCTAGCCCATCTGCTGGTAGCGCCAGCACCCGCGTCCCCAGCCACCTGCTAGCCGGCCCGAGCAGCACGGTGGACGCCACCCCCCGAAACCCCTGCAAGCTGTCCTCCACATCGCCCTGCTCCGCCTCCCCAAAAAACCTCAGCGTGATATGCCACTGCTCCCGGTTCGTCCACCGCAACCCCTCCACCTCCGGCCGCTCCAACTCGCCCAGCCGCTCAATGACACCCACCGGCGGAAATACAGCCAAGAACAACCGGGCCACCTTGAAATCATCGCAGGCCATGAGCCGTATCCGATTCCAGAGGCGAACTGCCTAGACCCCGGGCCGGGTAGGGTGAGCGGGTGCTGCGGTTGAGTGGGGGGGTTTATTCGGAGGTCATCGCCCATGCGTTGGCGGGATTGCCGAATGAGGCTTGTGGGCTGCTGGCTGCTCCGGCTGGCAAAGAGGTGGTGAACCGGTTCTTTCCGGTGCGGAATGCGGCGGAGTCGAGCCAGATCTATCGGCTGGATGATGCCGAATATCTCCAGGTGGAGCGGACCGCCGATGACGAGGGGCTGACGCTGGTAGCGGTGATGCACTCTCACACCCACACCACCGCCTATCCGTCGCCTACTGATGTGCGCGATGCCTCGGCCTTCGACCCCTTTGGAGCACTGCTCTATGTGATCGTGTCGTTGAAGGATCCCGAACCCGCGCTGCGCTGCTACCGGATCGTCGACGGGGCCATTTCCGAGGAACCGGTAGCCGTCGAGGGGTAGGCATCCGGGTAATCTGAGGCCCGTGGCCGCGCACAAATCGGTGATTGATCTGATCGGAAACACCCCCATGGTCGACGTAAGTGTGTTGTCGCCAAACCCATCGGTGGCCATCCAAGTCAAGCTTGAGGGGGTAAACCCGGCCGGGTCGGTCAAAGACCGGGTGGCGCGCGAGATGATCCTCGAGGCCGAGGCCGACGGCACGCTGGAACCGGGCCACACCATCATCGAGCCGTCGTCGGGGAACACCGGGATCGCCCTGGCCATGATCGCCCGACTCCGGGGCTATCCCATCAAAATCGTCATGCCCGAGAACGTCTCGGCCGAGCGCCGTCAGTTGCTGGAGGTGTTCGGAGCCGAGATCATCTGGTCGCCGGGGGCCGAGGGATCCAACGGGGCCGTCCGCATGGCCCAGAGGCTTGCCGATGACAACCCGGAATGGGCGTTCCTCTACCAGTACGGCAACGAGGCCAACCCTCGGGCCCACTACAACACCACCGGGCCGGAGATCTACGCCGACTGCCCCGAGATCACCCACTTCGTGTCGGGACTGGGCACCAGCGGCACTCTGATGGGGGTGGGCGCCTATCTCAAGGAGCGCAAACCCTCGGTGCAGGTGCTGGCGGTGGAGCCCCCCGCGGGGGAGATGGTGGACGGCCTCCGCAGCCTGGACGACGGGTTCATCCCCCCGGTCTATGAGAAATGGGGCGGCGACCAGCTCTTGGACGGCAAGCGCATCGTGAGACCCCGGGAGTCGATCGAGTGGACCCGGCGGCTGGCCGAGGAGGCCGGCATCTTCGCCGGGATCTCCACCGGGGCAGCACTGGCCGGGGCCGCCCGAGTGGCCGAGCGGACTGACGAGGGCGCGGTGGTCGTGGTTTCGGCCGACGGCGGTTGGAAGTACCTGTCCACTGGGGCATGGACCGACCCGATCGACCAGGTAACCGCTCGAGCCGAGTCGATCATCTATTTCTGAACTCCAAGTGAAAAAATCCCCACTTGGACGGGTTTTGTGGTCCTTGATGTGCTATAAGCACCCCGCGCTGCTAGAATTTCCATACCCAAACCACACCACCACGCTGGAGCACAGCTCCAGCCGAACGGCCTCGACTCATCCCGCCAGAGTCGAGGCCGTTCCTCTTTGGGCTCTTGTATCGTGCCCCAGTGGTCGAAGCAGCCGAGAGGCACCAAGAATTGAGGTGTGGCGAATGAGAGCAGGTCAACGATGAGAGGCGACGGACGGGCGGCGGACGAACTGCGACCCATCACCTTCGAGCGGGATTTCACTGAGATGGCCGACGGCTCGGTGTTGGTCTCGTTTGGCCGTACCCGGGTGCTGTGTACTGCGTCGGTCGATCCCGATGTGCCCCGGTGGATGAGGGGCCGGGGAACCGGCTGGGTGACCGCCGAGTACTCCATGCTTCCGGGATCGTCGCCGGAGCGGGTCAACCGGGAAGCGGCCCGGGGTCGCCAGTCGGGCCGCACCCAGGAGATCCAGCGGTTGATTGGGCGCTCTTTGCGGGCGGTGACCGATGCAGCCAAGCTTGGTGAGCGCCAGGTGATCTGCGACTGCGATGTGCTCCAAGCCGACGGCGGCACCCGCACCGCCGCCATCAGCGGCGCCTATGTCGCCCTGCACGATGCCCTCACTCGGCTGGTGGTAGCAGGCCAGATCGAACAGCACCCGATGATCGAGGCGTGCGCCGCGGTGTCCGTCGGAGTCATCGACGGAACACCGTCGCTCGATCTGCCCTATGAGGAGGATGTGTCTGCCGAAGTGGACATGAACGTGGTGATGACCGAGTCGGGCCGCTTCGTGGAAGTGCAGGGCACCGCCGAGGGCCAGCCGTTCCGCCGGGATGAGCTGGATTCGCTGTTGGACCTGGCCACTTCTGGGATCGAGCAGATCATCAAGCGGCAAAACGAGCTGTTGGCCGACCCACCCCCGCCCCGTTGAGCCTCGCCTCAGGTGAGCGACCGCGGCTGGTGGCGGCCACCGCCAACCCCCACAAGCTGACTGAGATCGCCGCCATCTTGGGATCGGCGGTTGAACTGCTGCCTCGACCCGCCGATCTGGGCGAAGTGATCGAGGACGGTGACACCCTGGAGGCCAACGCCCGGCTGAAGGCGGCCGCAGTGTGCGGGCACACCGGACAGCCCGCAGTCGCCGACGACACCGGCCTGGAGGTGACTGCACTGGGAGGCGCTCCGGGCGTGCGGTCGGCCCGCTATGCCGGTGAGCACGCCGATGACGCCGACAACCGGGCCCGGCTACTGGCCGATCTCGAGGGAGCAGCCGACCGGTCTGCCCGCTTCCGCACAGTTGCAGTGGTCGTCTTTCCCGACGGCCGCGAGTTGCTGGCCGAAGGCATGATGTCGGGAGCCATCGCCGCCGCACCCCGTGGAGACGGGGGCTTCGGCTACGACCCGGTGTTCGTCCCCGATGGGGGAGACGGGCGCACTTTCGCCGAGATGTCGCCCGACGAGAAGAACGCAATCTCCCACCGGGGCCGGGCATTTCGGTCTTTGGCTGCCCAATTGGGCCTGTAGCCTGACCCCATCGAGCTACGCGCCAGTGGCGGAATTTGGCAGACGCGCAGGGTTTAGGTCCCTGTGGGCGCAAGCCCGTGTGGGTTCAAATCCCACCTGGCGCACAATTGTGATGTGTCAAGACATCGGAAAGGCGTGAACCTGCGCGGGCGGGTGTTTTTCATGGTTTGGGTTGGGGTTGGTAGTCGCGTTGGGGGTTGAGGACGAGGGTGCGGAGGAGTTCGCCGGTGGTGTGGTCGATGACGCG
>JAJEGM010000004.1 GCA_022819825.1 Acidimicrobiia bacterium | reverse complement strand
GTCAAACGCTCAGCCCGAGGCTACCGAAACCTACACAACTACCGGCTCAGAATCCTGCTTGCCGCCGGACGAAAACCAGGCCAAACTCAACCCGTCACAAAAATCAGAACCCGACGTCCCCGCTTCATCGCGTAGAGCCCTTTTTTGTCTCGATTGCTTCTCGAAGTCAGGTGCTCTTCCCGTGCCCTGAAAATCCCCATAGACCAGATTGCCTGAAGGTCATCCGCCCAGAGTCCAAGACACAGCTCATTCTCTGCCTCGTTAGGGATCATCCACCTCCCGAGCTCCTGCGAATACTTACAGTCCACGTCCACACCAGCGATCTTGTAGTCGAGCTTTTCTCCGTCGGCGAACTGGAACTCGCGCTGCATGTTGATCTCGACCAGCGTTCCGCAATGGGTCTTCTCCGTCTTGTGGAGGTCTTTCCATTGGTACCTGCCAGTGCGTTGGCCGTCGTAGAGCTGGTCAAGCGTGTCCCGCAGGACAGCGGCAACCCTGTTCCCTAAGTCACGAATGCCCAGTAGCTCAGCGGCAACTGCTTCAAGCTCAGGATCAGGGCCAAGACTCACAGGCCGCAGTTCTAACGGCCTGCCTACGTGAGGTCAACCCCTCATTTGTGCGTCTACCCGACCAGCTTGGCGATATGTAGGGCGATGGCCTTGCCGAGGAGCGGGGGGACGGCGTTGCCGATTTGGCGGGCGATCTCGATTTTGGTGCCCTCGAAGATGAAGGCGTCTGGAAAAGTCTGGAGTCGAGCTGCTTCACGGTGAGTGATTGGGCGGTCTTCGCTGGGGTGCAGGTAGCGGCCCTTCTCGGGCTTATAGAACTCGGTGCGGATCGTGAAGCTAGGCCGGTCCCACCACAGCCGGCCCATGACGTCTGTTGTGCCCGTTGGCTTGTTGGCCCAGCAGGCAGGGGTCAAATCGGGTCGAGCCCGCTGGAGATCGAATCGGTTGCCGCCTTCGGGGATTGCCTGATACCGCTCAAGGGATGTTGGTCGTGGGTTTCGGCGGATGTGTAGATCCTGAAAGCCGTCCTTCATGACTGGCTGATCGGTTGTCGGCTTCGGCGGCAGATCTCCAATGGCATCACGCACTGTTTGTACTGGCTCCTGGCCGATTGGGCCGTCACCATGCGTCGGGGGCGGAGGCCAGGGAACCTCTTTGCCCCGAACTGCCACAAAGATGCCCCGGCGCCTGCTCTGCGGCACCCCGTAGTCAACCGCGTTCAGCACTCCGTAGCTGTAGCTGTACTCACGCAGCAGAGGGTGGGAAGACAGCCTCCGGCACAACTCTCCGAATTCTGCTGATTTCTGGAATTCAGGGACGTTTTCGATGACAAAGGCCAACGGCTCTACTCGCTCCACCGCAGCCAGATAGTGCTCCCAGAGCGCGTTCAGCTGAGATCGAGACTCGTCATCTCGGTCACGGCCGAGCGGGGAAAACCCCTGGCAAGGAGGCCCACCGACGATCAGTTCTGCTTCTGGGTAGGTGATCGGGTCAAACCCCTCGATGTCACCGTCGTACACACCGACGCCGAAGTTGGTCTTGTAGGTCAGCGCGGCCGCCGGGTCATGCTCAACGGCGAAGACAGGCTCAAACCTCATGCCGTCGAGCACATCATTAGCTAGGTCGAACCCCAGCGATAGGCCACCTGCCCCCGCGAACAGGTCGATAGAGCGGATGGTTCTGGACATCCTGAGTCCCTCGCTTCCTAGATGTAGACGGTAGTGCGATCTCGACTCACACTGATGTCATTATCAAGAGGCGAGCGACAGTTTGTGAGGCTGAGGGGTTAGATGGGACTAGAGTCCCGCTGCCAGGGGCGGAGAGGCGGATACAGATACCCTCGTGGAGTGGACTGGGACGGGTAGGGCCATTGAGATTACGAGTGGTACTGGCGATTGTGGGCATTATGGCCCTGGCTGTGCTCATGGTTGCTTGCGGTGATACCGAGCAGTCGGTTTTGCCGTCTGAGACAGCGCAGCCGTCTCCTTCAGAGGCCGCCGCCACGCCAGTCCCTGCGGAACCGACGCCTACGGCTGCTGCTGCCACGCCAGTGCCCGCGACACCGACGCCAACGGCCGTCACGCCAACTCCGTCGGCCTCGCCGTCTCCTCTCCCAACCGATACGCCAATTGCTCCAACCCCATCGCCTCCGCCAGCAACTCCGATCCCGCCTTCGCAGCTAGAGGTATTTGTGGGCGGCACCGACGACATCACCTCTCGGGTGGTGGAGAAATTGGGGTCGATCCCGTCGGCTGAGACCATGACCGCCCTCGGTTACCTGGTGGCCAACGCCCTTGTTCCCGATGCAGGGGAAGCGGCACCGCGGATTTCAGTAGTCGAGGGGCCAGTCATCGGCGATCTGGGGGAGATCACTTTAGATGCGGTGGGGTTGATGGATGATTCGATTCTCGGATACCGGCTGCGTATCTTCGCCCACCTGCCGGAGGCCGAAGGTGGCTTCACCCTGAAGACAGTGGAGCGCACCTTTCTGTGCTCACGCGGGGTAATCGGCGATCTCTGCCGCTGAACTCGGTCAACGACGGACGCCATCCCCCGGGACACAAAGGGCTACTGGGCATCTAGATCGCGCACCTGCTGGCTGGTTGCCTCGAACCCAGATCGGCTCATTGCCCTTTTTTGCTCGGGCCATAGTCCTTCTTCAGCCAGAGCCTCGTGGAAACGGTCGAGGGGCCACACGTGGATGCCGTCTTCGGTTTGGAACTCGTGGGGGCCGGTGTAGATGAGGATGCGGCGGACGAGGCTGGGCAGGCCGTCGATGGCTCGCAGGCCCTTGAGCATGCTGGTGTTGTAGTTGGTGGCGGCCTTGACCTCGAGGGCGAGATGCTCGTTGTCGCGGGTGAGCACGAAGTCGACCTCGGCGTCGGACTCGACTGGGGACCAATAGGCGATGGCGTCAAACACCTGCTGGATCTCGTTGTGGGCCCGGAGCAATCCATAGACCCACCCCTCCAGCAGAGCGCCGCGTTCCTCAGCGGCGACCGGGCCGAGCTGGCGCTTGATCGCCCTCACCAATCCGGGATCAACCCAGTAGAGCTTGGGACGCTTTCTCTCGCGAACCCGAAGCTTGGCCTCGAACGCCTCTAACCGGGTAGCGAGCAGGGTGTCCTCTAGCACTTCCAGATAGCCCGCCACCGTGGGGCGGGCCACTCCGGTGTCTCGGGCCAGGCTGGACACGTTGACCGTCTGTGCGTGCATCAGCGCGGCCACCGGCAGGAACCGCACAAAACCGGGCAGGTTTCGAACCGCGGCTTCGGCCCGGATTTCCTCTCGGAGATAGAGCTGGGTATAGCTCTCCAACACCTCGCGTCGGTCTTCGGCCGCCCATACCAGTGGAATCGTGCCGAACCGCAGAACGTCACCCAGATCAAAATCGTCCCCCAGCTCTGCCGGAGTGAGCGGGTACATGGCTTTGCGAGTTGCCCGTCCGGCAAGCAGGTTCGTGCCAGCAGTCTTGAGCTTGCGGGCACTGGAACCCAGCAGGGCGAACCGCACTCCCCGTTCTTCAATCTGCCGGTGGACCTCGTTCAGCAGGGCGGGATTGCGCTGCACTTCGTCTACCACCACCCATTCGCCCGGCTTGATGCCAGACAAGAGGTTCCCGAACAGGGCTGGATTGCCCATCAGATCGGTGAACAGCGCCTCGTCAAGCAGGTCGAAGCGCGTTGCGTCGGGAAGCATCATGCGCACCCAGGTGCTCTTGCCAACCCCTCGCACTCCGAACAGAAAGAAACTCCGCTCCGGCACTGGTAGCAGTCTTCTGTACACCATTACGACAAAAATAGCCGATTTTTGATAAGTATCTATACATTTTTCGATCCCAGTGGCTCACGGGAAGGCGAACCACCGGATCGGTGCGCGAAGCTACGGGGATGAGCACTTGGGTTGATGTGACCACGTATGGCGATCTGGTGGTGCGGGGGTCGGCGCTGTATGGAGACCAGGACGCGGTGGTTTTCCCGGACACGCGGCACAGCTTTGCGTCGCTGGATGAGGCGGCCCGGCGGTCGGCTCGGTCGCTGTTGGGGCTGGGGGTTCGACCCCAAGACCGGGTGGGGATCCTCATGCCCAACTGCATGGACTTCATCGAGGTGATGTTCGGCGCCTCCCTCATCGGTGCCGTACCGGTTCCCATCAACGCCCGCTTCAAGGGGCGGGAATTGGCCTACGTAACCGAGAACGCCGACCTGAAGGTGCTAGTGACCAGCGACATCATCGACCAGTTCACCGACTATGTGGTGATACTGCACGACTGCCTGCCCGGCTTGGCCGAGGCGCCCGACCCGGCCAACCTCGATCTCGACGTCGCCCCCGAATTGAAGGCAGTGGTGCTGTTGGGCAGCACCTCCCCCGCCGGGATGGTGGACCGAGGCGCATTCGAGGCACTCGCCGACGACGCCACAGACGATGAGGTGGAGCTGCTTCGCAGCCAGGTGGCCATCCGGGATGAGGCCCTGATGATCTACACCTCGGGCACCACCGCCGAGCCCAAGGGCTGCCCCCTGAACCACGAGTCGCTGGTGCGCACCGCGGTCACCGCCTGTCGGACCCGGTTCGAGCTGACCGACACCGACGTGTTCTGGGATCCGCTCCCCCTGTTCCACATGAGCTCGATCCTGCCGCTCATCGGCTGCCTCGACGCCGGGTCGTCCTACGTCACCATCACCCACTTCGACCCGGCCCAGGCCATCGCCCAGATGCGCGACGAGAAGGCCACCGTGTGCTTTTCCACTTTCCCGCCGGTAACCCAGGCCATGATCAATCACCCCGACTGGGACTCCGACGAGTTCCAGCGCATCCGGCTGGTGAACAACGTGGCGCCCCCCGACGCCCTTCGGGCCATCCACGCCCTGCTCCCCTGGGCCCGCCATATGAACGCCTACGGCCTCACCGAGTGCGGCGGCGTGGTGGCCTTCTCCGGCCCCGAAGACCCACCGGAGACTTGGGCAGTGTCATCGGGCCGCCCGTTCCGGGGCATCGAGGTCAAGATCAAGGATCTTGAGACCAGGGAGACGCTCAACGAGCCCCACCAAGCAGGCGAGATCTGGGTGCGGGGATACAACGTGTTCGAGGGATACCACAAAGACCCGGAGAAGAACGCCGAGTGCTTCGACAACGAGGGCTGGTTCTTCACCGGCGACATCGGCTCACTCGACCCCGACGGGCGCATCAGCTATCTGGGCCGCACCAAGGACATGCTCAAGGTGGGCGGCGAGAACGTGGCCGCGGTGGAAATCGAGAGCTATCTCCAAACCCACCCGGCGGTGGCCATCGCCCAAGTGGTGCCCCTGCCCGACGAGAAGTACTCCGAGATACCCGCCGCCTTCGTCGAGCTCAAGCCCGGCGCCGAGGCCAGCGAGGACGAGCTGATCGAGTTCTGCCGAGGCCAGATCGCCAGCTTCAAGATCCCCCGCCACGTCCAATTCGTAGCCTCCAACGAATGGCCCATGTCAGCCACAAAAATCCAAAAATTCCGCCTCGCCGAAAAGCTCCAAGCCGAACTGGGGCTCTGAACATTTGCCCGACGGCGGAAAAACCTAGGTGGGCGGGGGGTGGCCCGGCTCAGGGCGCCCGCCGCCCGGAGTTCATCGAGGACGGCGGGCTGGGCCGGGACAGGACCCGCCGCCCACCGGGGGATCTACTCGCTATAGCCGTCGGGCAGTTGGTCGATGTGCCAGATTTGGCTCCTCCACCAGCGCCATTTCCCGGCGATCACGTCCTCGACCGTGCAGTGCGGGTGGGGCTCGAGCCAGTCGATGGTCGAGTCCACGATCTGGAACAGGCAGCCGTGCCCTGACCGGGGCCGCACATAGGTCTCCCGCCAGTGCGGCTCGCGCAGCTCAGTGTCCACCACCTCATAGCCGGCGGCCTCCAAGTCCACGATGGTGGCCTCCACGTCGTCCACGAAGATGGTCACGTGGTGAAACCCCTCCCCATGCTTCTCGATAAAGCGGTGCAGGTAGCTCTGCTCGTTCAGCGGCTCCAGCAGCTCCACCTTCACGGTGTCGGGCAGCTTGAACATGGCGGTGCGGATGTCCAGCGGCAAGTCGTCGCCCCCCATCACGAACTGCCCGCCGAACACATCTCGGAACAGCGGCACCGCGGCCTCAATTGAGCGCACCGCGATCCCAATGTGGTCCCAGCGTTGAATGCGGGGTGACACCGCCGGATTGGCGTCCAAACCGGCCGGATACCCGGCCTCGCCCATCGTTCTCCAGCCCATGGCCAGCTCCTCTCAGCGATCTCTCATTCTTCCCGAACGTTCCCGGTGTGCTATCTAGCAGGGAATGGGCAAGCTAGACGAAGCCATCGCCGGACAAAGCGGATTTCCCCGGGTGATGCCCGGACTCGACCAGCCGCTCACCGCACCCCAGAAGATCGCCTGCGCCGCCCGCATCCTCGATGCCGAGGGATACGCCCTGGATGTGGCCGGACACATCACGGTGGTGCGAGACGACGCCGACGACGGCTCCATGTGGTGTACCCCCTACGGGCTGTGGTGGAACGAGATCACCGCCTCCGACATCTTGATGATCGACTCCGACGGCGAGGTGCTGGAGGGCCGCTGGGACGTCACCCCGGCGGTGTTCATCCACACCGAGATGCACCGGGCTCGCCCTGACGCCCGGGTGGTGATCCACAACCACCCCTACTACGGCAGTCTGCTGTCCACCATGCACAAGCTGCCGGAGATCACCGACCAGCAGGCCTGTATGTTCGACGGCGACATCGCCCTGTTCGGCACCTACACCGGCGGGGTGGACGATGCTGCCGGGGGCCAAGAGATGGCCGACGCGGTGGGGAGCGCCACTGCGGTGATCCTGGCCAACCACGGGGTGCTCATCGCCGGTGAGACCACCGAGCAGGCCGTCTACCGGGCCTCCAACTTCGAGCGGGTATGCCGCCTCAACTACGACGCCATGCAGGCCGGCCAAACCCCGGTGCCGGTGCCCTCCGACCAGCGCCCCACCCTGAAGGCCGCGGTCAACAGCCACCACATGACGGTGAGGTACTACTGGGAGGGGGCGGTGCGGCGGTTGCTGCGCGAGGCTCCCGAAGTGCTGAACTAACGGGACCAGCCATGAGCTCGAACTCCAACACCGCCACCCCGCGCACTATCGGAGCGTGGATCCGCCACAAGGCCGAAGCCAATGGCGACCGACTGGCCCTCACCGTGGAGGGCAGGGACAAGACCTACGCCGGAGTCCATCTGGACTCCGACCGACTGGCCGCCGGTTTAGCCTCGCTCAGTCTGGGGCAGGGCGACCGCTCCTGTCTGATGATGCAGAACTCGCTGGAGTGCATCGACACCTGGTTCGCCATGAACAAGGCCGGGGTGGTGGAGGTGCCCATCAACCAGGCCTACCGGGGTCACCTGCTTGAGTACCTGATCAGCCAGTCACGCTCTTCGGCGGTGGTGTGCGATGCCGACTACCTCGACCGCATCGCCGAGGCCGCCCCGAGCCTCCCGGGCCTCGAGCACGTGGTGGTAAACCGGGCCGAGGGAACCGAAGACACCGGCACCCCCGATTTCCCCAGCCATGTCACCGTCCACGAACTGGCCGACTTGTACCTCGACTCCCCCGCTCCCGAGCCCGATGTGGACTACCGGGACACCGCGGTGATCCTTTACACCTCGGGCACCACCGGCCCGTCCAAGGGCGTGATGCTGTGCCACGAAGCCAACCTCAACCTGGCCCGCCACACTGTCGATCTGGTGGGCTATGACGCCGACGACGTGCTCTACACCGCCTTCCCCCTGTTCCACATCAACGCCAAGTACACCAGCGTGATGTGCGCCATGGAGGCCGACGCCAGACTCGTCATGGACCGGCGGTTCTCAGCCAGCCGGTTCTGGGACCGCTGCCGGGCCGACGGGATCACCGCCTTCAACTACCAAGGCGGCCTGATCATGATGCTGTGGAAGCAGCCCGAGCGG
Source organism: Acidimicrobiia bacterium (assembly GCA_022819825.1). Lineage (GTDB taxonomy): Bacteria > Actinomycetota > Acidimicrobiia > Acidimicrobiales > Bin134 > Poriferisocius. Next base: position 7,607 of record JAJEGM010000004.1, on the reverse strand, counting down.
CCCGACGACGCCGACAACCCGGTGCGCAACGGATTCGGCGCCCCCTGCCCGGTCGAGGTCTGGGAGCCGTTCGAGGAGCGCTTCGGCGTGCATCTCAGCGAGGTGTACGGCATGACCGAGGTGGCCATCACCACCGAGAACCGTCGGGGTATGCGCAAGATCGGAACCGCCGGTCGGGAGTCGGCGCTGTACCACGTGCAGGTAGTAGATCCCGAAGATCGACCGGTACCCCCCAACACGGCAGGCGAGATAGTGGTGCGGCCCAAGAAGCCCCACATCATGATCGACAGCTACTTCGACATGCCCGACGCCACTGTGAAGGCGTTCCGCAATCTGTGGTTCCACACCGGGGATCGGGGCCACCTCGACGAGGACGGCTACCTGACCTTCATCGACCGCATGAAGGACTGCGTGCGCCGCCGAGGCGAGAACATCTCCTCCTACGAGGTGGAAGCGGTGATCAACACCTGCGACGCCGTGCTGGAGTCAGCGGTGATCGGCGTTCCCTCCGAACTGGGCGAAGAAGAGGTGATGGCCGTGGTGGTGCTCAAACCCGACCACCAGCTCTCCGAGACCGAGTTGCTCGACTTCTGCATCCCCCGCATGGCCCATTTCGCCGTCCCCCGGTTCGTCCGCTGGTGTGACGACCTGCCCAAGACTCCCTCCGAGCGGGTGCAGAAGTTCAAGCTACGCGAGGAGGGCATCACCCCCGACACCTGGGACCGCGACGAAGCGGGATACGTCGTCCCCCGCTAGCCGGCCACAAAATCGGGATTCGGCGTAAACGTCAGCGGCAGCGAGGTCAAACCCCGGGTATAGACCCCGGTCTCCATCTGCTCGTAGCCGTCGGCGTAGGCGATGTCGTCCATGGCATCGAGCAGGGCGTCCATGGCCACGGTCAGCTCGGCCCGGGCCAGCATCGATCCCACGCAGAAGTGGCGGCCCAGGGCGAACGCCGTGTGGTCGGCCGCGGCGGAGAAGGCCTTTTCGAACTCCATGTCGGAGCGGTGGATGTTGAACCGGTCGGGCTCGCCAAAGGCTTCTGGATCCCGGTTGGCCGCACCCAGCAGCAACTCCAGGGTGTGGCCCGCGGCCACGGTGCCGCCGGAGAACTCAACGTCCTCGTCGGTGTGGCGCATGATCATCTGCACTGGACCGGTGAACCGCAGCGTCTCTGCGAAGGCTGGGCCGATGAGCTGGCGGTCGGCTCGCACCTCGGCCATCTGCTCGGGATTGTCCAGCAGGTTCCGCATGGTCAGCGTGATGGCCTTCTCGGTGGTCTCCCCGCCAGCGGTCAACAGCAGGCTGCAAAAGCCTCGGATGTCGTCATCGGTCATCTGCACGCCGTCGAACTCCTTGGTCACCATGGCGGTGAGCAGGTCGTCGCCGGGGTTGGCCCGACGCTCGGCGATCTTGGGCATGAGGTACTCCCCCATCTCCGCCCGAGCAGCCATGCCCCGGCGGTTCTTCTCCTCGTCGCCGGTGATATTGGAAACGAAGTCCATGATCATCGTGTACCACTCGTAGAACTGGGGCACGTCCTCCATAGGGAGGTCGAGGAGCTGCACGATCACCCCGATCGGGTAGTAAGTGCTGAACCGCCTGCACAGGTCCACCTCGCCGTCGGCCAAGAACTCGCCGATCTGCTGACGAGCCGCCTTGGTGATGGCCGGTACGATGCTCTGCTCCAGATAGCTGCCCCGAAAGATCGGGTTGACGATGCCCCGGTAGGAGGAATGCTCCTTGCCCTCCATCTGCAAGATGGTGCGCCCGTGAACCGGCTCGGTCTGCCATTCGTAGTTGCGACTGGAGATCTGGGGGTTGCGGAACGCCCCGGCCACATCCTCGTAGCGGCTGATCACGTAGGCCTGGGTGCCCTCGTGCCACATCACCGGGTACTCGTCGCGTAGCACCTCGTAGAAGGGGTAGGGGTTGGCGTCGTACTCGGGCGAGAGGATGTCTGGGGCTTCGGTCATGGGCCGTATAGTACGGCGGGCTGCAAGAACTTCAAGAATGGCCAGTCAGGGGGAAGCGGAATATCTCATGAGCAAAGTCACGACACTGGAAGAGGCGGCGGCGTCGATCCCCGACGGTTCCACCGTGGCCATCGGCGGCCTGTCGATGAACAGCGCCCCCATGGCCTTGGTGCGCGAGCTGGTGCGCCAGCAGAAGAAAGACCTCGACTTGGTGGCCATCGTGTCCGGCATGGCGGTGGATTGGCTGGTGGCCGGCGGCTGCGTGCGCCGGGTGCTCGCCGGGCTGGTCAGCTTCGAGGGCCTGGGCCTGGCCCCCAACTTCCGAGCGGCGGTGCAGTCGGGGCAGGTGGCCATTGAGGAGTACAGCGAGCATCTGTTGATCTGCCGACTCCAGGCCCAGAGCTACAACCTGCCGTTCATGCCTACCAAGGCCGGACTGGGCACCGACGTGCTCGGCCTGCACGCCGAAAGCGGTGCCGTGCGGGAGGAGAAAGACGGCCCCACCGGCGAGCACTACGTGGCCTGCACTCGCCTGTCGGTGGATGTGGCCCTGGTCCATGCCCACGAGGCCGACGAGCGGGGCAACACCAGGGTCAATCCCAAGTTGGTGTGGATGGACAACGAGATCGTGAACGCGGCCACCCGCACGGTGGCCTCGGTAGAGCGGGTAGTTGACACCGCGGCGTTCACGGCCGAGCCGGAGCGCACGACGTACCCGAGGTTCATGATCGACACGGTGGCCCCGGCCCCGATGGGCGCCTACCCCTGCTCGAGCTTCCCCGACTACGGCCATGACTCCGGATTCTTCACGGAATACTCCCAGGCGGCCCGAGATCGGGAGACGTTCACCCAGTTCTTCCAGGAACGAGTGCTGGGGCCGGAGACCTGGGAAGACTTCCTGGCCATCAACAGCGTGGCAACAGGAGCCTCGGCATGAGCACGCCGGTACTCGGCTACGACTGCACCATCGACGAGTTGATGGTGGTGACCTTCTCCCGGGCCATGGCCAACGACACCCGGGCGTTCAACGGCGCGGTGTCGTTCATCCCGGTGTGCGGCTACCTACTAGCCCGGCGCACCCATGCGCCTGAGCTGGTGTGGGGGGCCAGCTCCATCGCCGTCGACGCCGACCCCGACGAGATCGGCGACTCCACCCTTTCGGACTCGCTGTGGGGCGGGGCCTCCATGTTGAGCAACTCCCCCTTCGACTTCTGGAGCTACGCCCAAGGGGCCCGCTACAACACCTTCGCGTTCCGGGGGGCGCAGATGGACGCCTACGGCAACGTCAACAACACGGTGATCGGCCCTTACAACGCCCCCAAGGTGCGGCTGCCGGGCGGGGGCGGGATGGCCGATCTCGGGGCCATGATCCCCCGCATCTACCTGTGGTCGTCCACCCATGACCCCCGCACCTTCGTAGACCAGCTCCACTTCCGCTCCGGCATCGGCTGGGGCGACGGCGGCGACCACCGCGAGCGCATGGGCATGCCCGGCGGGCCGCAGCTGTGCATCACCAACCTGTGCGTGTTCGACTTCGAACCCTCCAGCAAGCGGATGCGCCTGGCCTCGCTCCACCCCGGCGTTACCGCTGAGCAGGTTCAGGAGTCAACCGGCTTCGAGGTGGTGATGCCCGATGGCGACGTTCCCACCACCGCGGAGCCCACTGCTGAGGAGCTGCACATCCTGCGCACCGAAGTTGACCCGACCAGTGCCCGCCTCCGGGAGTTTTAGGCAATGCAGGTACCTGGATCTGTAGCTCTAGTGACTGGCGGCGCCTCCGGTCTGGGTGCCGGGGTGGTCAAGACCCTGGTCGACAAAGGCGGCCGGGCGGTGATCTTGGACCTGCCCTCCTCCGCTGGGGAGGCCATGGCCGATGAAATGGGCGAGGCAGTGGCTTTCGTGCCCGTTGATGTCACTGACACTGATGATGTCGGGCAATCCGTGGCCGCCGCGGCCGAGGTTCACGGCCGGGTGGACGTGCTGGTGAGCTGCGCGGGGATCAGCTCGGGCCAGCGGGTTGTGTCTCGCGACGGCACCCCAAATTCCTTGGAGCACTTCCGCCAACACATCGAGGTGAACCTGATCGGGCTATTCGACGTGGCCCGCCATGCGGTTTCGGCTATGTCGGCCAACGAACCCAACGCAGACGGCGAGCGGGGCCTCATCGTGAACATCGCCTCCATCGCCGGCTACGAGGGCCAAGTGGGCCAGTCGGCCTACGGGTCTTCCAAGGCCGGAGTAATCGGCCTGACGCTGCCCATGGCCCGCGACCTGGCGGTGTGGGGCATCCGGGTGATGACCATCGCCCCGGGCACCATGGACACCCCCATGCTGGCCACCCTCAACGAGGACTTCATCGCCAAGCTGGTGGAAGACAACGTGTTCCCCCACCGCCTTGGCACTCCTGCGGATGTTGGGAACCTCGTCGTCCACTTCATGGAGAACGTGTTCCTCAACGGCGAGGTGGTCCGGCTCGACGCCGGACTGCGCCTCACCAGCAATTGACAGAATCGGGACAGCACTCACAGACCCTTGTAGTCTGAGTTTCTTCAACTAGCAGCGGCGGCCGAGGCGAGGAGGGGAATTCGCCTCGGCCGCCAGCTGCGATCTCGTGCCTCAAGCTCCGATACGCTCGCCATTGGGAGCAAAAACGTGAACCGGGCCTCGGCACGAAACCCGAACGTTGTCACCTCGCTGAGTCATGGTTTCCCCCTCGGCGCGCACGACGAGAAGGAGCGGGCCACCCTGATGCTCAATTGCGACGTGGACATACGACTCTGAGCCCAGCTCCTCGACCACGGTGACCTCTCCAGCAATGCCTTCACTGGCCAGTTGCAGGTGCTCGGGACGGACTCCGACTGTATAAGCACCCGGTTCGCGCGCAGCCAGATTATGGGCCACTTGCTCATCTAGGGGAAGAGTGAGGGATCCAAGGCGGATCCCGTCGGTCCCACCTGCCTCAGCTTCGACAAGATTCATCGCTGGCGAGCCGATAAATCCGGCTACAAACAAATTTACCGGATGGCTGTAAAGGGTCCTCGGCCGATCGACCTGCTGGAGGATCCCGTCTTTCAGAACAGCGACCCGATGGCCCATAGTCATGGCCTCCACCTGATCGTGGGTGACATACACCGTGGTGACGCCCAACCTGGCCTGGAGATCGGCGAGTTCAGTTCGAGTCTGGACTCTCAGCTTGGCATCGAGGTTGGAAAGCGGCTCATCCATCAAGAAGACCTGCGGCCGGCGCACGATGGCCCTGCCCATCGCCACCCGCTGTCGCTGCCCCCCAGACAGATTCTTCGGCTTGCGATCCAGATAGGGCTCCAGATCGAGAATGCGGGCTGCTTCTCGCACTCGCTCAGCCCGCTCCGCCTTGGGGACGCCCTGCTGCTTGAGTGCGAATCCCATGTTCGCCTGCACGGTCATATTGGGGTAGAGGGCGTAGTTCTGGAACACCATGGCGATGTCGCGGTCTTGGGGAGGAGTCAGCGTCACATCCTCGGCGTCGATATAGACACTGCCCTTGTCGACGAATTCCAGCCCGGCCAGCATTCGCAACGCGGTGGACTTGCCCGAGCCCGAAGGGCCCACGAGCACCAGGAGCTCGCCGTCGGGAATATCGAGAGTCAGCGACTCCACCGCGGGAATGTCGGTCCCCGGATAGATTCGACTGGCGTTCTCGTATCGAACTTCAGCCATGTCCCAGCTCCTTTCGGTACTTGAACAGAATCACTTGATCGCCCCCATCGAAAGGCCGCGTATCATCCGTTTCTGAGCCAGCCAACCGGCCAGCACCACCGGGAGAGTGGCCAGGGTGGACGCAGCCGACAGCTTGGCCAAGAAATTGCCGCGCGTGCTTACGTTGGAGGTAACCCAAATGGGAATCGTCGACCCGTCCACCGGGTTGAGCTGAACCGCCAAGAAGAACTCGTTCCAGGCGAAGATCACGCACAACAAAGCGGTGGCAGCCAAGCCAGGGGCGACTATGGGGAGGATCACCGAGGTGATCTGACCGCGCAGCTTTGCCCCGTCGATTTGGGCGGCTTCGATGAGCTCTTTGGGCACCTCGCTGAAGAACGAACGGAGCATCCACACCGCCAGCGGGAGATTCATTGCGGTATAGAGGATGATCAGCACCAGCCGGGTATTCAGCAGATCCAACTCCCGGGCGATTATCCACAGCGGGAGGATCGCCGCCACCACCGGTAGGAATTTCGTGGAGATGAAGAAGAACAAAACGTCCCGCCACTTGGCCACGGGCCGAATGGCCAGGGCGTAGGCGGCTGGGATGGCCAGGACCAACACCAAGATCGTCGAAATAGACACCGCCCACACCGAGTTCATGAATGCCTCTCTAAAGCCGAGCAAACCCTGGGTCTGAGAGGTCACTTCATCGAATCGATCGAATGTCGGGTCGAAAACAAGCTTCGGGTCGGTGTTGGCATCTATTTCTTCTTTGAAGCCGTTCAGAACCATCCAGAAGATGGGGAAGAAGAAAACGAGGGCGACCACCCAGCTCAAGAGGCCCAGAAGGAAGGAGACAGCTCTCCTCTTCCCAACCTCCATGACAGCCCCGTCCGCCCTCATGGTTTCTCCCCTTCCAGGAGATTGGACAGCACCCGGAGGCCGAAGGTGGCAATCACGATGGAGGCGATCACCACCACGATGCTGTAGGCCGAAGCCTGCCCGAACTGCCAGCCGCCGCCGATGGAGCGCTGGAATACGAAGTAGGGCACGTTGGTGGAGTCCGGACCCCCACCGGTGATCACGTCCACATAGTCGAAGACCTGGATTAGGTAGATGGAACCCAGCAAGACCCCCAGCTCCAGATAGGGCCGAAGCTGAGGCAGTGTGATCTGGAAGAACATCGCCCTACTCGACGCGCCGTCTACCCGGGCTGCTTCCAACACCGACTGGTCCTGACCCTGCAATCCGGCCAGCACGATCAACATCATGAATGGTGTCCATTGCCACACCAACACAGCCACGATCGACCACAGCGGCCAGCGGGTCACGAACTCGATCCGCTCGAACCCAAGGGAGTCGAGCAGCCAGTTCAAGACCCCAAATGACGAATTGAACACCTGTGTCTTCCACACCAGACCTGCTACGACGGGCATGATCAGAAACGGAGTGATCAACAGCGTCCGAACAAACCCCTGACCGAAGAACTTCCGGTCGAGCAGGAGGGCGAGAAGGGTTCCCAGGAGCAACGAGAGCAACACCGCCGACACCGTCATTAGGACGCTGGTCCACACCGCCTCGCGGAAGAACCGATTGTCGATCAGATCGACGTAGTTGTCGAAACCGATGAAAGTCCGCGGTTCGGGCGGAACGATCTTCCATTCGGTCAGGCTGTACCACAGGCTCAGGATGAATGGAACCTGGGTGACAACGATGGTGAACAGCAGGGCAGGAACAAGGGGGAGCCGTCGCCGCCAACCTTCTCGACGTTGCAGTCTCTTTACCTGCTCCGCTCGATCGGTTTGTTGGCTCTACGCGATGAAGCGGGGACGTCGGGTTCTGATTTTTGTGACGGGTTGAGTTTGGCCTGGTTTTCGTCCGGCGGCAAGCAGGATTCTGAGCCGGTAGTTGTGTAGGTTTCGGTAGCCTCGGGCTGAGCGTTTGACG
>JAJEGM010000003.1 GCA_022819825.1 Acidimicrobiia bacterium | reverse complement strand
CCTGGCAGTCTCGGCCTGGGACAGGCCCTCCAGGACAACCGACAAGACGATCGCTTGAGCCTTCGACACCGCCAACCATCACCCACACCGACTTTCCCATGTCCTGACACACCCCATTCCCATGTCCTGAACCAACACACCGCCTGCCCGACCCAGGGTTTTCCCCCTTGGCTAGTGTTTTGCCAAAGGGGGCGTCATGAGTGAGCGCTATTTGGTTATTTCCTCGGACTGCCATGCGGGGCTGCCGAATTTGGAGTATCGGGACTATTTGGAATCGACGCACCACGCTGCTTTCGACGACTTCCTGGCGCGGCGGGAGGCGATCCGCAACCAGGGCAACATCATGGGCAACGCCGAATTCGAAGAAGAGTGGTTCGGCGAGAACGAAGAGGGGTTGCGAGGGGCTTGGAACGCAGCCCGACGGGATGCCGAATTGGACGGAGACGGCGTCGCCGGCGAGGTGATCTTTCCCGATGCTGATGCAGTGACCGGGGGTGCTTCGGCGCCGTTTGGAGCCGGGCTGGGCATGTCGTTTGCCGAAGACCCCGAGCTGTTGATGGCGGGGGCTCGGGCCCACAACCGGTGGTTGGCCGAACTGTGTGCCGACAGCCCTGAGCGTCGGGCCGGAGTGGCGGTGGTGCCGATCATCGACGACGTAGACGCTGCGGTCGGCGAGATCTCCCGAGCCCGGGAATCGGGGCTTCGGGGTGGAATTCTCATCGCCTCCATGTGGAACGAGGGCCCGGGCTACCACGAGCGCCGCTACGACCCGGTATGGGCTGCCTGCCAGGACCTGGAGATGCCGGTTCACACCCACTCAGGGGCCGCCCCTCGCAGCGACTACGGCACGGGTCCGGGTTTCATTGGCATGTACGTGGCCGAAGTGCGGTGGTGGACCACCCGTCCGCTGTGGTTCTTGCTGTATTCCGGCGTGTTCGAACGGTATCCAAGGCTGCGCTATGCAGTCACTGAGTGCGGCTGTTTCTGGGCCGCCGACATGCTGTGGACGATGGATGCCACCTATTCCCGGGAGCACGGCGGTGCGCAAAAGCTGGCCGCCGATGCCTACGGTCATCTGAGTCTGCGGCCCAGCGATTACTTCGATCGCAACTGCGCCATCGGGGCGGCCAGCACCAAGCGGCGGGAGTTGGCTCGGCGGTTCGAGATCGGCGTGGGCAACATCATGTGGGGCAACGACTTTCCCCACCCCGAAGGCACCTGGCCGCACACCCGCAAGGCCCTGGCCGAGACGTTCTGGGACATTCCGGCTGACGACTCCGCGGCCATCCTGGGCTTGAACGCCGCAGAGTTCTACGGCTTCGACACTGAGGCCCTGGCGCCACTGGTCGAGCGGATCGGCCCGACTCCCGAGGAATTGGGGCAATCCGATCCCGCCGAGTCTGAAGCAAAGTGGGAGGCACTCGCCAGGGCGGGACGGCCGTGGATTACTGGAGTTGAGGCGGTGCCTCTGTCGATGGACTAAGGCGTTCGTACGCCGGCATCACCGTATTGCGCATGTGGTCGTTGGTTGAGGTCGGGACGGTGAAGCTTGTCAGGTCCATGATCTGATCCCAGTGGTCGCGGCAGGACTCGGGGGTGGGAGCTGGGTCGGTGTGGCCCTCGCTGGCGACCCAGCCCAGGCGGGCCATGCGGCCGCCGTCCACGGTGAACGACTCGCCGGTGGTCGGGCAGTCTTCGTGGGCCAGCCAAACAATCGCCGGGGCGACATTCTCGGGGCGCATGTGGGCACCGATAATGGGGCCGAACTGGTCACCGGAGCGGTCGGGGCTTGGGCCGGTAACCGCCCAGGGGAGAGCGCAATTGACCTGCACGCCGTGATAGCGGCCTTCTCGGGCCAGCGTGCGGGTCAGCCCCATCACCCCGGCCTTGCAGGCGGCATAGGCCCATTGGCCCCGCAAGCCCCACACCGCCCCCGAGGCGATGTTCACCACCCGGCCATAGCCCTGCTCCACCATGGCGGGCCATAGCGGCCACAGCACGTGGCAGGGACCGAGCAAATGGATGGCGATCATCTCATCGAATAGTTCGGAGCCGGTTTCCGGCGTCATATCCACGAAGTCGGCTGCTCGATTCACACCGGCGTTGTTGATCACGATGTGTATAGCGCCGAATCCGTCTTGGGCCTGTTCGGCCAGAGCGACGCCGCCCTCAGGGGTGGTCACACTGTGGTGGTCCGCAATGGCAGTACCGCCGGAAGCGATGATCTCGTCAACTACCCGGTCGGCGGCTTCGGCCACGATGTCGTTGACCACCACCTGTGCGCCTCGGTCGGCCAGCAAGAGGGCGTAGGCCCGGCCCAGTCCCTGGCCCGCGCCCGTGACCACCGCGGTGCGCCCGTCGAAGCGAAGCGGAGGCTGCGCCATCAGCCGATAACGCCGTCGGACCGGAGCTCGGCGATTGCTTCTTCGCCCAGACCGAGTTCAGCAGCCAACACCTCGTCGGTGTGCTCGCCCAACCACGGTGGCCGGGTGTCGGGTCCCTCGCTGACCGCCGACATCTTCACCGGATTGCCGGGGGTCAGTACCGGGGTTTCGGCGTCGGCGCGGGGAATCTCCACCATCATGTGGCGGGCAGCCACATGGGGATCCTCGATCACGTCGGGAGCTTCGAACACCGGAGCGGCGGCCAGACCGGCGGCAGCCAGGTCATTGGCCGCTTCCACTGTGGTGCGGTTGCCGGCCCAAGCCCGGACCGCAGCCCGAATCTCGTCGAGATGATCCCGCCAGCCGTCGCGGGTGGAGAATCTCTCGTCTTCCAGCCACTCGGGGCGACCAATGAGATGGCACAGGCGCTCGAACTGGTGCTCACGGCCAATCTGCATCACCAGCTCGCCGGAGTCGATGGGGAAGCCGTCGTTGATGATGGCGGTGGGGAGCCGGGGGTCGGCACCCAGCGACCAGTAGTTGGGCACCATGTCGCCAAAAGCCACCATGGCGTCGAACATGGCGATGTCCACGTGCTGGCCATGGCCGTGGCGCTCCCGCTGGCGCAACGCCATAAGCACCCCGATCACCGCGTAGAGACCCGAGCCGGTGTCGCCCAGCGCTCCCACCGGGGACACTTTCACGTGCTCACCTTCGGCGCGATTGATGGAGTAAAGGCCGCCCATGGCCTCGGCGATGGGGGCATAGGCTGGCCAATGGCCATAGGGCGACTCGCTCAAGTTCCCGAAGCCCGACACCGACAGGTAAATGAGGCCGGGGTGCAGTTCAGATAGGTCCTCGTAGCCCAAGCCGCTCCTGTCCAGGGTTCCGGGCTTTAGGTTCTCGGCCAGCACATCGAAGTTGGTGATCATCTGGCGGATGAGGTCGATGGCTTTGGAGTTCTTCAAGTCCATCCCCACCGAGCGCTTGTTGAGGTTGTTCCGCAGGTAGGTGTTGCCCACCTGCCGGCCGTCGGGATCGGCAATGCCGGGTGTCGAGCCCCGGCCCAGGTCACCTCGCACCGGGTGCTCGATTTTGACCACTTCCGCGCCCATGCGAGCCATGAGCTGGGTGGCGTAAGGGAGCGACTGCATCTGCTCGATGGCCAGGATGCGGACGCCATCGAGAGGCTTGCCGTGGGCGGTGTGCTCGGGAGCAGTGATGTCGCCAACTCTCATGGGCTCACTTCCTGTCCGTAAATCCTGAGAGCGTTGCCCGCCAGGATGGAGTGCCGCTCGTCGTCGGGCACCTCCTCGAAGTGGCTGTCTATGGTTTGACGGGAATCCGGCCAATCCGAACCGCCGTGGGGAAAGTCGCTGGACCACATCATCTGGGTGACGCCGATGTGGTGGCGATTGACGATGCCGTAGTAGTCGGTGATGAACGTGGAGGCGATGTTGGTGTCGAAGTACTCGCCGGGCGCCCGCTGTATGGGCGCCCGGGTCGCCGGATTGGCCCGGCGGAAGCGGTCGTCCATCTGCTCTCGCAGGTAGGGGAACCAAGAGCTGTCGGTCTCCACCGCCAAGAACTGGAGTTCGGGGAATCGGTCGAAAACGCCGCCTTCGATGAGCTGGGTGATCCTTACCGGCATGTCGAAGAACCGCATGGAGCCGGTGAGCTTCATCTTGGCCACGTCCCCTTGAGCGTGGGTGGCGAATGCCACGTGTATGGACAGTGGCAATCCGGCTTCGGCGGCCGCGGCGAACACCGGATCGTCGTCAACCGACAGCACCTCGTCGCCACTGGGCCACCGTCCCAGCATCACTCCTCTGATCCCCGAATGTGCCGCGACCCGGCGCACCTCAGCTACCGCATCGTCCGTCCCAACATTGGGAAGAATGGCCACTCCCCACAAACGGTCGGGGTTGTAGGCGCAGAATTCGGCCAGCCAATCGTTGTAGGCCCGGATGCAAGCGATGTGGAACTCAGCGTCGTCGCGGTGCCACACCAGCTGGTTGCCGATCCGCGGGGTCGGATACAGAATCTCCAGGTCCACGCCATCCTGGTCTTGCTCGCCGATTCGAGCTGCTGGGTCGTAGCCGCCAGCCCGGACGTCTTCCCAGCGCACCCACCCCGAACGCTGGTCAATCGGCAGTCCTGCCGAGCAGTTGCCGCCGAAGTTGATGGGATCATGAGCCCCTTCCAGCACCCAGGCATCGCCCTGCTCGAAGCTCTCCATGCGAGGGGCTCGATCCTTGTAGCGAGCAGGCACCCGGTCGGTCCAAAGGTCGGGCGGCTCGTTCACATGTGAGTCGGCCGACACCAACTGGTACTGCGTCACGCCGACACCGTATCTGCCTCAGGAGGAGGCGTACTAAGGAGTCAGCTCAGGCCCAGCGGAGGGTATTTGTCGGTAAGGAGGCCGCCGTAGGCGCTGGTTCGAACGCTGAAGCGGTTGATCCCAATCATGAAGTTGAGCAGTCCCTTGGGCCAGCGGCCAAGGATCAGTACGGCGAAGAAGCCGACGAACATTGCCAGCATCCACAGGATCCCCCAAATGAACGTCATGAACACTACGGGGATGAGCAGGATGAAGCGGAAGAACACGCTCAAGCGGCTACGACCCTCCAATTCCGGTTCAAAGTTGACCACCACTTCCGGATCATTGCCGTTGTCATGGGTGGAGGTGTCGAAGTCGAACGGAGGGTAGGACGACCGCATGAAGTCCTGATAGGTGCCTACTCGGGCGCCGTACCGGATCAGCATGCAGTTGACCCCGGCGAGGCCGGCGGGCAGCTTCCCGGTGAACACGATGGCAAACCAGGAGAAGACGTCTACAACGAGGCTGAACGCCCCCAAGACATAGAGCACAATGAAGTGGGGAATCGACAAGATCAAATTGCCGATTACCCTCCAGCGAGCCACCCTCTCCGGTGCGTTGAACTCGAACGTGGCGGGATAATCCATGACCGTCTCCTCTCAGCCGGAGCCAGTCTTACAGATTCGCCGATTCCGCAGGCCGGCAACCGGAAACGCTGGCCCGTTGGCTCCATTTAGCCGGTAACGTTGGGCATACGCCCAGACCCCGACACAAAGGCAATTCCGAGATGGCCCGCAATCCGTTCAAGGGACTAGTGAACTTTGTAAGGCATTTGCGCCACGCGCCTCCGCCCCCAGACCCCAGGAGGGGTTACAGCCCCGATACCAGAGAGATAAAGGATGCGGCTCGAGCAGCATTCCCGATTGGGAAACCGAGCTTTGGGGGGATGAGTTCGGGCAAGGGCACTACCGACGAGATGGTCGGCAAGGCCATTGCCGACAGCCACAAGACTCACCGCCGATAGAGGTCCTAAGCATCGGGCGCCAGTCACAGGGTGCTCCTCGTGTTTATGTTTTGCTAGCTCGTCTCGGAATCGAGCGGTGGGGAAGGGATAGGGCGACGAATACGCCCAACACCGATAGCACTACCAGCACGGTCCAGATCTGTTGGAAGCGGCCGAAGAGTTCGGCGTCGGACACGTTGCCCAACAGGCCGAAGGCGACAGCCAGCCCGGTCAGCGCCCCCACTTGACGGGCGGTGGACAGCACTCCCATGCCCAGGCTGTAGGTCTCGTCGTCGAGGTCTCTTGCCCCGATGGCGTTGATCATGGGAAGTCCCATCCCCCAACCGCCGATGCCGCCCAGGATGATGGGCACGAAGAACGCCTTCCAATAGGCGGGATCAGGGCCGGGTACAAGCCGCAGCCACACCACCGCCACCGTGGTGGTGGCCATGGCGGCCACCGCAATGGTGCGCTCATCGAAGCGGCGGCTCAGTCGGCCGGCCAGCACACTGGCCAGTGTGGCCGCGGCAGGGAAGGGAAGGAGAGCCAGTCCCGCCCTCAGCGGCCGGTAGTCCCACACTTGCTCGAGGTACTGCACCATCATCACGAAATAGGGGAACAAGAAGCTGGGAATGGCGATGGCGATAAACAGCGCCCGCCGGTAAGTTCGCAGCTTCAGCAGCCGTGGTTCGACGATGGGTGCCGGGTGGCCCAGGATGCGGTGGCGGATCAGCGGCACCAGAACAATGGCCAGGGCGAAGGCCACCAGAATGCGGCTGTCGGTCCAGCCCCACGTACGGCCCTGCACGAGGCTAAGGGTCAACAGGCCGAGGCTGGCCGCGACCATGAGCGCCCCGACAAAGTCGGGCAACCGGGAAACAACCTTGCGCTCGGTTTCGGTGAGCAGGGCACGGGCGGCGGCAAACGATGGCACTCCGATGACCACGCTCAGCACATAGGCCGCCCGCCAGCCCCAGACGTCGATAAGCAATCCGCCCAAGGTCGGGGCCAGGGCTCCGGCAACGCCACCTACCGCGGTCCACGCGGTGATTGCCCGGGTCTGGTCGTCTTCGGGCCACACCGCCAATATCAAGCCGAGAGACGCGGGCATGACAAACGCGGCGCCCGCCCCTTGCAGCGCCCGGCACAACACCAGCACCCACAGCTCGGGGGCCAGCCAACCCCCCAAAGAGCCGAGAACGTACAGGGCCAAACCGACAAGAAAACTCTGCCGACGACCGGTCCGGTCGGCGAGGCGCCCGGCAGCTACGACAAATGTGGCCAGTGAGATGGAGAAGGCGCTGAGCACCCAGGCTGTTGACGGACGGCTGGCACCAAAGCTCTCACCGATGCTCACCAGGGCCAGCGGTTGCAGAGTTGCGTCCAGGGTGACCAGGAACACCGCTCCCATGCACACCCAGAAGACCGCCCAGTGACGCGCCAGCACGGCCCAACCGTACGCGTCCTGAGTTCCCGGCTATGGGTGGGCCAGAGTACTAGGCGTCAACCGTGGCGGCGTCAGCCGCCTCGCGCTCATCCAGACTGCGCTGGCGGATGCGTCCCACCGCGGTTCCGATCACGAGCCCGGAGCCCATCAACACCGGCAGCGCTCCCGCGCCGGTGAAGATGCCGTCTACCGATACGCGCAGGAAGCTCACAACCCAGGCCGCTACTCCGAGCAAGACAGCAGTGCTTACCCCCAAGATAAGGGCATCCCAGAGCGCACCGGCGCGCGGTAGGACTGCACCGAGCAAAACCACAGCGGCGAGGGCAATGGCAAGGATCAAGATGCCCCATCCGAGGGTAGGCCCTTGCGGGTCGTATCCGTCATAGCGGTTGGGCTCCTCGCGGGCCTCGCCGATGACTTGGGCTATCAGCGATGCGCCCACGCCCCCAGGAGTTGGGTTGGCCCGCTCTTCGTCGATCAGCCTTTGCTGTTCGGGAGTGAATGCATCGGGCCGCTCGTCATTGACCCAATTGGAGAAGGAGCCGATGATGAGCAAGCCCACCGCCGCTGCTCCCAGTAGAAATCGAACCGCTGCCGTGCGATTCGCCACTGGGCTGGAGCGGGTATTCCGCCATGCCAACAAGCCACCCAGCAACAGGACCACACCGCTGGCAAGCGCCAGATACACCCCGGTGCCATGGCTGGTGGAAGGGGCTAGGTCGTGGGGGGCAATCGACAAGTAGAAGATCATCAATCCGACTACGGCCACACCGCTGAACACCAGACCTGAGGCGGCATCCAACCAGGAAGACCAGCGATCTTGAACTCGGAACAAAATCAGCAGAGACAGGAGAGCCACAACTGCGCCGACGATGAGCACGATGATCCCGAACCAGCTTCCGCCGGTGGCGTCAACACCGTTGAAGGTGCCGTCCAATGTTTGGTCATCTGGTCGGGCGTAACTGCTGAGGCGGCCAGCGCCGTCCACCCAGGTCAAGAACGCACTGACAATGGCAATCACTCCCCCGACCAAGCCGAGGCCGCCAGCCACCGCCATGGCGGGCTTCAGTTGGGGTCGGGCGGGACGGGCCACTGGCGTTGGCTCTGGTGCGACCTCTTCCGGTTCGGCGGAGGGGACGGTTGGAACGGTGTATTGGCCTCGCCAAGCTGCACCGATTTTGCGGATCAGGGTGCGGTTGTCCGACGGGTCGGGCTGGCTGAGGCGATCCATGACAACACCCACCAAATACAGTGCCAAACCTGATGCTGCACCCAGAGCGGGGTCGCTGGTGTTGATGCCTCGCAGCACCAGCTGGCCGAGCCCGCCGCCAGCGATGACTGCAATGATGCCAACGAACGACAAGGCCAACAGCAGAACCTGGTTGACACCGGTCATGATGGCTGGTCGGGCCAGGGGAAGCTGAACATCGGTGAGCACGCGGAAGTTCGACGCCCCGTAGGAGCGGGCGGCCTCCACCACGTCGCCGGGCACTTGACGGATGCCCAGATTGGTCAATCGGATCATGGGGGGTAAAGCAAAAATCATGGTGGCAATCGTGCCGGGCACCGGGCCAACGCCGAAGAAGAAGATGATGGCGATCAAATAGCTAAAGGCATGGACCAACTGCATGCCGTCCAATACCGGTCTGGTGATGTTCCAAACCCGATCGCTGCGGGCGCACAGCACGCCAAATGGAAGCCCAATAGCCACGCAGATGATGACCGCCACCAGAATGATCCCGATGGTCTGCATCGTGAGACGCCAATAGTCAGGCCCCAGAACCCCGCACAGCAGGATGCCGGCCGCAGCACCGCATCCCACCTTCACGTCACGAACCAGAAAACCGAGAACCACGAAAACCAGCAGCATGAACGGCCAAGGAATGTTGAGCAGGATGTCGTCGGTTAACAGGTCAAGCAGGTTCTCGAACGGCCACTTGATCACCCTGAAGACCGACTCTGCCTCTTCATTGAGCCAGAGAATGCCCTCTTCTACCCAGCGGCCAAAGGGGATTTCCCAGTCGTTCAGCCACTCATTGTTCCGCCAGCCGGAGTTGAACCAGTTCTCAGCGACCACTGTCATAGCCGAGCCTCTCCTACTGAGGGATCGGCGGCTTTGACCTGCTCTGCTTTGGACTCGATCTCGCCGAGTTCAGCTAGCAGGTCTAGGGCGTGGATTCGGCCCTCCAGGGCCCCTTTGTCATCGACAACGGCGACCAGGTCACCGCTGGCGCAAAGCTCATAGGCATCCACCAGGGGAGCTGAGCGGGTGGTGACGCCGAATTCCGTGTTCATCACCGATTCCACCGGTGCCTGATGGGAGGCGGCCAGCAGATCACGGGTAACCACCCCTACGGGACGACCTTCATCGTCTATGCAAAACGCACTGCCCCTTTCGCTCAAGGCAGCAATTGCCTCGCCGACGGTTGTTCCCAGGGTGAAGGGCGACGGCGGGGTCATCACGCTCTCCACCTGCAACACCCGACCCTGGTCCACGTCCTTTACGAACTCGGCCACATAAGCCGTAGCGGGATCGCGGAGAATCTCCTCGGGTGTGCCGATTTGCACTACGGCTCCGTCTTTCATGATGCACACCCGATCGCCCACCCGCAGGGCCTCGTTGAGGTCGTGGGTGATGAACAGGATGGTCTTGTGCAGCATTTCCCCCTGCATGGCTAGCAGCTCGTCTTGCATCTGGCGGCGGATGAGGGGGTCGAGGGCGCTGAACGCCTCGTCCATTAGGAGTATGTCGAGGTCGGCAGCCAGTGCCCGGGCCAAACCGACTCGCTGCTGCATCCCGCCTGACAGCTCGCGGGGGAACGAGAGATAGAAGCGCTCCAGACCCACTAGCTCCAGCGCTTCGAGCGCTCGGCGGCGGCGAGCATCGGTGGCCACTCCGTTGACTTTGAGGCCGTAGGCCACGTTGTCCACCACGGTTCGGTGGGGAAAGAGGGCGAAGTGCTGGAACACCATGCCCATCTTCTCCCGCCGAAAATGCTCCAGCTCTCGCTTGTTCAAGGTGGCCACGTCGGTACCGTCCACGACAACAGTTCCTGCGGTGATGTCGTGGAGCCGGTTAACCGTCCGGATGGCGGTGGACTTGCCCGACCCGGACAGGCCCATGATCACGAAGATCTCCCCGTCTTCCACCGAGAAGCTCACATCGTGCAGGCCAATCACATGGTCGGTGGCCGCCTGAACATCGTCCTTCATGATGCCCGATTGGGCCATCTTCAGTGCCCGACCTTTCGGGCGAGCCCCAAATATCTTGTAAACGTTGGTCAGTTCAATTCTGGAACTCACAACACCCCGCCCTGGGACACCTGGTTGAATCGGCACCCCGAGTTGATCTGCACACAGTAGCGAAAAATCCGCGGTTGATCCCCGATGGACGCGTTAAGGCGCCGTCACTTACCGACCTGAGATCAACTGTCCCGGGTGAACGGTCGGGTGAGGGCGGCTGGTTGGCCGATGCGACGGCTCACCACCACCAGCACGATCACGGTCAATACTGCGGGTGCCATGTTGGCGATGGATGCCACCGATCCGGAGATCACGTCTTGCACCTGGAGTTGCAGCACGGTGGAAGACACGATGCCGAACAGCAGAGAGCCGGCCATCACTCCAACCGGCCGCCACGCCCCGAAGTACACCAGGGCGATGGCGATGAACCCGCGGCCGGCGGTGAGGTTCTGCTGGAAGATCCCGATCTCCAGGGCCAGAGCCGCCCCGGCCAGCCCGGCCATGGTGTTGCCGATGACGATGGCGGCAGTGCGAATGCCGTTCACGCTCACGCCCAGGGTGTCGGCCGCTTGCGGGTTCTCCCCCACGGCCCTCACGTTGAGGCCGAAGGTGGTTCGGGTGATGAGGAAATAGATCACGGGCACCAGCAAGAAAGCGACATAGGTCAAGATGGTGTGGCTGAACAGCAGCTCGCCCGCCCGCCCGGTGTCGTCGGCCAGCCAGTTGAAGGGCTTGGCTTGCAACCCGCTGATGGGCCTCGGGGTGCCTACCTGCTTCTGGAACAACAGATCGGTGAAGCCCAATCCGAAGAGATAGATCCCGATTCCGCTGATGCCCTGTTCGGCGTGCATCACCACGGTGATGAAGGCGTAGATGAGGCCCATCACCATTCCCACCACGAGTCCCATAAGCAGCCCGAAAGCAGCACTGCCTGATTCCAGTGCGGTGTAGTAGGCCGCGAACGCGCCGATGAGCATGACGCCCTCCACGCCCAGGTTCAGTACGCCAGCCCTCTGGCCCACCGCCTCTCCGAGCGCGGCCAGCAGGAAGGGCACCGCCAGTCGGATGCCCGACGCCAGGGTGGCGGTGATGATGGCGACGGTGAAGAAATCGTTCATGCCCGATCCTCCATCTGGATATCGCCTTCAGCCCATCGCTGTACTCGGGTTCGCAGTTTGAGGCTTCCCACCACGAACACCACAACCACGCCGTTGAGGGCAATCACCAAGGCCTGGGGCACCTGCACCGCTCGCTGGAGAGAGATGCCTCCGGCCAGCATTCCGCCAAACAGATAAGACGACAGCACAGTGAACAGCGGGTGCAGCCCGCCGAACAACGCGGTCACAATGCCGTTGAATCCCGCGCTCTGGGTGAAGGCCAACGGGCCTCCCTCGCCGATCAGCCGATGCGATTCGCTGCCGAACACCAGCACCGCACCGGCGATGCCGGCACAGGCGCCGCTGAAGGCCAATGCCTGGGTAATGCTGAGCTCCACTTTCATGCCCGCGGCCCGCGACGCATGGGGATTGTGGCCCACCGCCCGCAAGCGCATGCCCAAGCTGCTGCGGAACAACAGTAGGTAGCCAAGAATGGCCACGATCAGCGCCACCACAATGCCCAGGTGCAGGCGCGTCCCTCCCGGCAGGATGGGCAGGTCGGCGTTGTGGCTCAAGCGCTTGGTCTGCTGGATTCTGATTGCACCGGGTTCGATGAGCCAGTCTTCGAGCAAGAAGCTCATGAAGAACCCGGCGATGATGTTCATCATGATGGTGCTGAGGATCTCGTTGACCCCGCTGTAGGCCTTCAGTGCGCCGGGGATCGCCCCCCAGATCCCCCCGCCGATGCCTCCGGCGATCATCACCAGCGGCACCAGGATCGGGCGGGGGACATCGGGCAGGGCCAACGCCACCAGCGTGGCCAGGATGGCCCCCATGATGATCTGCCCCTCGCCGCCGATGTTGATGACGCCGGTGCGAAAGGCGATGCAGATGCCAACGCCCACCAGCATGAGGGGAATGGATTTCAAGGCGGTAGCGGCCAGTTCGTCTGGGCCTCCGAATGCCCCGGTGAACAGCTCCCGATAACCGGTGAGCGGGTTGGCCCCGAACACCCCCAACAGGATGGCCCCCACCGCCAGAGCGGCGATCACCGCCCCCGCAGGCACTGCCAGCCCGGCGAAAGGCCGTAGCAGACGGCCAATGTCGAGCCCAGAGGAGAATCTCTGTTGATTATCGGTCATTTTCAACATAGATTGTTCTGAGTTCCCCTCTGTTCGCCGCAGCGATCAACTCGCGGAGGTTTTCATGCTGGTGACCTGTTGGTCAACCAAGGGGGGTTCGGGCACAACTGTGATCGCGGCTCTTGTCAGCTTACATGCCGCCCAAGATCGCGACCGGCCCGTTCTGCTCGTCGACCTGTGCGGTGATCTGCCCGCGGTGTTCGGCAGCGCCGAGCCCGTGTCGGGTCTGGCTCAGTGGCTGAGTAGCGACCTCGCCCCCTGTTCGCTGGAGCGGGTGCTCGAGGAGCTGACTCCCAACCTGTCGCTGCTTCCCCGGGGCCAGGGGCCGCTGAGCGCTCGAAGGGCCGACGAGCTCGTGGATTGGCTGGCCTCCGGTGCCGTCGTGGTGGTGGATGCGGGGGTGTTGACGGCCAAAGGGGAGGCGTCTGACCTTGGTTTAGGCCACGAGCTCCGCTGGCGGTTGGCCGCCGAGGCCGATCGGTCGGTGCTGGTCACCCGGGCGTGCTATCTGGCTCTGCGCCGCACGGTGTCGCTCTCGGTCCGGCCCAGCGGGGTGGTGCTGGTGGCCGAGGCTGGTCGGGCCCTGACCCGATCCGATTGCGAGCGGGCCATCGGCGCGCCGGTGCTCGCCACCGTGGCCGTCGACCCCGACATCGCTCGAGCGGTGGATGCCGGGATGTTGAGGACACGGGTGCCCAAGGGTGCGATCAAGGTGCTCGGCCGTCTCACCGAGGAGGTCTGAACGGTGGTCTGGAGTCGCAGTGGGGGCGGCAAGGAGGCCATTGAGCCGTTCCTGCGCGATCCGTCGGTGTCGGAGATCATGGTGAACGGCCCCGGTCCGGTGTGGGTCGAGCGTCGCGGCCGCTTGGAGACCACCAACACGATCTTGGACACCGAGACCATCGAGCTGCTCATCGAGCAAACGGTGGCACCGTTGGGCCGTCGCATCGACCGCAGCTCACCGATGGTGGACGCTCGACTACCCGACGGATCTCGCCTCAACGCCGTGGTGCCGCCGGTGGCGGTGGACGGCCCCTATGTGACCATTCGCCGCTTCTCGGTCCGCCCAGTGCCCTTGGAGGAATTCGCCCCTCCGGGAGTAGTGGCGGCGCTGCGTTGGGCGGTGGGCGCTCGCTGCAACCTGGTGGTTTCGGGCGGCGCGGGGGCGGGCAAAACCACCCTGCTGAATGCGCTGGCCGTATCCATCCCTCAGGGCGAACGCGTGGTCACGGTGGAGGACGCCGCCGAACTGGCTCTGGGCAGCGACCACGTCGTGCGCCTTGAGGCTCGGCCGGTGGATGCCGACGGAGTGGCGCCGGTCACCATCCGACAACTGGTGCGCAACGCCCTGCGGATGAGGCCCGACCGCATCATCGTGGGAGAAGTCCGGGGAGCGGAGACCCTCGACATGCTCCAAGCCATGAACACCGGCCACGAGGGGTCGCTTTCCACCTGCCATGCCAACAGCCCGGCTGACGCTGTCAGCCGGCTGGAGACCATGGTCCTCCTCGATGGCGGTGCCGTGCCCCTGGCCGCAGTGCGAGAGCAGATCACCGCGGCGGTGGATCTGGTGGTCCATGTCGCCCGTCGCCCTCAGGGCCAGCGCCGCATCACTTCGCTGGCCGAAATCGACCGCTCTGGCGACGGCAGCCGGCCCCGGTTGTTCCCGATCGCCGACGAGTTCCAATTGTGCAGCCTGCCCGCGGTCAGGGCCCGAGTGCCTGACGCTGCCGATCCCGATCCCCAGTGGCTTGACCAATGACCGGGGTTCGAGCAGGTCTGGCCACGGTGGTCGAGCGGGTGCAAGCCATGGCGGTCCAGGCTGGTTTGAGCCTGACCTCGGCCCAAATCTGGAGGGGACTAGGAGCAATCGCGCTCGTGGGTGCCGGTTTCGGCGCGGTCCAGGCGGGTGTTGCTGGCGCGTGCATTGGCGTTGCTGTGGGCATCGCCGTCGCATTGGCGGTGCTAAGGGCTAATCGCCATCGTCGCGACCGGGTGATTGAGGCGCAGCTTCCCGGCTTCTTGGAGGCCATCGCCCGAGGGCTGCGGACCGGTTTGCAGCTCGGTCCCGCCGCGGTGGAGGCCGCCACCAGCACTCCGCCTCCGCTGCACCAAGAGGTGGTGCCGCTGGCCGATGAGCTTCGGCGAGGGCTTCGCAGCGCCGACGTATTCGACCGCTGGGCCCGTCGGCGTCCCGACAGCGGTGCGGGCCTGGCCGCGGCGGCAATGGCGTTCGCCGCCACCGCAGGCGGGGCTCGGGCTCGGGCCATCGACGGAGTGGCGGCCACTCTGCGGGATCGGGCGGCGCTTGAGTTGGAGGTGCGCTCGCTCACGTCGCAGGCCCGGGTGTCGGCCATGATGATCGCCGCTCTGCCCCTCGGGTTCATGCTCTTGTCGGCCGGCGTGGGCGACCATACGGCCGGCTTTTTGTTCACCACCCGCCTCGGCTTGGCAATCCTCGCCCTCGGTTTGGGCCTCGATGCAGTCGGCGCGCTGTGGATGCGCCGGATTGTCAACGCCCGGGACTGAAGTGGCGCTACCGACTGTTCTGGGGTTCGCGAGCGAAGTGGCGCTACCGGTCGCTCTGGGGTTGCTGTGGACGGCCGTGGTGGTGCTGTGGGGTTGGCACCGGCGGCCTCGACAAGTCCGGTCTCCCTCTCCGACCCGACCGCGGGCCCACTCGATGCTCGCCGCTCCGGCTGTCGGGTTCGCACTGGCCGCCGTGATCGCATTGGCCGTCCATCCGGTGCTGGGGGTGGGTATGGGATTGCTGGTATGGATCACTCCTCACCGCCGACGGGCCCAACGGCATCGCCGGAAGCAGGCTGAGATCATCGAAGAGCTTCCCGAAGCCATCGACCTGCTCCGTCTGGCCGCCTCCTCGGGGCTCAATGTCCATCTTGCGGTGGCCGCGGTGGGGGAGCGTCTCCGCGGTCCAGTGGGACTAGGACTGGCCGAGGCCGTTCAGCGGGCCCACAGCGGGATGCGTCTGGCCGATGCCCTGGAGCCTCTTCCCGACCGCGTGGGCGAGCCGGTGCGCCCATTGGCCAGGGTGCTGATCGACGGCGATCGCTACGGCACCGAGTTGGAGCCCGCCCTAGAGCAACTGGCCGCCGACAGCCGCCTCCTGCGCCGCCGCCGGGCTGAAGAGCAAGCTCGTCGATTGCCCCTGCGGCTGCTGCTGCCTTTGGTGTCTTGCATTCTGCCCGCGTTCATCCTCCTCACCTTGGCCCCAGTGCTGGCCGAGACGCTGACCGTCTTGCGCCGATGACCAGGGCCCCCACTTCCCCCGCCGCGTCTATCCCAAACAGGTACACCGAATGATTTTGCTTCGATGGTTGCTCGCCCTGCATTCGTGGCTGGCCCGGCTGCGGTCCGATCGTGGTCAGGCTACGGCCGAGTATGCCCTCATACTCTTGGGGGCTGCCGCGGTGGCCATGCTCCTCGTGTCCTGGGTCACCAAGACCAACCGCATCGCCAACCTTCTCGACGCCGTATTCCGACACATCACCGGCCTCGTCAGCTGATCGGTGGCGGCAAATGCCCGGTTGGATGCGGGTTTGCCGCGTCGCGACCGGGGTCAGGCCGCGGTGGAGACCGCGCTGGTGCTGCCCCTGATCATGGCGGTGGCATTGGTGTTGGTACAGGTCGGCTTGCTGGTGCGCGACCATGTACTGGTGGTCCACGCGGCCCGGGAAGCGGCCCGAGCCGCCGCGGTTGATCCCACCACCGAAGCGGCCCGAGCGGGGGCGGTTGCCGCTACCGGGCTGGATGCGAGCCGGTTGCAGGTGGAAACTGCTGGGAGTCGCACTACTGGTGGCCTACTTCGGGTGACGGTGCGCTATCGCCCCGAACCCGCCGTGCCCATCGTGGGCCGCCTGTTTCCCTCTGTGGCCATTCAAGAGGCGTTAACCGTTCGGGTGGAATAAATGCCGCTGACAGAAACGGGATCTGCATCCAACTAGTCTGATATTTCGTGGAATTTGGTGTCACCGTTGCCTCACACGGGCGATGGGAAGTTCTGACGGTCACCGGCGAGATCGACATGGCCACTGCGCCTCGCTTCCGCCAACGGCTGTTGGCGGTGATCGGCACCGGGGCGCAGAACGTGGTGATCGATCTCTCCGGGGTGGACTTCATCGATTCCACCGGGCTGGGCGTGCTCATGGGCGGGGCTAAGCGAGTGCGAAGTGCCGGGGGAGACATTCGGCTGGTGATGGCGGGCGCCCGACTCGCCGATCTGATCGAGCTGACTCGACTCGACCGCGTCCTGGATGTGTTCGACTCGGTCTCGGCGGCCATTGAGGACTCCAGCTCATGACATCCGATCCGGCCCGGTTCGACTTCGAGATTCCGGCTCGCCCCGAATACCTTTCGCTGGTTCGATCGTTGGTGGTGGAGGCGGCCGAGATGGACTCAACCCTAAGTCGGGAGCGCATCGAAGACTTCAAGGTGGCTGTCTCCGAGGCCACCACCAACGCCATTGAAGCCCATGCCCGAGCCTGTCGTGACGATTCCATTCACATTCGCTGTACGATCACCGACGACCGGCTTGAGTTCCATATCACTGATCGGGGCTTTGGCTTCTACCCCGATCAGATTCAGGTTCTCCCCGAGCCCGACGATCCCAGCCGCTTGAATTTCGAGCGGGGTTTGGGCATCTATCTCATGCGGGTGCTCTCCGACGATGTCGAGATTCACAGCGGGCCCGATGGAACCGAGGTTTCGCTGTCCATCCATCTCGCCTCCAACAACTCCGATGGCTGAAAAGAACCCTCTCAGCGATCTGACCTTCCTGGGTGGCCAAAGTCGATTGGCTCGATTCATCGGCCGTCCCATCCTCCATTTCGCGGCCATCGAAGCCGCCGGCGGCGTTCTCATGCTCATCGCCACCGTGGTCGCCCTCGTCTGGGTCAACTCACCATGGCAGGACTCCTACTACGACTTCTGGCACACCTACGTGTCGTTCTCGGTGGGCGACTACCACTTTGCGCAGAACCTCGAGCACATCGTCCAAGACGGCCTGATGGCCGTGTTCTTCTTCGTGATCGGGCTGGAGATCAAACGGGAGATGGTAACCGGCCAGCTCCGGGATCCCCGCTTCGCCGCGCTGCCCGCGGTGGCCGCGCTCGGCGGCATGGTGGTGCCTGCCCTCGTCTACTTCGCCTTCAATGCCGGAGGACCGGGTCAAGACGGCTGGGGAATCCCCATGGCCACCGACATCGCCTTTGCCATAGGCGTTCTATCGCTGCTGGGCAATCGCATTTCTCGACAGATGAAGGTGTTCCTGCTGACGCTGGCCATTGTGGACGACATCGGCGCGATTCTGGTGATCGCCATCTTCTACACCAGTGATCTCTCGAGCAACTGGCTGCTCACCGCCGCCATACTGCTGGCGGGCATTCTCGTTCTTCGCCGACTCCATGTTTGGTATCTGCCGATTTACCTCGTCATCGGGGTGGCCTTCTGGCTGGCCGTATATGAATCAGGCGTTCACGCCACCATTGCCGGAGTGATCCTCGGTCTGGTCACGCCGGCCAAGCCCCTCCAGTCGGAAGACGAGGCTCGCCGCTGGGCGAATTGGCTCCAGATGCAAGATCACATACACACCGACGATGTGCGCCGGGTGGGATTCCACATCCGAGAGTCGCAGCCCGTCAGTCTGCGGATTGAAGAGCTGCTCCATCCCATTGCCGGCTACATCATCATTCCTCTCTTTGCTCTGTCCGCCGCCGGGGTTGAGCTTTCTGGAGAAGTGCTCTCCGATGCGGTTACCTCACCGGTGACACTGGGAGTGGTGATCGGGCTGGTGGTGGGCAAGACCGCGGGCATCTCGTTGTTCTCATGGATCGCCCACCGGTTGGGATGGGTCACCATTCCCAAGTCGCTGGCTGGTAGCCACATGGTGGGGCTGGCCATGGTGGCCGGCATCGGCTTCACCGTGTCGCTCTTCATCTCTCGCTTGGCCTTCACCGATGATTCCATCGCCGATGAGTCCAGGATCGGCATTCTGGTGGGATCGCTGATCGCCGCGGTTGTCGGCCTGGTGATTTTGTCCCGTACTGAGCCCCGCCCGAAGTACGCAGACAAGACCTGATCCCCAGACTTGTGCCCGATTGGGTTTATGGTCTGTTTGACAACCACTCCCTCCCACCCCCTACTTTCTCCCCGTGTCCAACGCCCTCGTCATCGTCGAGTCTCCGGCCAAGGCCAAGACGATCGCGGGCTATTTAGGTACCGGCTACGTGGTGGAGTCGTCAATCGGACACATCAGAGATCTGCCCAGCAACGCCAGCGAGGTGCCGGCGGCTTATCGGAATGAGTCGTGGTCCCGCTTGGGAATCGACGTCGACAACGACTTCAAGCCGCTGTATGTGGTGCCCTCCGACAAGAAGTCTCAGATTCGCAAGCTGAAGCAGTTGCTCAAGGAGGCCGACGAGCTGTATCTCGCCACCGACGAAGACCGCGAGGGAGAGGCGATCGCCTGGCACCTGCTCGAAGTGCTGTCCCCCAAGGCCGACGTCAACGTGAAGCGGATGGTGTTCCACGAGATAACCCCGTCGGCCATCCAGGAGGCCATCGAATCCCCCCGGGATCTGGACCGCCGCCTGGTGGATGCCCAAGAAGCCCGCCGGCTGTTAGACCGGCTGTACGGCTACGAAGTGTCGCCTGTGCTGTGGAAGAAGGTGCTGCCCCGCCTCTCGGCCGGCCGGGTGCAGAGCGTGGCCACCCGCATCGTGGTTGAGCGGGAGCGGGAGCGCATGGCCTTCACCGCGGCCGACTACTGGAGCCTTAGCGCGGAATTCCGAGTGCTGGGCGAACTGGACCCCGGCGATCCTCCCACGTTCAGCGCCACGCTCACCGCGGTGGACGGAGCCAGAGTGGCCACTGGCAAGGACTTTGCCAGCGACGGCCAGCTCCGCAGTCCCGACACCGTCCATCTCGACGAGGAGGCGGCTCACGGATTGGCCCGGGGGCTGGCCGACGCCGAGATCAGCGTGCGAGCCGTAGAGGTCAAGCCCTACCGCCGCCGGCCCGCGGCGCCGTTCATGACCTCCACCTTCCAGCAGGAGGCCGGACGCAAGCTGCGCCTGTCGGCGGCCATGGCCATGAGGGCGGCCCAGTCGCTGTATGAGAAGGGCTACATCACCTATATGCGCACCGACAGCACCACCCTGTCGGACACTGCCTTGCGGGCGGCGCGAGCCGTGGTCTCGGATCGCTACGGCGCTTCCTTTTTGCCCGACGAACCCCGCCGCTATGCCAAGAAGGTCAAAAACGCCCAAGAGGCCCACGAGGCCATTCGCCCTTCCGGCGACCAGTTCCGCTCTCCTGAGGAAGTAAGGGCCGAGGTGCCCAAGTTGGAGGCCCAGGTCTACGAGCTGATCTGGCAGCGCACGGTGGCTTCCCAGATGACCGACACGGTGGGCGAGACTGTCCACGTCGACCTCGGTGGAGCCGCCAGCGACGGGCGCGACGCCGCCTTCTCGGCCGCCGGGACGGTGATCACCCATGAGGGTTTCCGCCGGGTGTACACCGAGGGCACCGACGACGAGGCCGACCAGGAGGAGGCGGAGCGGCGGATGCCGTCGCTGGCGGCCGGTGATCCGCTGGCCATCGAGGAACTGGCGTCTGCCGGCCACGCCACCCAGCCCCCGGCTCGCTATACCGAGGCATCACTGGTGCGCCGGCTGGAGGAGCTGGGGGTCGGCCGTCCGTCCACCTACGCCAGCATCATGAACACCATCGTCGACCGGGGCTACGTGTGGAAGAAGGGTTCGGCCCTGGTGCCCTCGTTCACGGCGTTTTCGGTGGTCAGCCTGCTGGAGCAGCACTTTCCCAACCTGGTGGACTACGCCTTCACCGCTCGCATGGAGGATGATCTCGACGGCATCGCCTCGGGCGACCGTGAGTCCATTCCCTGGTTGAGCAGGTTCTATTTCGGGCCTGCCGATGGCGAGCTCGACGACAAGTCTGCCCACGGTGTGGCCAAGTACGGGCTTCGCACCGCGGTGTCTGATCGCTTGGGCGACATCGACGCCCGGGCGGTGAACTCCATTCCCATCGGCGCCGACGAAAGCGGTGAGCCGGTGGTGGTCAGGGTCGGGCGCTATGGGCCCTATGTGCAGCGCGGCGACGACCGGGCCAGCCTTCCCGACGACCTGCCCCCCGACGAGCTGACCTTGGATCGGGCGCTGGATTTCATCGCGGCGCCGTCTGGCGATCGCACCCTGGGCGACGATCCCGAAACCGGCCTGCCGGTGGTTGTGCGCACCGGCCGGTTCGGCCCCTATGTCCAAGTGGGCGAAGATCCAGCCAACGGCGGGGAAAAGCCCAAGCGGGCATCGCTGCTGGCCGACATGCAGCCCGACACGGTCACCCTGGAAGAGGCCCTCAAGGTGCTATCGCTGCCTCGGGTGGTGGGCGTCGATCCCGCCGACGACACCGAGGTTGTGGTTCAGAACGGGCGCTACGGGCCGTACCTCAGCAAGGGCAAGGAGAATCGGAGCCTCGAATCCGAAGATCAGCTGTTCACCATCACGCTGGAGCAGTGCCTGGAGCTGTTGGCCCAGCCCCGCCGGCGACGAGGCCAGACGGCCAAGCCGCCCCTTCGCGACCTGGGCCCCGATCCGGCCACCGACAAGCCGATGGTGGTCAAGGACGGCCGCTATGGCCCCTATGTGACCGATGGCGAAGTGAACGCCTCGTTGGGCAAGGGCGACTCGGTGGAAGCCCTCACCGTGGAGCGGGCTGCGGAGCTGCTCCAGGTCCGGCGGGACAAAGTGGCCGCCGGTGGCGGCAAACCTGCGGCTCGTCGCAAGTCCACGGCCAAGAAGAAGACCGCGGCGAAGACAGGGACGGCCAAGAAGAAGACTGCGGCCAAGTCGGGGGCGGCAAAGAAAAAGCCGTCGCCTCGGTCGGAATCGTAGGCCAGTAGCTACCCTGAGCGGGTGGAGGCGGCCCGGCATGGCTTTTGACGAGTCCTCTGGGGTTGCCTCTGCTCGAGTTGACCGGATTTTCGGCAGCGCCCAGTACTTCAGGCTGTGGATTGCCCAGATCTTCTCCTCCGGCGGCGACTGGTTAGCCCTGTTCGCCATCCTCATCACCGCCAACCGCGTCGGCGGCGGGACCCCGGAGGCCTCGGTGGCCTATGTGATGATCGCCCGCTTCCTGCCCGGGCTCATCTTCGGCTCGGCGGCCGGAGTGCTGGTGGACCGCTGGGATCGCAAACGGACGATGGTGGTGTGCGATCTGGGCCGGGCCGCCACTTTGCTCTGGCTGCCGTTTGTGGACTTCGTCTGGCAGCTCGTGCTGGCCTCGCTGATCCTGGAGGGATTCGCCCTGCTGTGGGCCCCGGCCAAAGAGGCCTCGGTACCCAATCTGGTGCCCCGGGAGAAGCTGACCGCAGTCAACTCCCTCTCCCTGGTTGCCGCCTATGGCACGTTCCCGATTGCCGCGGGCATCTTCATCGGCCTCGCTGATTTGGCCAACGTCATCGATGACATCGGCGCGGTCGATTTCCTGCGCATCGACACAGAGTCGATTGCGTTCTACCTCGATGCCGCGTCATTCGCGGTGGCCGCGGCGATTGTCTCTCGACTCGCCCTGCCCCGGGGCCCTCAGTCAACCGGTGCTGAGCCCGACGACTCAACCCGGCTGTGGGCTCCCGAACAGGTCTTTCAAGACTTGCGGGAGGGCTGGAGCTTCATCTTCGTGAACCCCACTGTACGGACGGTGAACGTCGCCCTCGCGGTGGGTTTGATCGGCGGGGGAATGATCATTCCCTTGGGTCCGGTGTTTGCTGAAGATGTGCTCAACGTGGATGGCGGTGACGGGTTCCTCACCTTTATGGTGGCTCTGGGAATCGGCGTGGCTCTGGGAATTGCCGGGTTGGCCGCGAAACAGAGCCAGTTGCACAAAGAGCGGGTCTTCGTAGCCGCGGTATTCGGGGCCGGCATCTGCCTCTTTGTCGCCACGTCGATGTGGACGCTGCTCGGATCAGCCCTGCTTGTGGGCGGGCTCGGCGTGTGTGCGGGGACGGTCTATGTGCTGGGGATCACCCTGCTCCAGGAGAACGCCACCGAGGAGCTGCGGGCTCGGGTCTTTGCCGGGCTGTTCACGCTGGTGCGGTCGTCGGTGATGCTCGCCCTGCTGCTCGGCCCCGCGCTGGCCCTCTTTCTGAACGGGCTGTCGGACAAGTTCTTCGACAAAGATGTGAACATCCTCGGCTTTGACGTGATCATCCCCGGCGTTCGCCTCACGTTGTGGCTGGCCGCCCTCATCATGGTGGCTGCCGGTTTCCTGACCCTGGTCTCCCGGCGAGGGGCCAAGTCATGACCGGCCGCCTGATTGCCTTCGAAGGCGGCGAGGCCGTGGGCAAGAGCACGCAGGCCAAGCTGCTGGCTGAGCGGCTGGGGGCCAAGCTCACATTCGAACCCGGCGCCACTGATTCAGGGGCCCGGATTCGCTCGCTGGTGTTGGATTCGCCCGAGCTGGCGCTGTCGCCCCATGCCGAGGCCCTGCTGATGGCCGCCGACCGGGCCCAGCACGTCGCCGAGGTGATCCGCCCTGCTTTGGCCGCGGGGATTCATGTGGTCACCGACCGGTTCATCGGGTCATCGCTGGCCTATCAGGGCTTCGGACGCCACTTGGGGGTGGACGATGTCCTGGCCCTGTCGCTTTTTGCCACCGGCGGCCTCCAAAGCGACCTGAACGTGCTGCTGGTGGTGTCCGAGGAGGTGGCCCGGACTCGTCGGTCATCGCCCGGCGACCGAATCGAAGCCGAGGACGCCGATTTCCACCAGCGTGTGCTCGACGGGTTCCGGACCCTGGCCGAGCAGAACCCCGACCAGTGGGTGGTGGTCGACGGGAGTGGCCCGGTCGGCGAAGTAGCTGAAGCGGTGTACGCCGCGGTTCGGGATCGACTCGGTGTCTGACCTGCTGAGCCAGGATGAACGGCACTCCGATTCGCCGGGCGACTCGCTGCCCGGTATCGACGATGCCGTCGACGACGTCTGGGCTGCCTTGGAGGGACAGCCCCGGGTAGCCGAGCTCTTGGCCTCAGCTGCGGCCCAACCGGTGCACGCCTATCTGTTCTGTGGCCCGCGCGGTACCGGCAAGCGCACCGCCGCCCTGGCTTTTGCCGCCGCGCTGATCGGAGACGATTCCCGAAGCCGCCGCCTGGCCCTGGCCGGTCGCCACCCCGACGTGGCCATTCACGAGCCCGAGGGTCGGACTCTGAGGGTGGTCGAGGCCGACGAGATCATCTTCGAGGCGTCCCGCAGCCCGGTGGAAGGCCGCCTCAAGGTGATCGTCTGCGACCGGTTCCAAACCGCCGAGCCCGAAGCCGTGGCCAGTCTGCTCAAGACCATTGAAGAGCCGCCCCCCACCGCGGTCATCGTGCTGCTGAGCGAGGAGATCCCCCCCGATCACACCACCGTGGCCTCCCGCTGCGTCATCGTGGAGTTCGACCCGGTGCCCGACGACGATGTGCGCCGCATTCTCGAGCGCGAGGGGGTGAGCTCCAAGGGCCTGGACGACATCGTGGCCGCCGCGGCTGGCGACGTGAGCCGGGCTCGGCTGCTGGCCACCGACGAGGGCCTCGGTGCCCGTCGCCGTGCGTGGGCCGCGACGCCAGCCCGGCTAGACGGCACCGGTGCCACGGTGTCGGCCCTGGTCGACGAACTGCGATCGCTCATCGATGAAGCCCAAGCTCCCTTGACTGCTCGCCAGCAAGCCGAGTCCGAAGACCTGGCCCGAATCGAAGCCGACGTGGGCGCCCAAGCCCGCCTGCGCCGGGAAATGGACGCCCGCCACCGCCGAGAACAACGCCTCCTGCGAGCCGACGAACTCCGTTTCGGCCTAGCCACCCTGGCCGCTTTCTATCGCCAGCAAATGGCCGACAATCGCCATGCCCCCGAAGCCGTCGCCGCCATAACCCGCATCCGCGACACCCACGCCTGCCTGGTGAGAAACCCCAACGAACCCCTCCTCCTACAGTCCCTTTTCCTATCTCTCCCCCGCCAATAGGGCTGGTAGCCTGACCCCCGCGCCCGAGTAGCTCAGTCGGCAGAGCAATTCATTCGTAATGAATAGGTCAGGAGTTCGATTCTCCTCTCGGGCTCCGAAAATCCCCCGGTTTCGCCTATGAGGCGTCGACCAGTCGCATGGGGAGCATGGTTAGGGCGGAGAGGCTGCCGTCTACGGCGGAGTCGGTGAAGCCGGTGAGGGTTGCCCAATGGCCGGAGGCGGGGCGTTGATCGAAGGGCAGGGGGGTCTCGAAGGGGTGGTTCTCGCCCAGTGCTCCTCCTTGGGCCAAGGCCAGGCCCAATAGGCCGTCTTGGTCTTCGATCTGGAACACGATTGTGCCTTCGAAGCCCTGGCCTTCACCCACCACAACGGTGCCCCCGGCCAGCAGTTCGCCCACCATTGGGGATTCCACCACGATGTCGTCCGACTGGGCGCTGATCACCACCCAGGTCAGCGTGCCGTCGTCAAGTTGAACTTGCTGCATGTGGATGGTGGAGGCCAGCCCGAACGGCGAGCCGTCCTCGGCCAGTCGGGGCAGCTCTGCGGTGGCGGTGGCGCCGTTCTGCACCGCGGGACGGGGCTCGGTGCCCCTTTCTCCCCGAGCCACTTGCCGCGCAAAGGCCGCCGCCGCCTCGTCAGGAGTGCGCGGCCACGCCTCAGGCTCGAAGGTGGGCCATACCAGCAGCTCCGGGAGAGGGAGGGCGGTGGGTTCGGGGGTTGGGGTCGGAGTAGCGGGCATCGGTGTCGGTGTCGGGGCGGCCACCGTCGGAATCTCGTCCAGGTCCACGGTCTCGACCACGGCCGCCTCAGGCTCCTCTGCGTCGTTGCCGCAGGCAGCCATCACGAGGACTGCCACAAGCAACAGAGCCCACATCCGGCTAATCACACTCGAACACTATCCTGGGGCGTCCATGCTTCCAGCCGACGTCAAGCCCATATCGGTTGACGACCACATCATCGAGCCGCCCCATCTGTGGCAGAGTCGCCTGCCTGCGGCCTACCGCGACCGCGGCCCCCGAGTCGTCGAGTTGGAAAACGGCACCGAGGCGTGGCTGTACGAAGACCAGATAGTCCAAACGGTGCGGGGCAACACCCGCACCCTGCCGGGATTCGACGACGACCCGCTGGGCGTGGCCCGGTTCAGCGAGATGCGCCCGGGCTGCTACGACCCCTCGGCTCGCCTCGACGACATGGACCTCGACGGCATCTGGGCCCAGGTGAACTTCCCCGACTTCAGCCGGTTCGCCGGCCACCGGTTTGTGGTGAGCCACGACTTCGAACTTGCCGCGCTGTGCGTGCGGGCCTACAACGACTTCATTCTGGAGGAATGGTGCGCCACCGACCCCGAGCGGCTCATCCCCCTGATTGTGGTGCCGCTGTGGGATCCGGCCGCCGCTGCTGAGGAGGTACGGCGCACCGCGGCCATGGGCGCCCGGGCGGTGGCCTTCTCGGAGAATCCCACCTCGCTGGGCCTGCCGTCGGTGTTCACCGACCATTGGGAGTCGCTGTGGGCCGCGGTGGACGAGACCGGCCTGGTGGTGTGCCTGCACATAGGCTCATCGTCCAAGCTCATCAAGTCGTCCGACGATGCCCCTCCGTGCCTCGTTCTGCCCTACGTGGGGGCCAACTCCATGATCGCCTGCTCCGATTGGCTGTTCTCCGGCATCTTGGACCGCCACCGGTCCATTCAGGTCGCCTTCTCCGAGGGCGGGGCCGGATGGGCCCCCTACCTGCTGGAACAGTCCAGCGACGTGTTCAACAACTTCCGAGTGCAGCTCCCCGCCGAGCGCCCCCCTCGAGAGACCTTCGCCGAGCACATGACTGTGTGCATGCTGCGCGACGACACCGCCATCGCCGCCCTCGACGCGATCGGCGAGGACAACATCACCTGGGAGTCCGACTATCCCCACGAGTCCACGCTGTTCCCTCACAGCATGGAGTCCCTCAAACACACCACCGCTCCTATGGTCGAGGACGTTGCCCGCAAATTCGCCGAGACCAACGCCCGCCGACTATTCAAGATCGGCATCTGATCCACAGATCCGCAAGAACGGTGAATTCCCCCAATCTTCAGGAGTGCGCGAATGGCCACGATTGAGTTTCTTCTCCGACCCAGACACAACTGGAGCGTTGATGAGGCTGAAGCATTGATCGCCCACCCGTTTCACGATCTCCTGGCCGATGCCCACCAAATCCACCGGGCCCGCCATGATCCTCATGAGGTGGAGGCCGCCATGCTGCTGTCCATCAAGACGGGGGCGTGTCCTGAGGACTGTGCTTATTGCCCGCAGTCGGCCAAGTGGAACACCGGTCTCAAGCCCGAGCGGCTCATGCCCACTAGCGAAATTGTGGCAGCCGCCGAGAAAGCCCGACTGGCGGGCGCAACCCGCTTCTGCATGGGTGCGGCATGGCGGGAGCCGAACGACCAGCAGGTGGAGGAGGTCAGCCACGCGGTCCGCGAGGTGGGCGCGCTCGGTTTGGAGACCTGTGCGACTCTGGGC
The DNA here is from genome assembly GCA_022819825.1 of Acidimicrobiia bacterium. GTDB lineage: Bacteria > Actinomycetota > Acidimicrobiia > Acidimicrobiales > Bin134 > Poriferisocius. Next base: position 26,807 of record JAJEGM010000003.1, on the reverse strand, counting down.
ATGCTCACCGCGGAGCAGGCCAACACGCTGGCCGACGCGGGCCTCGACTACTACAACCACAACCTCGATACCTCGCCCGAGTTCTACGGCGAGATCATCACCACCCGCGTCTACCAAGACCGCCTGACCACGCTGGCCCATGTCCGCGATTCCGGTGTGAAGCTGTGTACCGGCGGAATCGTCGGCATGGGGGAGTCAAGGCGCGACCGCGCTGGCCTGCTGGCCCAACTAGCGCAACTCGACCCGCATCCCGAGAGCGTCCCCATCAACTTGCTGGTTCAGGTTCCGGGCACCCCGCTGTTCGGCACTGAGAAACTCGATCCCCTCGAACTGGTCAGAACGATTGCGGCGGCACGGCTGATGATGCCGGAATCGGTGGTTCGGCTGTCAGCTGGTCGCAACGAGATGACCGACGAGCTCCAGGCCCTGTGTCTACACGCCGGGGCCAGCAGCATCTTCCTCGGTGATCGACTCCTCACCACTGCCAATCCCGGCGCCACCCGCGACGAGGCGCTGTTGGAGAAACTCGATGTCCAACTAGTGGAGCTGTGATAGCTCTCTAACGAGCTACTTCTTATCGGGCTCGCGCCCGAAGCGCTCCATTGACTTTTCGAACTCTGCCACCGAGGAGTACACCGCCACCCGGTCGAACTGACGCTGGATGTTCCGGTCGGTCACGTCGGCGTGTACGTCCACTGCCATCTTGGCCAGTCCCAGCGCCTCAGTGGGCAGCGACATCAGGTGGCGGCAGAAGGCATACACCTCGTCCATCAGCGACTCTGCCGGATACACCTCATGGATCAGCCCGATCGACTTGGCCTGTTCGGCGTCGATCTCCATGGTGGCCATGGCCATCCACTTTGCCCAGCTCGGTCCGATCAAACGGGTCAGCCTGCTGGTGCCGCCGCTGCCGGCAATACCGCCCAGTTTCACCTCGGGCAGAGCAAACGATGCTTCCGGCGCGCAGAACCGGAAGTCCACCGACCCGGCCATCTCCACCCCGGCCCCCAAACACCGCGCTTGGATGGCCATGATCACCGGCTTCTCCACCGCCTCCATCTCGTCGTAGAGCAGGTGGTGGCTGCGGTAGTCGCGGCGAAAGTTCCAGCCCGGATGCTGGTCCATTGTCTCGGGATTGCCGGGACGGTTCCCGGCCGGGCTGGAAATGTCCTGTCCGGCGGTGAAATAGCGGCCCTTGGCCGTGATCACGAGGCATTTCAGGTCGTCGCGGTCGCCCAGCGCCAGCACGGCCTCCCACAGCGATGCGGTCATGTCGTGGCTGATGGCGTTCAGCTTGTCGGGCCGGTCGAGGGTGACCGTGATGATCCCGTCGTCTACATCGATGACGGCGTTGGGATGGCCTTTGAGCTCTCCTGCCACCTAGCCAGCTTCGCGCAGGCGGGTGGTGCGGTGCACCGGGTCGGTGTCGATCTTGGGGATCACGTGCTCGCCCATGAGCTGGATCATCTTGAGGTCGTCGGCCCGTTCAGCCGAGCCCAATCCGAACACCAGTTGGTCGGCGCCCGCGTCGGCCCACGCCTGGGCGCCCTTGAGCGCCTGGTCGGGGTTGCCCATCACCGCGCCCGGCTGGCCGATCATCGCCTGGGCCTCCTCGAGGGGGGGCATGGGGATGGTCTGGGGCCACGGCGGTACCCACTCGGGGCGGGGGAAGGTGTCGTGGTAGCGGAACACGTTGGACTGGAGGTAGGTCATCGACGACCGCATGATGGCGTCTACCGCCTCCTCGGTGGTCTCGGCCACGAACGCCCCGCTGGTCACCATGATGTTGTCGTTCACGAACGCCCCCACCGGCTCGGCGTTGCCGATCTCGTTCTTGTAGGCCTCCAGCACCGGGGCCAGCTCGGCGAGCTCTCCCACCGAGAAGCCCAGCACGCCGAGGCCCTTGCGGGCGGCCATGGCATAGCTGGTGGTGTTGCCCGCCGCGTACCACATGGCCGGGTGGCCCTTGCCCCACGGCTTGGGCAGCACCTTGCGGGGCGGCAGCGACCAGAACTTGCCCTCGTAGCCCTCGTAGGTGTCCTGGGTCCACATCTTGGCGAACTCGCCGATCACGTCCTCCCAGATCTCCTTGGTGGCGGTGGTGTCGGTGATGCCCTCTTTGTGCAAAAAGCCCAGAATCTCGTGGCTGCCCGCACCCCGGCCGGTGCCGAACTCGAAGCGGCCCCCCGACAGGTGGTCGAGCATGGCCACCCGCTCGGCCACCTTGGCCGGGTGGTTCACCTGGGGGAGCGGGTTGAAGATGCCCGATCCGATGTGGATGCGCTCGGTGGCATGGGCCAGATACCCGGCCACCGCGTCGTTGGCCGACAGGTGGGAGTACTCGTCGAGGAAGTGGTGCTCGGTGAGCCACACGTACTTGAACCCGGCCTTGTCGGCCGCGATCACCAGCTCAAGCTCCTCCATTAACGCCTTGTGCTCGGCTTCGGGATCGCCCTCCCGGCGGAACTGGGGCACGTAGCCCTGGATGAATACTCCAAATTCCATGTCAGCCTCTTTTCTGGGTGCTCTTGGTTGTTCTTTCTCAGTGGCGCTAGGCCGCGGCCTCGCGCAGGCGGGTGGTGCGGTGTACCGGGTCGGTGTCGATCTTGGGGATCACGTGCTTGCCCAGCAGCTCGATGGTCTTCAGGTCGTCGGCCCGCTCGCTGGAGCCCATGCCGAACACCAGCTGGTCGGCCCCGGCGTCGGCCCATTGCTGGCAGGCCTTGAGAGCCTGGTCGGGATCGCCCATCACGCTGCCCGGCTGGCCCACGGTCTCCCACAGGTCATCGGCGCTGGGCATGGGGATGGTCTGGGGCCACGGCGGCACCCACTCGGGCCGGGGGAATGTGTCGTGGTAGCGGAACACATTGGACTGGAGGTAGGTCATCGACGACCGCAGCGCGTGGTCAACCGCCCCCTGGTCGGTTTCGGCCACGAACGCCCCGGTGGTCACCATCAGGTTGTCGTTCACGAACGCCCCCACCGGCTCGGCGTTGCCGATGTCGCGCTTGTAGGCCTCCAGCACCGGGGCCAGCTCATCGAGGGCCCCCACTGAGAAGCCGAGCACGCCGAGGCCCTTGCGGGCGGCCATGGCGTAGCTGGTCACGTTGCCCGCGGCATACCACATGGCCGGGTGGCCTTTGCCCCATGGCTTGGGCAGCACCTTGCGGGGTGGCAGCGACCAGAACTTGCCCTCGTAGCCCTCGTAGGTGTCCTGGGTCCACATCTTGGCGAACTCGCCGATCACGTCCTCCCAGATCTCCTTGGTGTGGGAGGTGTCGGTGATGCCCTCCTTGTGCAGGAAGCCGAGGATTTCGTGGCTGCCCGCGCCGCGGCCCGTGCCGAACTCAAACCGGCCGCCGGTCAAGTGGTCGAGCATGGCCACCCGCTCGGCCACCTTGGCCGGGTGGTTCACTTGGGGGAGCGGGTTGAAGATGCCCGATCCGATGTGGATGCGCTCGGTGGCATGCGCCAGGTATCCGGCGATGGCGTCGTTGGCCGACATGTGGGAGTACTCGTCGAGGAAGTGGTGCTCAGGAAGCCACACGTACTTGAAACCGGCCTTGTCGGCCGCGATCACCAGGTCGAGCTCCTCCATGAACGCAGTGTGCTCGGCATCGGGATCGACGTCCCGGCGGTGCTGGGGCACGTATCCCTGGATGAAAAGTCCAAACTCCATGTCGGCCTCTCTGTCGATTTTCGGCTGATATTTCCTAACATCCCGCCCGCCTCAGGGCATAAGTGCGGGAGCGAATAGGCTGCCGGGCCGTGCCTCCCATTCGCCCCGAGCAACCGCCAACCCCGCCCCCAGATGCCTTCGCCATCCACCGGGCCCCGGTCGATGGCGACCTGTCGCTGGCCTACATCCGCGAGGGAGTGGGCGGCTACCCCTTGGTGCTGGTCCACGGCTATCCCGAAACCAAGCGCATCTGGTGGCGCAACATCATCCCGTTGGCCGAGGCCGGCTACGAGGTGATCGTTCCCGACTTGCGGGGTTACGGCGATTCCGATCTGTCAGCCGACGACCAATACGACCTGGTGCTGTACTCCCGAGACATCCACACTCTGGTCCACGACGTGCTCGGCCACCAGCGAGTCGGGCTGTTGGGCGGCGACGTGGGCGGTGCGGTGATCGTGGACATGGCCAACCGCTGGCCTGAGTTCGTAGACCGGATGGTGTTCTTCAACACCGTGGCCCCCTTCATCGTCGACCAGGTGGACTGGTACACCGAGCGAGGGCTGTCGTTGAACCCGTTGCCCCACGGCCCCACCGGCGACTACCGCATCCGCCAGGGCCGCGACCCCGACAAACTGCGAGCAGAGCTCGACACCCCCGAACGCTGTATCCGCTATGTGCGGGACTTCTACGAGCACCGGCTCTTGGCTTCCCAGTACTCCTTCGAAGAGGACGACTACGACTTCATGACCGAGCCGTTTGCCGACTTGGAGCGGCTGGCCTCGGGCTGGTCGGTGTACCAGCTGGAATACGGCCGGCCGATGACCGAGCCGCCCATGATGGGCACTCAGGTGCAGGCCCCCACGCTCATCCTGTACGGCCCCGACGACCAGATCGTGCCCAAGGACTTCCCCAAACGCTGCGAGATCTCCTTCGCCAACCGGGTGGGGCCAGTGGTGATCCCCGAATGCGGCCACTTCCTCCAGTGGGAGCGGGCCGACGTGTTCAACGAGCTGGTGAAGTACTTCTACGCCGATCTGAGGGAAGGGAAGGGCTGATGCACCTCAACGAGTTCGCCGACACCGTCGAGCCGCTGGACATGACGGCCACCGCCGAGTTCGAGAGCCTGTGTACCAGCGCCGCCGACCTCGGCATCGCCCACGGCTCAAACATCTCTTATGTGTCCCGCAACATCGTGGCCCGCCATCATCGATTCCACTTCTCCGAGTGGGGCAGCCCCGACGCCCCCACAGTGCTGCTGCTCCACGGCGGCAATCAGTCGTGCCACTCCTGGGACTTGGTGAGCCTGGCGCTGGCCGACCGCTACCACGTCTTGGCCCTCGACCAACGGGGCCACGGCGACAGCGAGTGGGCCCGCGACGCCGACTACTCCTCGGGGGCCATGGCCGCCGACGCCGCCGCGTTCTGTGAGGCGCTCGGGGTGGCCGACCCCATCATCATGGGCCACTCCATGGGCGGCATGAACACCATGCGCCTCACCCTCGACCACCCCGAACTGCCCAAGGCCATCGTGCTGGTGGACATCGGCCCGGAGATCTCCGAGGTGGGCACCCAGGTGATCCGCACCTTCGTCACCGAGAACCGGGAGTTCCAAGACTTGGACGATTTCGTAGCCGCGGTGCAGAAGTACGACCCCTATCGCAGCCGGGAGCACATCGAGCGCACGGTCAAATACAACCTGCTCCAGCGGGTGGACGGCACCTACATCTCCAAGGTGGATCACGGCCCCCGACTCGCCCACGGTGCCGAGCACCGCCGGGCCGGCGACCGCTTCACCCTGGAAGACGCCGAGCGCATCGCCCAGCCGGTGCTGCTGGTGCGCGGCGCCGACTCCTGGGTGCTCACCGAAGAGGCCGCCGAGCGGTTCGCCGACGCCCTGCCCCACAGCCAACTGGTGACCGTGCCCGATTGCAGCCACAACGTCCACGGCCAGAACACCCCCGGCTTTCTGGCTGCCGTTGAGCCGTTCTTGGCAAGCTTCACATCATGAGCGACATCAGCGCCGCAGTCGAGGCCTGGGATGAGTGGTGCGACCTGCTCAAGCGGATGGGCCATGAGGTGGTCGCCCCGCCCTATCCCACCGCCGACGGCGGCGACATGGAGATGCTCGAGCACCTGGCCGACAACGTGGAGGGGTTCTTGGGCTGGGAGGTCTTCCACGCCGACCCCACCCGTCCGTTCTTCAACCGCCAAAACGACCTGACCGTCCAGTGGGGCGGCCCCAACGCCGACAACGTGTACCGCCACGCCCGCATCGAGCCCGGACGCCGCTACCGCATCACCGGCAACATGCACGGGTGCGACGATTTCATCATCGCCTTGCGGGCCGGGTTCATGCACAACGACATCTGGGGCACCAAGGCCACCATCACCGCCCACGACCTGGGCCTTGCCCGCCACGACGACTTCGAGATCCTGCTGGGCGGCGACGAGCCCGGCGCGGTGGCCATTCCCGACGGCGTGCTGTCGGCGTCGATCCGGGAGTACTACTTCGACTGGACCGCCGATGAGCCGGCCTTCTTCACCATCGAGTGCCTCGATCCCGAGCCCGCTCCCGTGCTCGACGGCCCCACCTTCGCCAACCGGGTGCGCCGGGCCATGATGCAGATGACCGACTCCATCGAGCGGTGGAACGCCTACATGGTGATGAACCGGGCCGAGCGCATCGACAACACCTTCACCAACCGCACCCTGGAGGTGTCCAAGGGCCTGTCCATGGCCCGCTACGAGTTTTGCTTCTGGGATCTAGAGCCCGACCAGGCCCTGATCGTGACCGCCGAGGTGCCCGAGGCCCACTACTGGGGCGCCCAGCTCTACATGATGGGCACGTTCGAGCTGGTCGACACCTACGCCCACATCTCCTGTCGCAACCAGACCCAGACCGCTGTCTCCTCCGACGGCAAAGTGCGCTACGTGGTGTGCGGCACCGATCCCGGCACAGCCAACTGGCTCGACAACGCCAACCGCCGCAACGGGCTGTGCACCCTGCGCTGGTTCTGGCCCACCGGCAACCAAGCTATGGCCCCCACCACCGAGGTTGTCCCCCTAGCCGACGTGGCCGCCGCCCTCCCCGACGATCACCCCGCCGTCACCCCCCAAGAGCACGCCGCCGACCTAGGCACCCGCCAAGCCCACCTCAGGCACCGCTTCAGGACGTAGCGATCAGGGCCGCATCAGGCCGCCGCCGTCCACCTGGAAGGTCTCGCCGGTGACGTATTGGCTGGCGTCGGACAACAGGAACCCGATGACCGGGGCGATGTCGGTTACCGGATCGCCGTCGCGGCCGATGGGGTGGTTGTCGAAAAGGGCCTTGTAGGACGCCAGGCGGTCGGGGTCGTCGTCGGGCGGGGCCCGGTGGGCCACCGATGCCGGGTTCACGCAGTTCACGGTGATGCCGTCGCGGCCCCATTCCCGGGCCGCAGTGCGGGTGAGCGAGCGAATTGCCTCTTTGGCTGCCCCGTAAGGCCCGTAACCTGGCCCGCCGGTGATACCCACATTGGTACCGAAGGTGATGATCCGCCCTCGACCTTTGGCCGCCATGTGGGGGTGAACCGCCTGCATGAACCACAGCGTGCCTTTGGGGCCGGTGTTGAGCAGCAGGTCCATGTCCGACTCGTCCACATCGAGAAGCGGCATGGTCGGGCGAAACGACTGGGCGTTGGCCACCAAGCCGTCCACCGTGCCCCACCGCTCCACTGTGCGGTCAACCACCTCGTTGGTGTGGTCCCGGTCGCCCACCGACCCGGCCACCGCCAGCACATCGCCGCCCCGCTCCCGCAATTCGGCCGCGGTGCCCTCGATCCGCTCCGGTTTGCGGCTGGTCACCGTCAGCTTCACGCCCTCGTCCACCAAGTACTCCGCGATACCCCGGCCAATCCCCTTCGAGGCTCCGGTGAGGATCACGACCAGACCTTCCAGCATCGCCTGAGCGTACTGTTCTAGGCAGTGCAAACTCGCTTCAGCCTGCAATGCGGCGGCCATGAGCTGGACTCCTGATCCCCGGCCCGACTGGGTAGACGCCGTCAACCGGGGCGATGCCGGGCCGGTGGTCGACGAGGCTCGCCGCCCGTTCGATCCCGACCTGTTGATGGCCGAGGCCCTGGTTCGCCAGGGCCGGGCCTCCGATGACCGGGCCGCGCTCGGCGACGATGCCTTCGTCGAACCCCTCACCCTGTTCTGTCACGGGCTGGAGAACGAAGCCGACCTCACCGTTATGGGCCGATGGATGTCGCGCCGCATGATCCTGCGGCTCCTAGAAGTCCGCATCCAGATAAACGACTATCTGGCCGCCGATCCCGGCACTTTCGACGAACCCATCGACCAGCCCATTTTCGTGATCGGCGCGCCTCGCACTGGCACCACCGTCATGCATGGCCTGCTGGCCCAAGATCCGGCCCACCGGGCTCCGGAGGGCTGGGAGTTGCTGCGCCCCGTGCCCCCTCCCGATCCCGATCCCGACATCCGCGCCGCCGACCCCCGCATAGCCCTGGCCGGTGCCGAGCTGGTCATGCCCCAGACGGTGGCCAGCGGAATGCTCTCTATCCACGAGTACTCCGGGCGAATGTTCAAGGAGTGCCTGTCGGCCATGTCGTTCGAGTTCCGCTCCGAAGAGATGGTCAGCCGCACCGACGTGCCCTCCTACCAGGCCTGGTACGACACCGCCGATCTGCGCCCCGCCTACCGCACCTATCGCCGAGTGCTCCAGATCTTGCAGCGGCGCATGCCCACCCGGCGCTGGGTCCTCAAATCGCCCGCCCACCTCCAGGGCCTGCCCGCTCTTATGGGAGTGTTCGACGACGCCCGCTTCGTGATCACCCACCGGGACCCCACCGCCATCTTGCCCTCGGTCACCAGCCTGATCGCCACCATGCGCTGGGCCCATTCCGAGCGGGTGGATTTCGCCGCCATCGGCCGGTACCACCTCGAGCTCTACGCCCGCAGCCTCGACAATCTCATCGACCTCATCGACTCCGGCCGCCTGCCCTCCGACCGCACCGCCCAGGTGCCCCATCGCCAGGTGAGCGCCGAGAAGCTGGCTGCCGTCCGGTCGGTGTACGAGCAACTCGGCATGGAGCTGAGCGCCGACGCAGAGGCCGCCATGGCCGCCTACGTGGATGCCACCCCGCCCGGCAAGCACGGCGAACACCGCTACGAGTTCGAAGACCTCGGCCTTGCCCGAACCGAGGTTCGAGCCCGCTTCGCCCGCTACATCGACCGTTTCGACATCCCGGTGGCTGCAAATGAGTGATCAAGGCAATGACTGACCAGGAGCACCCCGAAACCGCGTCGGCCTATCGGCTGGCCGAGCTACTGGGCGACCTGCCCCACCCCGACGACTTCGGCCCCGAGGCCTACGAACTGGTGGAGCGCACCCGCGACCTGGTGGCCGCGGTGTCCGCCAATGACGCCGACCCCGCCACCCGGGCTGAGATCGCCGCCGCCCTAGCCGACATCACCGAGCGGTTGCGGGCCGCCGCCCGGGATCCCCACATCGTGGTGGCCAAAGACCACGAGGGCACCATCTACAACCTCACCCAAGCCGGATCAGGCCTGCTCAACCCCCACGCCCCCCGCCTCATTTTCGACCCGGTGCCCCCGCCCGACCCCGACGCCGAGCCCCGACCCGTGGAGATGCGGGCCACCGTCACCCTCACCGAGGCCCACTCCGGCCCACCCCACCGGGCCCACGGCGGCGTGGTGGCCACCATCCTGGACGAGGCCCTGGGCAACGCCGCCACCCGAGCCGGTGCCACCGGCCTCACCGCCGGCATCAACATCCGCTACAAGACCGGCGTCCCCCTCCACACCCCCCTAGAGGTCACCTGCCGCTACTCCCACACCGAAGGCCGCAAACACATAGCCACCGGCGAGCTAAGAGCCGGCGACACCGTCTGCGCCACTGCCGAAGCGATCTTCATCACTGAATCGCCCTCTTAGCCCCCCGAAAGACCGTGTGCCACGATTGTTCGCATGGTTGACGTCGCTCCTCCGGACGAGGCCGAGATTCTGGGCACTGCAGTAACCGCCTCAGGCTTGGCCGCCGAAGCCCCGGTGAAGATCCCCGTCCAGCGCTACCTCTCCGCCGAGTTCGCCGAGCTGGAGTACGAGCGCATGTGGCCCAAGGTGTGGCATGTGGCCTGCACCGTCGACCACATTGCCAACCCCGGCGACTGGTTCGAGCACCGCCTCGGCAAACATTCGATCATCCTGGTGCGGGGCGAAGACGGGGTGCTCCGCGGCTTCCAGAACGTGTGCCGCCACCGGGGCAACTCCATCTGCCAGGGATCGGGCACCGGCATCACCGAGCTGCGCTGTCCCTACCACCGCTGGGCCTGGGACCTCACCGGCCGTCTCCGCGAGATCCCCTCCCGCCGGGGTTTCGGCCCCATAAGCAACGACGACCTGCCCCTGGTGCCGGTGCAGGTGGATACCTGGGCTCGCCTGGTGTTCGTGAACCTCGACCTCGACGCCGAGCCGCTGGCCCACTGGCTGGAGGGCATCCCCGACGACATCGCCTGGGCCAACCTCGACGAGTTCCGGGGCACCTACTCCACCGCCACTGCGGTGAACTGCAACTGGAAGGTGGTCAACGAGGGCTTCTCCGAGACCTACCACGTGCAGGGCCTCCACCGGGAGATGCTGGGCAGCATCAACGACGTCAACTCCCCCCAGCGCATCTGGGACCGCCACGGGGTGTCCTACCAGCCCTACGGCGTCCCCAGCCCCCGCCTGGGCCGCGACGTGGACGACCAGACGGTGTGGGAATCGTTCGTGGTCACCCAGGGCGGTCGCATGGGGCCCGACTATGCCGAGCCCGGCAGTCCCGCCCCCGAGGTGCCCGACGGCCAGACCCTCCAAGACGTGATCGCCCAGAAGATCAGGGACCATCAGGCCACCATGGGCGTCGACATGTCGGGCTACGACACCGCCCAGATAACCCACCTCAGCCAATACAACCTCTTCCCCAACACCACCGTGCTGATCAGCGCCGACATCTTCACCGTGCTCACGGCCCGGCCCGGTCCCAATCCCGACGAGGGCGAGCTGGCCACCATCCACCTCAGCCGGATGCCGTCGGCCGACGCCCCGGCGTCGTCGCCGGTCCATGTCACCGTGCCCATGGACCAGGCCGACTTCGGGTTCGTGCTCAACCAGGACTTCAGCGTCATCCGCACCATGCAATCCGGCCTCCACCAGCCCGGCTTCACCCACGTGTGGCTGTCGGGCGAGGAGTGCCGCATCATCAACATGCACCGCAACCTGGAGCGCTACCTGGGCTTGGAGCCCGGCGGCTGGATACCCGCCGATCAGGCCCGGTGAGCCTGCCCGACCACCCCGAGGCCATCACCCCCGACTGGCTCAGCGAGAACCTGGCCGAGCGCTATCCCGGCACGGTGGTCACCGGGGTAGAAGTGCTGGCCATCCATGCTGGCACCAACGCCAACGCCCGCTTGGCCGTCACCTACAACGGCGACTCCGACCTGCCCGCCACCATGTTCGCCAAGCTCCCCCCGCTCGACCCCGACCGCCGGGCCCAGATCAACCAAACCGGCATGGGCCGCCGGGAAGCGCTGTTCTACCAACACCTGGCCCACCGGGTGCCCATGCGCACCCTCACCCCCTATGTGGCCGCTTTCGACCCCGATACCGGGGCGTTCGTCCTGTTGCTGGAAGACCTGGACAACTCAGCCAAGTCACTGCCCGACTACAGAAGTGGGGTCCCGGTGGCCTACGCCGCCGAGGCCATGGACCACTTCGCCGAACTGCACGCCCGCTACGAGGACCCCGACCGCCGGGCCGCCGAAGCCGACTGGGTCCCGTTGGCCACCATGGGAAGCGACTACGGCGCCCGCCTGCTGCGCTACGGGCTCGACAACCACCGCGACAAGCTCACCGACGCCTTCGCCGAGATCTCCGAGCTCTACATCGACCACACCGCCGAGCTCCACAAGGCGTGGGCTGCGGGCCCAATCGGCGGACCGGCCACCGTGCTCCAGGGCGACGGCCACATCGGCAACCTGTTCGTGACCGAAACCGGCGGACCGGGCTTCTTGGATTGGGGCCTCATCAACGTGGGCGCTCCCATGCGCGACGTGAGCTACTTCCTCAACATGTCGATGGATCCCGCCGATCGCCTAACCCACGATCAAGCCCTCATCCAGCGCTACCTCGACGCCCGCATCACCCACGGCGCCCAGCCCATCGCGTTTGACGATGCCTGGCTAGCCCACCGCATCCACGCCGCCTACACCGTCCCCGCCAGCTGCCAAGTGGTCACCTTCCCCGAAGACGCCTCCCCCGGCCGCCAAGCCTTCGCCGCCGCCTTCCTCGCCCGCTCCGAAGCCGCCCTAGCCCACCTAAACCCCCGCCCCGCCCTCCGCAACGCTTTGGGCATCTGAGGTTCAAGAGGTGGCTGTTTGGGGTCGGATTGCGGGGGTGGCGATAGTCCTGTCCATCGCTGGGGCTACGGTCGCAGTCAGCGTTGCCTCCGGATACACAGAGGACGACGAAACGAAGACGGTTGCCTCAATCGCCGAAATATTGTCGGCCTCTGATGGCTTCGCGGGCGATGGATTCGGCCTCGCTGTGGATGTGGACGGGGATGTGATGGTGGTCGGCGCTTTCGGCGCGGCCTACGTGTTCACCCGATCAAACAGGCAGTGGTCCGAGACGGTCAAGTTGACTGTTCCCAACGAACCTCCGGGATGGGATCCGATCCGAGTACCGAATGAATCATCCGAGGACGAACCGGTCGAAGGCCTGGGTATCAGAATTGATGATTCAGGCACTGTGTATGGAGGATTCGGCCGGTCGGTGGCTGTTGATGGCGACGTGATTGTGGTGGGTGCCTACGAGGCGGCCTATGTGTACACAGCAGTTGAGGATCAATGGGTGGGCACGGCCAAGCTGACCGGACCCGATGATCTCAGCGGACTGGGTCCAAACCCCGATGGCTCGCACACGATCGGAAGAAGCTCTTTTGACAGATTTCTCGAAGGGGGTTTTGGTTCGTCGGTGGCGTTGGACGGTGATGTGATTGTTGTTGGGGCCAATGGCGTCGTTCGATTTCCTGAATACAGCTCGGAGATCGCGCCTTCCGATAAGGAGAACTTGGACTCGGTCTATGTGTTCACCCGCAATGAGGACAATTGGCGGGAGACAGCCAGACTTGTCCGTCCCGCCGGGCCGCGGTCGTACGACTTCGGCACAGATCTGGATGTAAACGGCAACGTATTGGTTGTCGGCGGCCACTCGGCGGCGTTCGTGTATGAGCGCTCTGGTGATGAATGGTCGGAACCAACTGAATTGTTCCCCGTTGATCGCAACAGCAGCTTTGGGTTTGGTCAGTCAGTGGCCGCCAGTGCCGACTTTATTGCCGTCTCCTCCTGGCAGGGGGTACATGTGTTTGAGCGCTCTTTCGGAGTTTGGGTTGGGGAGATCTTGGAGCCGTTCTTTGACCCTGACTACTACCGGTTTGGCTTGGATGTAGACCTGGATTCAAACCTGATGGTCATAACCCCTCGCAAAGACATCGCGGGGTCGGAGATGACCCCAATCGTGTTCAGCTTGTTCGACAGACCCAGGGCAGGTTGGCGTGTGACATGGACGTCTGGCTATGGCAGCAGGGCCTGGAGGGTCCAGTCTGTGGCCATAGGCGGCGGAGTGATTGCGTTGGGAGCTCATTTGTCTACTTACGAAGCGGGGGAGGATCTTGTGTGGCGCACAACCCATCAGGAACCAGGGGTTGTACACACTCACAACCTGCACGTTCTTGAGCCTGTGGGGGGAGGGGTCGCACCAGCGGAGACTCCACCCGCTGTAGCGACTCCGACGGCTACGGAAACCCCAACTGCAACCGCTGTGATCACTCCAGTGGCAACCCCAATCCCAACGGCAGCAGTAGCAGCCTCGCCGGTGCTGGTTGACGATGACGACTCATCCGATGGAGGCGTCAACTTGGTTTGGGCGGGGGTGATCATCGCCCTATTGGTCCTGGTAGTGCTGGTCATCGCCAATTTCGTCATGCGCCGCAAACCGTCTGACGACGCTGGCCGATACACCACCTGACGCGCCCCTTCGGGCGTCCCGTACCATGGCGGGCATGGCCTTGGCCCAGATGCAGCCGCATGTCGAGTTGCCGTTTCTCATCAATGATGCCGACAACCACTTTGTGGAGCCCCGCGATCTGTATGTGAACTACGTGGATCCCAAGTGGCGGCACAAGGCGGTCACCTTTGAAGCCGATGAGGAGGGCCGCTGGGTGGGGGTGTTCGGCGGGCGGCCATCCCGCCTCAACCAGGCGGTGGCCCTGGTGGCGGCTGACGACGATGCCGCCGCTGAAGTGGCCGCTCGGGCGGTGCCCACCGCCGGCGACGAGAACCAGATGAAGGCCGGTCAGTCCAACATCCACTCTCCAGGGATGACGCTGTCCCGCCTCAACCCCTACCGCAACCTCTCCATGGACGAGCGCATCGAGCTCATCGCCTACTTCCGCGACCAGGAGGAGTCATGGGGCAACCGCGATCTGCGCCTGGCCCTTATGGACTCACAGGGCATCGGCGCCGCCCTCATGTTCCCCAACCAGGTGCTATCGCTGGAGTACGAGTTCGCCGACGACGTCGACGGCATCTACGCCAACACCCGGGCGTACAACCGCTGGATCAACGAGGAGATCGGCTGGGGCTATCTCGATCGCCTGTTCCTCCCCGCCTATGTGTCGCTGGCCGATCCCGACGAGGCCGCCGCCGAGGTCGAGTTGGTGCTCAACCAAGGGGCCACCGTCGTCCAGATCATCAGCGGCCACGCTCACGGCGGCCGCCACAATCCCCGGGGCGGCCGCTCCATGGCCGACCCCATCTACGACGGCTTCTGGGCTCGCATCAACGAGGCCGGAGCCCGAGTGGTGACCCACTTGGGGGCCACCGACTATCAGAAGAACGGGGCCGACTGGAGCGAGGATCCCGAAGACGGGCTGGGCGAGTTCGACGCCCTCCAATGGGTGCTCTACTGGGGCGACCGCCCCGCCATGGAGACGGTGGCCGCCATGGTGCTGCACAACCTGTTCGGCCGCTTCCCCAACGTCAAGGTGTGCCTATCGGAGCAGGGCACGGTGTGGCTGCCCTACATCCTCCGCAAGATGGACCACGCCTACCTCATGGGCCGGGGAGCCAGATGGGGGCCGAAGCTCGACCGCCGCCCCAGCGACATCTTCCGCGAGCACTTCATCGTGGCGCCCTTCCCCGAGGAGAACGTGGCCCGGGTGGTGGAGGCGGTGGGCATCGAGCCCGTCGTGTTCGGCTCCGACTTCCCCCACAGCGAGGGGCTGCCCTTCCCCGCCCTCTATGCCACCACCCAGCTCAAAGACATGAGCGACGCCGACATCAAAACCATCATGTGCGACAACCTGGCCCGATTCCTCAACATCGAACCGGTGCCGGTCTCCAATGGGAGCTAGCCCCTAGGCCACCTTCATCAGGGCGGCCATGTTGCCGCCCATCACCTTGCGGACCTGGTCGTCGGGCAGCCCTTCCAGTTGGTCCACGAAGGAGATCGGGTCGGACATGCCCTCCACGTGGGGATAGTCCGAGCCGAACACCACGTTGTCCACTCCCACCACGTCGATGAGCCCCACCGGGTCGTCCTCGTGGAAGGGGTGGATCCAGATATTGCGCTTGATGGCGTCCACCGGGTGTTCTTCCCAGGCGTGGGGGAATCGCTGGTAGCACGTCTCCAGATGGGCCAGCAGCGGGCGCACCCATGAGCTGCCGTTCTCGATGATGGCCACCTTCAGGTTGGGATGCCGGGTGAGCGCGCCGTGGGCCACCCACGAGGTCACCGCGTCCTCGATGGCGCGGTTGTGCATCACCGACATCTGGAACAGCGACTGGTTGAACGCCATCATCTCCCCGCTGGCGCCCTCCCACTCGTTGGTGAACCGGGTGTAGCCGCTGTCGGAGGCGTGCATGGCCACCAGCACGTCCAGTTCCACCACCCGCTCCCAGAGCGGGTCGAACTCAGGCAGGGCAAATGAGCGCGGCCCCCGCAGGCCGGGAGGCGCCGCGGGGCGGATCAATACCGCCCGGGCCCCCCGCTCCACACACCACTCCAGTTCCTCGATGGCCTTATCCACGATGGGCAGGGTCACGATGGGCACCGGGAAGATCCGGCCCTCGTAGTTGAAGGTCCAGTGCTCCAACATCCACTGGTTGAGGGCGTGGATGACAATGTGGCACTCGTCGGGCGCGTCCCGAAAGCGCTCCTCCACCAGCGACGCCAAAGTGGGATACATCATGGCGTAGTCCAGGCCCAGCTCGTCCATCAGCTCCAGCCGGGGTTCTGGGGAGAAAAACCCCGGCAGGGCGTCGATCGGCTTCATGATCTCCCGACGCGACTTACCCTCCGGATTGCCGTGCTTGAAGTACTCCTCCTGGGCGCCGGGAGAGCCCACTCGCTGGAAGGTGGGGTTGGGTATGTACTCGCTGATCTTTCCCCTCACCATGATCTTGGTGCGGCCCTTGTGGTCGATGTAGTCGATGAGCCCACGGTGAGAGTCGGGCAGGTGCTTGGTGAGCGCCTCGGTGGTTTCGTACATGTGGTTGTCGGCGTCGAAAACCGGGAAGTCAAGCTGGCGAGAAGGCATACCAATAATCATATTGCTGGTGTACGCTGATGGCGATGGCGGGACCGCTCACGCCTGACTTCTATCGTTACGAGTGGCATCCGCTTAGCGGCGTTCGTCCCGACGGCGAGTTCGTGGTGGCCCAATGGGCCGACGGTGCCGAGTTGCGCTGCTATCGGTGGTGGCTGGCCGAGCAGCGCGATTTCGAGCTCTCCTCCCGAGAAGGCCTGCTTGAACCCTGCGATTTGGGCGACCACTGGCACGTGGCCGACGCCTGGGTGGAGGCCGACGGAGCGCTCGGTGTTCGCTGGGCTAACGACGATGTGGTCTCCCGCTATCACCCTGGCTGGCTCCGCCACATCGCCGACGGCCAATTCCGCCCCGAGAGCTTCCTTCCAGAACCCATTGCCTGGGATTCCTCTGTGCTGCCCGAGCCGGTCACCTATCACGGACCGACGGTGCTCGGCGATCCCGAGACGTTCCGTCGCTGGCTCAATGACCTCGCCGCCTACGGCCTCACCCGGCTGACGTCTCTTTCAGTCGATCCCAATCAGGTGGAGGAAGTCGCCCGCCGGGTGGGGGTCCTGCGCGACTCCAATTTCGGGCCAGTGTGGGACATCGAGGCGGTGCCCGACCCCACGTCCACTGCCTACATGAGCATTGGGCTGGGACCCCACACCGACTTCCCCTCCCTGGAGACGCCACCGGGTTTCCAGTTCTTCCACTGCATTGAGAACTCTTGCGTCGGCGGAGCCAGCCAGATGACCGATGGGCTGGCCGTCGCCCGGTACCTCGAAAAACACGATCCCGATGCCTACGACGCACTGACCACGCTGCGGTGGGTGTTCCATGGACGGGGCGCCGAGGTCGACTGGCGGTGGTCAGGGCCGCTCATCGATTTGGGAGTGGCCGGTGCGCCCCTCACCCTGCGAACGTTCTACCCGGTGCGGACCTTCCCCGACATGGCCGACGAAGACGTACCCCGGGCCTACCGGGCCGTGAAGGTACTGGGCGAGCTGTCACGCGATCCCCGCTTCCAGATCACCTACAAGCTGGAACCCGGCGATATTTCCATTTTCGACAACCGGCGGGTGCAACATGCCCGGGAGCCGTTCGAAACCGCCACCGGCCGCCGCTTGTTCCGGGGCTGCTACATCAACAGCGACGACATCTACTCCAAGCTGCGGGTGTTGAACCGTCGAGCCCAAGAGAGCAAGCTGGCTCCCGCATGAGCGGTGTGTTCATCACCTGCGCCATCACCGGCAGTGGCGACACCACGTCCAAGTCCGACTTGGTGCCCATTACCCCCCAGCAGATCGCCGACGCGGCCATCGACGCCGCCGCCGCGGGTGCGGCCATCGTCCACATCCACGTCCGCGATCCCGAGACCGGCGAGCCGGCCCGCGACGTCGAGTTGTACGCCGAAGCGGTCGAGCGGATCCGGGCATCTAGCACCGACGTGGTGCTCAACCTCACTTCCGGGATGGGCGGCGACCTCACCCTCGGTTCGGCCGAGGCACCCCTGCCCCCCGCCACCGACGGCACCGACATGGCCGGGGCCACCGAGCGGCTGGCCCATGTGCGCGAGCTGTTGCCCGAGATCACCACCCTCGACTGCGGCACCATGAACTTCGGCGAGGGCGACTACATCATGGTCAACAGCCCGTCGGTCCTCGATGAGATGGCCCGCCAGGTGCAGAAGCTGGGCGTTCGTCCCGAGATCGAGATCTTCGACACCGGCCACCTCTGGCTGGCCAAGCGGCTGGTGAACGAGGGGCTCGTCGACGATCCGGTCATGGTCCAGTTGTGCATGGGCATCCCCTGGGGCGCCCCCGACGACCTCAACACCTTCATGGCCATGGTCAACAACCTGCCCGACGACTGGGTGTTCTCGGCCTTCTCGCTAGGGCGCAGCCAGCTCCCCTACGTCGGGTTGGCCGCCATCGCCGGAGGAAACGTTCGGGTCGGCCTCGAAGACAACATCTACCTCAGCCGAGGCCAGCTCGCCACCAACGCTGCCCTAGTAACCCGGGCCGTAACCATCCTCGAATCCATGAACTACGAAGTCCTCGGCCCCGAAGCGGTGCGCGACAAGCTGCACCTGACGAAGCACTGACGCTCGCCGCTCTACCAAGCTTCGGCATAGATTGATGGCGTGAGCGCGGAGATTGCTATCCGGGGCGGCACGGTTGTCGACGGCACCGGTGGTCCTGCCCGAAGGGCCGATTTGGGCATTGCCGACGGCCGAATCGTCGAAATCGACCAAACCGTCAAAGCCCCCCAAGAGATCGACGCCTCCGGCCGGCTGGTGTGCCCCGGGTTCATCGACTGCCACACCCATTACGACCCCCAAGTGCTATGGGACCCCTGGCTGTCGTCGTCGTGCTGGCACGGGGTCACCTCGGTGGTGGCCGGTAGCTGCGGCTACAGCATCGCCCCCACCAAAGCCGCCGACCGGGCCTCGCTCATCCGCACCCTCGACAAAGTGGAGGACATGCGGGTGGCCACCCTTGAGGCCGGGGTCACCTGGGACTTCGAGACCTACGGCGAATACCTCGACGTGATCCAGCGCCGGGGACTGGCCGTGAACTTCGGCGGCTACGTGGGCCATACCGCGGTGCGGCTCTACGTGATGGGCCAAGACGCCTACGAGCGGGAGGCCACCCCCGAAGAGGTCAACCGCATGAAGGCCGCGGTGGCCGAGGCCATCACCGGCGGGGCCTTGGGCTTCTCCACCGACCGGGCCGGGTTCCACCTGGGCGACGGCGGCCGCCCGGTGCCGTCCATCGCCGCCTCCCAAGAGGAGACCGAGGCCCTCATCGGGGTCACCGCCGAGATCGGCCGGGGCGTGGTGCACGTGGCGCCGGGGGAGAACTACCGCTGGGTGTACGACCTCCAGCCCAAGCTGGGCCGACGGCTCAACTGGTCGTCAATCCTCACCTACCCCGCCGCGGCCTCCTCTCGGGCCGACTACCGCACCAAGCTGGCCGACCACCTGGCCGGACGGGCCGCCGGGGCCGACGTGTGGGTGCAGGTCACCTGCCGTCCCATCACCCAGCACGTCACCATGATCGAGCCCACCTCCTTCTACACCATGGGCTCGTTCAAGGAGCTGGTGGCGCTGGCCCACGAAGACCGCCCCTCCCTGTACGCCGACCCCGATTGGCGGGCCCGGGTGCAGTCCGACCTCGACGCCAACGGCCTGCTGGCCTCCCGCTGGAACACTCTGGCCATCGTGGAGTCGCCCAACCAGCCCGAGCTGGTGGGGAACACCGTCGGGGGAGTGGCCGCCGAGCGGGGCTGCACCCCGTGGGACGCCATGTGCGACATTGCCTTGGCCGACGGGCTGCTGACCCGCTTCGAGATCACCTTCGCCAACGACGAGGTCGATGGCGTGACGTCTCTCATGCAGGCCGAGGGGGCGGTGATGGGCCTGTCTGACGCCGGCGCCCACGTCGGTCAGATCTGCGACGCGGTGATGCCCACCGACTTCCTGTCCCGCTGGGTGCGCGACCGCCAGGTGATGAGCCCCGAGGCCGGCATCCACAAGCTCACCGGGGAGCTGGCCGAGATGCTCGGCCTGGCCCCCGACCGGGGCTACCTGCGCCCCGGCGCGGTGGCCGATGTCACCGTGGTCGATTGGGACAGCCTCGACGTCGGCCCCATCCGCCGGGTGAACGACATGCCCGCCCGCGGCGAGCGCCTCATCGCCGACCAACCAACCGGCGTCGACCACATCCTCGTGGCTGGCACGCCCACCCGCCTCGACGGCAAGTCCCTCCTCGACCAGATGGAAACCCTCCCCGCCACCACATTGCGCTCAGCCTGAGCAGCCTGCGGGGCTGGTCCCCACAGTCGACCTAGCCCGGGGGCACCACCGGGTCGATGCCCAGGTCGGTGTAGGTGAGGGCGGGGAAGTAGGGCACGCCCAGTGCCTCAAAGCGGCGACGGGCGGTATCACCCCGGTCGATCACCGTGGCCACCGCCACCACTTCGGCCCCGGTGTCGCGTATCACCTCGTAGGCCTTCTCCGTCGAGCCTCCCGTAGTGGTTGCATCCTCCAGGAGCAAGACCCGGTGGCCCGGTCCCAGCGGGGTGCCCTCGATCTGCTGTTTCGTCCCCCGCTTCTTCGGCTCCTTTCGAACCGAGAACCACTGGCCGCTGGTCTCGGCGGCGATGCCCACCGCCAGCGAGTCGGCGCCCATGGTCATCCCGCCAGCCGCGTCAAACTCGATACCGGCCTCTCGAACCTGCTGAACAATCGCCCGGCACGCCACCTGAAGGTCGGCCCATCGGCAGAGGGCCACCTTGACGTCAACAAAGTCGTTCGACATGGCCCCACTGGCCAGCTCTATCGGCTGATCCAACTTCCGCAGTCCCTGTCGCTTGATGATGTCAATGAGCGCCGCGTCAGCCACGGTCTCAGACTAGCGGTCGCCGCTGACCGCGCTCGGTCCCTTGAAATAAATTGAAATAAAAGAGAAATAATTAGATTTCCACAAGCGATCCCCAACCCAACCCCGCTACGGTCGTCCCAAACTTCCCCCATTCAACATGAGAATGAGGGGAGGAGCCTGTGTCTGCTCCGCCTGTTTCCAGCGCCTGGGCTCCGTGGTGGACCCCAGAGCAACTCCGCAGTTTTCTGAGCCACGTGGAGAGCGTCGTTCAAGCCCGATTCGGCGAGTACGCCGTGGATGAGGTCGAGGGCACCGTGTCCGTCGACAAAATGGAATGCGTCTTGGGCCTATCCAACCTGGCCCAAACCTGTCGGGCGGCCGATCCTGAGGATTGGCGGCTGATCGTCTACAACCACGTTGCCCGGCTCGACGATTTCGCCCCAGATGTCCTGGCCGAACGCCTAGTCGACTACCAGAAGCTCCGGCCCGACCTGCGGGTGAGGGTGGTCGGTCCCCATCATCTGAACCAGATCGACCCGGTCTGCGACCCTTTGCCCCTGGGCCTCTCTGCCTGCCTGTCGGTGGACTTAGACGGTGCCGCCTGCCCGGTAGACCGCAGTTACTTCGAGAAATGGGGCATCGAGCAAGGCGAGGTGATGGCGGCTGCGCTGGCCAACACCTTGATGGACGAACCGCTGACTGCCCTGGAGGGGAGCGAGTTGCCCGGCAGTATCCGGGTCTTCACCGGCGAGTCCCTGTTCGTAACTGGCCACCTGCTCGACTTCGCCCGCACGGTTCCCAACATCAGTCCGCAGGGCGCGGTGGTGACCGTGCCCGCGGCTCACACCGTGATGGTTTGCCCCATCGAGCTAGCCGAGCAGTTCGTGGAAGATTCCGCCACCATGCTGGCCGCCAGCTACATCCGCTACCTGGCCGGCCCCAACTCCGTCAGCCCCAACGCCCTCTGGTGGCGTCCCGGCCACCCCTTAGAAGGCTTCGCCCGCCTAGACAGCCAATCCTTCGAACTCGTAGCCCCCGAACCTCTCCGCTCGAAGTTGTGGGAGGGTCTCAGAAGCGGGAGCACTTAGAGCCCACCCATGCCGCTCTGCCAATATGTCTCTGCAAGCAAGGCACGGGGGAGTAACGCATGACCATCACGGATACCGCCGGAGCACTGTCGCTCGACGAGATCGATATTCACTCCACTCACCTCTACCAAGACCGCGGCTACCCGTGGGCCGCGTGGGATCTGCTGCGAGCCGAGGCCCCGGTGCACTGGTATGAGCGCCCCGACATCGAACCGTTCTGGGCCATAACCCGCCATGAGGACATCCACTGGGTGTCGTCGAACGACAAGCTCTTCATCAATGGCGGTCCCCGCCTTCGCCTGGCCTCCATCGAAGAGGACAAGGGCATGTGGGAGCGCCGGGAACGGCGGCTCACCGAACTGGGCTGGGACCTCGACGAGCCCATGGACATGGTGTTCTTGGACCGTCCCCGCCACACCCGGTTCCGACTGCTCACCGCCCGTCGCTTTACCCCCCGGGCGATGCGGGAGCACGAAGCGCACCTCGCCCAGTACGCCGCCCGCTTCACCGGCGAGTTCGTAGAGATTCTGGAGCGCGACGGCGAAGCCGATTTGGTGCTGGACTACGCCGTGAAGCTGCCGCTGGCCACCATCTGCGATCTCATGGGCCTGGACATCGAGGACTGGTCGAAGGTCCACAAGTTCACCGAGATGGCGTTCAACGATGAGGAGAATATGCGGTGGGCCGAGCCGGGCGAGACCTTCGACGACCTGAGGTTCCGGATGGGCAAGGACTTCAGCGCCTATATCGGGACGATCATCGAAGACTGCCAGGCCGAGCCCCGCGACGACCTCACCGGTGCCGTGGTCCAGGGCGAGGTCGACGGCTGCCCGCTCAACACCCAGCAGCTCACCGGCTACATCACCTTGCTGTTGGGTGCTGGAAACGAGACCACCCGCAACGCCACCACATCGGGCGTCACCGCTCTGCTCCAGAACCGCGATCAGATCGACCGCCTCCTGGCCGATGAGTCGCTGATCGAGCCCGCGGTGGAGGAGATCTTGCGGTGGACCTCTCCGGTGATCCAGTTCGCCCGCACCGCGACGGCCGACGTGGAGCGCCACGGCCAAACGATCAGAGAGGGTGACACCGTGGGCGTGTTCTACCCGTCGGCCAACCGGGACGACGCGGTGTTCGACGACCCCTACCGCTTCGATGTGGGCCGAAACCCCAACCACCACATGGCCTTCGGCCACGGCGTCCACTTCTGCTTGGGCGCCAACCTGGCCCGCTGGGAGCTGCGAGCCATGCTCAAAGCCATCCTGCCCGTGCTGCCCCGCTTGGAACTGGCCAACGAGCCCGATCGCCACGGTCACCTCCACCTCGGCGCGGTCAAGCACCAGCGTGTTCGCCTGGTGGCATAGCGGCACCTGTCCAGGTCGAAGCACGGCAGTGCTGTCATGGCCATGAGCAGCTTCTTGATCCGCGGCGGGACGGTGGTGGACGGCACGGGCGAACCCTCCCGACGGGCTGATGTGCGGGTGCGGGGTCGCATCATCGCAGAAGTAGGTCCCGACTTGTCACCCGACGGCGAACAGGAACTGGACGCTGCCGGCGCCCTGGTTATTCCCGGCATCATCGAGACCCATACCCACCTTGACGGGGCTATGTGGTGGGATCCCTCGTTTGATCCGCTGCCCAGCTATGGGGTCACCACCACTGTGTTCGGGAACTGCGGGATGTCGACGGCGCCCCTCGACGGCCCCCAGCGCCAGGAAGTTGTGGACCTGTTCTGCTTCCTGGAAGATCTGCCCCTGGTCGCCTTCGATGAAGAGGTCCCCTGGACGTGGGCCACGTGGCCGGAATACCGGGCCGCGCTCGACTCCCAGCCCACTGCCGCCAACATCGCCGGTTACGTCGGACACATCAGCCTGCGCACCTACGTCATGGGTGATGCCGCCTGGGAGCGCCCCGCCACCCCTGCGGAGCGCACCGCCATGGCCCAAGCCCTCGACGATGCCCTGGCTGCCGGTGCCCTCGGCTTGTCCACCAACGGCTTCGACCTTGACCGCACCCTGCGACTGGTGCCCAGCCGCCACGCCGATGACACCGAATACACAGAGCTGTAGAGAAGTTCGTGCCCGATGCTTAACTGCGCCGATCCAGAGCGTTTGCAAGCGGGATCGCCACAACCGCTATGCCTATTGCTACCAGCGGAACCGCAGGAAAAAGCGGCAGATCGAGCAGATCAAGCAGAGCGGGCGAATAGAGCACTCCCCCACAAGCAAGGGCAGGCATTACCAACATCACCGCTTTTCCCCACCTGACACGTTGGCGTCGTGGCCGCTGGGGGTTGCTGGCCTTGGCGGCCTCTGAAGCATGAGTAGAAGTCATGCCACCAAGGTAGCCGCTCGCTGGGGAGCGCTCAACGTTGGTGTGGCGGCGGCCACTTGACTTCTACTCATGTGGCCGCCGCCACACTCGCTCCCGATCCTACGCCATGCGCTTGGCGGTCAGCATGGCGGATTTGCCTGTTGTGTTCTGGTTGTTGTAGGTTGCCAGCCACCTAGTGAAAGCCCGTGGGGTCTCCCTGCGGTCAAATGTGTAGTGGGTCGGGAGCCGCATTTCCCCCTCAAGGAATTCTGGGTCTTGGCCCCCTTCGGATTTGGCCGCGGGCTTTCGCTAGGTGCAAATCCCGACCTTCCGAAGGGGGCCACCTCGTGTTCCGCCGTTCCGTTGTTCTGTTCGTCGCGTTGTGTTTGGCCGCGGCGCTGTCGCCCGCCGCCGCTCAGGCCCACCCGCCCGAGGACGTGCAAGAGCCTTACGAGGAAGACGTTTACGGGTATGTCACCCAAAACGTCTACGGGTGGGTGACCAAAGACGTTTACGGGTGGGTCACCGAAGATGTTTATGGGTGGGTGACCAAAGACGTTTACGGGTATGTTCCGGTGCCGCAGTACAAGACGATCACGGTTCAGGCCCGAGTCGCGCCGTTCACCGAGACCTATACCTACTATCCGCCTTGCGAGCTGATCGTCATTCTTGATACTGCGGTCACCTATTGCCCGCCGGGGGAGACCAGGACCAGGGCCGTTTACAACTACAGGACCGAAACCCGCGAAGTCCCCGACGGCGTTGAGCAAGTTTGGATGAAGACCGGAACCGAGCGGGTCTGGGAGAAAACCGGCACAAAGCAGGTCTACAAACGGACCGGAACCCGGCAGGTTTGGGAGAAGACCGGAACCGAGCGGGTCTGGGAGAAGACCGGAACCACCACCAAATACCGGGCTGTCTCCAAGCACGAAGACCACTGCACGCCGGGGGCGGGCCAGCATCCCCACGAGACCACCAACACCTGCCACGACAACCACCCCGCCGAGCCGGTGTGCGGAACCGGCAACGCAGGCCAGACCGTCTCATGGACCACCCACACAGGCACGGACAGCCACAACCACCAATCGAAAACCTGCCCGACGATTTCGAACGACTGCCCGGCGAACACCTTTGAACAGCCGCTCCCGCAAGACGCTTTCTTCTACCTCAACACCGAAGAGATAATGAAGCTTTACCCGCTGTCTGAAAACGACCTCAAATATCCGCCTGGGGCCTACGTCATATGGAATCCCATCTGGAAGGCGCTCGACGACAACCCAAACTGCTACCAAGCCATACCGCCCAACAACCGGTTGAACATAACAGGATTCGTCCTCGACGGCATTAGATACGCCGTCAACGCCGGAAAAACCGTTATCGGCGGCGTTGAGTATGTTATCGAAAATGGAAAAATTGTGGTCGAGAAAGTCTCCGACATCAAAGGCACACTCAGAGCTGCTGTAATCGACGGGTTTGAACAAGCACTGAGAGCAGCCGTTGAAGCTGGAACACGAGGCATTTGCAGAAATCAGGCCACTCAATGGGCTACGGGAGTCGCTGTATCTGCTGTGCTATTAGCAACGGGAGTTGCAGCCGTGCCAGCTCTAATTACTGGTGCCGCTATGAGCGGATTGGTAAGCGCAGCGTGCTGGAATATCAGACAATGGCTAGAAGTCAACGACCCCACGTCCATAGATAACTCCAACTCCCCGCCTGGTCCTGTTTCTGGTTTGTCTGCGAGTGCGGGGGCCGGGCAGATCGCGGTTTCCTGGTCGGCGTCGGCCACGACACCCGCGGCTGGTTTCGGGTATCGGGTGCAGTGGAAGCCGTCGGCTGGGGCGTGGGATGGTGCCGCGGTGCAGTCCGAGGATTTGGACCACGGCTCGGATTTGGCGACCTCCTACACGATCACGGGGCTTGCGGGCGGCTCGGCCTATGACGTACGGGTGGCGGCGTTCAACGCCGACAGGTTCTCTGATTGGATCACCGCCGCAGCGACCCCGGCCGCTCCTGGCTACACAGCGCCCGCGGATTTGGTCAGCGACGTGAGGGGCTATGCGGCCGAGACTCACCACGGCCAGGACCACGTCGACCGCTGGAACAGCGCTTTGGAGGGGTTGTGCGTTGAGGACTTCCCCGGCATCGCCGCGATGACCTCGGCCCAGGCCCAGGGCCACGCCGACGCCTACTCGAGCTCGCGTTGGAGCCCCGTGGTTGCCGAGCTGAAAAAGGCCGAGGCCGCCAACTGCACAATCGCCGCCAAGCCCGAGCCGAAGGCGACGGCTCCCGATCCGGCGTCGGGCTTGTCGGTTGCAGCGGGCGATAAGCAGATCGCGGTCTCGTGGTCGGCGTCGGCCACGACGCCCGCCGCGGGGTTCGGGTATCGGGTGCAGTGGAAGCTTGTGACCCAGGCGTGGGGCGACGCCGCGGTGCAGAGCACGGATTTGGACCACGGCTCGGATTTGGCCACATCGCACACGATCACCGGGCTTGTGAACGGCTCGGCCTACGACGTGCGGGTGGCCGCGTTCAACGCTCACGGCGTCTCGGCGTGGATCACCGGCCAAACCACCCCAACAGCCCCCAAACCCGAGGCCAAGCCCTCTTTGGCGTTCGAGTCTGTTTCGTGCGAGTCGTCGGGCTCGGGCTGGGTCATCACCGCTACTTGGAGCAAAACCCCCGAAACCCTCAAA
>JAJEGM010000008.1 GCA_022819825.1 Acidimicrobiia bacterium | reverse complement strand
TTTCTGCGCCCCCTGGGTCTAATTCGGCTTCCCCCCAACCCCCCCCCCCCCCCCCCCCCCGCGTCAACAGTGCCGACAGGCACGCCTACTTCAGCGGCCCATCCAGAGAACCGGTCGTCTTGGGCAGCTAGTAGGGCAGCGATTTCTGCTACTCGGTCGCGAACGGGATGCCCTCTTCCAGGATCGGGAATGGACAGTAAGTTGAGCTGTTCAAACGTCAGGTTCAACTCGACAGTCCGCCGGGCCTGCCAGTCACAGGGCATTGAGCACAGAACACCAAGAACAAACGCCTCGCCAGCAGCCGAACCCGCAGTACGCAGCAGATAGGGGGCGTGATGCACAATCACCCGATCACCGGGAACCAGTGCGGCAAGAAGCGTGCGTGTATTCGTGGGGTTAGTCACATTTCGAAATGCGATACGCGGATGCCGACAAGGCAGCGTTGCTGGATCGTCGGTGACCGATTGGTCTTGTTGGGCGAACGCCGATGAATGGGTACGACGCTGCGACAGCCGCTTCTCATGCAAATGAGCGATCATGCTCTCTGCGTCTGCGCTGTCGTAATAGATGCCGGTGTCGGGCTCCCAAAGGTTGAACGACGTGCCCTTGTACACTGGCCATGCCTCACTCATGGCCGCTGCTCCTGGGCGGAAGCGCCATCGTCGTTCACGAACCTGCTCCGGTCGTGCGTCGCGTCGAATTCTCGAACTGGGCGGAAGCGCCATCGTCGTTCACGAACCTGCTCCGGTCGTGCGTCGCGTGGAACTCGGCCACTGCCCAGAAGCGCCACGTCCGTCGTCGTTTCAGAACCGGTGGCGGTCGTTGGTCGCGTTGAGGTCGCCCTGAACCGGTCGGAAGCGCCAGTTCCGCGGCTTTCCGAGAGAGAGAGAGAGAGAGAGAGAGAGAGAGAGAGAGTCAGCGGGATCAGATACGTCGGCGCCGTCGAAGCGAGGATGCTGTTTGATCTTGCGCCAGACGCGGAAGGCGGGTCATGTTGGAATCTGGGGGAAGGCCGCCGTGTTTGACCACCGGGTGAACTCCGATACCGGCACAAGTTCCGGTTTCCCGTCCACCATGGTGTGGAAATGGGCCGGCGAACTCGCCGGGCCGGGGTAGATGGCTACATGCGGCTCATCTGGGTCGCCCTCAAAGCCACCCCCTTGGCTCGGCTCGGGGGCTGAGCTTGCGGACGGCGACGAGCGCGACGGTGTAGCGGCCGTCGACCCCGTCGAACGCCCACTGCTTGGTGTTGAGGCAGGTGACGACGGAGAAGACCGGGTGACCGCCACCAGCGCCACCGTGTATGAGTTGTGGACCCCCTCGAACACCCAGCCCTTGTGGTTGATGACCGTGGCCACCGATAGCCGCATCGGGCTGGGTACCCCCCGCGCCTAGTTGCGTCATTGATAGGAGCACCGACGATCTCGGTTCGCCAGTTGGCCATGCCAGCGTCAGATACCGCGGACCGAGGCAGCACCATACCGATCTTGCCTCCTTCTCGGCACAAGGCGAGGTTGGCCCAGGAGAACGCTTTGTAGAGGTCGGTTTGCCCTGACCCGAGGTTGGGGAACGTGGCTCGCAGTACCAGTTTGAGCGCTTCGGCCCGCTCCCTTTCGCTTTCGAACTCTTCAGCTAGGTCTGGCCGCTGTGCCTCTAGAGCATCGATGCGGGCTCGCCGCTTCGCCACTGGCAGCGACCGGACGCCCGGTAGGTGCATCCCCCACCAGACTTCCCTGTCCACCACTACTTTCTCCCAAGGGGGATTGCCCAGCAGGCAGTCGAAGCCGCTTCGCTCGGTCCGAGCGAACACTTCTGGCCACACCGTCGGATAGTGGACCGGGGTCATCCGCTCCACCGCGGCACGCACGGCTGACTGTTCGGCTAGGGATGCCACCTTCTCTGGGCTGAAGTCGAAGTCCTTGTGTATTTCAATGGCCCCCGCACGCACTGCGGTGGCCACATCGAAAACGGCTTCGGCCGGTAAGACAGCCTCACGGGTCTGGGCGTGGGCGGTTCGGGCTGCTTCGATCTCGGCCTTGTCTGCGTCGTTGAGCCGCCCGAGTCGAGCCAGGGGCGCTTGGCAGGCTTCCAAGAGACTCTCCAACTGATGAACAAACAGCGATGCCCCGTCCTTGCTCCCCTTCGGCGCAACCGCTGCGGCGGCATCGTCCACAGACGTCACCCCGGTCAGGCTGTCGCCTTGGACCAGGTTGTGGTCTAGGAACGACAGGGGGAGGCCGGGGACGAAGGTGTGGACCCAGATGGCGAGACGGGCGAGCTCGACGGCTACTCGGTTCTTGTCCACGCCGTAGACGCAGTGGCGGGCCACTTGGCGGCGCAGTAGGGAACCGGATTCGATCGGCACCCCATCGGCCAGATCGCCCAGAGCTTCGAGGGCGGTGGTGCGCAGACGGTTCAGTTCTGCGGTCACGGCGGCAACGGGATGGAGGGTGAGCCAGGCCGATAGGCGGGCCTCGATGCGGTCGACGGCGGCCACCAGGAAGTGGGCCGAGCCCATGGCGATGTCGGCGCAGCGGAAGTCGAAGAAGGCCTCGGCCACCGCGGCGTCGTCGCCTCGCTCTCGCAGGTCGTCGAGCCGGGCGATATGGTCATCGAGGGCGGGCTCCAATGCGTTGTCGAGCAGATGTTCGACGGCGAACGGCTTGGTGAAGTAGGAGCCCGTGGCCTTGCGCACCCCAGAGCGGTTGTGGAAGTACACCGCACCTGCCTCCACTACCACTTCGTCGTCTCCGGCCGCGGGCACGTACTGCTCTTTGCCCTTGATGGTCTTGATGGCCAGATCGTCTTGGGCCACTGACAGCTTCGACTCCAAGAGGCCCTCGTAGATGGTGCCGAACTCCCGCACGGACAGCGAGCGGAAGTCCACTGGCCCCACCCCCTCGGGGCTCTGGTCCACCAATACCGCGGAGAGAGCAGGACCGAACTCGGCGTTAGTCAGACTGATATGGGCGATGGCTGCTCCCGACGGACTCACCTCGGGATCGGCGGAGAACAAGCCACCGTTGTAAGCGGGCACGCCCCAGTCGGCATTGCCGTGGTTGACTGCATCCCAAAGCTGGTTCACGTCGTCCCACAGATCGGTGGCCTGCTCGTCATAGTCGGCACGTTCCAGGCGGCGATCATCGGCCAGCAGCCGGGCGATATGTGAGAGCGAGTGGTCGGCGTAGCGCCCATTGGTGCGGTAGGGCAACAGGTCTTTGTCCTCGGCGTAAGCCACGAACAACAGCCGGAACAGAATCACCATCACCTGCTCGTATGCGTCGGCCAGATCGCCCTCGCCCAAATCGTCTCCGTGTCGATCACCAGACAGCCGGGCGGCCACCGCGTTGGCCAGTGCCGGAACCGTCTGGTGGTACACCCGCTCTCGAAGCCGAACGGCCAGTTCGGCGACGAAATCGGCCGAGTGCTCGAGTATCTGATCGAGGGTGCCATTGTCGGCCAGCGCATCGGCTGAGAACAGCAGGTGCAGGTAGCCGGCCAACTCATCGGGAACGAGCGACAGGTTCAGCTCCACGAACGTCTCGGCCCGACCCTTGCGGCCCACACCGGTGTCGGGACGGGCGGCGTAGAGGCGGATCTCCGACGACCGGGTGAGAATCACCCAGTCCACCCGGTGCTGGTCGGCCAGAGCCAGAGCCCTCGACACCGGGGAGGTGTTGTCGAACCGGTTCGAGGGCGCCTCGAAGGGCTCGTCCTCGTCGCAAAACACGGCCACGGCATGATTGCGGCCGTCAATGGTGAGCATAGAGGCATTGGTGGCCAGCGTCTGGATGTGAAAGCCCAAGCCCTCTACCAGTCGTCGGCCTCGACGCCCAAGAAGCGCCAATGACTTATGGCTAGCGGTTGGCCAGTCTGTTCGATCGGGTACGCCAGCCCTCAGTTCTTGAGTGGCCAACAGGCCAACGTTGCGGAGTCCGGGGAAAGGCGACTCCAGCTCGGGCATGGCCGCCAACAGGAACCGGGTGGCAGCATGGTGGCTGGGCTCGCTCAACGCCACCTCAGACAGGCGCTCGGCCTGCGACACTTCGAGGTCGTGGTGCACCACCGGCGGCTCCCCCACCGGGCCGCACAAGGAAACCCGCTGACCTTCAGCAGTGGGATAGAACGCCACCAGCAGCACCGGGCTGGCCCGCCCGGCCCGCCGCTTTGACCACCCATCACGCAGTTCCGCTGTCCTGGGCTTACTAGACGCTCGAACCAGCGTCACCTCCAACCCGCTGGGTGCATCTTGAACGAATACCCCCGCTGGCGTCAGTGATGACGGAAATCCGGATGGCGCCGACCAGGTCGTTGGATCCCGGTCCACGAAAAAGTCGTCCATCTACCAGGCCTTGCCGCTGCCCGAAACGTCTTGAGGTGCTCGCAATGTAATGACGATATTGTGTAGCAGATACAGGCCTGGATGTGAGCCACAGAGATGTTGTCACTAGTGTCAGCAGACTTGTTGCATGGAATCTGTGGCTTTGACCAGGGGAAATGCAAAGATCGGTATGCACTTTGATGCAGTAGACGTGGCCGGACTGGACGATGCTTCCCTGGACTTGCGACTGCGCCAAACTGGGCGAGCCCGTAACCAACTGGACGGGTTCTTGGCTGAAGCGGTAGCGGAGAAGAAGCGCCGCACCATCCCCTACGACACCGCCGAGCCACTAAAGGCAGAGTCGGGCCAGCAGGCTCAGAGGACCATGCGCGAGGCCGAGCAGCTTGAATCGCTGCCGGCTGCTTGGGGGGCGCTGGCTGACAGCCGGATCGCTACTGAGGACGCCCGCATCCTGGGGGCAGCCGCGGCGAGTGGGCCGCTGGACGAGAACAAGATGGTGGCCGCTGCTGAGACGTAAGACCGAGATGGCGCGGCACGCCACCACCGGCCGAGAGCGCCTCGACGCCCGCCACCGCAGGGCTGATGCCATCGCGGAGCTGCTGACTCGAACCATAGACGGTGAATCTGACCAGCCCCAGCCCACCAGCTTTTTGATCCTCGCCGACTACGACGCCATCGACCGCCAACTCGGCAACCCCCGCCTGGCCGACGGCACACCGATACCCCAAGGCGAGTTCCGCAAGCTGGCCTACGACGCCACCCCGACACCCACCGCCCTTACCTCAAACCCCCCTGGCAACAACCCCCCGAACCGCCCCAAAGACGGCGAATTCAGAGCCTCGTCAATCCTTGGGGTCGAGAATTGCCACAAGCCGGGTTTGGTTGGCCCAGTTGATGATTGCCTCGTCGGCAGTGGCCAACTGGTAGCCGCCGACGATTGCGGTGGCGGTAATGATGCGATCAGCGGGGTCGGGGTGGAATCCCGACGCGCCGAGTTCGACAGAGCGAATGGCAATCTCGTCGTCCACAGGGATGGTCCGCAGCCCGTCGGCAATCCAATTCTGGTGAAGAACACGGGGAGGAACGTCCAATTCGAGTCGACCCTTTGCGTGGTGCAAGGCAATCTCCCAAAACGTGAACGAAGATGCCGCTGCCTCGCCCCGGTCCCAAGCCGCTTGAATCTCATTCCTGGCGGCCACTCCAAGACGAGGCGTCGCGGTGATAAGCCATGTCAGGACATGGGTATCGAGAAGAATCAAGGTTTACGGGGAAGATCGGGGTTCAGCACCCGGTCGGGATTGCTGATGGCCTCCCAATCCTCTAGAGGGACAGTGGGAGACATAATGTCGCCCACTATTCGGATTTGATCCCGGTAACGTCCCCACATCTGAGGCTTCCGCTCCTTCACCGGAACCAGGAGCGACACCGGTTTGCCGTGCTTGGTGATCACGATCTCCTCGCCGGTCTCGTTCACCTCATCCATCAGGGCCAGGCACCGGTTCTTGAATTCTCCAGCCGGAATGGTCCGCTGTTTTGCTGCCATGAGGTGACCTCCCCAACGACTCGTGAAGTCAATTATAGCCATAGCCAGTGGCTATAGCTATAACTACCTGAAAGCGCTAGCCGTAGTGGGTGGCGACGTTTTCGGGGTAGCTGCGGGAGAAGTAGTTCCAGAGCTGCTCGCCGTAGGTGGATGGGCGGTAGGAGCTGGACATGTCGGCCACACCGGCCTCGGTCTCGGCGATGCTGGCCATGAACCCGGCGCTGTTGTGGTGGGGGCTGGCGGCCACGGCGGCGGCGAATTTCTCTTCAAGCGGCAGCGGGGTTAGGGCCACGTCGAGCGACGAGCCGTGGAAATAGCCTGCCGAGTAGCGCTCTTCGGTGGTGATCACCTGGTGGGCGGTGGCCACCAGGTAGTTGCCGGTCATGGCCTGGAGCGTCTCGCCCAGGTTGATCACGTACGACCCCTCCACCGTGGGCACGTCGATCCACTGGCCATTTTGGTTCTGCACTTGCAGCCCGGCGGTGGGGCCGGGATCCAGCACGGTCAAGAACCCGGTGTCTCGGTGGGCGTTGACACCGGCCTCACCTTCGGGAGTGGGGGGATAGTGGATGAACTTGGCCAGCGACATGGTCTGGGTTCCGAAGGACCGCTCCAGATAATCCTCCCCCAGCCCCAGCCCCAGCGAGAGCGCCCCCAAGAGGCGGTTGGCCAAGCCCCCCAGCTCGTCGAACCACTGGTTGGTGAGGTCTCTATGGCCGGGCAGGAGCCCATCGGGCAGCCACTGGTTGGGGCCCAGCAGGCGCAGGTAGTAGGGCTCGACGTCTTTGGGCTCGGCAGGCCACTCGGTCCACCAGTCGATCTGCTCTCGGATGTCGGGGCGATTGTTGGTGTATTCGGCCCCCTCCGGCTCCCAGCCCCGGAAGTGGCGGGAGCGCCGCTTGTCGATCAACTTCTTCTGCTCTTCGGAGAAGGCGAAGAACTTCCGCAGCATGGCGAAGATGTTGTCGCTCAGGTCGTCGGACACCCCATGGTTCACCACCAGCAGGAAGCCGACCTCGTGGCAGATCCGACACAGCTCCTCGGCGAGGGCCTCGCGCTCGGCCCGGGTACCCGACAGGGGGCCGAGATCCACCACGGGGATCTGATCGAACGCGGCCGGAGCGGTCACGTTGTTCAGCGTAGTGGTCATATCTGAGGCCCCCAGAATGAGATCAGCCGAATTCCCCGCCCGCGAACCAGTTGTCGAATGCGGGGCGCATGGCCACATCGATGAGCTCGATCCGCAGGCCGGTGGTGGGGGGAACCAGAAAGGCGAACCCTTGAAGCCCACCGTCTTCGCTGGCCCCGCCGTAGATCAGCTCGCACCCCCCGGCCTGAAGCGCGGCGATGTCGGCGTGGAGGTCTTCGGTCCAGTAGCCCATGTGGTTGAGCCCCCCGTAGAGGTCGAAATCCCAGAACGACCCTTTGGCGCCGGCGGCCAGCTCGAGTTGCACCGGGCCCTCCACCGTGTAGGAGAACTGCACGCTGGTGGCCACCACCTCTCCGTCTATCAGCAGATCGAGATCGAGGGACTGCAAGGAGTGCCAAGTGAGCCCGGTGGCGGCCGAGATGTGGGCCATGGACTCCTCGACGTCCGCCACCACGATGCCGGTATGGAATGGGTCGGTGATCAGAGCCATGTCGGCACGGTAGCCGGTGCTACCCAGGGTGCTCTAGGTCGTCGATGTCGGCCACGAACTCGCGGGCGTTGTCGTTGAACTCAGCGACCGTCCCGATGGTCTTGGCCTTGGCGGTGCCTCCACGCAGCGCGGCCAACGGGTCGGTCTGGTCGCCTACATAGCCCAGGGCGAACGCGCCCTGGGTGTAGCCCATCATCCTCAACAGGTCGTCGTCGAGGGCGCGGGCGATCTCGGGCGGGCAGGCCAGATACTGGTTCTCCTCCTGGCGCACCCAGCCCACTGCATAGGTGATGTTCACCCCCCGCCTCACACCTTGGCTGGTGTTGGCCCCGGCACCGTGGAGAACCTTGCCGTCGTAGAACAGCACACTGCCCCGGCCCATCTCGGCCTGGGCATCGGGCAAGTTGAGGGCCTCGTCGTCGCCCACACCTGAGCTGCCGGCCAATATGTGGGTGGCGCCGTTGGCCGAGGTGAAGTCGGTGAGCGCCCACATGGTGTTGCACTGCACGTGGTAGTCGGCCCCGAAGGGGAAGAAGTCGAAGGCCATTTCGTCGCGGTGCGGCTTTTGGCGGGTCTCCCCCGGTTCCACCGAGATGATCTGGGTGAGGTGGAGCTGCACCGCGCTCACATGGCTGAGGAAATGGCTGACGGTGCCGACCGCCACCGGGTGCATGATCAGTTCGCGGGCGGTGGGGCAGCGGGCAATTAGGGCACCGGTGCGACGGGTGAACCGGCCGTCGTACTCATCGCGGCCGACGTCGGAGGCTTCGATATAGGGCATGGCTTCGGCCTCAAGCCGATCCATGGTGGCCGCATCGGCCACGTCGTCGACGATGGCGTAGCCGAAGCGGCGCAGATGATCGCTCACTTCGGCCAGATCGGCGTTTGGGGGGAAATGACTCAGGGCCACGACAAGATGGTAAGCGGACTAGTTTCGAAACCGTGACTCGACTGGTGATCCATGCCGATGACGTGGGGATGTGCCACGGCGCCAACCAGGCCTTTGTGGAGCTGTCGCACTTCGGCACCATTACTTCTGGCTCCGTGATGGTTCCCTGTCCGTGGTTCACCGAGATCGCCGAGGCTGCGGCGAGCGACGACTCCTTCGACTGCGGGATCCACCTCACGCTCAACGCTGAGAAGACGCACTACCGCTGGGGTCCTGTGAGCACGGCGGCCCCTTCATCGGGGCTGGTGGACGAGCATGGATTCTTGTGGCGAACCGTGGCCGAGGTGCGACGCAACGCCCACCCCGACGCGGTGGAACAGGAGTGGCGGGCGCAGATCGACCGGGCGCTGGCGTTCGGGGTCAACGTGACCCACCTGGATGCCCACATGGGCTCGGCGCTGGCCCCGGAGTGGTGCGACCGCTACGTGGCGGTGGGCATCGACTACGGGGTGCCGGTGCTCATTACTGATTCTCTGGCCGCCTATGGCCCCCGACGCCATGTGGCCAGCCCATCAGAGGCCCAAGCCGCAGACGAGGCCATCAGGTCCGCCGCCGCGGATGCCCGAGCGGCAGGGATGCCGGTGTTTGACGTTGTGCTGGAGACTGATTTCTCTCGGGCGCCGCAGGAGCCGGCCGCATATCAGGAGATGCTTGGCAGCCTGGAAGAGAACTTGGTGTTCTGCGCCTTTCACCCCAACGCGCCCGGTGGCGTCGAGATTGAGGTGATCGAGCCCGACTCCTTCCATGTGCGCACCGACGAGTACGAGCTGTTCGGTACTGATGGTTGGAAAGAATGGTTGATGAGCCAGCCCTACGAGCTGGCCTCGATGGCTGACTTGGCCTAGCCGAAGCTAACCGCGCTTAGCCGGTGGGGTGGGCCTCCAGGTGGCGCTGGCCTTGGCGGCGCATGAGGGTCCAGGTCTGCTCTAGGTAGCCGGCCTGGTCGTCCACCAGCTTCTTCAGCCCGAGCCGTAAGTGCTCGGGAATCTCGGGGGCGTCGGTGGGCTCAAGGAGCACGTCGAGCTGGGCCTGGTCTTCCAGGGTGGCGTGAAGGGCGGCGGCCCGGGCCAGGGTGGGTCCCACGCAGATGGCCCCGTGCCAGGGGATGATCACGGTGTGGTTGGTCTCGATGGCCGGCCCGATGGACTCGAAGCGGTCGTCGGGGCTGAGCACCTGGTCGTCGTGGAAGATGCAGCAAAGGTTGTGACGCATCTTCAACGGGCGGGCCAAGGAGGCCAGCGCGGTGATCCATCGGCCGTGACTATGAACGATGGCGTTCACTTCGTTGCGGTTCTGATACACCCCGGCATGGAACTCGAAGCCCAGGCTCACCTCCCGGTTGCCCTCCAGCAGGTTGCCCTCGTAGTCGAGCTTCATTACGTCGTCGGCGGTGATCTCGCCCAGCGTCCGGTCGAAGGCGTTGATCCAGAAGGCGTCCTCGCCGGGTACCCGCACGCTGACATGGCCGCCGATGCCGGTGTCGCACCCCCTCACGGTCAAGGCCCGACAAGCCAACACAATGTCGTTCACAATCTCTCTGGCTTCGCTCTCGGTGGTGCTCATGGCCCCTAGAGTACGGCATCAATGGGACAGCGCCAGTGTGAGACCTCCGGGGTGTCTGATTACGGCCCCAATCGTGGGCAGCATCAATGACGACAGTGGTTGTGCTGGGGGCCGGAGCGCTGGGATCGGTGTACGGCGCATGGTTCGCCGAAGCAGGTGCCGATGTGACCCTGGTAGCCCGACCGGCTCACGCCGAAGCGGTGAATCGGAGCGGGCTGAGGATCGACGACCAGGCACCGGTGGCCATCCGAGCGATCACCGACCCAGCCCAAGCCGGCGACTGCGACATTCTGCTGTTGGCCAGCAAGGCGTTCGACAACGCTGAGCTGCTAGACGGCTATCGGGGATCGGCCCAAGCCGCCTTCTCGGTGCAGAACGGGGTGCGCCAAGCCGAGCCGCTAGCGACCCGATTCGGCGGCGCCGCAGTGGGCTGCGTGTCGTTGGTGGGCGGCACGCTGGGCGAGCCCGGCCATGCTTCTCACTCATTTGACGGCCCCACCTTGCTGGGCGACCTGTCGAGCACCGCGCCGGGCACGGCGGCGGCCATCGCTGCGGCCTTGCCGGGACGCAAGCTGGAGGTCCACGACGACATCGCCCCCGCTCTGTGGTCCAAAGGGGTGCTGGCCGCCGCGGCCATGGGGGTGGTGGGCCTGACCCGGCTGGTGTACCACCGAATTTTCTTGTTGCCGGAGACCCGTGACGTGTTCTACGACCTGGCTTGCGAAGGAGCAGCCATCGCCGCGGCGGAGGGAGTGGAACTGATCGACGGGCACGGGCCATTTCAAATACGGGCGCTTACCCAGGAGAGTCGGGCTAAGGCCCATCGGCGGCTCCTAGCTGTGGGCGAGGGCATGGAGGCGGCCGGAGAGACCGAGGTTCGGGTGTCCATCTTGCAGAGCATCGACCGGGGGCGGCCCTTCGAAGTGCAGGCCGTGTTCGGCGACCTGGTGGAGATCGCCAACAGCCACCGACTCGAGGTGCCCACGCTGCGGGCCGTCACCCGGCTGCTGGCCGCGGCTATGTCTGGAGGATGACGAAACGATGAAGCTGCGAGAGCTGAGCCGGATGCTGGCCCGAGCCCCCAAGGGGGCGGCCCGGTGGCACACCTACGCCGACTTCCGACAGGAAGCCCGTCGGCGGCTGCCCAAGATGGTGTTCGAGTTTGTGGAGGGGGGTGCCGAGGGCGAGTTGACCATCGCCGCCAACCGGTCAGCCATCGAATCGGTGGAGCTGGCTCCGAACTATCTGGTGGATGTGGCAAACCGGGACGTGTCCACCACCGTGCTCGGCCAGCCGGTATCGCTGCCATTCCTGCTGGCCCCGGCCGGGCTGGCCACGCTGGTGCATCGCGAGGGTGAGCTGGCCGCAGCCCGGGCGGCTGCTGCCGCGGGCACCGTGTTCGCGGTGAGCACTGGATCGGGCTACTCGCTGGAGGACATAGCCGCAGCGGCGCCCAACTGCCGACGGTGGTTCCAGCTCTATCTGTGGAAGAGCCCCGAGGTGGTGCAGTCGCTGGTGAATCGGGCCCGAGACGCAGGCTATGAGGCATTGGTGTTGACGGTGGACGTGCCGGTGGTGGGCAAGCGGGAGCGCGACCTGCACAACGGAATGTCGCTTCCCCCTCGCATTCGGTTGAACAGCGCGTTGGACACGGCCCGACGGCTGCGGTGGCTGCGCCAACTGGTGACCGGCCCCGACATCACCTTCGGCAGTCTGGTGGGGCTGGGCATCGGCGACGACGCCAGCGCCATCGGGGCCTATGTGGACCGGGAACTGGCCGACCCGTCCCGCACTTGGGACGACCTGGGGTGGCTGCGGCGGGAGTGGGACGGCCCGCTGCTCATTAAGGGAGTGATCTCGGTGGCCGACGCCGAGGCTGCGGTGCGCTGGGGCGCCGACGGAGTGATCGTGTCGAACCACGGCGGGCGCCAGCTCGACTCGGTGCCGGGGGCATTCGCCGTACTCCCCCAGATCGCCGAGGCGGTGGGTGACAGAGCCGAGGTGCTGGTGGACGGCGGATGCCAGCGGGGTTCCGACGTAGTGAAGGCCCGGGCCCTGGGCGCCCAGGCCGCAATGGGCGGGCGAAGTTGGTTCTGGGGCTTGGCCGCAGCCGGCGAGGCCGGAGTGGCCCGAATGCTCGACATCTACCGCACCGACATCGACCGCACATTGGCCCTGGTGGGCAGGCGCCGCTTCGACGACGTCGGCCCCGATCTGGTGGCGAAATAGATCGACGAACTTCCGGCACTTGCCACCGCCAAGGCAGCGACTGGCCGAAGCGGGCACCTTCTGGGAATACTCAAGCCCACCTCAGGGGAGGTGGTGCTCGACGACACCGCCGACAACCTTCTGGCCCACCCCGACCTCCAAGCCTCCTACCTGGGCACCGCCGAGAAGTAAGGTAGTATGCAACAACCGATATCTTTTGGAGGCAGGCATGTCCGACACCTCGAGCATGGCAGAAGGCACTGGAACCAGCTACCCAGCACGATTGGATATCGACTACCCGGAAACTGGCCTGAGCCGGGTGAAGACGCTATTCCGCATCATTCTGATCATCCCCATTGTGATCGTGCTCCTGCTAGTTACCAGCAGTTCCAGCGGCTGGGGTAGCGACGTCTGGGATGGCCTGTACGCCTTATTTGGCGCCCTGTTCCTTCCCACCTTGCTGATGCTCCTGTTTCGCCGCAAGTACCCGCGGTGGTGGTTCGACTGGAACCTCGAACTCACGAGATTTGTAACCCGAATTACGGCCTACATGGGGCTGCTGCGAGAGGAATACCCCTCAACCGACGAGCAACAAGCCGTCCACCTAGACTTGGACTACCCTGACGCGTCCCGCGATCTGAAGCGTTGGATGCCTCTAGTCAAATGGTTCCTCGCTATCCCGCACCTCATCCTTCTGTTCTTCCTGTACATCGCAGCCTTCCTGAGCGTTGTGTTCGCGTGGTTCGCGATCATGTTTACCGGCTCTTCGCGTCGAAGCTGGGACCAGGGTGATTTGGGGGTCCACCACTGAGGGTGGGGGCCTCGCCGATTCTTGTGACTGACACATAGTCCAAGAGACGGGAGGCCCCCGGTGGTTGAAGGTAGTGCAGCGG
>JAJEGM010000024.1 GCA_022819825.1 Acidimicrobiia bacterium | reverse complement strand
AAACGCTCAGCCCGAGGCTACCGAAACCTACACAACTACCGGCTCAGAATCCTGCTTGCCGCCGGACGAAAACCAGGCCAAACTCAACCCGTCACAAAAATCAGAACCCGACGTCCCCGCTTCATCGCGTAGAGCCTGTTTACACCGCTAACAGTAAATGCTGTAAGAACTGCAAATACCCAGGTCAGTTGTCGAAGGCGGCGAGGATCTGGTCGGCGGCGGCGGCGGGGGTTGTTTGACCGGTGGCTACTTGGTGCTCTAGGTCGGAGGCGAGGTCAGATACCGCCGGGGAGCTTTGCAGGCGGTCGCGGAGGCGGTCGTCCACCATCGACCACATCCACCGGACTTGTTGGTTGGCTCGCTGGTTGGCCAGTGCACCGGAATCGGTTAGAGACCGGAAGTAAGACTGGATTTGGTCCCACACCTGGTCGAGGCCGGTGCCCTCGATGGCGCTTACCGCCAGCACCGGGGGAACCCAGTTGGGGTTGGCCGGGGCAGTCATGGCCAATGCGGCCCGGTAGTCCCGCACGGCGCGCTGGGCAGCGATCTCGTTGCCGCCGTCGGCTTTGTTCACCACCAGGGCGTCGGCCAGCTCCAGTACACCCTTCTTGATGCCCTGGAGCTCGTCGCCGGCGCCGGGCAGCATCATCACCAAGAAGAAGTCCACCATGTCGGCCACAGCGGTCTCCGACTGGCCCACCCCCACCGTCTCCACCAACACCACATCGAATCCGGCCGCCTCCACCACGGTCATGGTCTCGCGGGTGGTGCGGGTCACCCCGCCCAGCGAGCCAGAAGATGGCGACGGGCGTATGTAGGCGGCGTCGTCGATGGCCAGGTTGGGCATCCGGG
This sequence comes from Acidimicrobiia bacterium, assembly GCA_022819825.1. Classification (GTDB taxonomy): domain Bacteria; phylum Actinomycetota; class Acidimicrobiia; order Acidimicrobiales; family Bin134; genus Poriferisocius. Next base: position 5,246 of record JAJEGM010000024.1, on the reverse strand, counting down.
TCTTGTCGCCCAGGATGCTGCCCCCCGACACGGTCGAGGACGGGTCTACCGCCAGCACCGCCACCCGATGATCCTGTGAGGTGAGATAGGTGCCCAATGCGTCGATGAAGGTGGACTTTCCAACCCCGGGCACTCCGGTGATCCCTACCCGCCGAGCGCCGCCGGTGTGAGGCAGCAGCCGTTGAAGAAGCTCAGTAGCCAATGTCCGATCATCTGGCTTGGTGCTTTCCACCAGGGTGACGGCCCGGCCCAGCCAGGTGCGGTCGGCTCCCAGCACCCCCTCGACACAGGCGTCGAGGTCGATCACTGGCGGTTGTCCAAGGCGGCCAGCAAACCCAGGGCAGCGTCGGCGATGACCGTGCCGGGCCCGAATATGGCCTCGGCCCCCGCAGCCCGCAGCTCGTCGTGGTCGCTGGGCGGGATCACCCCGCCGACCACGATCATGATGTCGGCCCGGCCCAACTGCTTCAGCTCGGCTCGCAACTCGGGCACCAGGGTCATGTGCCCGGCCGCCAGCGAGGACGCTCCCACGATGTGCACATCGGCCTCCACCGCCTGGCGGGCCACCTCGGCCGGAGTCTGGAACAGCGGTCCCACGTCCACGTCGAAACCGAGATCGGCGAAGGCAGTAGCGATCACCTTCTGCCCTCGGTCGTGGCCGTCTTGGCCCATCTTGGCCACCAATATGCGGGGCCGGCGCCCGGTTCGGGACGCGAAACCAGCCACTGCTTCCCGCACTTCACCGGTGCCGCCGCCGTTGCTGTCGCTCTGTCCCATCTCTGATTGGTATACCCCGGAGATCGTTCGGATCCGGGGTGCATGGCGACCATACACCTTCTCCAGCGCGTCGCTGATCTCTCCCACGGTGGCCCGGGCCCGAGCCGCGTCTACCGCGAGAGCCAGCAAGTTGGAGTCTTTGGTACCGACGGGCCGGTCGGCCCCAGCAGTCAGCGCGTCCAGGGCGCGAGCGCAGGCCTCGTTGTCCCGGTCGGCCCGCAGCCGCTCCAACCGGGCGATCTGAGAGGCTCGCACCTCGGCATTGTCCACCTTCAGCACCTCGATGCCCTCTTCGCCGTCCACTTGATAGCGGTTCACCCCCACCACCGTCTGGGCGCCGGAGTCGATGCGGGCCTGGGTGCGGGCGGCGGCCTCCTCGATGCGCATCTTGGGGATTCCGGCCTCGATGGCCTCGGCCATGCCCCCGGCCGCCTCCACCTCGCTGATGTGCTCCCAGGCCCGTTGGGCCAGATCGTGGGTGAGCCGCTCCACGTAGTAAGAGCCGCCCCAGGGGTCGGCCACCCGGCAGGTGCCCGACTCGTGCTGTAACAGGAGCTGAGTGTTGCGGGCGATGCGGGCCGAGAAGTCGGTGGGCAGGGCCAGGGCTTCGTCAAGGGCGTTGGTGTGCAGCGACTGGGTATGGCCCTGGGTAGCGGCCATGGCCTCAATAGTCGTCCTCACCACGTTGTTGAACACGTCCTGGGCGGTGAGGCTCCACCCCGAGGTCTGGCTGTGGGTGCGAAGCGACAGCGACCGGGGGTTGGACGGATTGAACGGGCGCATCAGCTTGGCCCACAGAAGGCGGGCGGCCCGCAGCTTGGCCACCTCCATGAAGAAGTTCATGCCGATGCACCAGAAAAAGCTGAGCCGGGGAGCGAAGGCATCGATGTCCAGCCCGGAGTCCAAACCGGCCCGCACATACTCCACCCCGTCGGCCAAGGTGTAGGCCAGCTCCAAGTCGAGGGTGGCCCCGGCCTCTTGCATGTGGTAGCCGGAGATGGAGATGGAGTTGAACTTGGGCATGTTGGCCGAGGTGAAGGCGAAGATGTCGGAGATGATCCGTATCGACGGCGTCGGCGGGTAGATGAAGGTGTTGCGGACCATGAACTCCTTCAAGATGTCGTTCTGAATGGTCCCGGCCAGCTTCTCGGGCGACACCCCCTGCTCTTCGCCGGCCACGATGTACATGGCCAGAATCGGCAGCACCGCCCCGTTCATGGTCATCGACACGGTCATCTGATCCAGCGGGATGCCGTCGAACAGGACCTGCATGTCGAGGATGGAGTCGATGGCCACTCCGGCCATCCCCACATCGCCGCTCACCCGCTGGTTGTCGGAGTCGTAGCCCCGATGGGTGGCCAAGTCGAAGGCCACCGACAGGCCCTTCTGCCCGGCCGCCAGGTTTCGGCGGTAGAAGGCGTTGGAGTCCTCGGCGGTGGAGAATCCGGCGTACTGGCGGATGGTCCACGGCTGGGTGGCGTACATGGTGGCGTATGGACCCCGCAGGTAGGGCTCCAGTCCGGGGTAGGTGTCGCAGAAGTCCAGCGGGGCCCGGTCTTCGGCGGTGTAGAGCCGGCGCACGCCGAAACCCTCGGGGGTGGCCCAGGTGAGGTGGTCGGGGCCCTCCCCGGTCTGCGCCGCCACCAGATCGGCCCAACCCATGCCGTTGGCACCAGAGGCAGTTGGGGTATGGAGGTCTACCAGGGAGAAGTCCGGGACGGTCACAGGCCCAGCCTCTCGTGGATGGCGCCCAGGGCATCCAGCACATCGCAGCCCATGTGGATGTAGCCGTCGGCCCCCCATCGGTCATCAGGACGACCGGCCAGCAGCACATAACCGCATCCGGCCCCTTTCAGCGCGGCCACTGCGTCGGCGGCGTGCTTTTCGTACACCTCGTCAGAAGAGCACACAACGGCGATGGGCGTGCCCGACGCCGACCACGCCGAGGCCGCTTCTTCCGGGGTGTCGTATCCATCGCCGCCGACGGCATCGATTCCGCCGGCAGCCAGCAGGTTGACTGAAAAAGCAGTCCGGGCCGTGTGAACGGCGATGGAGCCCAAGCTGGCCAAGAACGCGGTTGGGCGCGACGGGCCGGCCTCAGCGGCATCCCGCAATGCCTCGAACGGCTCGGCTAGCCGGCGCATTCCGGGATCTGATTCCACCGGTGGCCGATCGACGGCCGGCTCATCGAGGTCGGGAAACTCGCTCACGCCGGTGAGCGGCAGGCGGCGGGTGGCCACATCTCGGCTGCGGGCCTCATGCGCCGCATCAATGCGCTCGGCCAGGCTGGCCCCCGCCTCCAGCTCCTGGAACAGGCCCCAAGCGGTGCTGGTCAGGGCATCGGTGAGCGATTCGATGTAGAAGGAGCCGCCCGAGGGGTCGATCACCTGATAGAGGTGGGACTCCTCGCGAAGCAGCAGCTGCGTGTTGCGGGCGATCCGCAGCCCCAGCGGATCGGGTACTCCAATGGCCGAGTCATACGGGCTGACGGTGATGGCATCGGCGCCACCCGCCGCGGCGGCGAAGCAGGCCACCGTGGTGCGGATCATGTTCACCCACGGATCGCGGCAGCTCATCATGGCGCCAGAGGTGACCGCGTGCTGGCGCTGGGCGGCGGGGTCGATGCCGCACGCCTGGGTCACTCGGGCCCACAGCCGTCGGGCGGCCCGAAACTTTGCGATGGTCAAGAATTGGTCCACTCCGGCGGCGTAGCGGAATTCCAGTCTGTCCGCCGCCATTGCCAGGTCGAGGCCCGCCTGTTCACAGGCCCGCAGGTAGGCAACTCCGTCGGCCAGCGATCCGGCCAGTTCCTGGGCCTCGCTCGCGCCTTGGTCGGCCAATCCTGCTCCGTTCACAGTCGCGACCAGCACGTGGGAGTAGTTCAGGTTCAAGGTGTTGGCCACTGCCTCAGCAACCGCAGGATCTCGGGGATCCATACCAAAGCCCCCGAGAGCCTTGTCTCGGGCCACTCCTCTGCTGTCCCACAGGTCGACCAGATGCCAGATCGCGGTCTCGCTCCCCGGTGCCAGCATGACCGGCACCGTTGGGGGAACACCATCTAGAAGGCCGTCGAGTTCTTCCCGGCTGGTTTCGCCATGGATGTGGAGCTCTAGGGCATCAGCTCCCCCGCTCAAGTCGTCCAACACCGCACGGTTGCCGGTAGCGCGGCTGTGGGCTTGGCGGACCTGCCAGGCGCCGCCGACAACCCTGCTGCCGCGGGTAAAGGGCGCCAAACCGGGTACCCCGGTATCCCCATCGTGATCGGCCGCGGTGTAGAGGGGCTGAATCTGAATGCCGTCGTAGGTGGTGCCCACCAGCTTCTTGTCGAAGGGCGCACCCCGAAGCACTTGCTCCACCAGCTCCATCCACTGGTCCCGCCCGGCCAGGTCAAAATCCCCGGCCAGGCTCATCACGGCGTCGCTCACCCCCCAATGGTACGTCCCACTACCTCCCTCCTCCCCAACCAATCTGCCTCGGAAGAAAACCAGTAAGGGAGGTCGAAGCCGCCCTCGTGCCATCTCCGGGTGGCCCCAACATTCCTCCGAGACATCGCCAACCCCGAAAGCGGTCCCCTGGCCGGCAACCAACCACGTCTCTGAGCCACCGGTAATTCGTTCGCTATGGGCGCGAGAGCGCATCCGGGGAGCGGTCTCGTAATAGTGGTTGACATACATCCAATATCATGTAAAGTCACGATATGCCTGTGATGGAAGAGCCAGAGCAGCCAACGCAGCAAGAGCAGCACCGAGCGGTTCCCATGGCTTCCACCGCTCCGTCGGTTTCCACTGCTTCGACTGGCGACAGCGATTCCCTTGTTCGTGACGACGCCGCAATCATCAAGGCGGGACTTGCCGCGGTAGCGGAGTGGGAGGCCGAGAACGGCCCCTTCACCGAAGAAGAGATCGCCTGGGCAGATGCAGTACTTGACCGAGCCGAGCGGCATTATGAAAACCTCAAGAATCGTTGACGGGGGTTACCTACGACACCGGGGCACTGATCGCCGCTGAGCGTAACGATCGCCAGATGTGGTTGCTGCACCGACGAGCCCTCAATCGCGGCGATATCCCTACGGTGCCAACAACGGTCCTCGCCCAAGGGTGGCGGGGCGGCCCGCAGCCGCTTATGTCGAGGCTGTTGGCTGGTTGTCATGTAGAACCGCTCGATGAACGATTAGCACGATCAGCCGGAACTGCGTGCGGCCGCGCCGGCACATCCGACATCGTCGATGCTGTAGTTGTGCTTGGGGCTGCCGAACGAGGAGATCGAATCGCCACCAGCGATATTGACGACATCCTCCATCTCTGTAAAGCAAACGGGCACACCCTCGATGTGCAGGAGCTATGAACTGACTCCGGTCTGAACAAACATCAGCGGTCGACCACACAAATGCTCCTCCCCCATGCCCCTAGAGTCTGGCCGGTGAGCGGGGAGTAAGGTTCCCCCCGTTATCCGGTCAGTTGGATTTTGCG
>JAJEGM010000032.1 GCA_022819825.1 Acidimicrobiia bacterium | reverse complement strand
CCGTCGTGTTCGGCCAGATCACCGCCGGCCTCGACGCGCTCACCGCCATCTTGAACACCCACCAAGACCAACCCGGCGACGACTTCGGCGGCGCCCCCAACCCCCCCGCCGCCATCAACACCATCACCATCCACACCACCGCCGCCCCGAACTGATCAATGGCGGGGCCCACGACCTCCTCGCCTGAGCGGTCAAGCTCCGCGTGGCGGCTCCTGCTGGGCGCCCTCGCCCTCGCCCTGGTTGCCGTGGCTGCGCTGGCGGTCACCCTCGCCGTGGTCGCGGGCAGCGACCAGCCGGAACCGGCGAGCACCTCCGCTGCCGCCCGCCGCCCCGGCCCCATCCTCCCCTCCGGCGCCACTGGGGCCGCCGATGCCGATTCAGCCCCGGCCTCAAGCCATCAGGTGATCTACACCGCAAGCGGGTTCTCCCCTGAGCAGTTGGCGATAGCCCCGGGCGACACCGTGTCGTTCGTCAACAACTCCGAGGACTATTTCTGGCCGGCCTCCAACATCCACCCCACCCACGAGATACTCCCGGAGTTCGACCCCAAGACCCCGCTGGCACCAGGTGCAACGTGGGGTCACCGCTTCGACAAGCCCGGCCAGTGGTACTACCACAACCACCTCTCCCCCGACGAGGGCGGCCTGGTGTCGGTGGTCGCCCCGCCCGCCCCCCAGGCCGGCGTAACCCAGCCCGCTCAAGCCGCCGAGCAACAGCCGCTCGTGTTCGAGATGCCCGACCGGGAGTTCGCCCCCCTGCCCCGAGACGCGGCCTCCTCGCACGCCGACATCGTCACCGACGACCGCCGGCTCGAGGCCTTCATCGAGCAGTTCGGCCCCGGCGGGGCGCTGCAAGTGCTCAAGCAGATCGAACTGGAAAGCGGCAGCAACTGCCACGACAGGGCCCATGAGGCGGGGCGCATCTCCTATGAGATGTTCGGTCCGGCGGCGTTCGCCCTGGCCACCCACGACTGCCAGTCGGGCGGCCAGCACGGCGCCATCGAGGCCATGTTCGCCGAGCGCGGCACCGCCAACCTGGCCGTTGACATCGCCGCTTTGTGCGACAGCACCGCCAACGCGTTCTTCCGCCACCAGTGCGTCCACGGCGTGGGCCACGGCCTCATGGCATGGACCAACTACGACCTGCCCACCGCGCTGGGGCTGTGCGACAACGCCCCGAGCCAGGACCGGTACTCGTGCTATTCGGGGATTTACATGGAGAACGTGGTGGGCGGCCTCTCGGGGGCGATGGGACACGTCACCGAGTACCTGCGCGAGGGCGACCCCATCTACCCCTGCGACATCGTCGAGCCCCAGTACCAGCCCGCCTGCTACTTCTACCAGACCACCCGCATGGCCATCGTCTTGGACTGGGACATGGCCGCAGTGGCCGCCCTGTGCGGCGAGGCGCCGGCCAACTCCCGCTCGCTCTGCTTCCGCTCATACGGGCGAGACGCCGCCAACCTGGCCGCCGACGACCCCGCCGAGACCATCGGCCACTGCCGGCACGCCGCATACGTCATCGACAACGCCGACTGCATCTGGGAGGCGGTGCAGAACGGGTTCTGGGAGCCGGTGGGCGCGGACCGCGCCGTGGCCTTCTGCGCCCTGCTCGACGCCGACCCCACCGCCCACCCCGAGAGCCGCGACGCCTGCTACGGCTCGATAGTGCTCCAAGCCGACTTCGTGCTCGCCTCCCACCGAGAGCGCCAAGCCTTCTGCCAGAAACTCCCCGCCCCCCGCCGCCCCCAATGCACCCTGTGAGGGCCGCGCGCTTTGGAGTGCTGAACCATGCCTCTGCGGCTGATTCAAAATCTAATTTTGAATCAGCTTCTAACCATTTTCCCTGCCTGGTAGGACCTGATCCGCGGTCCAGAGGGATGAGATGGGGGCGGCGACGATCCGGTCGTCGAGTTCGATGGTGTCCTGGCCAGTGTGGAGCACCACACCGGCCAGGAAAGCGTCGCCCATTGAGTCGCGGAGCCATGCCAGGTGGCGGGCGTCGCTTTGGCGCACCCTGGCCGCGGCCTTGATCTCGATGCCGACCAGCCGCCCCCTGGGCAGTTCGGCGATCACGTCGACTTCTCGCCGCCCGTTCTGGTCTCGCAGGTGCCAGAGGCGGTAGCGCGTCTTGGCCACGCAAGCCTCGGCCCGAAGCTGGGCGACGACGAAGGTGTCGATCAAAGCGCCTAGCAGCGCGCCGTCGCCCAGCACGTCCTCGCGGTCCACCTCCAGGATCCCGGCCATCAGCCCCGAGTCCACCAGATATCGCTTGGGGGTGCGGCTCAGGCGCTTGAGCCGGTTCGTGGCCCAGGCGCCGAGATGGTCGACAACTACCAGATCGCTGAGAAGCTGCTCGTAGGACAGGGCCGTTCTGCGGTCGATTCCGGCCGCCTCATAGAGGGTCTTGTCCTGGGGGGTGCCAGCTGAGCTGGCCGCCAGCGCCGCCATGTATCTGCGCAGCCGAACCGAGTCGGGCGCGAGCCCGTGGGAGCGGGCATCGCGCAGCGCCACCTGGTCGGCGTAGCTCGTCAGCCAGCGCTGCGCGCCGGTCTCGCCCAGTTCGAGCGCGGGCTCCGGGAAGCCGCCCCGAAGCGCCAGGCTCAGGTAGTCCCCCAGATCGGAGGGCGGGTTTTGGCCCACAAGCGCCTCGCCGGATGCAACACGGTCGATGAAGGGGCGAAGCTGTGCGCCCTTGATCTCTGCCACGGTCAGGGGATGCATGGGCACCATCACCACGCGGCCGGTGCCGGGCCACAGCCGCTCGTCGGTGTTGGAGCGGGCCAAGCCGGTGATGAGGAACCGCCCCGGCCGCCGCTCGGAGTCCACGGCGCGCTTAACCGCGCCCATCACGGCCGGGAACTCCTGCCACTCGTCGAGCAGCACAGGTTCGGCCCGGTTGCGCAAAGCGGCATCGGGGTCGGCGCGCAGCGCGTCGGCGCCCTTTTCGGTGTCGAGCCTCAACACAGTGGCAGCGCAGCGCGCCGCAGTAGTGGTCTTCCCGCAGGCCCGCGGCCCGACAAGCATGATCGCGGGAAACTCCCCCAAACACTCATCAAGCAGGCCATCGACCAGCCTGGGCAGATACGCAGACGACACCCGTGAACTCTACCGCAAAATCGCGTTCACTACCGTGCTAACACAACGGTCACTGCTGATATAACACAAACAGCGCCGTGACGGCGAAGGCCGCGCTGAGGCTGCTGCGTCGGAGCGCGGGGCCAAACCGATCGAGGCTGAATCCGCGTGAGAGCGGTACTGGTAACCGCGTGAGAGCGGTACTGGGGCGAAGGCGTGCGCCCCCTGCAACCCTATGCCGGGAAACAACCCGAAGCCCGCCACCCAGCGAGACGCTGGCTGCCTGCACCGGATGGCTGACTTGCGGTTGACAACCCGGACTGCTGCGGGGTTGGCTTGGCGGTGCCGCTCTTCGACGAGTTGCAGGGGCGCGCAATGCCTGCGCACCAAGGGGGAGGCGGGGACAGGGGCTCTTGGTCTGGGGAAGGCTGCTACGGGGCAGTGCAGTTCATAAAGGCGCGCAACTGGAAGGTGCCGCTGCTTGGTGTTTGCAGGTGACACGCACCACCGCTTGCGTCAAAGTTGATCCGCAGGCCGTTGTCGGAGCTTAGGGATGGCACGGCTGCTCCCCCATCATCGTCATTGGTGGACAGGATCACGTCGCTGCTCCGGCCAGGGGCACCATGTTTAACTATCCCGGGCGGGCCGGTGGGGCCGGGGGGGCGGGTTGGGCGGGGTGGGCCGATGGGCCCCCGAGGGCCGGGGGGACCGGGGGGGCCGGGGTCGCCCTGAAGGCCCGGCGGGCCGGTGGGGCCGGGCGGGCCGGGAGGGCCGGGGTCGCCGGTGGGGCCTTTGCCGCCGGTGGGGCCGGGGGGGCCGGTGGGACCCCGAGGGCCGGTGGGGCCGGGAGGGCCGGGAGGGCCGGGGTTGATCCCGCCTGTCCCGGGCGGGCCGGTGGGCCCCGGCGGGCCGGGGCTTCCCTGGGCCCCGGGCGGACCCTGGTTGCCTGCCGGGCCTCTCGGGCCGGGAGGGCCGGGAGGGCCTGCGGGTGCGGAATTCCCCTGCGGGCCGGGAGGACCCTGGTTGCCTGCCGGGCCTTGCGGGCCGGGAGGGCCGGGAGGGCCTGCGGGTGCGGAATTCCCCTGCGGGCCGGGAGGGCCGGGAGGGCCGGGAGGACCCGGACTGGTTCCGCCTGTCCCGGGCGGGCCCGACGGGCCCTGGTTGCCTGCCGGCCCTCGCGGGCCGGGATCGCCGGGAGGGCCGGGAGGGCCGGGAGGACCCGGACTGGTTCCGCCGCCGGTGCCTGCCGGGCCTGGGGGTCCCGGAGGGCCGGGAGGGCCCTTGGGGCCCGGAGCGGAACCGCCCCCGCCGCCGGAGAACCCGCGTGGGCCGGGCGGGCCGGGATCGCCGGGAGGGCCGGGAGGGCCGGGAGGGCCGGGAGGACCCGGACTGGTTCCGCCGCCGGTGCCTGCCGGGCCTGGGGGTCCCGGAGGGCCGGGAGGGCCCTGCTGGGCCAGCTCTTGGGCCCGGGCATCGGGCTCTACCGCCGGCCACAACAACGCGCCGAGCAGCACCAGCACTGCCGCTGCGGCCCAAGCCGCACCGCCACGGAGACGGGTACCCACCGCCACGTCGCTAAATGCCCGTGCAGCTGAAGCTAGCGTGCTTCCTCCAACTGCTGCTCGTCTTCTCCCAGAACTCACAAGTCTGGCTACCGGTGCCGGGCACTCTCAGGTACAGAGCGCCTGTCGGCGGCGACCCGCTGGGACCGGTCACGGTGGGATCGGTGGTGCCGTAATACACCTCTATCACATTGCTTGCTGCACTGCCCGGAGGACCGGGATTGCCGGATACACCAGGGGGGCCTGTCGAACCTTGCGGTCCGGGACCGCCCTGGGTGCCTTGGAGTCCCGGGGGACCCTGAGTGCCCGGCGGGCCTTGGGGTCCCGGGGGACCCTGAGTGGATTGTCCTATTGGGCCGCCCGGGCCCTCCGGACCCGGGTCACCCTTCGTTCCGGCGGCGCCTATGGTGCCGCCCGGGCCTGCGGGGCCCGGCGGGCCCGGAGGGCCTTGCGGGCCCTGCGGACCTGAGTTGGACGACCCGGGCGGGCCCGGCTGCCCCGGAGGGCCTTGCGGGCCCTGCGCTCCCGCGGTACCGGTGTTGCCCTGCGGGCCCGGCGGGCCCGGCGGACCGGTAACCGACGTCCCCGGCTGCCCCGGAGGGCCCGGAGGGCCTTGCGGGCCTTGCGGACCTGAGTTGGACGACCCGGGCGGGCCCGGCGGACCCTGATTGCCGCTAGCGCCCGTCGGCCCGGGATCGCCCTTGGGCCCCTGGGGGCCTGCGGGGCCAGAACCGCCGCCGCCTGTGCCCGGAGGCCCGGGCGGGCCCGGATCGCCCCTCGGCCCCGGCGGGCCCGAACCGCCGCCGCCCGAGTAGCCGCTGGGACCGCGCGCGCCGCGCGGGCCCGGATCCCCCTTGGGCCCCGGCGGCCCAGGCGGGCCCACAGCCACCGACGCTCCGGTCACACCACCAGTCCCGTCGCCGGCATCATCGCCCGCGCCCGCGTCGCCATCGCCGGCATCAGTGCCCGTACCCGCATCGCCGTCGCTGCCGCATCCGCCGTCCACCGCGTGCTGGTCGATACCGAACTGGCACCGGTACACGTTCAACAAGGCCCTTTGGGCTGCGATCAGCTCCTCCGCCGCGGCAGTGTCCTCCACCGCTGCGGGCTCTGCGGGAGGCCGCACCGGAAGGCCCTCGGCGCACCCGCCGGGCACCGCGTCCACATCCGCGCCGAAACGGCACCGATACTCGTTCAGCAGCGCCTCCTGGGCCGCCACCAGCTCCGCCTGCGCTGCGGCCAACTCGGCCTGCTCCTGCGCGCTGGGCTGCGCCGAAGAAGAAGCCGAGAAACCCGCCGCGGCCAACGCCAGACAAGCGCCGGCCGCCGCAGTGCGCTTCACAAATTCAAAGGCCATACAAACAGGAAATGCTAGTTACCCCCCCCCCCCCCCCGCAAGCCTTTGTGACTGGAGCCCGTCTGCGTTAGTTGCAGACTCGTGCGTAAGGTTGTGCGCCAGTGTCTAAGGTCATGCGCTGGTGTCTAAAGTTCTGGGGTATACTGATCCCATGAGCACGGTAGGGATTCAGGGGGCGCCCAAGGACAACCCGTTCTCCCCTGCGTTCGGAGTCCTTCCGTCTGCCTTCGTGGGGAGAGATGAGCTGCTGCACGACATAGGTTCGGGGCTGCTGACCGGCCCTGCTGACCGCAGCTATTACAGCGTGTTGATGGGAAACAGGGGGTCAGGCAAGACCGTTGTCCTCACGGAAATGCAAAATCGCGCTATGTCAGATGGATGGATTGTTCTCTCGGTGGACGCGGCGACCGATGGGCTGCTGGAACGAGTCAACCAAGCGATATATCAAGCTACACAGACCTATGAAATCTTGGCTCCGCTAGATACCAGCAGCAGCAAAACTGTAACTCGTCACAAAGGAATGGCTTATCGAGGGTTCGGGTTCGGACGTTCCGAGGCGGATTACACTGACTTGGACTTGAAAAGAGGGTTACGCGGCCAGATGTCAAACCTCGCTGAGATAGCCCAGGCAAACGAGACTTCCATATTGCTGACTGTGGACGAGCTTCAAGGGATCGACAGAGAAGAAGGCCGCAGGTTATCTAACGACATGCAGCACTTGAGGCGGGAGGGCTTGCCTGTGGCATTCATCGGTGCAGCGCTGTCAGAGGCGAAAGCGACCATTCTGGCGGATAAGCGAATGTCTTTCTTCAAAAGATGCGAACAGTACGACATCCCCGATATCGGCGTCGCCGACGCTCTGGTGGGCATCGGTCAGCCTGTAAGAGAGGCACAAGGGCAGATCGAAAACGATGCTCTGAAACTCGCCGCCCATCAAATCGACGGATCGCCGTACAAGATGCAGCTGATCGGCTACAACGCATGGAAGGTGGCAGGGGCACCAAAGCACTCTATTGACATCAATGCGGTTGACGTAGCTATTTCCGCAGCGGATGGCATAGTGGATCGCGATATAGGAGTGCCGTCATTCAATGACCTGTCTGAAACCGAACAGCTGTGTCTGGCGGGGATTGCTGTGTTGGAGGGCGACGCTACTGCACCGGCCATAATCGACACGACCAAGATGAACTTTCACACGGTGAAAGCCTCATTGCTGAGGTTGGTCACAACTGGGTATATCGTGCAAGACGGCGATGCCTATTCTCTGACTGGGGCGGTGTCTGATCGAGTGATATGGCAACAATTGGGCCTGAATCCAGCCAATCCTGCCGTATCGTTCAATGAACACATTGAGCACAGCGTTGAGATCGTGTCCAGAGGTAGCGCAAAGCGGACTGTGTGCAACAAGTGGATGGAGCGGGCAAAGGCGCGCTGCATATTGAGCACAGGCCACAGCGGCGGGTGCCGGTCGAAGTAACGGATGGGCCGCGGGCTGACGCAGCGACGGCTGGGCGGCAAAGATGGTGGGATCCTGCAAGACGCTGATGGGGTCGAGATAGGCGTCGCGCACAGCCAAGGGTCGCTTCAGCACGGGAAGGTCATTGAGAAGGTCGCCGCCGGCCAACTTGGCGATGTGGGCCACTGTCAGGTCGTGCTCTTCGGCGATGGTGTCGAAGAAGTGACCGTCCCGTCGCCGACTACCGCGACGGACGAGAGACCTCGCTTAGCGGCATCGAGGCCGATGATGTCTATTCGCCGGACGAAGAGCTGAGAGCCGTGGGGGCCCGCATCATCCTGTTCGCCCCGGTGGTGCATCAACTGGTGGGCGACGACACGGTTTGGGACCGCATCGCCATCGCGAGCTGATGAGAGACGCCGGACACCGCCGCTTCTCGGTGTCAGAGACCGAAGCCGTCCTCCGCTCTGGTCTGAAGGCTCTGCTCGAAGTGGACGGGCGACAGGTCGGTGGCGGCTGAGAAGGCGGCGGTGATCGCCTCGGCCTCGTATACGCGGTTGCGGCGGCCTGCGCTGCGCTGCACGAGGACGCCTGCTTGCTCGAGTTGTGCCAGGGCGCGGGCCCCAGTCCTCCAGGAAGCCCCCAGCAGTTCAGCCGCCTTCTCCGCGTTCAGGACGGGATGCGCGGGGAGTTGGTCGATCAGCCTCATGCCGGGCTTGCTGGGGCGGCCTTCGGCTGTGACCATGCTCAACCAATCCTGCTTTATGGCCGCCACTTGTTTGATGAGGTGCCTGGCGTAGGACACCGCTTCGCTCACGGAACCAGCGGCGAGGGCGATCCACGGGCGGATCGCAAGCGACCTCGCCGGGTCGTCGGGCTGCGCCACAACGCTGGCCTGCTCCAAGGCGGCGATGTAGTCGTCCTTGCGGAGAGCGAGGGCAGAACTTATCGGCAGTGTGCAGGGAGGGGACAGCCGGCTTCGCTGGAGCATCATCTGTATCAGCGCCCGGCCCGTGCGCCCGTTCCCGTCTCCGAACGGGTGGATCATCTCGAATTGGGCGTGAACGACGGCCATTTCCACAATCGGGTGACCCTTGCCCCGGTTGACCCGCTCGATGAGATCACTCATCAGCGCATAGACGGTGTCGGAGGGCGGAGGGATATAAGAGGCGGTCAGCGGCGTCGACCAAAGCGTGCCCGGCCCGATCCAGTTTTGCTTTGCTCTGATGCTCCCGGCCGAGGGGTCGTCTTCCATGAGCATTCGGTGGACCGACGCAATGTCTTCGACTGTGAGCGGCCTGTTTTCGGCGGCGATTTCCAGCGCGTGATCGAAGGCGTTGACATTTCGCAAGGCCTCCAGATCGTTGGGGCGGGGCTGCTCACCGAATAGGCCAAGCTGGGCCTCGGCCCGTGCCAGCCGTCGCGCCGATGGGTGGACGCCCTCGATGGTGCTAGACGCTGCGCTCTCGGCTCGGCGAACAAGCCATTCAGCGGGCAGCGCGGCCTCGTCGCCGCATTCATCGCCTAGGCGGCGTATCGCATCCTCAGCGACCATCACCCTCTCGACGCACTCGCCGTCCATCTCGACGTCCCAGTCGGCTATCGGGTGGGGGATAAACGCCTGAAAAACGCAGGCGGGATCATCGTCCGGGCCCGCCTGCCTAGACTCGTAAGCCTCCTCGTCCCAATAGCGCGGCGATGACATCATGCCCATGTGCGACTCCCCAACGGCTGTTCGCCTGTCAGCATACAATCCCATACTGCCATAAATCTAGATATATACAGATTTTTGTCAATACAGGTATCTGTATTGACAAGTCAAAACCAGCAGAAGGGAATCACCAAGCACTCTCTCGAGCGGTCGCGGATGCCAGGAAGAGGGGCCGTAGCTGGTCGGAGATCGGCAGAATGCTCGGCGTATCCAAGCAAGCCGCCCACCGCAAGTACGGAGCCACGACCCCTGCCCAACTACCCTCCTAGAGGGGGCGCAGCAGCAGTTTTCCGTGGTTTTCGCTTCGAAACAGCATGCGGAAAGCCTCGGGGAAGCTCTCAATTCCTTCCACGATGTGCTGGCGATGCTTGAGCGAGCCGTCGGCCACCCAGGCGGCTAGATCGGGCACTGCCTCGGGGATGCGATGGAGGTAGTCGAGCATCGTGAACCCCGTCATGCGACCGCTTTTGGTGATGAGCTGGAGGTAGTTGCCGGGTCCGGTGGCGTTGGCCATGTCGCCGTACTGCGAGATCCCCCCGCAGAGCACGATGCGGGCGTGTCGGTTGATGCGCATCAGCACCGCATCGAGGATCTCGCCGCCGACGTTGTCGAAATACACGTCGACCCCACTGGGGGCGGCATCCCGCAATGCCTCGGCCACTGATTGGTCCTTCGACTTGTAGTCGATTGCCCCGTCGAGACCGAGTTCGTCGAGCAGGTAGGCGCATTTGGCCGGACCACCGGCGATGCCGACCACCCGGGCTCCCTGCCGCTTGGCGATCTGCGCCGCCACGCTGCCAACGGCGCCGGACGCCGCCGACACCACCACCGTTTCGCCAGCTTCGGGTCGCCCCAGATCGAGCATGCCGAAGTAGCCGGTGAAACCGGTCATCCCCAAAACGCTCAGATGCATCTCGATGGGGGCGAGCGACATGTCCACCGCCCTCATGCCACGGGCGTCCACTACCGCTCGGGTCTGCACTCCGGTGAAGCCGGTCACCACTTCCCCCTCCGAGAAGCGCTCGCTGGCGCTGCGCACCACCGGCCCAATACCGAATGCCCGCATGACATCGCCCAAGGACACGGGAGCGATGTAGCTCCGCATGGGAGTGGCCCACCCCTTCATCCCCGGATCGATGGAGATCAACTGCACGTCCACTTCGAGCTCGCCCGGGGTTTGGTGGGCTTGGGCGGCATGACGTCTTGAGCAACCGGCGCCACCAGCACCATCCCATAGACCCATCCAACCGGGAACCACAAAGGAGCAAGAGATGGACATCGTGTTGACCGGGACCGGCTCGCCGATGCCCGATGCCAATCGAGCGGGCCCGTCCACCCTCATCAAGGCGGGCGACACCCACATCCTGGTGGACGCGGGCCGAGGAGTGGTCATGCGCATGGCCGGAGGCGGCTCCCTTCCCGCGTTCTTGGCCGCGGTGCTGGTCACCCATCTGCACAGCGACCACATCTGCGCCCTCAATGACGTCATCACCACCCACTGGGTCATGACCCGGGGAAATGCCGAGCTGGACGTATACGGGCCGCCGGGCACAGCCCAGTTCGTGGAGCGCCAGCTTCACGCCCTGGAGGCGGACATCGGCTACCGCATCGAGCACCACGACGTGCTCACCAATGGACCGAGAGTGCGGGTAACCGAAGTGGCCCCCGGTGAGGGCTTCTCCGTCAACGACGTTCAGGTGACCACGGCAGCCACGGTCCACGCGCCGGTACGGCCCACCATCGGCTACCGGCTCGAGCACAATGGATCGTCGGCCGCGCTGGTGGGCGACACCATTCCCTGCGAGGGCGTGGACCAATTGGCCGCCGGCGCGGACGCCTACGTGCAATCGGTGATCCGCCGGGACCTGGTGGAGCAGATCCCCAACGACATGATCCAAGACATCCTCGACTACCACTCCGGCGTAGTAGAGGCGGCCCAGACCGCGGCCCAGGCGGGCGCCAAGCGGCTGGTGTTGACCCACATGGTGCCGGCACCCACCGCCGAGCAGTACTCCGAGTGGATTGCGCTGGCAGCCGAGCACTACGAGGGCGAGATCGTCATCGGAGACGACTTGACCACCATCGCCACGGGACAGGAGTGACGCCAATGTCTGGCTCTTCGATCCGAAGCCCTTTCCCCGGAGTGATCGGCAAGACCCTGGCCGACTCGGAACCGTTCTTCGAACAGCCACCCCATCCCGGCGAGGATGCGCCCAACGTGGCGGTGGTGCTGCTCGACGACACCGGCTTCGCCCAGCTCGGCTGCTACGGCTCCGACATCGACACCACCAATGTGGACCGATTGGCCGCCGAGGGCCTTCAGTTCACCAACTTCCACGTCACCCCGCTGTGCTCCCCCACCCGGGCATCGCTGTTGACCGGGCGCTCTCAGCACACGGTGGGCATGCGGTCGGTGTCGAACCACTGCACCGGCTTCCCCCACCAGCTCGGCCACATCACCAACCATGCCGCCACATTGGCCGAGGTTCTCAAAGCCGAGGGCTACGCCACGTTCTGCGCCGGCAAGTGGCACTTGACGCCGTCCAAGGACACGTCGGCGGCCGGTCCCTTCGACCAGTGGCCCCTGGGTCGGGGATTCGACCGGTTCTACGGATTCCTGGACGGTGAGACCGATCAGTTCCACCCCGAACTCGTTGTCGACAACCACCACATCGACCCCCCGGCTGGCCCTGACGAGGGCTATCACCTGAGCGAAGACCTGGTTGACCAACTTCTTCAGATGATCCGGGACAGCAAGGGAGTTCGGCCCGACCGCCCGTTCTTCGCGTACCTGCCCTTCGGCGCCACCCACGCCCCCCATCAGGCCCCGCCCGCCTACTTGGAGAAGTACCGCGGCCGCTACGACGAGGGCTGGGACGATGTGCGCCAGCGCTGGTACCAGCGGCAACTCGAGTTGGGGGTGATACCGCCGGGCACCGAGCTGGCCCCCCGCAACGACGGGGTGGAGCCCTGGGACAGCCTGCCGACGAACCAAAAGCTGCTGGCCAGCCGACTCCAGGAGGCCTTCGCCGCTTTCCTCGACCACACCGACGACCAGATCGGGCGCTTGGTGAACGGCCTGCGCCAAATTGGCCAGCTCGACAACACCATCTTGGTGGTGCTGGCCGACAACGGCGCCTCCCAAGAGGGCGGGCCCTTCGGCGTCATGCACGAGATGAAGTTCTTCAACGGCATACTCGAGACCCCCGATGAGGCGGTCGAGCGCCTCGACGACATCGGCGGCCCACACAGCCATACCAACTACCCCTGGGGATGGGCCCAGTGCGGCAACTCCCCGTTCAAGTGGTACAAGCAGAACACCCATGAAGGCGGCGTCCACGTCCCGATGGTCGTCCACTGGCCCGACGGCATCGCGGCCGACCAGCGCGGCACCAAACGCCACCAGTTCATCAACGTCTCCGATTTGGCCCCGACGCTGTACGAACTGTTGGGGATCACGCCGCCGAACACGTTGAAGGGCTATGAGCAGCTCCCGGTTACCGGCCACTCTTTCGCCACCGTGCTGCGCGACGCCGCCGCCCCGGCCGCCAACCGGCTCCAGCACTATGAGTTGTTCGGCTCGCGGGCGTTGGTGTCAGAGCAGGACGGCATCTGGTGGAAAGCCGTCACCCGGCACATCCAAGGCCAAGACTTCGACGACGATCGATGGGAGCTCTACGACCTCTCCGCTGATCCCTCGGAGTGCTTCGACTTGGCCGCCGATCAACCGGAGAAGCTGGAAGAGTTGATCGGCCTGTGGTGGGAGGAGGCCGATCGCCACGGGGTTCTCCCGCTGGACGACCGGACCATCGAGCTGTTTGCGGCGAGGCTGAACGACCGCTCGCCCCACCCCACCAGTCGTAGGTACGTGTACCGGCCGCCGATCTCCCCGATCCCATCGTCGGCCTCCCCGTCGCCGGGGGGAAGGGCATGGGACTTGTCCGTGAAAATCACCAGGGCCAAAGGAGACCAAGGAGTTGTCTGGGCCACGGGTAGCGCCAGCGCGGGAATATCGGTATTCGTGCAGAATGATCGCTTGGTGGTCGACTACAACGCTTTCATGGATCGCACCATCGTGGAGTCTGAACTGCCAGTGCCCGAGGGCTCCAGCACCCTGGCCGTGAGCCTCCGCCGCACCAGCCGCACTACCGGGGACTTGAGCATCGCCATCGATGGCAGAGACTGTGGCCGAGCCGAACTGCCGTTCATGATGAGGTTGATCTCCTTGCTGAGCGACAGCATCGGCTTCGATCACGGTTCTCCGGTCTCAGAGCACTATGAGGGCTCGTTCGAATTCACCGGAGAGATCCACGAGGTGGTCATCGAGCTCGGAGCGCGGTCAACCGCCGATGCCGAGACCGCGGCCCGGACCGAGATGGCCCGGCAATGACAGCGGTTGCACTCGGGGGCCTTCGGCCATGAGCGAGACCACCCGCAACGCCGTGGTCGCCGCCGACGCTGATGCTGTGTGGGCCGTGCTAGAAGACTTCGGCGCCATCAGCAAGTGGGCGCCCAACGTCGATCACTCCTGCTTGATGAGCGAGCAGACCGAGGGCGTCGGCGCGGTGCGCCGAGTGCAAGTGGGCCGCAGCTCCCTGGTGGAGCGGGTGGTGGAATGGACTCCGGACCTCGCGCTGGCCTACTCGATTGAGGGACTCCCACCGGTGATCCGCACGGTGGTCAACACCTGGTCGCTCATGGAGATGGCCAGCGGGACCCGGGTGTCGCTGACCAGCCGAGTGAACGCCGGGCCACGGCCACCGCAGCAGTTGATCGCCCGGATTGCGGCCCAGCGCTTGGCCCGAGCCTCGGAAATCATGCTCGCCGGACTCGAACGCCATCTGGCCATAGCCTCGGGAGCAAGCCCATGACCCTTGGAGCAAGCCCGCGATCGCTGGAGTCCGACCGATGACCGATCGTCCCGACATGGTTGTGATCATGACCGATCAGGAGCGGGCCGCCCCGCCCTATGAGAGCGACGAGCTGCGCGAGTGGCGCCGCCGCACCCTGGTCGGGGCCCGGTGGTTCGAGGACCACGGGGTTTCCTTCATGCGGCACTACACCGGCTCGCTGGCCTGTGTGCCCAGCCGTCCTACGCTGTTTACCGGCCAATACCCCGACGTCCACGGCGTGACCCAGACCGACGGCTTGGGGAAAATGTGGAACGACTCTCGGATGCGGTGGCTGCGCCCCGGCGAGGTGCCCACCCTGGGGCACTGGTTCCAGGCCGCGGGCTACGACACCCATTACCAGGGAAAGTGGCACATGAGCCACGCCGATCTGTTCGACCCCGCCACCGGGGGCGCGCTGGCCACCAACGACAGCGAAGGCGCAGTGGACGAGATGGCGGTGAGGGCCTATCTGGATGCCGATCCGCTCGGTGTGTTCGGGTTCTCCGGATGGATCGGCCCTGAGACCCACGGTCCGTCGTTCTCCAACACCGGATTTGTGCGGGATCCGCTGATTGCCGACCGGGTGGTGGCCTGGCTCCAAGACCGCTACGCCCGCCGACGGGCTGGCGATGCCGAGGCCGCCCGCCCGTTCTTGCTGGTGGCCAGCTTCGTGAACCCCCACGACATCGTGTTCGCCCCGGGATGGCTGCGGCGGGGCAGCCCTCGCACCCCTGGCGTTGAAGATCCGCCGCCGGTGCCGCCGTCGCCCACCGACAACGAGGATCTCTCCTCCAAGCCCGCCGCCCAGATCGCCTTCCGTGCCTCCTACCTGTCGTGCTACGGGCCGCCGCCGCTGATCGAACGGGCCTATCGGACGCGGGCTCAGGGGTATCGCGACCTCTACCACCGCCTCCACGCCGAGGTGGACGGCCCGCTCGACCGGGTTCGCCGCGCCATCACCGAGGGGGGATCAGAGCACGCCGTGCTGGTGCGAACCGCCGACCACGGCGAGCTGTTGGGGGCCCACGGCGGCCTCCACCAGAAATGGTTCAACCTGTACGACGAGGCCACCCGGGTGCCGTTCGCCATCGCCCGGATCGGACACCAGGAGACGACGGGCCGCCAGGTCGACGGTGCTCCCAGCTCCCATGTCGATCTCGTGCCGACGCTGTTGGCCGCCGCCGGCATCGACCAGCAGGAAGCCGCCGGGCAACTCCAGGAGACCCACACCGAGGTGCACCCCCTTCCCGGCCGCGATCTCATGGCGGTGGTCGACGGGATGTCGGCGCCCGACACAGAACGGCCGGTCTACCTGCTGACCCGTGACAACATGCCCGAGGGCGATTCCGGGGCCAACGCCATGGCCCGGCAGATGGGCCGGACGGTGCGTCCCCCACTCCCGCTGCGCATCCAGGTGCCCGCCCACGTCGCCGCCAATTTCGAGGGTCTCGTCGTCCGGGTGCCGGATGCCACGGCAGCTGGAGGTGCCGGCCGCCTGTGGAAGATCGTGCGGAGCTTCGACGATCCCGACACTTGGACCGAGCCGGGCGTGCGCCACCTGGCCGCGGGCGGACCGGCCGGGCCGATCCATCGATCTGAGCCCCTCCCCGACCAGTGGGAGCTGTACGACCTCGACGCCGACCCCATCGAAGCCCACAACCGGGCGAGCGACCCGGCGGCCTCAGCCGTCTTCACCCATCTCACCAACCTCTTGGCCGCCGAGCGGACCAAGTGTGTTCCCGACCGCAACCAGCCTTGGCCCTACGCCGAGCGCATCCCCTTGGAGGGTCCCATGGCCAAGACGCCCCCGCCCCCTGCCCGTCTGCTGCGCAAAGCGCTCCAGCAGGTCGGCATGCTTCCCGATGACCAACGTCGCTTCAAGGCCGATCTCACCGGGCGACGAGCCCTGGTGGTGGCCACCAACCACGGGAGGCTCGACATCGGCAAACCCACCGGTGTGTTCTCCAGCGAGATGACCGTGCCCTATTACGCCTTCTTAGACGCCGGTATGGAGGTACACGTGGCCAGCCCGGCCGGCGGAGAGATCCCCGTCGATCCCCAGTCGCTGAAACCCGTGATCCGCACCGAGGCCGACGACCGCTTCCTTATCGACGACGACCTCCGCCAGAAGGTCACCGAGTCGCTGGCGGTGGGAGACCTCGACATGGCCGACTACGACATCGTGTACCTCGCCGGAGGGTGGGGAGCGGCCTATGACTTCGGCTTTTCGCCCGATCTAGGGGCCCAGATTACCGAGGCCAACCGGCTGGATCGGGTGATCGGCGGCGTCTGCCACGGCCCGCTCGGCCTACTGCTGGCCACCGGGCCCGACGGGGAGCCGCTGGTGAAGGGGCGCCGGATCACCGGGGTGACCGACAAGCAGGTTCAAGAGCTCGGCATCGAGAGCACGCCCCACCATCCCGAAACCGAATTGCGGCGGGTCGGTGCGGTCTTCGAGAGCACCACCCGGTTCCGCGACGCATTCGCCAACCACTGGGTGGTCGACGGCAACCTGGTGACCGGCCAAAACCAGAACGCCGCCCCCATGGTGGCTCGCGAGATGATGCAGCTCGCCGCCAAGGCACCCACCCGAACCTAACTTCGTGATCGTCGGTCGCTCGGCCTAGTCGTCGTAGAACTGCCGGGCCCAGCGGCGGAAGGGCATGATGGGTCCGTCGCCTGAGGTCAACAGCGGGCGCTCGCGATACGCCTTTGATTCCCAGATCGGAATGTCCTGTTCGAGCTGGCCCACGACGTTGCGCAGGATCGCTTCGGCCACACCGCCGGAGGGGTTCTCGCCGTCGACGCGCAGTTGGGTGAAGGACTTTCGGATGAGCACGGTCTCTTCGTCGATGGGTGTTACCGAGCCGACCTGAAGCGTCTCACAGATGCCTTGGTACCGCACGGTGACAAGACCGAGCCCAAATGCGCTCGATGTGACCGCTCCGTCTACCGGCCCTCTCGGTGTGTCGAGCGAGACGGGATTGTGGCTGTGACGGATCGGGCCCTCGAAGGTCGACTCCGTGGAGGGGACGTTGCGGGTGCCGTGTACGAACCGGAAGTGGGCGCTGTCTGAGACGTTCTCCGCGATCTCCTGGGGCTGGGTTCTTACCGTCCACTCAAAGCGCTGGGGGTCGGACCACTCCGGGCTGGTCGCCTCTGGGATCGAGGGGACCTCCCAGGTCGGTTGCTCGTAGCGGGGGTGATACCACACCATGACCAAGCCATTGCGTTCACAGATCGGCCAAGACCGAACCCGGGCGTTGGGCGGCACATGGCCGTACGGCACGTTGGTGCACTCACCATCCCCGTCGTACTCCCAGGCGTGGAAGGGACACCGGATGCAGGCACCGGCCACTTCACCCCCGACGCCCAAATGGGCACCGAGATGGGCGCAGTGCGCATCGAGAACGTGGGCCGAGCCGCCGGCCTCGCGGAACAGTACGAGATCGCGGCCGAAGAACTCGAGGGGGCGAACCTCTCCAACCGTGAGCTCATCGCTGTACTCAACCGCAAACCAGCCGGTCGGAAGCGGGTGCGGGAAGTTGGCGGCCATGGTCAACATCTACCGTATGCGGTCGGGAGGTACCATGCTTGAGTTGTCGAACGAAGGAACCACGTTGACTTCCCCTGCCACTGCCAACGCAACCGACATGCGCGAGCGCATCGTGTCGGCCGGCTACAAGATGCTCCTTCAGTTCGGCGAGAACAAGACCAGCATGGGCGACATCGCCGAGGCCGCCGGGATCTCGAGGGGCACCGTGTACCGGTATTTCGGCGACCGCGACCAGCTCCTCGACGCGGTGATCGAGTACTCAGCTCATAGGTACTGGGATGCAGTCGACGTTCGCATCGATGACTCGATGTCGCTGGCCGAGAAGCTTGAGACTCGCATCCGCACGAGCATCCGGTTCTCGAGCGGCCTCGTCGACCAGCTCTCGGCCGGTTCGGTGGACCTATATCGCCGGATGCTCGCCGGCAAGACAAGCCGGACCGTGGAGCTCTCCGTGGAGCGCAATATCCCCATGCTGGAGAAGGCACGCGAGCGAGGAGAGATAGCTCAGGATGTAGATATCCAGATGGCCGCCGACTGGATCACCCGGAGCGTGCTCAGCATGATCTGGATCCCAACCTCAACTGTGGTCGATCTTTCCGACGAGAAGGCCGCGGCCCGATACGCCACTCAACTGATTCTCCGCGGAATCGGCGCCTAGGAGCTCTGACTCGAATCCCGCCACACCGCGTGGCCTCACCCCGGCAGATCAGCAGGGTCTTGAAGAAGGTGCTTTTGGATCTTCCCCGAAGCCGTCGTAGGGAGTGACTCCACGAACTCAACTGAGCGGGGGACTTTGAAGTTGGACATCTCCTCGCGGCACCAAGCGATGATGTCGGAAGCAGAGGGGGAGGTGCCCGGTGTGGCGACGATGAAGGCCTTGCCGACCTCACCCATGCGCTTGTCGGGGACGCCGATGATCGCAACCTGGGCGATTTCGGGCATCTCGTACATAATGCGTTCGATTTCGGCCGGATAGCAGTTGAACCCGCCCATGATGTACATGTCTTTAAGCCGGTCAGTGATGTGGATGTTGCCGTCGGCATCGAAGAATCCGATGTCACCCGTGTGGAGCCAGCCCTCGGAGTCGATGGCATCAGCGGTTGCCTCAGGGTCGTCGAGGAAGGCTCGCGTGACATTTGGTCCCCGAACCATGATCTCCCCGGACTCGTCGGGTCCGAGCTTGCGGCCGGAACTGTCAACGGCCATCACCTCTATATCCGGTAGCGGAGGTCCTGAAGTGAGGGCGATGGTCTCCGGCGAGGTGCCGGCCCGGTTCTGGGTGGCCACGCCAGCCGTCTCGGTCAGGCCGTAACCGGTGACCGCGGTGTCGAAACCCAGCTCTTCGTAGACGCGGTGAATGAGCTCCGGGGCAATCGCTGCTCCCCCGGTGATGGCCAGTCGCAGGGATTGCAGGTCGTACCGGCTGCGGTCGGGGTGCATGAGGAGCGACTCATAGAGGGCGGGTGTCCCAGGCAGCACCGACACCTTCTCCTCGCCAACCCTGCGGAGAACCCGGTCGACGTCGAGCACAGGCTCCGGCAGGATGGTGCAGCCTCTCATGATGCACGCCATCCATCCGGCCTTGTAGCCGAAGGCGTGGAAGAACGGGTTGACGATCAGGTACCGATCACCGTGGCAGAGGCCCACCGCATCGGTCCACCGCTCGTAGGCGAACAGGTTCTGTCCATGGGTGATAGTCACACCCTTGGGGCGTCCAGTAGTGCCCGAGGTGAACATGATGTCGGCGAGGTCGTCCGGACCGACCGACTCGGTGCGGGCCCGGGCCTCGTCGATACTCACCTGCTTCCCAGCGTCGAGGAACTCCTCCCACGGCTTGGCGCGTTCGTCGGCGTCGTCGAGCAAGACTCGGTGCTCCAGCGCGGGAAGGGGGTCGTCGTCGATCAGGTCGAGGTAGCGAGTGCCCAGGAAGTCGCCCACCGTCACGAGCAGCGAGGCTTTGGTGCGGCTCAGGATGTCGGCGGCTTCGTCGCGCTTGAACCGGGTGTTCATGGGTACCAGAGCGGCCCCGGCCGATTGGAGGCCCACGGCGGCAATAATCCACCGGGGGCTGTTGGGGGCCCAGATCGCCACCCGGTCGCCGGGGCTGATGCCTGCGACCATGAACGCCCGGGTGGAGGCGAGGCAGGCGTCGGCGAGTTCGGGAAAGGTCCACGAACAATCGTCGCCTTCGAGCGCGACCGTCTGGGGATATCGAATCGCGGCGTCGTGGACCAGCGCTGGAATGGTCGACGGTCGGCTCCCCGACATCCGGCGCCCTATTCGGAGTGGCTCGACGGCTTTGCGATCCGGATGGCTCGGCGGGCGAATCGCCAGCCATCACCGTCGCGGACGACCACGTCCTCGTATATCCCCATGCTGCCAACCTGCTTGTCGTGGGTGTAGAACACGAAGTTCGACATCACGTCGGCCCGGTCGCCATCAAGGTCGATCCGAACAGCCGTGTTCAGGTGAACGCCTTCGGGGGCATTCTTAAGGAACTCGACGAGCGTGTCGTGGCCGCTCCATTCCCGCCTGAACGCGTACATAACGCCGTCCTCGCCGAACAGGCGCGCGAATTCGTCGTATCGGCACTCGTCGCACACCAAGCAGTAATCGGCAAGGAGGCGCCGAATAGCTTCTATGTCGTCAGCTTTGGCGATGTCGTCAGCTTTGGTCATGGCCCGATACCTCCCATGGGGATCAAGTGGGCAAGTGGTGTTCTATCCACAACACGAGGCGGCGGCAAGCGCTCACGCCGAAGCGCACGCCAGAGCCGCCGCGGCCAGGATGCCGCCTCGGAAGTCGGTAGCCGAGTCGTCGGCCATGCGGTTCATCGCGTAGGCGACCGAGGCCCGAGCGTCGAGGTCGATCACCGCGAACGCGCCGCCCCAACCGGCCCAGAACATGGCCCGTTCATTGGGGCTGATCGGAGTGGTCTCGCTGTTGAGCCCGAATCCATTGCCGAACGTCAGCTCAACACCGTTGACCAGGTCGACGCCGGTGATCTGGGCGCACGCCGCGGCGGCCACGGTTGACTCGCTCAGCATCCGGGTTCCTGAGAGCTCGCCACTGCATGCCATCATGGCGTGGATTCGGGCGATGGACCGTGCGTTTCCAATGCCTCCGATCGCTGGTAGCTCGGCCGCACGCCAAGCGCGCGTGTTCGCCTCGCCACCGTTCAACGGAGTGCTCTTGCTCGTCCGCTCGGCAATCTCGGTGTGGAACGGTTGCGACCGGCCCTGGGCCGGTGGCACGAGCTCGGCCACGCGGTGGTCTTCGGATTCGGGCAACCCGATGTGGAAATCCGCTCCGAGCGGTTCGGCGATCTCGTCGCGGAAGAAGCGGCCGATCGTCGTGCCGGTAACCCGCCGAACCACCTCTCCTACCAGAAAGCCCTGCGTCACCGCGTGGTAGCCCGAAGCCGTCCCCGGCTCCCACCAGGGCGCCTGGGCGGCGAGACGCTCGCAGCAGGCCGACCAGTCGTAGAGGAAGGTGACATCGACTACCGGCGGTTCGAAGCCGGACAGGCCCGAGGTGTGGGCCAAGACGTGAGAGACCGTGATGGCGCTCTTCCCGTTCGCGGCGAACTCCGGCCAATACTTGGCGACGGGCGAATTGAGCTCCAGTTCACCGCAGTCGGCCAGCGCCAGCACGCAGATCGCGGCCATGGTCTTCGTCACCGAAAACGTGTTGACGATTGTGTCTTGCTGCCAAGGCCGTCCAGATGTGTCGGCGCTGCCAGCCCAGATGTCGACGACAAACTCGCCGTCAACGGTGGCCGCACAGCTCGCCCCAAGCTCGAGGCCCTGCTCGAAGTTTGCGGCAAACGCATCACGGACCGCTTCGTACCCGGCCGCGACGAAGCCTTCGACTACTGCTTCGCCTCCGTCAGTTCCGGTAGAGGTCATAGTCGGAGTTGCCTCGAAGGAAATTGTTGAGGTGGATGTTGGCAAACCAGCGAATCGCCCGCTTCTTCGGCATGATCCGCTTCACGAAGCTCTGCTGAAGGCTGTTCTTGCGGCCCGGCACCACCTGGGGCCGCTTGCCGAGCTGATCGATGATCGCTTCAACGGCGTCATCGGCGGCCATCGCCTTGACGTGGGGGAAGTTGGCCAGCGCGGTCGTCCGGGTTAGCCCGAGGGGTGCAGCGATTACGTCGACGCCGTGGGGGGCGAGTTCGAACCAAAGCCCCTCGGCGAGCACAGTCATATACGCCTTCGAGGCCCCGTAGTTGACGACGAAGGGAGAGCCCTGTCCGTCAGCTCCCGACGAGATCAACACCAGTCCACCGTGACCGCGCTCCTTCATAAGAGCGCCGAAGTGGTAGGCGAAGGCGCACGGGCCGGACACGTTTATGGCGATGAGGTCTCGGTGCGCTTGCAGGGAACCGTCGAGAAAGAGGTGGGGAGCCATTCTCGCCGGGTCCACCTCCATCGCCGCGCTGTACACCATTATCCCAACCTCGAGATCAGACGTTTGGTGCACCACCTCGTCGTATACGTCGGGGTGGGTGAGATCGGCGTGAATAGAACGCACGTCAACGCCGAAGCGGAGCTTGAGCTCTTCCTTCTGCTTGTAGAGCGCGGCGAGGTTGCGGTCTATCGAAGCGATGTTCAGCCCGCGGGACGCGAGGGCGTTTGCCCAGGCCTCCCCCAAACCAAGCGCTCCACCGGCAATGAGGGCCCAAGGGCCGTATTTTTGGACGAAGCTACTGCTGCTCACTGTCGCTCCTCATGGTGGTCTTCCTTTGCCCGGACGACCCGCCGTTCATGTTCGCCCCACTGGCGCGGCTGTGCGGTGGAGGAAGCTCAGCCAGTCGGGCACAGGAGACGGTGCGATCTCGTCAATCTCGGCACGCTCTTCAGGGGTCAGCTTCCAGTCGAGGGCTGCGACGCTTCCGTCGAGCTGTTGGGGCGACATGGCGCCCACCACCACTGCGCTCACCGGGGGCTGCGCCAAGATCGCGGCGAGCGAAAGCTCGGTGAGGGTCCGGCCGCGAGCGGCGGCGAACTCGTGCAGCGCCTCGATCTTGGCGAAATTCGCCTCGTTCATCACCCCGAAGAAGAACTGCGGGAACTTTGCCGCTCGAGCATCGGGCGGGAGCTCGCCGTCAGCTCGGTATTTGCCGGTCAAAAGGCCCGATTCGAGCGAGAAGAAGGGCAGCACGCCGATTCCGTACTTCTCGCACACAGGAAGCACGTGGTGTTCGACATCCCGGGTGAGAAGGCTGTAGTGGCATTGGGTGGAGATGAACCGCTCAAGGCTCGAGGTCCGCGAGGTCCATTCCGCTTCGGCAAGCTGCCACGCCTCGAAACACGAGCTGCCGATATAGCGAACCTTCCCCTGCTTGATGAGGTCGTCGAGCGCGCGAAGGGTCTCCTCTATCGGCACCGCTGGGTCGGGAATGTGCATTTGGTAGAGGTCGATCCGATCGGTCTGGAGACGGCGAAGGCTGTCCTCGACGGCCCGCATGATGTGATGACGGGACCCGCCGCAGTTCATGGGCCCCTCACCCATGGGCTGGGCGAACTTCGATGTGAGGATGACCTGATCGCGCCGGCCTCGCAGCGCCCTACCCACCGCCTCTTCAGACTTCCCCGCGCTGTAGCTGTTGGCGGTGTCGATAAGCGTGATACCGCGTTCGATCGCGGCGTGGATAATCTCGGCCACCTGATCATCAGTGGCCCTAGTCCCGAAATTGGTGCAGCCGAGTCCGATGGCGGAGACCTCAAGGCCCGAGTTGCCAACCTGTCTGTACTCCACCGGAAATGCCCCCTCAACGATGTCGTGGTAAACAATAACGCAATATTTGTACTTTCGTATCCTGTGAGGGCAGGTAAGGGGACAGCTCATGATCGCTGGTGACATCGGCATCATTGACACGCTCATCGGCTTTCCCGCTAAAGACTTCTCCGGCTACGAGCGCCTGCGCGTGCAACTGAAAGACGAGCAAAGTCGCGATGATTTCGAGTTCCCTGTCGAGTACATCTTCAAAAATGTGCCAAAGGAGCTCTACGGCACCGAGAACCCGATCGACATCACCCTCCACGAGATGGACCGCTGGGGAGTTGAATGGGGTCTGGTGAGTTGTCGCGACCAAGTCGCCCAACAAGCGCTGCGCGATCACCCGGATCGCTTCGTAGCCACCGGGGGCGTGTATCCCCACGAGAGCGTTGACGGCATCCGCAAGATGCGTCGGCAGTTCGATGAGTTCGGCGTTCGCTCCTTCGACGCCTTCCCTTCCGGCTTCAGTCCGCAGGTCCCGATCGATGACCCGAAGATGTATCCGATTTACGCCACATGCATAGAACTCGGTGTGCCGATCTTTGTGAACGCGGGCGTTCCGGGACCCCGATTCCCGATGTCGGCACAAGGGGTCGAACGCCTCGACCAGGTGATGTACGACTTTCCCGAGCTCGTGCTCATCACCCGGCATGGCTGTGAGCCGTGGGAGGATCTAATGGTCAAATTGATGCTCAAATGGCCAGGCCTGCACTTCTGCACCTCTGGGTTTGCCCCCAAGTACTATCCGCAGGCCATCGTCGACTATGCCAATACCAGGGGTGCAGACAAAGTTCTGTACGCGGGTTACTTTCCGTTCGGCTTGTCGCTCGAGCAGATCATGGGCGACTTGAAGCACGTCGGCTTTCGAGACGATGTATGGCCCAAGTTCCTTCGAGGAAACGCAGCCGGACTACTCGGAATCGGATGAATATCGCCGATCTTGTTATTGCCCGCGCCGATGATGACGCTGTTGGGTTGCGGGCGGGCGAGCAGTCGTGGACCTATCGCGAGTATGTCGACGAGGCCATCGCCCGAGCTCACGTTCTGCTGTCGCATCGACCCGACGAGGAGCCCTTCCACATCGGCGTTCTGCTGGAGAACGTTCCCGACTATGTCTTCCTGCTGGGCGCTGCCGCCATTACCGGGGGGGCAATCGTCGGCATCAACCCAACGCGTCGTGGATCGGGTCTCGAGCGGGACATACGCCACACCGAGTGCGCTGTTCTCGTCACCGAGGAGAAGTTCCTGCCTCTGCTCGATGGCCTCGACACCGGCGTTTCGGCCGACGCCACCTACGTCATCGAGTCCGACAGGTGGCGAGGGACAGTTCAGGAGCACGCCGGCAAGGCCGCTCCGTCCGTCGAGATCGACGAAGCCGCTCCGTTTCTGTTGATCTTCACTTCCGGCACCTCAGGTGAACCGAAGGCGTCAATCTGCTCCCAGAGCCGCCTTGCTGGCATTGCCCCAATGATCGCCCGGAACCGGCAGATCACCAGCAATGACACCCTCTATTCCGTCATGCCCTTCTTCCACGCCAATGGGATCATGTCGGGCTGGAGCGCAGCGCTCGCCGGGGGGGCGACCCTGGCCATCCGCCGGCGCTTCTCGGCATCGCAATTCATGCCAGACATCCGCAAGTACGGCGCAACCCTCGCCAACTACGTGGGCAAGGTAATCGCCTATGTGCTGGCTACCCCCGAGTCGCCCGAAGACCGCGAGAACCCGCTGCGCTTCGTCTTCGGCAACGAAGGCGGGGCACTAAACTGCCGGCGATTCGAGGAGCGATTCGGCTGCCCGGTCTCTGATTCCTACGGATCGTCAGAAGGTGGTGTCAGCATCTTTGCCACTCCCGACACGCCTCCAGGCGCCCTAGGGCAGGGTGTACCCGGTAGCACGGTCCTCGACCCTGACACCGGTCAGCCCAAAGATCCCGCTGTCTTCACCGCCGATGGGCGGTTGACCAATCCCGATGAAGCGATTGGCGAGATCGCTCGAATTGCGGATGATCTTGAGTTTGAGGGGTACTGGAATGACCCCGAGGCCCAGCAGGAAAAGACCCGCGACGGCATCTTCTGGACCGGCGACCTCGGCTATCGAGATGAGGCCGGTTTTTTCTACTTGCTGGGTCGCAACTCTGACTGGATGCGGGTTGACGGCGAGAACATGGCCGCGGTCACGATCGAGGGGGTTATGGCCCGCTTCCCGTCCGCCGCGTTGGTCTGTGCCTACGGTGTGCCTGACGTTGACGTCGGTGACCAGATCATGCTCGCAATCTTGCTCCGGGACGGCGAGAGCTTCGAGCCGCAGGCCTTCGCCCGGTTCCTGCGCGAGCAGCCCGACCTGGGGACAAAGGCCCTGCCCCGCTACGTGCGGATTTGCGAGGAGCTCCCGATGACATCCTCCAACAAGATCCTTACCCGACAGTTGCGGGCTGAGTCGTGGGATTGCCCCGACCCCGTATGGCTAAGAGACGGCGACGGCTATCGGCTCATGACCAGCCACGACATCACCACCCTGCGAAACCAGTTCGAGGCCCGAGGCCGCGGCTTTCTATTGGAGTACACGTGACCCAAGATGAGTTCTCATCGGTTGCCCCACCGGCCAGCCCGGCCGATGAGGCGAGCACATTCCGAAGCTGGCTAGAGGATCGTCGCGACGATCTCGCCGAACTGCGGGTTCTCCATGTCGAAGCTGATGATCGCGTCGACCTGTTGAGACGGCTACAGAAAACGCTGCACGAGGCCGGGTGGGCCACCCTCGGATGGCCCGAGTCGGTCGGCGGACGCGGGGGCAACATCTTGCACCGGGCTGCCATCTACGAGGAACTCGCCCTAGCCGGCTATCCGCCCCGCTTCGTCTACGAGCACCTTGAGGTGCTTCTTCCCTCGCTCGTCAAGTACGGCCATCCCGACCTCATGGCTGAGCTCCTGCCTCGAATGCTGCGGGGAGACGAGACCTGGAGCCAGGGATTCAGCGAGCCCGGCGCGGGCAGCGACCTGGCGTCGCTGCGCACACATGCAACGAGAGACGGCGACCACTGGGTACTCAACGGCCACAAGATCTGGACGAGCTGGTCGAAGTGGGCCAAGTGGTGTCTGCTCATCGCACGCACGGGGACGCCCGAATCCCGCCACCGGGGCTTGACCATGTTCGTGGTTGATCTCGAGGCGCCGGGAGTCACCCTCACCCCGATCAACCAATCCAACGGTTCCCCGGAACTGGCTGAGATCTTCTTCGAGAACGTGACCGTGCCGGGCAACGCACTGGTCGGGGACGTGGATGGAGGTTGGGAGGTTGCGATGTACCTGCTGTCGTGCGAACGGGGGTCGTATGCCTGGCAACGCAACACTTACATCACTCAGCGGTTGGCGGAGTTCGCACCGATGGTCGTCGAGCCGTCCGACATAGAGCGTCTCGGCAACAGCGTCGCCGACGTATTCGCGATGCGCTCCCGCTCATGGTCGACCATGGTCGAGCTCGCCGCCGACGGCCAGCCGGGGCCGCAGTCTGCGGTCAATAAAGCGATGCTCGGCGACACCGAGCAGTACCTCTTCGAGACCGCAGATCGAGCCCACCCCTCTGGGTATATGTGGGCCCCCACGGCGCGTGAGGAGGTGATGCAAGAAGAGCTGATCTTCACGCATGCCATCCCGATCTGGGGCGGAACCCGTCAGATCCAGAACATCACGATCTTCCGCCAGCTGATCTCCGGGAAGAACTCGACACCCACCGACGAGTACTTGGACGCGGCGCTCGCCGCAATGATGGATCCGGCTGGCGCGAACTCGGGTCTTGAGACGCTTGGGTTCGCCGATGTGGTGGCCGATCTCGACGACCCCGACAACCGGCAAGCAGTGTCGGCCGTGTTCCAGGCGGCCGGTCGCTCCGGCGAGCAAACCACGGCGCTCGCCACCCTGCTCTCGTCGGTCCTCGGCGAAGGTACAACACTCGCCTTGGCCACGGAGAACCTCGGTGGCCAATCGACCCGGGTGATCGTCGACGCGGCGGCCACCGGAGCATCGACAATCGTGCTGGACTCGGCCGATGGGTGGATCACCGTCGACGCGGAAGCGGTCTCGTGGGTGGATGACGTTCAGTTCTTGTCGAAAGACCGCCTCGTAGCGGGAGTCGCTGATACGTCGGCCGCGATCTCGTTCGACCCCGAAACCGTAGAGCGAGCCACGGCACTCGGTCGTTGGGCGCTGGCCTGCGAGACGCTGGGCGCGGTCGACGCCATGTTCGAAGCTGCCGCCCAGCACACCGCCGACCGCGAGCAGTTCGGTGCTCCGCTCAATAGCTTCCAAGCCGTGCAGTTCATGCTTGCCGAAGCCCACATTGCCAGGACCTCGCTGCGCGAGGTGTGCGATACCGCATCGAGGACCCTGGCACCGGTACCAACCACGCTGGCCAAGCTCCTAGCCGGCCGGGTCGGCCGACGCGTGGGCAAGGAAACCCTCCAGGCCCTTGGCGCCATCGGATTCACCGAGGAGCACCCCCACCACGGCTGGTATCACCGGGCGCTGACGATCGACGCCGTTCTCGGCCGATCGGTGGAGCTCGCCCGTCAAGTCGGTGCCGACTTGGTCCGCACCGGTGTGGTCCCGGTTGGGGTCGAGATTGCCGACTTGCCGGGTCACCAGGCGGCCAGTTCAGCGGCGCGGTCGCGGTGATACCCGCTTCCACCGAGAAAGGCCCGGTCGAACATGATGCGCTTGTACCAGAGGTGGATCGGGGTCTCCCACGCATAGCCGATGGCACCGTGGAGATCGACACAAGCCCGGGCTATGCGCATGGCCCGGTCGCCGATCGTGGCTTTCGCAATGGCGGCAACCCTCGGCCCCTCATCTGGGACGTGATCTAGCGCGTGGGCGGCGTACCACCAGAGCGCCCGGGTCGGCTCGAGCTCGACCGCCATGTTGGCCAGTTCGTGCTTGACGCCCTGGAACTGAACCAGCCGGGTGCCGAACTGCTCCCGCTCCGACAGGTAGTCGATGGTCTCACGCATGATCCGCGAGGCACACCCGAAGGCATCGGCGGCCAAAAGGGCGCATCCGGCATCTCGGAGGCGATTGGCCGCATCGGACCCCCTCGGCAGCACTTCAGCGACAGCACCGTCGAACTGCATTTCAACCAAGGGTCGGGTGCGGTCGATGCCGTCGAAATCGCGGAACTCCACGCCGGTCGATGGACCGTCGATTACCGCCAGTCCACCCGGCGCGGTGCCGACCACCACCAAGCCCGACGGTGCAGGGGCCGGGACGTGAACCTTCTGCCCATAAAGCCGATCATTCTCGATGCGGACCGTCCAAGAGTTCGGGTCCCAGCGGTCGCCCAACTCGGCCCAGGCAATGGTGCCGACTCGTTCACCGGAGGCCAGCGAGGGCACCCATCGCTCCTTTTGCTCGTCGCTTCCTCCACCGATGATGGCGAGCATGGCGAGTTGGTGGCCGAGCAGCGGCCCGGGGAGTGCCCCCTCACCGCTGACCTCGGCCACGAGCGCGGCATCGAGCAGTTCGAAACCGCCGCCGCCAAGTTTCTCCGGGGCAAGAAGGCCCGGTACGCCCATCTCAGAGAGCGTCGACCACGGACCGGCCATCTCCACTGAGGTCTTGAGCTGTTCCAAGATCGCCAGCGGTGGGCATTCGGACTCGAGCACCGACCGCACCGTGTCCTGCATCATGAGCTGTTCATCGGTGAGGCCGAAGTACACGAATGGCCCGTATCTTCAGTCGTCGAGACCCGCGGCGCGGCGGGCGGCAGCCTTCGCGTGTTCCATGTCGTAGTGCTTGGTGGTGACGAGCTTTTGCGCATAGAGGCCAGCGCCGCTGATGTTCACGGCCACCTGCCACCATCCGCCGAAATCGCTGGCGGTCATGTCGCGCACGGCGTGGAAGAGCCTGGTGCGGTATTCACCGGATACCCCCTCCATCGTTCGCATGTACTTCTCCACCAGTGGCCGGGTCTCCGGATTGGCGAGATCGCCGGGAAGCGGGGCGGTGACGATCGACCCGCCTCCGATGTCGTGGATGAGGCTGAGCATGCGAGGGAACTCTTTGGCGCCGAAATACTTCGCCGCATTCGTGTAGAGCTCGTTCGGCGTGACCCATCCCTCGGGGGTGGTGGAGACGTTGGTGACCGCGGCCTCAAACCCCGCTCGAACCAAGGTGGCGTGGATCACCATCTCGGCGATCTTGTCCTTGATGTGGTTGATGCGCTCGGTTCCGTTGGCCTCGGCCAGCAGGCGAGCCAGGCCGACGAGTATGTCGAAGTTCTCAGCCATGTGGGCAATGCCCCCGGCTCGCTGCCACAGCCCCAGTGAGTGGGCAAAGGTCGCGGAATGCTCGACTTCTCCGCAGAGGAACACGCGCTCGTTCGGAACGAATACGTCCTCGAAGACCACGAATCCCTCAGGCATGGATCGGGTCCGGCTGTAGGGGTGCTCGTCGAGCTCATCGAGGCGGGGCGACACGGTGGTGTTGAGCACGATGACTCCCGGCGCATTCATCGGCACCGCACATGCCACCGACCACTGCTCTTCGCCCGGGCGCATCATCTTGGTGGGCATGATCACCATCTCATGGGTGACCGCGGCCGCCGATATGTGGAGCTTGGCGCCTCGGATGACGATGCCATCGGCCCGTTCCTCGACGATGCGGGTGTAGACGTCGGGGTCGTCCTGTTTGGCTGGTGACAGGTTCCGGTGGCCCTTGGCGTCACTGATGGTTTGGACGCAGCGAACGTCGTTTTCTTGGCACCAGGCGATGTAGTCCTCGATGCGGCTGCTGTAGACATCGTTTCCCATGCGGCCCGCCGCGGTGCGCAAGGCGTTCAGGCTCTCCAGGGTGGTGACGAGAGACGTGTCCCATTTGGTGAGAAGCTCGAGTCGCTCACGCAGTTCCGCAGAAGAGCGCGGTGCTTCATAAGCCTCGGCGAAGGCCTCCGGGCCAGAATCGGCATAAGCGTCGTAGCCCGCCGCGATGAGGTCGACCGAGCCCTGCATTCGGGGATGGGTCGTCACGTCTTCGACTAGTTCGCCGTCGTAGTAGATCCGTCGGCCATCGCGCAGCGACGCCCGATACTCGTCTCCAGTCATCATGAGGGGCCATCTCCGCGGTTCGGGTTTGATGTGCGAGCGGTTTCCACTGTTGGCGTGCGCAGATCGCGGGGAAGTCCCAACCCGCGCTCACCAATGATGTTGCGCTGGATGTTGGGCGCGCCTCCGCCGATGGCAACCGCATGGGTGAACATGTAGTTCAGGGCCCATCCTCCCGGCTCATTGGCTCGACCGAGATCGACCGTTGCGTCGCCAGGATCGCGCAGGGCCTCGTCGGCTCCGGCCAGATCGATGCCGACTTGCACCAATTGCTTGACGAGTTTGGTGGCATGGAGTTTCTTGACGACCCCGGCCAGCGCCGCGTTCGGGTCGCCTCCCCGCTTGACGTTGGAAAGGGCCCGATATCGGGAATATCGAGCTGCTAACAGGTCGGCTTCAAGGTCGACCAAGGTGCGGCGGAGCGTGCGGTCTTCAAGCGCAGACCCGCCGCCGATAATGGTGTCTCTGGCCCGGTCGACGATGCTGTTGAAGAGCTGCTGAGAGCGGAAACCCATCAGATTTCGTTCGTGGACCAGAAGGTTTCGCGACACGGCCCAGCCGTTGCCCCGCTCGCCGACGGTGTAGCGCACCGGGGTGCGGGCACCTTCCAGAAAGACCTCATTGAACTCGTGATGGCCCGTCATCGCCTTGATCGGCTGAACCTCGATTCCCGGTTGGTCCATGGGTATCAGGAGGAAGGTCAGGCCCCCATGGCGGGGATTCTCGGGTTCAGTTCGGAACAGGCCGAACATCCAGTGGGCGTTATGCGCTCCGGTGTTCCAAACCTTGTGGCCATGGATCACCCACTCATCTCCGTCGAGTTCAGCCCGACTCTTGAGGGATGCGAGATCGCTGCCGGCAGTGGGCTCGCTGTATCCCTGGCACCAAATGATGTCGCCGAGCAGCGTGGGCGCGATGAACTCTCTGCGCTGGTCCTCGGTGCCTTGGGAGAGGAGCGTGGGTACGATCATGTCGGGCCCCTCGCCGACTATTCCCAGGGGGGCGCGTCGATCGGTGAACTCTTGCTCGATTATGTCGTCGGCAATCGGGTCGGTGGGCTGCTCGGAGCCGCCGTAATCCCTCGGCACGTGCCGATAAATGAGGCCTCGGTCGATCGCGCGTTGACGAAACGCTTTTTCGTCATCGGCGGGCCAGTGCTCGTCGAGAAAGGCGCGGACGTCCTCGCGCAACTGCGCGTGGTGAGGCCCCAACTCCAGGTCCATTCCGTCGAGGGTAGTGCGTGAGGGCTTGATGGAACAACAGAACACACAGAGTGTGATTGTTCACTCCAAGGGCTACATCTCGAACGGCGGCGGCTCACCGTGGTCGACTCCGAACAGGAACCGGTCGGCGATGCGGTGATGGTTGATCACCGCCCCTTCCTGCTTCATGTTGATCCAGAGTTCTTGAAAGCCCTGGCTGTGCATTCCCCGCTGGATGTCGCCGAGGTTTTTGAGATCCTGGGTGATCAGCTGGCCCCAATCGTGGTCTCGCCAGACGGGGTAGTGCTCCCACTTGGTGTCGGGCACCTCGTCGGAACGGAAGTGCTCGAGCGAGTAGACGTCCCAGATGCACGAGTCGGGGTCGTCTCCATTCGGGCGCATGCGGTAGCCGAGCAAGCACGACTGCTCTACCAAGAACACCATCGTGGGAGTGACATGCCAGTCGCCGTTGCCCGCGTTGAACTCCTCAACGGTCATGTCGGGGTACCCCTCCACCCCTTCTTTCTGAGCGAACTCCTTGCAGGCCTGTAGGTAGGCGGGGAAAACCGGACCGTCGATGTCGCGGCCGACGAGCGAACGGGCGGCACGGACGTCGCGTTCGGTGGCCAGCGACCCGATGTGCTTGTTCTGGTAGGCCATCATCGTCGCGAAGTATTCGGGACGGGACACTCGCTCGGCGCGCCCGGGATCGACGACTCCGGTGAACGGACGGGGTTGGTAGATGAAACGCGAGTGGTTTCGATACATAACCGACGGGGTCCACGCCCCGTGGGCGAACTCCTCGACGGTCGCGGGCCGGGCCGAGGGCGGATCCCCCTCGTCCACCCGCAGCATCTGGGGATGAGTCCCCACGTTGTGCCAACCCTCGACAAAAGCATCGAGGAGCGTCTTCCAATTCGAGGGCACGACCGTGCTCTTTCGCCAGGCGTAGCGCATCCCCTCGAGGTTGAATGGGGCAAGGAGCGTTGGAAGAGGGTCGAGCCAGTCGAGCAGCGGCTCGGGCTCGTCGCCCATGTGAACGAACACCCAGCCGCCCCATGTGTCGACATGCACGGCTCGCAGATTCCGGCACTCCACCGGGCGCTCGGCGAACTCTTCCTCCATGAACATGAACGTGTTGGCACCGTCGAGCCCGTAGCGCCAGCCGTGGAACCGGCAGCGGAATTCGTCGACCCGACCAGCGCCGCCGATAATGCGCATCCCCCGATGCGAGCAGGCATTGTGGAGCGCGGCGAGCGAACCATCCACCTGTCGCACCACGAGTATCGATTGCCGCCCGATCGTGTACTCGTAGAAACTCCCGGGTTCGGGGAGCTCTTCCTCGCGACACGCCATCTGCCAAACGCAGGGGAATAGTCGCTCGTATTCGAGAGCGAGAAAGTCGGGATCCAAATAGCGGCCCTTGGGCACGGTCCAGTCGCCCAGAGCCCACTGCTCGGGCACTTCACCCGGCAACGAGATGGTGGCTGTCGCTGCCATCGGATCATCCTCCCACAGGCGACACTGCGCTCATCATGGTTTCGCCAGGCCGAGCCGCATGAGGTCTTGGACTGTTGCCGATCCCAGCACATCGCTGCGCCGGCGGTCGATCAGCCAATTTCCGTCGAGTTTCACGCACTCGTAGTGGTTCACCGCCAGGCGGAAGAGGATGAAGTCGTCTTCGCCTCGGCGGTGATAGATGCGGGTGTAGCCGGTGGCCCGGGCCCGGTCGCCGTCGACTTCAACCACCACTGGCCCTGGCGTGTGCGCGGCGTTGGGCAACAACCCCTGGTGGACATCAGAGCGCACCATCTGTCCCACGGCGTCCCGCCCCTTCATCACAAAGGTTCGATCCGTGTCGCCGTCCATACCGGTGCCCACCGCGGCCACTTCGTACACCGTGTCGTCGGTGAACAGTTCCATGGCCGCGTCGGCCTCCCCGGCGTCGACGGCCAGCCCGTAGCGGACGATCAGCCGATGCACCGCAAGCTCATCCTCGGCCCGGGTGAGGCGGGCTTCAAGTGCGTCGAGTCGTTCCTCGCTGGCATCGCTCATGCGGTACTCCTATCGGTGGCGGACTCAGCGCATCTGGTAGGTGATCGGGAGGCTGATGGGACCGCTCACCATGCTTGACTTCAAGTTTTGGCAGGGCCCGGTGGCCTCCACGCTTTGGAGTCGGGGGATCAACAGCTCGAAGAATTTCGCAACCTCGAGCCGGGCCAAGTGCGCGCCGAGGCAATGGTGGCGCCCAAAGCCGAATGCGACATGCCGATCGGCGTTGGGGCGTGCGACGTCGAATGCCATGGGATCGTCGAACATGAGCTCGTCTCGGTTGGCCGACGGGTATGAGAGGAGGACGCGGTCGCCCCCCTGGATCTGCACTCCCCCAAGCTCATAGTCGTTCTGAGCGGTCCGCAGGAAGTGCTTCACCGGGCTCACCCAGCGAATGATCTCCTCCGCCGCGTTGGCGAAGAGGTCGGGATCGCTCCGCAGCGCCTCGAGTTGCTCAGGGTGGTTGATCAGCGCCTCCATCCCTCCGGCCACCGCACCGCTGGTGGTGTCGTGGCCCGCGGTGGCAACGATGAGGTAGAGGCCGAAGGCACCGAGGTCGCCTACTGGTTCACCGTTGATTTCGGCGTTGGCGATAAGGCTCGCCAAATCGTCGCGCGGCTCGGCTCTGCGGTTCTCGGCCAAGACCCGGAAGTACTCGTAGAACTCGATCATCGTCTCGGGGCCCAATCCCGCCGAGTCGGGGTCATGGGCCTCCATGAGTGCTTGGGTGAGTCGCAGCATGGTGTCGTAGTCGTCGTCGGGGACGCCGAAGAGCGACATGATGACGCGGAGCGGGTAGCGCAGGGCGATGTCTTGGGCGAAGTCGCACGAGTCGCCGAGTCGGCGCATGTCGGCGATCGCATCCTCGGCCCGCGCTGTGATCGCGGCGTCGAGGCGGCGGATGCTTCCGGGAAGGAACCACTGATTGACCACCAACCGGTGGGCCTGGTGCTCCTCGCCGTCCATTTCTACGAGCGTCTTCATCAATGGCTGTTGGTAACCGGGGGAAAGCACCCCGCGGGCCTGGCTGACGGAGCACGCGGGTGAATTAGTGAAGAGCTCGTTTTGGCGTTCGATTTCAAGCACCTCGGCGTGGCGAAGCACGGCCCAGACCGGCTCGATCCCCGTTCCCTCCAGCCGCACCAACGGCGCCGCCCGCCGCAACGGGGTCACGGTCTCGTGCCACCCCTCCACATCGGCATATGCCGCCGACGAAGTGAACACCTCGGTATCGGTCGTAACGACGGCTGAGGGCATGGCGCAGACTCCTTGGTGCTGGTCACTGCCTAGATGGCTTATCTTCGGTCGTTGCGTCACGGCGCTTCTCACCCATGCGCTCTAAGGGGACCTTCTTGATGAGCTCGGCGATGAACGCTCGGAACTCCGGGTTATGGCTCACCACTGCTTGGAGATCGTTACTCGATTGCTGGTGGGTGCGAAAGCCCATCGTCTCCCACGCCCGAGTGAGGTTCATCTTGGCCGCCTGGAGGGTGATGGTTGGTGCCCGGGCAATTGTCGCGGCCATCTCCTCCACCGTGACCTCCAGTTCGTCGCGGGGCACCACCCGGTTTACGAGCCCGTGATCGAGCGCCTCCGCGGCTTCGACCCGCTTGGCGGTGAACAGGTACTCGGCGGCTCTCTTGTAGTTCATGTAAACCCACGGCTCGAATGAGGTCTCGAGTCCGGGGAGCCCAAAGCTCTGAACCATGGGCATTTGGAACCAGGCATCGTCGGCGCAGATCGTGATGTCGGGAAGCAGGCCCCACGTGGTGCCGCCACCGATGCAATAGCCGTGTACCTGGGCGATCGTGGGCTTTGGGAACTCCCATAGCTTGAGCACCGGCCACAAGAAGAGCCGCGCCGGCCCCCGCCAGGTGCCACCCCCGGATTCGCGCTCCTCTATGAACGACGGGTACTTCCCACTCGGGTCGTGGCCCGAGCAGAACCCGTCGCCGTTGGCCTTGATGATGACGACCTTGATGTCGTAGTCGTACTGGGCGTCGTCGAGACACTCGTCCACGCTCCAGACCATGGCCTCGGTCTGCATGTTGGATTGGTCGGAATTGTCGAGGATGATCCGGGCGATCCCCCCATCCTTCTCGTAGACCACGTCCTCGAGTTGGTGCTTCTCCATTGTTCCTCCGGTCATTCGATCGTACCGATGACGGCACCCATGGCCTAAGGGCCGCCCAGGTCTGCGCGCAGCACATGCTTGCGGATCTTGCCGGTTGGCGTGCGGGGAAAGTCGTCGACAATCCGAATTGACTCCGGCCACTTCTGCTTGGGGACGCCGAGAGCATCCAGCTGGCGCTGGATCTCTGCGATCGTGGGTTGAGCCGCGCTATTGCGAAGGCGCAGCACCGCACACGCCGTCTCACCAAGAGTCGGGTGGGGAGCGGCGATAACCGCCGCCTCAGCAACCGACGGATGTCGCAGCACATGGGTCTCGATCTCGACCCCGCTGATGTTACGACCGCCCCGGATTATGAGGTCGCCTAGGCGATCAGTGATCGAGAGGTTGCCCCGCTCGTCGAGCATGCCAACGTCACCAGTGTGGTACCACCCCTCGGCATCCACCGCCCGGGCGGTCAGAGCCGGATCGGTGTAGCCGCAGAACAAGTCCGGACCCCGGCTGAGGATCTCGCCCGGCTCCCCAGGTGCGACCGCGCCGCCTTCATCGTCGATCAACCTGACCTCGACTCCGGGCCGGGGTCGACCGCAGGTGTGGATACGCACATCAGGAGGGTCGTCGGGAGCGGCCTGGGTGATCGTCGGGTGTTCGGTTGAGCCGTAGATCGGCCACGGCCGGATGCCTTCGGCCTCGGCGCGCTCCGCCACGGCGCTAGGGATGGGGGCGCCGCCCATGCCGAAGATCGTCATCAACTCGCGGTGGGCTGCCCTGAACCGGGGGTGGTCGAGCAGGCTGGTGAGATAAATCGGTGGGCCGCCGCCGGGACGGATCCGCTCCCGTTCAACGATGTCAAGCACGCGGGTGGGGTCCCAGCGGTCGATCAGGTGGATTTCCTCGCCGCGGAATAGGGGTTGGAGGGCACCGCCGAGCATGCCAGCCATGTGGGCCAGAGGCGATGAGTTGAGCATCGGGCGGTCGCGGGAGAATGAGGTGCCCGATTGCTGGCGGAGCTCGGCCAACAGGGTGCGGTGCGAGTGCATCACGCCCTTGGGGTCGGCCGTGGTGCCGGAGGTGTAGGCGATCACAGCCGGGTGGTCGGGCTCGACCATCTCCGGCACCTTCATGGGATCGGCCTCCAGCAAGGAAGACCATGGGGTCGAGTGCTGCGGGAGCGGTTTCGATCCGCTAGCCAGCACCACCGCAACCAGCTCTAGGGAGGCGAGTTCAGAGCGCAACGCCTCGAGGTTTTCTAGCTGGTCGGTGCCGCCCCACCGGTCGACGGTGATTATCGCCCGAGCCTCCGACTGGCGGAGGATGAAACCAACTTCGTTGGGGCCGTAGAAGTGCACGATAGGCACAAGGACGACGCCTGCGAGAGCACCACCCCAGAGCGTGGTGAGCGTCTCGGCCCAGTTGGGGAGTTGGTAGGCCACCACGTCGCCGGGTCGGATCCCGTTGGAACGCAGGGCGCCGGCCAAGCGTTGGGCCTGGTCGAAGAGGGTGCGGGCATCGCTGTAGTGGGGGCGGTCGTCCGACCAGATCCGCACGGGAAGGCGGGGGTGGGCGGCCACCCGCTGGGCCACGAGCGCGCCGAGAGTGCCGTCGTCCCAGTGCCCATCGGCTCGGTAGCGCGCTGCCAGGTCGGGTGCCGTCGTGCGAACTCGGTCGGCGAGATCGCTCATGTCAGTTGCGGCTGCGGGGCATTCCGAGGACGGCCTCGGCGATGATACTGCGCATGATCTCGCTCGAGCCGCCGTAGATGCTCGTTGCTGCCGAAAGCCGGTACCCGAACTCAAGCTCACCGTCGGACAGGGCCCCGGCCGAACCGGCGCTCACCAGCGACACGGGTGCCGCTAGGTCCACGAGGTCGCTCGAGTCCTCAATGTAGGCCTCGGCGCTGAAGAGCTTCGACATGGGGCCTTCCCCGCGGTTGGGCCGCCCCTCGGCCCCCCGCCACAGAGATTGCAGGTTGAACAGGGCCGAGATGCGGGCCCGAGTCGCCACCCGGGCGAGACGGGTGCGAACGACGGGATCGGACAGGGTTGGCTCTCCGTTGGACATATTCGTTCGGGCCCACTCGACGGCGGCGTCGAGGGCATCGGCATGGGCTCGGGCAAAGAGACCCACACCGCCCCCGCCATGTTCGATCTCGAGTGCGTACCCGATCACGCCCATACCGCCGTTCACTTCGCCGATGCGGTAGCGGTCGGGCACTCGAACGCCGGTGTAGAAAACGGCATTGGTCTTCTCCCCGCTGAGGGTGTGGATGGGGTGGATTTCGATGCCCTCGCTGTTCAGGGGTACGAGGAACATGGTGAGCCCCTTGTGCTTGGCCGCATCCGGATCGGTGCGGGTGAGCAGGAAGACGTATTGGCAGATGTCCGCCCCGCTGGTGAACATCTTCTGGCCGTCGATCACCCACTCGTCGCCGTCACGGACCGCTCGGGTCTTGGCTGCCGCAACGTCTGATCCTGATTCCGGTTCGGTGTAGCCGAGGCAGGTGATGACCTCACCACGACACAGCTTGGGCATGACCTCGTCGAGCAGTTCCGGCTGTGCGAAGCGCAAAATTGTTTGGCCCACCATTTGAGCGTTGGCGATCGGGTGGAGGGAAACCCCGCTGCTGTAGAGCTCTTGGAGCATTGCGGTCATCTCGTACGGTCCTTTCTGGAGACCGCCGTACTTGGGGGGCCAATTCGCAAATGCCATGCCGGAGGAGGCAAGCGCCCGATGGAACTCAACGCTGTGGCCGTCCCAGCCCCCCCGGATGTCGCAACCGTAGGAAGCGGGAGGGTGATCGGCTAGGAACTTCCTAACCTGCTGCCGGAATGCTTCGGCCTCTTCGCCGAGGCCGAAATCGATGGGAACATCGCCGACCTCGGGCAGCGATGTAAGAGACTCACCCCACAGCCCGTCGGCGACCTCGAGCAAGGCCGACCGCGGATCACCGGCTACGGCGGACCATGCCTTGGCCCGGCGCTGGTGAAGTTGCACGTCGTATTCGAGGGCGAGGCCGTAGCCGCCGAACGTGTGCAAGGCAGTTCCCGTGGCCCGGGTTGCGGCTTCCGCAGCCCAAGCGAAGGCCATCGAGAAAGTCGCGGCGGCATCGGGTTGGCCCTGTCCCGCGCGCCAGATTGCGTCCCACACCAGCAGCCGCGCCCCCTCGATTTCGGTGGCCGCGTCGGCGAGGGGATGGGCGATCCCCTGAAAGGTTGCGATGACTCGGTCGAACTGGATCCTGTGTGACGCATACTCGGCGGCGAGTTCGAGTGATCGCTTGGCTAGCCCTACCAGCGCCGCCGCGGTGAGGATGCGCCACTCGGCAACCCCCGCGGCCGCTAGCCGGCCGGCCTCCGGTCCGGTGGCGAGCGCTGTGCCGCTTTCCGTCGGCCACCACGCGAATCCGGCGGCACCGAGGTCGCTGACAGGTTCGATCACTTCGGGGCGAGCGACAAGAACCAGGTGGTCGCCTCGCCAGAGAATCACCGCGTCGGCATGGGCCCCGCCTTCGACAAGCACCCTTGAAGCGTCAGCGTCGAGCTGGGCCGGCACGAACGTGACTACAGAACAGCCATCGACCGCGGCATTGAGGTAGTCGCCCCCACCGGAAGCGGCCAGAAGGCTGCCGGCGACGATTGCGCCCGCAACTGGACCGGTCGCGAGGTGGCGGCCAGCCCGCTCGAGAACGATGCAGGTGTCGAACAGCGAGGCACCG
The DNA here is from genome assembly GCA_022819825.1 of Acidimicrobiia bacterium. Classification (GTDB taxonomy): domain Bacteria; phylum Actinomycetota; class Acidimicrobiia; order Acidimicrobiales; family Bin134; genus Poriferisocius. The sequence goes on along the minus strand of JAJEGM010000032.1, from coordinate 105,562 downwards.
CCACCGCCCAGGTGGGGGGGAACGCGCAGTGACAGGGCGCCTGTCGCTGCCAGCGCGCTCCACAGCCCGGAATCGAATCCGGCGGCTTCAGCGGCGCGCACCCGGTCGGGGCTGGACTCGCGGGCGAAGAACTCGTCGAAGCTGTCTACGAGGAGCTGCTGGTCGTTCTCAAGTCCGAGTCGCATCCTTCACTCTTCCTCAGTATGTACAATTCAACGGTAGCTGTCCTATTGTCTGGGTTGCATGTTCGACAGGCCTGCGAGCCGAAGGGCGGCCCGAGTGCCCCATGACCTTAGGAGTGCTGATGAGTCTCAGCGAGATTCCGCCTCTCGTATCGGCTGATTGCCACGTCGACGAGCCCCACGACCTCTGGTATGACCGGCTGCCCGAAGGATTCCGCGATCGCGCCCCCCGACGAATCGAGCTCGACGAACACGGCGGGTACACCCTGGTGCTGGACGGGAGCGACCTCGGGTGGAACATGAATCCCGCCGCAGCCGAAGAGCAGGAGGACCGGCGCTGGTCCATGGCCACAATCGAGCATCGGCTAGAGATGATGCGCACCGACGGCATACGCGGTGAGGTCATCTACCCCACAATCGGGCTGTACATCTGGCGACTCGGCGATGGCGACCTCGGTCGGCGCTGCTGCCACATATACAACGACTGGATTGCCGAGCGTTTGGTCGGGACGTCGCCCCGGGTGAAGTGCGCCGCAATGATGTCGATCTGGGACGTTGACCACTGCATCGAGGATGCCCAACGGGCGGTGGCCCAGGGATTCGGGTCGATCATGTTGCCCCTGGTGGGAACCCCGGAATGGAACATGCCCCAATGGGAGAAGCTCTGGGACTCCCTAGATGAGATCGGGCTTCCAGTCGCCATGCACCAAGGCAGCGGCCACGACATGGTCATGTACCGCGGCTGGGGGTCCTCAACCGCGAACCTCTTGGCCACACAGAGCATGGGTCCCCGAGCCGCTGCGCTCCTGTCGTGCTCAGGGGTGCTCGAACGCCACCCCAACCTGCACGTCGTCATGGTGGAGGTGAACGGCGGCTGGATCGGCTGGACAATGCACACCCTCGACGAGTACTACCGAGACCACGCGGGGTGGGCGAAGCCCAAGCTTGCCGAGCTCCCAAGCCACTACATCCGAAACCAGATCCACGCCACCTTCCAGAGCGACCCCGTCGCCCTCAACAATCTCGCCCTCACCGGCCCCGAACCCTTGATGTGGGGCAACGACTATCCGCACCCCGAGAGCACCTATCCCGATTCCCGGGCATTGATTTCCGACCAGTTCGCCAGTGTCGACTCCGAAAGCGCAGCCCAGGTTCTGGGAGGCAATGCGGCACGCGTGTTCGGCTTCGAAGACTCGGTGGTGTCGACCGCGCCCTAGTTGTCGCCCTCAGCCTCGGTCGGCCAGGTCGTATTCGGCCATGTAGTAGGGGTGGCTGGGATCGAAGGTGGTGAGGGTTACGGGGTCGTGTACTCGGCCGGCCGGCCGACAGCGGGCACCCTCGACGCCGGTGACCGCGTCGCCGAGGTCGTGGCGGGCCAGATCGATCAATTGGCGCAGGCGAGCCACCACGTCGGGATGGTCGGCGGCGACATCGGTCGTCTCGCCGATGTCGGCGTCGAGGTCGTAGAGCTCTTCGGTGGGGGCGCCCTCGCTCCCGTAGTGCCCCGACTTGTAGACGTGGAGCTTCCAGTTGCCCGATCGCACCGCCTCCAGGTTCGAACCGGAGTAGTAGTAGAAGGCCTCGTGCGGGGACTCGGAGGTTTTACCCTCGAGCACATCGCTGATGTCGCGCCCGTCGATGATCCGGTCGTCCGGCACGTCGACTCCGCACCAACTGGCGATGGTGGTGTAGAGGTCCATCGCGGTGGCCATCGCCGAGCACTCGATGCCCGCGGCGATTCGGCTGGGTCCCCGCACGATGCACGGCACTCGCTGGCCGCCCTCCCACGTAGTGCCCTTGTTGGCCCGCAGCGGGGCGTTGGAGCCTTCGCCGGGGCGAGCGAGCGCACCATTGTCGCTGGTGAAGATCACGATGGTGTCGTCGTCGAGGCCGAGCTCGGCGAGCTCGTGCAAGAGGACATCGGCGGCCCAGTCGATGCACGCGACGGCGGCCCCGTACGGGCCGTTGCGCGAGATGGCGGCGAATCGTTCTTGGACGTATATCGGCAGGTGTACGTACATGTGGGCGAAGTACAGGAATAACGGCCGATCTCGGTTATCGCGCATGAACCGGATGGACTCCTGGAGATACCGCGAGGTGAGGGTGGCCTGGTCGGGCTGGGCCTCGATGACCGCCTCGTCGAGCATCAGCGGCAGGGGAATCCGAAGCGGTTCGGGCAGCTCGAATCCCAGCTTCTCGCTCAGCTCGTCTCGCTCTTCGGGGGTATACAGGTCGGGTTGGATGCCCATGTCGTTGCTGTAGGGAAGCCCCAGCCACTGGTCGAAACCGTGACGAGTGGGCAAGAACTCGGGCTGGTCGCCGCAATGCCACTTGCCGACCATCGCAGTGGCGTAACCCGCGTCGTTCAGGAGGCGGGCGATGGTGATCTCGTCGGGATGGAGGCCAATCCCCATCCCCGGGAAGAGCACGCGCAGGCCGTCAAAAGAGTCGAAGCCGATGCGGGCCGGGTAGCAGCCGGTGAGCATTGCCCCCCGCGATGGCGAGCACACCGGCGACGCCATGTAGAAGTCGGTGAGCAGCACCCCCTCCGCGGCCATGCGATCGAGCGCCGGGGTGTCGTGCGCCGTGGACCCATAGCAACCAAGGTCGCCGTAACCGAGATCGTCGCAATTGATCAGGACGATGTTGGGCTGTTCTCTCAACTTCAAGTCCCGTCTCTCGCTGAAGCCCTCGGGGTTAGACATCCAGGGACAATACAGATCGGGGATCGGCGGCAGAGGCGGCCACCACCAGTCGGTATTGGCCGGGGTCGACCACCCAATCGTGAATCTCAGGATCCCAGCGGGCAAATGAGCGCTCGCGAAGCTCGACCACCGCGGTGGCGGTCTCACCGGGGTCGAGGGTGAGCTTGGCGAATCCGGCCAGCTCTTTGGGGGGTCTCGGTACCCCGCCGGAGGGCGGGGACACGTACACCTGCACCACTTCGCTGCCTCGGCGCTGGCCGGTGTTGGTGACGGGTACCGTCACAGTGCGCTGGGTGCCCTCGCCGCTGGCTTCAGCCTCGCCCCACTCGAACGTTGTGTAGGAGCCGCCGTGGCCGAATGGGATCATCGGTTCGATGGCCCGGGCGTCGTACCAGCGGTAGCCGACGAAAATCCCCTCGCCGTAGCGCACCACGCCAGCCTCGCCGGGGTAGTTCAGATAAGCGGGCGTGTCCTGCTCCCGCCAGGCCCAACTGGTGGGCATCCGCCCCCCGGGGTCGGCGTCGCCAACCAGCACATCGGCGATGGCCTCCCCCGCCTCTTGGCCCGGGTACCAGGCCAACAGCACTGCTTTGGCCCGGTCGAGCCACGGCAGAGTCATCGGGGCGCCGCAATTGAGCACCACCACCGTGTTGGGGTTGGCGTCGAGCACTCGCTCCACCAGCTCGTCTTGCTGGTTGGGCAGCTCGATCGAGTCCCGGTCACCGCCCTCCGACTCCCATTCGGCGTTGGAGCCGACTACCACCACCGCGGTATCGGCCTGGGCGGCCAGCGCGGCGGCTTCGTCCAAGCCCTGCTCGCGATCCATGTCGGCCAGCTCCACCCCCACGTCCACGATGCACACCCACTGGCGCCTCTCTCTGGGGACATGGTCAAGGCGGATGTGGTACTGCTGGCCGGCCTCCAGGTGCAGATACCCGTGGCCGCCGTGCAGGCCCAGGCCGGCGCCGAACCCGTCGACCTGGTTGTCGGCCACCAGCTGGCCGTCTACATACAGGCGAGCATGGGCGAAGCCGAGAGCGCACAACCGGTGCCGCCCGGACTGGTCGGGCGTCATGGTGAACTCCAGGCGCACCGACAGGGTGTCGCAGTCTTCGGGCCAGTTTTCTCCGATCCACGCATTGAACGGCAGGGGACGGGTGAGAGTCTCGAACGGCTGGCCGTCGAATCCAATGCTGTTGTAGAGCTCGAAGCTCACGCCGTCGGGAATCCAAGACTGGGGGACGGCGTCGGCGTTGCGGCGCATTTCGAGACCGGTGGCGTGGCCGATCAACCGCGGGCCGAGCCGCTCCCCCAGCGACTCCAGCACCGACGTGGTGCGATGAGGAATCAAGCTGGCCGAGCCGCCGCCCAACAGGGCCGTATCGGCCGCGCCTGCGCCGATGAGCGCCACCGTGCCGTCGCCGGCCAGCGGCAGGAGGCCGCCTTGGTTGCGAACCAGCACCATCGACTCTGCCGCGGTGCGACGGGCCAACTCCCGGTGTTCAGGACGTTCGATGCTGGCCTCGTCGTGGTCGGTGGGCGTGTTGAGGCGACCAGCCCAGTGCAGGAAACCGACAATGCGGCGCACCTTGTCGTCGATAAGCGATTCGTCCACTTTTCCGGCCTCGACCGCCTCTTGAAGCTGGCCCTTTCCCCACCATCGGCCCGGACCGGCCATCTCCAAGTCGAGCCCGTGGAGAGCGGGCGCCGCCGTCTCTTTGATGGCACCCCAGTCGGAGACCACGAAGCCGTCGAATTCCCACTCTCCCTTCAATATGCCGATCAACAGATCGGGCTGGGCGCAGGCGTGGTGGCCGTTGACGAAGTTGTAGGCGGCCATGACGGAGCGGACCCCGGCTTCTTTAACGGCGGCCTCGAACGGGGGGAGATATATCTCCCGCAGGCTCCGCTCATCAACATCGACGTTGATGGTGAAGCGCTCGTGCTCTTGGTCGTTGGCCACATAGTGCTTTACGCAGGCGCCCACTCCCTGCGACTGGACGCCGGTGATGTACGCCACCGCGATGCGCGAGCTCAGCTCAGGATCCTCGCTGTAGCTCTCAAAATGACGGCCGCCCCTCGGAGAGCGGTGGAGGTTGACCGTGGGCGCGAGGATCATGTCCACCTTGCGGTCGGTGGCCTCGGTGCCCAGAGCTTGGCCCAGTTCGTGGACCAGGGCGGGATTCCAGGTGGCGGCAATGGCCGACGGCCCGGGCACTACCAGGCCCGGCCCCATGGTCCGGCCCCGCACCCCGACCGGGCCGTCGCTGACACACCAGCCGGGAATCCCAAGCCGCTCACAGCCGGGGATGGTCCACGGGCTCTCACCCACCACCATCCGGCACTTCTCCTCCAGCGTCAGATCGGCTACCAGCGCTTGGACATCAGCCATGAGACCCTCTTTCAAACATCCTCTGGACAATTTTTCTACCACTGGTATATTTTGCATGCAACGGCGACGGGATCAGGGGGAAAGCGATGAGATACCGACGGACGTTGATGGCACTGCTACTGGCGCTGGCGGTGTTCGCCACCGCCTGCACCACCGGGGGAGGCGGCGAGGATGAGCCCGCGGTTGAGGAGGCCCCGACCGCGGCAGCCGAAGAGCCGGCGGCCGAACCGGCCGAGCCAGCCGAAGAAGCTCCCAGCGAGCCAGCGGCAGAAGACGACGAACCCGAACCGGCCGCGGAAGCCCCCGAAGAGCCGGCCAGCGACGGCGAGCCCTCTGAGCCGGCGCCGGAGCCCACTCCCGAGCCAACGCCGATCGTGCTCACCGCCAGCTTCCGGGGCGTCACCGAGGACACCATCCGGATCGGTGTCGGCTTCTGGGACGTCTCCTTGTTCGGCTTCGGCTTCTTCGGCGACCCCGAACCGGTGTGGGACGCCCTTACCGGCGCAGTCAACGCCGAAGGCGGCATCTACGGCCGGTCGTTGGAGCCGTACATCGCCGGATTCAACCCGGCCCTTCCCAATGAGATGCTGGCCGCCTGCATCACACTCACCGAGGATCACAAGGTGTTTGCCGTGTTGGGCGGACTGCGGGGCGACGCCAACTACTGCGTGTCGGAACAGCACGAGACCATCAACGTGGGTTCCCAGGTAAATGCCAGAGGAGAGCTCTTGGAGCGGGCCAGAGCCCCTCTGGCCAGCTTCAGGCTCTCCGGGACGGCCGGCGAGGAGGTGTTCATCAGCGAACTGGCCCGAAGAGGGTGGTTCGACGGCGCTACCGCGGTGGGCGTCCATTATGACGGGTCCGAAACTCAAGACCGGATTGAGGATGTTGTGAAAGCAGCCTTTGCCGACGTCGGGGTAGAGATCGCCATCACCATGAACATCGACGACCTCGTGCTCGACGACGATGCCATTGAGAGTCAGACCGAGATCATGCAACAGCAGGTGGCCGACGCCGGCATCGACCGCATGGTGATCTTTGGGGCCGCGGCCACCGGCCTCGTCACCTACGGCGACCTGGGAATTCAGATGGCCGCGGTCGACTCCACCAATTTCGAAACCGCGATCTCCTCGGGCATCGACCCGATGGCGCTGGACGGCACCATCGCCACAGCCGATCGACTCAATCTGCCCTCCGATTCGGTGGATGCCGAGACCCAGGGGTGCCTCGACGTGGTGATGGCCGCGCTACCCGACGAACGCTTCGAGCGACCTGGTCCGGGAGTGGAGAACAGCGAGGAAGACCCCAACTACTGGAACTACACCGTGCTGGCGTGCCGCGATCTGTCGCTGTTCGTGCAGATCGCCACTGCGGCCGGGCCGGAGCTCACCAACGACTCCTTCCAGGCTGGACTGGATTCGCTCTCCCAGGCATCGCTGCCGGAGATCCCGTTCTTGTCGTTTGGGCCGGGCAAGTACAACGGCAACGACACCATGCGGTTTGTGCAGTTCGACGGCGACGCCGATGAGGACGGCGAACTCGTCGGCCTCGGCGACCCTGTCGACCTGACCCCGTGACCACCAATTCCTAGATGACCGAAGCGTCGGGCGACCGCCGCAGCTTCGCTGACTTCAGCCGGGCGCTGCTCGATGAGGAAGCGGCCCGGGAGGCGGCCGAAGCTGACCAGCTAGAGATCCGCGCCGACGAGGACCTCCCCGGCGTCGGCGACGAGGCGATCACGCTGCGACAGGCAGTGGCCACCGGCGGCGTTGGCGTGCTGGCCGTGCTGGGCACCCTCGACGCGGTGGATGCCTTCCAACTGGCCATCCCCAGCCTGCTCGGACCGGAGATCCAGGACAGCTTCAATGTTTCCGACGCCGGTTTGGCGGTGATGGGGATCGGCGGTCTCATCACCACAACGCTGTGCGCCATCCCGATGGGCAAGATGGCCGATCGGGTCAACCGCATGCGGCTGGTGGGGCTGGCCACCATCTTCTGGAGCGTGGCCATGTTCACCAGGGGGTTTCAGGCCTCCGCACTGGGGTTTTTCATGGTCGGTGTGCTCATGGGCATCGGCACGTCCAACACCTTTCCGGTGCAAGGGGCGGTGCTGGCCGACGCCTACCCCATTTCATCTCGAGGCCGGATCTATGCCGTAAAGAATGTGCTCGGCCGGGGCGGCGAGCGAATCGCCCCGCTGTTGGTGGGCGGCCTCATGCTGCTGGTGGACGACAACTGGCGGTGGGCCTATTGGGTGTTCGCCTGGCCCACCTTGTTCCTGGGGATCTGGGCCCTGTTCGTTCCCGACCCGCCTCGGGGGCAGTTCGAGCAGAAGTCGGTGATCGGCGAGGTAATGGAGGAGGACGACGACCGGCCCCGGGTGTCGCTGGGGGCGGTTTGGCAGCGCCTCATGGCCATCAAGACGCTGAAGCTGGCGTGGATCTCGTTCAGCATCATCGTGTTCTCGATCATCGGGCAGAGCTTCCTGGTCAACCTGTTCCTGGATGACCGGTGGGGCCTGAGCCCGTTTGAGCGGGCCATGATCGGATTCGTTCCTGGAATGCTGGCCTTTGCCGCGGCGCCATGGGCGGCCAAGCGCTACGACGCCTTGTACCGCGAAAGCCCGGAGCGCGCGCTGGCCTGGGTGGGCGCACTGTTCTTCCCCATTGCGGTGGCCATCCCCATCCAGTTCTTCATGCCCCATCCCGTGCTGTTCGCCGCGGTGGGCATCGTGCCCGCAGTGCTGAGCGTCGTGATCTTCGGCATGATCTCGCCGCTTCTGGTGGGGGTGGTCCCCTACCGGCTGCGAGCCCAGTCCACCGCCTTGTCGATCATGGTGATCTTCTTGGGCGGCGGCGTGCTCGGCCCCATCGTGGCCGGATTGCTCTCCGACGCCACCGACGAGCGCACCGCCATCTTGATCGTGGCCATCCCGTTCAAGATCATCGGGGGCGCCCTGTTGATTTGGGGGGCGCGGCACATTCGCCACGACCTGTCGCTGGTGGTGGACGAGATCGAAAAAGACCACGCCGAGCTGGAGCGGCGGAAATCGCATCCCGACCAGTTGCCCGCCGTCGGGTTGCGGGACATCGACTTCTCCTACGGGCCGGTGCAAGTGCTGTTCGGCGTCAACCTCCATGTGGACCGGGGCGAGACCCTGGCGCTGCTGGGCACCAACGGGGCGGGCAAGTCGACGATCCTGCGGGTTATCAGCGGGCTGGCTGTGCCTTCTCGCGGCATCGTCTCGCTGCACGGGCGGGATATCACCCTCACCTCGCCCCAGACCCGGGTGGACATGGGAATCCAGCAGCTCCCCGGGGGCAAAGCGGTGTTTCTGCCGCTGTCCATCGAAGACAACCTCCGCACCGGGGGATGGACCATGCGGCGCAACCGGGCCCAGCTCAATGCCCGGATCGACCATGTGCTGGAGATCTTCCCCGAGTTGGCCGATCGGCTCGACGAGCCCGCCAGTGCGCTCAGCGGCGGGCAGCAGCAGATGCTGGCCCTGGCCATGGTGCTGATGCATGAGCCCGACGTGCTGCTGATAGACGAGCTGTCGCTCGGTCTCGCCCCCGCGGTGATCGGCGAGCTGTTGGAGATCGTGGAGCGGCTCAAGGCCGAGGGCCAAACGATGATCATCGTGGAGCAGTCGCTCAACATCGCCGCGGCCCTGTCGGATCGGGCGGTGTTCATCGAGAAGGGGCAGATCCGCTTCGACGGGCCGACCGCGGAGCTCGCCGAGCGGGGCGACATCGCCCGGGCCGTGTTCTTGGGAGACGACCGCACCGAACCGGAAGACTCGTCGTGATCCTCGCCTTCGAGGTCGGACGCCAATTCGTCTTCATCGGCGCGGTCAACGGGCTCTCTTACGCTCTGTTGGCCCTTGGGGTCATCCTCATCTACCGGTCGAGCCGGATCATCAATTTCGCGGTGGGCGCCACCGGGGTGTTGGCCAGCCAGGTGATGGCCCACCTGGTGATCCGCTACGGCGCGCCGTACTGGACCGGCGTGGTTCTCGCCGTGCTGGCCGGGGCCGTATTCCTGGGACTGGCCGAGCTGACCGTGGTGCGCCGCCTGTTCACCGCCCCCCGGGTGATCCTGCTGGTGGCCACCATCGGGCTGGCGCAGTTGGCCCAAGCCCTCATCTTCGCCCTGCCCGAGGCCTCGGCGGCCGATAAGCGGCACCGCTTCCCCACGCCGTGGAACCGGGAGCTGGAGTGGTTCGGCATCCGCATAGACGGGGGCGAGTTCGTCTTGTTCGTGGCCTCCGCTGCCGCGGTGGTGGCGCTGAGCATCTGGGTGAAGTGGTCGGCGTGGGGTCGGGCCATTCGGGCCACCGCGGCCGATCCCGACCGGGCTCGACTGGCCGGCATCCATCCGGGACGGGTGTCAACGGTGGTGTGGGCGCTCACCGGAGCGTTCGCCGGGCTGGTCACGGTGTTCCAGGAAGCCGACTCCATCGGCTCGTTCGTGGCCACCAGCCCCGGTCACGCCACCATGACCCGGGTGCTGGTGGTGGCGGTGTGCGCCTCCTTCGTGTCGTTCGGTGTGGCGGTGGCCGCCGGGATCATCCTCGGCATCGTCGAGGCTCTGGTGAGGGTCAACTACCCGCTGGATCTGGGGAGATTCGAAGCCGTGCTGCTGCTGGTGGCGATTCTCGGGATCGTGGCTACCACCCGGAGAGGCGCACCCGACGAGGCCGGCGCCTTCTCATTCAGCCCCCGGATTCGCCCCATTCCGGCCCGGCTGCGCTCGATCTGGTGGGTTCGCAACCATTCTCGAGTCTTGGCCGCGGTTGGGGTGGCCATTGCCGCGGTGGTGCCGGTGTTCGTCACCACCGCCAGCCGCACCTTCCGCTACAGCGAGATATTGCTGATGGCACTGGCCGCCCTCTCTTTGGTGGTGCTGGTGGGCTGGAGCGGGCAGATCTCGCTGGGCCAAGGCGCTTTCGCCGGCCTGGGCGCGCTCACCACCACCGCGCTGGTCAACGGGAACGATCTCGGACTCGGGGTGGCCGGGTTCGATGTGGCGGTGCCCATGCCCGAGCTGCATTTCTTGTGGGCTGCGGTGTGGGGCACAGTTGTGGCGGCCGCGGCGTCGGTGATCATCGGCATCGGAGCGCTCCGGGCCCGGGGCCTGTTGCTGGCCGTGGTGACCTTGGCGTTTGCGGTGGCGGCGGAAAAGTTCTTCTTCACCCGGCCGTTCCTCAGCGGAGGCAGCCAATCTGCGGCGCTTCTGGAGCGGGCCCATATCGGGCCCATCGATCTCGCCCCCCAGCGAACCTATTTCTATCTGGCCCTGATCGGGCTGGTGCTGGGGGTGGCGTTCACCGCCCACCTGCGCCGCACCGGAATCGGCCGCCGGATCGTGGCCACCAGGGAGAACCCGTCGGCCGCAGCCGCCGCCACTGTGTGGCCCACCGGATCAAAGGTGCTGGCCTTCGCCTTGGGCGGCGGGTTGGCCGGGTTCGCCGGTGCGCTGCTGGCCGGGCTGTACTCCACCGTCCTGTTCTCCTTCTTCTCGGTGGACACTTCGTTCAAGGTGGTGGCCATCGCGGTGATTGGCGGTATCGGCTCGGTGATCGGCCCCGTGCTCGGGGCGTTGTGGGTGATCGGGCTGCCCGCCTTCTGGCCCGATTCCGCGCTGATCCCGGTGCTGACCAGCAGCCTGGGAATCCTGGTGCTGTTGATGTACGCGCCCGGAGGATTCGTGCAGCTCTGGTACATGGCTCGAGACTCGTACTTCAGCTGGCTGGCCCAGAGGAAGCCCGCGCCCCTGGTGCGGGGGCGCGACATCCCTGCGCCACCATCGATTCCCGACCCGCCATCAGACATTGCGTTGGCCGCCAGCGAGCTCACCGTGCGCTACGGCCCGCGGGTGGCCGTGAACCAGGTAAGCCTCGAGGTGGGCCACGGGGAGATTGTGGGGCTCATCGGCACCAACGGCGCGGGCAAGACCTCGTTCATGAACGGGGTGGGCGGCCTGATCCCCGCAAGCGGCCATGTACATATCTACGGAACCGACGTGAGCCGACTGGCACCACATCGCCGCCACCGGCATCACTTGGGCCGGGCCTTCCAGGCCGCCACCTTGTTCGGTGACCTCACCGTGCGCGAGACGGTGCAAGTTGCGCTGGAGCGGCGGGGCCGCACCCGCTTTTGGCCTGCCGCCCTGGCCCTGCCATCGGGCTCCCGGCACGAGCGGCGGCAGAACAGGGTGGCTGACGACCTGATCGGCTTCTTCGGCTTGGGCGACTTCGCCGACAAGTTCGTGGCCGAGTTGTCCACCGGCACCCGCCGGATTGTGGAGCTGGCCTGCCTGGTGGCCGGCGGTTCCCGTCTGCTCTGCCTCGACGAGCCCACCGCCGGAGTGGCCCAGCGGGAGGCCGAGGCTCTGGTGCCGTTGCTGCACGGAGTGCGCCGGGAGCTGGACGCCTCGGTGCTGTTGATCGAGCACGACATGCCGCTGGTGATGTCCATCAGCGATCGCATCTATTGCATGGACGCCGGAGAGGTGATCGCCGAGGGAACTCCGGCCACAGTGCGCGACAACCCCCTAGTGGTGGCCAGCTACCTCGGCACCGACACCAGGGCCATCGACCGATCAGACGCCGGAGCCGACCTATGACCTCTGCCTTTGCCGATCCTCCGATCACCCCGAAAGCGGCGGCCACCCGGGCCCGGCTCTTGGAGGTTGCCGCCGCGGTGTTCATCGAGCAGGGCTATGCCGCGGTCTCGCTGCGCGACATCGCCAAGGCCGCCGAGGTGACCAAAGGGGCCATTTACGGCCACTTCCGGTCGAAGGGCCAGCTCTTGGTGGAGGTGATCCGCACCCAGTTGGCTGAACGCGATGCCCGGTTCGACATGAATGCCGTGGCTGAGCAGCCGATGACCGCCCTCGTCCAGTTCATCAACCCCGACAGCCGCGATCTGAGGCTCTTGCAGATCGACGCCGCCGCGGCCGCTCGCCATGATCCCGACGTGGCCGCCGGAGTTCAGGAGATCTTCGCCGCTCGCAGCGCCTGGATCCTCGATTCCCTGAGCCACCTCGACCATCCCGAAGTGCTGCTATACATCATCAATGCCCTTTCGGCGGGCGTCGGCGCGCAAGAAGCCCACGGCCGCCCCGCCCCCGATCCCGATGTCTGGTCCAAAATCGTAGGCAGGACATTTGGAATGTTGGACCCGCCTTCGCGAGAAGCTTGATTCAGAACTCGATGGGCACCGGCTCCGTCGACGCTTGCACTGTCTGGCCGTCGCGCAACACCTCGGTCCAGTCTTGGTTGAACGCCCGCCACCCCTCCGATTCGGGCGAGGCGTAGTGGTACACCATGGCCGCCCGCATCCCGTCGGTTAGGTTGTCGGTGGACCGGTGGCGGAGGTGGGAGTGGAACACCAACAAATCGCCCGGCTCCATGAGGACCACCTGCTCATTGTCGGTAGGTACATCGACGATCTCGACATAGGCCAAACCGGCGCCCTCCCGGGTGTCGGGCACCGCGTCATGGATCGGCTCTTTGTGAGAGCCGGGGACGATCCACAGCGGGCCATTGTCGGGCGTGGCCGCGGTGCAGGCCAGCCACACCCCCACCTGGGGCAGAGGCGTCATGCGGAAGTAGTAGTCGTCTTGGTGCCAGGGCTGGCCGAGGGTGCCAGGATGCTTGAAGATGAACTGCGACAAGAAGCAGTCCACATCGGGGCCGATGAGATCACCCATCATCGCCAGCAACCGGGGATCGGTGGCGAACTCATAGAACACCGGTTCAGCCCGCATGACCCGGAAGATTTTGGAGACACCGACTTCCGGGGTGGCGGGATTCTCGTTCGTCTTGTCGGGGGTGATGAACAGGTCGGGACGCTGCTCACCTTCGGCGCTGGCTCGGGCTAGCTCGACGATCCGCTCAACCATGGCGTCGGCAACAGCCCGGCTAGCGAACCCCCTCTCAATGAAGAACCCGTTCTCCTCCCAACTCCCCCGCTGCGCCTCCGTCAATCCCATCGCCCAAAAATCTACCAACGGTCGATTCTCACGGCGAGCACAGGTCGCGCCCAACCAGTCCAAATCATGATGTACAGTGCGCTACATGTGGCGACCCATGGATGTAATGCTCTTAGTGATCGGCGCGAGCAGTGGATTTAGCGGCATCATGTGGCTCGCCATTTGGGCAACGTCGGCAGACGAAACCGTGGGTGACACCTTCACGCCAGTGGGCTGGATTCTGCTGCTGATCTTCTCCTTGGCCTGCGGTATTGCCCTTCTCTACCGAGAAGGACTCAGAGTCAGAGAGAGTAAACGGCAAAGTCCCCCTCAGCCCGAATAGAGCTATCCCGATGCCCCTAGGGTGGGGCCATGTCTGATGAGCGGCGGTCGATTGAGTTAGAGGTTGAGGTGCCGGGGACGGCCGAGGAGGTGTGGCGGGCGGTGGCTACCGGTCCGGGGATCTCTTCTTGGTATGTGCCCCATACGGTGGAAGAGCGGGCGGGCGGCTCGGCGATGGCGTCGTTCGGGCCGGGGCCGGAGATGCAGATTCCCGGGCGGGTGGCGGTGTGGGAGCCGCCTCGTCGTATCTGTTTCGACGGGGGCGAAGGGGTTGAAGGATTGACGTTTGAGTGGACCGTTGAGCCTCTGGGCAACGACCGGTGTGCGGTGCGGTTGGTGAATTCCGGCTTCGGTCAGGGCGGCGAGTGGGACGCCCAGTACGACGGCATGGTCGAGGGCTGGAAGTTGTTCATGTTCAACTTGGGGCTGCACATGGAGCACTTCGCCGGGCAGACGGCAGCGTCGGTGCTGCCCACTGCCATGGGATCCGGCTCGCTGGACGAGGTTTGGGCCGCGCTCACCGCCGCTCTGGGCGTACCTTCGTCCCCGAGTGTCGGCGAGCGGATCGAGGCCCAAGCCTCCGATGTCCCTGTGCTGGCGGGCACGGTTGCAGACGCCAACCCTCACCGAATCGCCCTGCTGCTCGACCAGCCTGCGCCAGGGACTGGCTTCGTGGCGGTGGAGTCGTACGGCGAGCATGCCGGGGCGTCGGTGTGGTTGTACCTCTACGGAGCCGACGGGGCCGAGGCCGCCGAGAGGGACGGGCCTCTGTGGCAGCAATGGCTGGCTGATGCGCTAGGAAGTGGCCAATGAACGCCGTGCAAGGGCGCAAGATACTGGTGGTGGGCGCCTCATCGGGGCTGGGCCGGGCCACCGCAATCGCCCTCCAGGGCCAAGACGCTGATGTTGTGTTTGCCGCCCGGCGCCGCGACGTGCTCGAAGAAGCGGTGGCCGAGGCCGGGGGTGGCCATGTGGTGGCCATCGACGTGCTCGACCCCACCAGCATCGAGCAGGGAGTGGCTGAAGCGGTGGGCGCCCTCGGCCGACTCGACGGAATCGTCTACACCTCGGGCATGTCGCCCATGGCGCCAATGGCGGAGTTAGACCTGGACGACTGGCAGGCGGTCTTCGGCGTCAATCTGTTCGGTCCGAACCTGCTGATCAAAGCCGCCCTTCCCCACCTCAGCGAGGATGCGGTGGTGGCCGCGGTGTCGTCGGACTCCACCGATATGCCCCGCCACTCGCTAGTTCCCTACGCCGCGTCCAAACGGGCCCTGGAAGCGACCATGGAGGGATGGCGCACCGAACTGCTGGGCAACCGCCGGTTTGTGACCGTGATCCTCGGGCCGACCATGCCCACCGAGTTCGCCAATTCCTTCACCCCCGACGCCTTCGAGGCAGCCATTCCCCACTGGCAGCGCCAGGGATTCCGCACCGGAATCATGAACGCCGATGAAGTAGCCAATGGCCTGGTTTCCTGCATGGACGCCCTGTTCGCCGCACCAACGTTCGGGATCGAGTCGCTCCTACTGCGCTCCCCCGAGCCCGAGGTGGCCATCGAATACTCCACCGACGTCGATCAAGGCTGACGAGCGCGCGGGTGACTGCCTAGCTCAGGACGCGCTGCATTAACCGGCCGAGCCGGGACTTCCGGCCGGTGATCGCCTCGGAACGGTCGGCGATGCCCATAATCCCCAGGGCTCCGTTAATGCCCAGCCACCGCAATGGCTCGGGTTCCCACCGGCGCGACCGGTGCCCCACCCACGGCAGGTCGATGCGGGGCGAATCCGTCTCCGTGATCAACTCGGCCAGGGTCCGCCCGGCCAGGTTGGCGGCGGCCACCCCCTCGCCCACGTAACCTCCGCCCCAGGCCATGCCGCTGTCCCGGTCGAAACCGATCGACGGGAACCAGTCGCGGGGCACGCCGAGCACACCACCCCAGCGATGGGTGATGGCCACGTCGGAGAGCATGGGCAATAGCTCTACCATCGTCTTGACGATCTTCTCGTGGGTGCGCGATCTCTGCTCCACCGAGCTGATGATTCTTGAGCCGTAGTTGTAGGGCGCTCCCCGACCTCCGAACGCGATCCGGCCATCAGCGGTCCGCTGCCCGTAGATGACCATGAACCGGTCGTCGGTGAACGTCTGGCGGCGGCTCAATCCGATGTCGTCCCAGAGAGCGTCATCGATGGGTTCGGTAGCCACCATCAGCGAGTACAGGGGGGCCAAGGTCCGGCGATTCCCATCCAGCGTGCCGGTATAGCCCTCGAGGGCTCTCACCACGGTCTCGGCTTTGACGACTCCACGGTCGGTTGCAACGCGACCTGGTTCGATGGCGGTGGCGGCTGTGCTCTCAACGATCTTGCCGCCCAGGCGTTCAACAGCATCGCCGAGCCCTCGAACCAACCGGGCCGGGTGAAGGGCCGCAGTGTGGGCGAAGAACATGCCGCCTACAACCCCGGTGGCGGCCAAGTGGCTCCGAGCCTCATCGGCGCCGAGCATCCTCATGTCTTCCTCGGTGAGCCCGTAAGCACTATGGAAGACCTCAACTTGCTCGCGCTGGCGCGCGAGGTGGGCCCGGTTGCGGGCGAGGCGAACGGCACCGCCCTTGGCGTAGTGGCAATCGATCCCCTCGTGCTCGGCCACTCGACCCACTTCGTCGACCGCATCGTGCAATTCGTGGAGAAAGCGGCGGGCCGCGTCGTTGCCGGCGGCGGCCTCGTGCCGCCAGGGGCCGGCGGCCAACTCCCCCACGCACCAGCCGCCGTTGCGGCCCGAAGCGCCGAACCCAACGATGTCGCGCTCTATCACCACCACCCGAATCGATGGGTCGATGGACAACAGGTAGTACGCCGTCCACAGCCCGGTGTAGCCCCCTCCCACGATGGCGACGTCGACATCAGTGTCTCCATCGAGCGCTGGGCGGGGCTCAAGCGACCCAGGGCAAGTGTCGTGCCAAAACGACCGGTCCCGGTAGCGATCGCTCATGAGTCGAACCCCACGCCGAAGCGGTCGAGCAGACTCAGCCACAGACCCCGCTTACCGCCCCGTCGATCCGACCGTTGGAGGGCCTTGCGGGTGAGCTGCACACCGGCCCACCGAGCCGGCTCCGGAGGGAACGGCACCGGGGGCTTGCGCACCATCTGGAGATCGGTGCGCTCGGTTCGTCGGCCATACGCCAAGTCCAGCGCTACCCGGGCCCCGAACCGACTGGCCCCCACCCCGAGGCCGGTGTACCCCGCTACCCACGCCAGACGACCTCGGTGGGCGGTGCCCCAGGTCGCAGTAAATCGGGTAGTGGTGCCGATGGGCCCGCCCCAGCGATGGCTGAACGACAGCCCTTCAAGCTGGGGGAACGTCTCAAAGAAGTGCTCGGCCAGCCGGGTATGCGTCACATCGCTTTGGTCGTGGCGAGCGCCCACGCCGTTGTTGAAGTGGTAGGTGGCGTCGTAGCCGCCCCAAAGAATCCGATTGTCGGCAGTGAGCCGGTAGTAGTGGAACAGGTTGGACACGTCGCCCAAACCCTCGCGCTCGGCCCACCCTACGGAGGCCATCTGCTCAACAGAGAGCGGCTCGGTCACCAGCACATGGTCGTACACGGGGATCGTGTAGCGGCGGGGGCGTCTGACCGGACCGTGATAGGCATTTGTGGCCATTACGGCGCGATCGGCCAGAACTCGTCCACTGGGAATGTGAATTTCGAGATGGCTTCCTTTGCGGTAGACGGCATTGGCCGGCGTGTCATCGTGGACTGCGCCCCCCAATGACTCGACGGCTGACCGCAGCCCCCAACCAAGTCGGGCCGGATCAACCAAGGCCACGTCGTTGCGCCGGATCATTCCCCCGAGATAGGTCGGGGAATGCACCCGGGCCTGCATCTGCTCAGCATCCAGCAGGTCGACGTCCTCACCGAAGGCCCGATAGTGCTCAATGTCCTCGGCAAGACCGTTCATGTGCCAGGGCTCGGTGGCCACCCCAATCTCGGGACAGAGTTGGAAGTCGGCATCAATACGGTGACGCTCGAGGCTGTCAGCCAGTCCGGAGAAGTTCTCGCGGCCAAGCCTGAGCAGGGTCTCGATCTCTTCCGGCCAATGAGAAAGTCCGTTGGCCAGCCCGTGGGTGAGCGACGAGTCGCAAAAGCCGCCGTTGCGGGAGCTGGCCCCAAACCCGCAGTGCTCGGCCTCTAGCACTGCCACCCGCAATCCCGGCTCGTCCTCCAAGGCCTGAAGCGCGGTCCAAAGACCGGTGAAGCCGCCGCCGATGATCGCCAAATCGACTTCGATTGTTCCCGCCAGCGGGGGTGTGGCGACCGGGGCGTCGTCGCGATCCGACCAGAACACCGCGGGCTTGGCGGCAGCCAGCGCCTGCGGTGCCCAGCTCTTCGAGCTCAGTGCTTCACCATGACGTGCTTGAGCTCGGTGTAGTGGTCGAGGGCGTAGAGCGACATGTCCTTGCCGTAGCCCGACTGCTTGAAGCCGCCGTGGGGCATCTCCGAGATGATCGGGATGTGGTCGTTCACCCACACCGTGCCGAACCGCAGCCCCTTGGCCATGCGCATGGCCCGGCCCACGTCGTTGGTCCACACGCTGGCAGCCAGCCCGTAGTCGCAGTCGTTGGCCCAGGCCAGCGCCGTCTCCTCATCGGGTACCGCCTGCACGGTGATGACCGGGCCGAACACTTCCCGCTGCACAATCTCCGACGCCTGATCCACCCCGACTACCACCGATGGCTGGTAGAAGTAGCCCTCGCTGTCGCGCGGGCCGCCCCCGATGGTGATCTCCGCACCGGCTTCGGCCGCCCGCTCGACGTATCCCGACACCCGGTTGAGCTGCACGTCGGACACCAATGGGCCCATCTCGGTGTCCTCATCGGTGGGGTCGCCGGTGACCACGGAGCCGGCGGCATCGGTGAGCTGGGCCACAAAGTCGTCGTGCACCTTGGACCCGGCGATAACCCGGCAAGGAGCGGTGCAGTCTTGGCCGGTGTTGTAGAAGCTGTTGTCGCGCAGATTGGCCACCACTGCTTCGACGTCGGCGTCGTCGAACACGATCACCGGCGCCTTACCGCCCAGTTCGAGGTGGACCCTCTTGAGCGAGTCCGACGCCTCTTGGGCCACCGACTTCCCGGCGGCCACCGAACCGGTGAGCGACACCATGGCCACGTCGGGGTGCTGCACCAGCGGCACGCCGGCGGCTTGGCCCTGGCCGCACACCACGTTGAAGACCCCGGGGGGAAGCACGTCCTGGAGCAATTCAGCCAGCCGCAGCGTTGTGTAGGGGGTGAGCTCGGAGGGCTTCAGAACCACAGTGTTGCCGACCGCCAGCGGCGGGCCGAGCTTCCATGTCGCCATGAACAGCGGGTAGTTCCACGGGGCGATGGAGCCCACCACCCCGATGGGGTCGCGGCGCACCATCGAGGTGTAGCCCTCGAGGTATTCACCGGCGGCCTTGCCGTCGAGGAAGCGCCCCGCGGAGGCGAAAAACCGCCAGTTGTCACACAGCTGGTCCATTTCGAATTCGATGATCGACACCGGCTTGCCCACGTTCTCGCACTCGAGCTCAGACAGCTCGGCCACGTTCTCCTCCACGATGTCGGCCACCTTGTGGAGGATCTCGCTGCGCTCGCGGGGAGTCTTGGCCGACCACTCGGGGAAGGCCGCGGCCGCGGCCTGGACCGCGGCGTCAACATCAGCTGCCGAGCTGGACGCCACGTCGCCGATCACCTTTCCGGTGGCCGGATTCACCACCTGATCGGTCGCCCCTTCAATCGCTGGCTGGAACTTCCCGTTGATGTAGTTGTCCGTCAGCATGATTCTGCTACCCCCGCACTCTTTGTTGCCTTGCTCATATTGCAGCACCAAACCCGCACAATCAAGCCCCTGTTTTGGCAAAAACTAGTTGTCGAATCGAAAATCACAACCGAATCGGTTGCACTAGTGGCCTTTCTGGTGTTAAATCGGTAATCACTAGCCGGAGTAGGGGGCACCATCGATGCAGCACGACGATCTGGTCGCGTTGGCCGACCGCCACTTGTGGGGCCACTTCAGCAGCCTCGGCAGCGCGGTCGACCGCATGCGCATCATGGAGCGAGGCGACGGCTGCTACGTGTGGGATGCCAAAGGCAACCAATACCTCGACGGATTGGCCGGCCTCTTCGTGTCCCAAGTGGGCCACGGGCGAGAGGAGCTTGCCGAAGCGGCCGGACGGCAGGCCTCACAGCTCGGCTACTTCCCGATCTGGACCTACGCCCATCCCGGAGCAGTGGAGTTGGCCGCCCGTCTGGCCTCGTTTACTCCCGGAGACCTGAACCGGGTGTTCTTCACCACCGGCGGGTCGGAGGCGGTGGAGTCGGCCTGGAAGCTGGCCCGCCAGTACTTCAAGGTGATCGGCCAGCCCGAGCGCCACAAGGTGGTCAGCCGCGATCTCTCGTACCACGGCACTTCCCTGGGGGCGCTGTCCATAACTGGGTTGAGCGAGATACGGGAGCCTTTCGAGCCGCTGGTGCCCGGTGTGAGCCACGCCGCCAACACCAACCGATACCGCTGCGAACTGTGCGCGGCGTGCGATGCCTGCACGCTGGCCTGTGCCGACGACATCGAACAGGCCATCTTGCGAGAAGGGCCCGAGACGGTGGCGGCGGTGTTCATAGAGCCGGTGCAGAACTCCGGCGGCTGCTTCGTGCCGCCCGACGGGTACTTCACCCGGCTCCGCGAGATCTGCGACCGATACGGGATCCTGCTGGTGTCCGACGAGGTGATCTGCGCGTTCGGACGCCTGGGCAGCATGTTCGGATCAGAGCGGCTCGACTACGTGCCCGACATGATCACCTGCGCCAAGGGCCTGACATCGGGCTACGCGCCGCTAGGGGCCATGATCGCCAGCGACCGCATCGCCGAGCCGTTCGTAGGCACCGACGAGTCGTTTCTGCACGGGTTCACCTTTGCCGGGCACCCGGTGAGCTGCGCGGTGGCGATGGCCAATCTCGACGTCTTCGAGAAGGAGCACCTCCTCGCCCACGTCCAGGCCAACGAGGCCGCGTTCCGAGCTGCCCTGGATGATCTGGCCGATCTGCCCATCGTCGGCGAGGTGCGGGGCATGGGCTACTTCTACGGGATCGAGCTGGTGAAAGACCGCGACACCAAGGAGTCGTTCTCGGCCGAGGAATCCGAATCGCTGTTGCGGGGCTTCCTCACCAATCGACTTCTCGATTTAGGGCTGATCTGCCGGGCCGACGACCGGGGCGAGCCGGTGATCCAGCTCTCTCCGCCGCTGATCGCCGGACCCGACGAGTTCGAACGCATCAACCAGATCTTGCGCACTGCGCTGACCGAGGCCCAGGCCCGGGTATAGGGGGCGAGTGAGTAGATGACCGCGGTATTCGATCTCGACGACATCGACAAGGCCATCATCCGCGAACTCCAGATCGACGGGCGCCTGCCCCACGCGCAGCTCGCGCCGCTGGTCGGGCTGTCGCAGGCCGCCACCCGCCAGCGGGTCAACCGGCTGATCGAGCGGGGAGTCATCCAGGTGGTGGCGGTGACCGACCCGGTGGCGCTGGGATTGGGCTATCAAGCCCTGGTGGGGGTCTCGGTGACGGGAGACGCCCGGTGCGTGGCCGACGCCATCGCCGAGATCAGCGAGGCCGAGTACGTGATCATCGTGGCCGGGCGGTTCGACATCATCGCCGAAATCGTGTGCTCCGACAGCGATGCCTTCATGTCGGTGGTGAACGACCGCATCCGGGCCATTCCCGGCGTGGTCACCCTGGAGACGCTGAACTATCTGCGCCTGGTCAAGCAGACCTACAGCTGGGGCACCGGCTGATGAGCGACCGGGGGGATCATCAGGTGAGCGAGCAGATCGCGGCGGTGAAGCTCACCGCCATCACCAAGCGCTTCGGGTCGGTGGTGGCGGTGGACAACGTGGACCTGGAAATCGCCGACGGCGAGTTCTTCGCCCTGCTCGGGCCGTCGGGGTGCGGCAAGACCACCACCCTGCGCATGGTTGCCGGACTGGAGTTCCCCACCGAGGGCAGCCTCAAGATCTTCGGCGACGAGGCCGGCACGCTCCCGCCCAACAAGCGCCCGGTGAACACCGTCTTCCAGGACTACGCCCTTTTCCCCCACATGACGGTGGAGGCCAACGTGGCGTTCGGGCTCAAGATGCAGCGGGTGGCCAAGCAGGAGATCGCCGGCCGAGTCCAAGAGGCGATCAGCCTGGTGCGTCTCGAAGGCTTAGAGCAGCGCCGTTCCCAGCAGCTTTCGGGAGGTCAGCGCCAGCGGGTGGCGCTGGCCCGGGCGCTGGTCAACCGGCCCAAGGTGCTGCTGCTCGACGAGCCGCTGGGGGCCCTCGATCTCAAGCTCCGCCAAGAGATGCAGGGCGAGCTCAAGGCGCTCCAGCGCGAGGTGGGCATCACCTTCGTGTTCGTCACCCACGACCAAGAAGAGGCCCTGACCATGGCCGACCGGATCGGGGTGATGAACGAGGGCGAGCTCCTCCAGGTTGGCACTCCCGCGGAGATCTACGAGCACCCAGTGAACCGCTTCGTGGCCAACTTCATCGGCCAGACCAACCTGCTCGACGCCTCGGTGGTGTCGAACGACACGGTGTGCCTGGCCAATGGGGTCCACATCCCCGGCAAGTCGGACCTCCCCGTCGGCACCCGGGTGGCGGTGTGCCTGCGACCGGAGCGGGCCGGGATGCACCCGCCCGAAGAGGTACCCGCCGACCAGCAATCGGTGGTGGGCCGCCTGGAGAGCGTGACCTATCTGGGCAACGCCCTGGTGTACACGGTGGTACTGGGCTGGGCTCGGCTTGAGGTCCGCCGAGAGAACCAGCCCGGCGGATACCGGCCCCACGTTGGCGAGGAAGTCGCGGTGTCCTGGACGCTCGACGCTATCTCGGTGGTGCGGGCATGACGATGGTCGCCGACCGGCCCGAGTGGCTCGAGGAAGCGGCCGTCGCCACTCCCGAGTTCGAGAAGGCCGCTGAGCGGGCCGCGTCTCGCCGGGGCTTTCTGCTGTCACTCCCGGCCTACGCCTACCTGGTGCTGTTCTTCGCCGTCCCGCTGGGGATCGTGATGATCTACTCGTTCGCTACCCGGAACCGATTTGGCGGAACCGACCTGTCGGGCTGGAACCTCGACGCCTACCGCAAGCTGGGCGAGCCCATCGTCCGGGACATCTTGTTCCGGTCGCTGTGGCTGGCCATCCTCACCACGCTGATCTGCTTAGTGGTGGCCTACCCGTTCGCCTACTTCATCGCCACCCGCACCCCCCTGGTCCGCAACCTGATGCTGGTGTTCGTGATGATCCCGTTCTGGACCAACTTCTTGGTGCGCAACTACGCCTGGCGGGTGCTGTTGGGCAACGACGGGCTGTTTACCAACATCTCCGAGGCCCTCGGCCTGGGAGAGCGGGAGCTGCTGTTCACAACCTCTGCGGTGGTGATCGGGCTGGTCTACGGCTTCTTGCCGTTCATGGTGCTGCCCCTTTATGCGTCGATCGAGCGCATCGACCTCAGCCTGGTAGAGGCCAGCCGCGACCTCTATGCATCGGGCTTCCAGACGTTTCGGCGGGTCCTGCTCCCGCTGTCGATGCCCGGGGTGATCGCCGGGTCGATCCTGGTGTTCGTGCCCAGCCTGGGCGCCTACGTGACCCCCGAGATCCTGGGTGGGGCCAAGACCACGCTGCTCGGCTCCTACATCGTCACCCAATTCCTTACGGCGAGGAATTGGCCCGTGGGGGCGTCGCTGTCGTTCGTGCTGATGGCGGTGATGCTGGTGGCCACCCTGGTGTACTTCCGAACTGGGGGCCGGAACCTATGAGCAGCACGGTCCAGCCCCGGGGCACCACCAAGATCGCTCTAACGGCCCACTCCTGGCTGGTCTACCTGTTCTTCTTCGCCCCCATCTTCGTGCTGATCGTGTTCTCGTTCAGCGACGACCGCAATGTGGGCCGGTGGGGCGGTTTCACGCTGGAGTGGTACCAGGACTTCGTCGAGCACAGCCAGCTCCAGAACGCGGTGTGGGTGTCGGTGCGGGTGGCCCTGCTGTCCACCGTCATCTCGGTGGTACTGGGCACGCTGGCCGCCTTGGCCCTGGAGCGCTTCAAGTTCAGGGGACGCAAGGTGTTCGACGCCCTGCTCTATCTCCCGATCATCATCCCCGACGTGACCATGGCGGTGATGATGCTGCTGTTCTTCGCCGAGTTCTTCGACATTCTCGAGTCGGTGTTCGGCTGGGACGCCCAGAAGGGGCTCGGCTCCATCACCATCAGCCACATCGCCTTCAACATCAGCTTCGTGTCGGTGGTGGTGCGGGCCCGACTGGCGGGTATGAGCGAGGTGTTGGAGGAGGCCGCCTTAGACCTCTACGCCACTCGGTGGAAGACGTTCCGCTATGTGACCTTCCCCCAGATCGTGCCCGGCGTGGCGGGCGGGGCCCTGTTGGCCCTCACCCTGTCGCTCGACGACGTGGTCATCACCCAGTTCGCCGCCGGCCCCGGCGCCACCACCCTTCCGGTGTTCGTGTTCGGCCTCATCCGCCGGGGAGTCACCCCGCTGATCAACGCCACCTCGGTGCTCATGTTGGCCGCATCGGTCATCCTCGTCGCCTTGTCGCTGGCCTTCCAGCAGTTCAGCGGCCGCGGCGGGCGCCCATCGCTGCGCGCCGCCCGCCAGGCCGTGTCAGCTCCATCCACAACCAACACCCAAATCAAAGAGGGGATAAACCAATGAGAAACAAGAAACTGTTCTGGCTGCTCTCTGTGCTTCTGGCCTTCGCGCTGGCAGCCGCAGCGTGCGGCAATGACGACGATGACGGAGGTGAAATCGCCGACTGCGAGGTGAACGAGACCGATGGCAACCTCAACATCTTCAACTGGGCCGAGTACATCGACGAGGAGCAGCTCGCCGCGTTCTCAGACGAGTTCGATGTGAGCGTAACCATGGACGTCTACGACTCCAACGAGGCCATGCAGCCCATTGTGGCTGCCGGCAATTCGGGCTACGACCTGATCGTGCCGTCGGACTACATGGTGGCCATCCTCATCGCCGGCGGGACCGTTCAGCCGTTGAACAAGGACGCCATTCCCAACATCGCCAACATCTCAAGCGACTTCCGGAACCTGATCTACGACCCGGCGGGCGACTATTCGGTTCCCTACCAGTGGGGCACCACCGGCATCGCGGTGGACACCGAGGCGGTGGGCACCGACTTCCCCCGCACCTGGGGTCTGATCTTCGATCCGGCCATCGCCGATGAGCACAGCGGCTCGATCTCGCTGCTCAACGATCCCCGGGAGACGATCGGCGCAGCCCTCAAGTATCTGGGCTACTCGCTGAACTCCACCGACGAGGGCGAGCTGGAGGAGGCCACCGATCTGGTGGCCAGCGCCCGAGGCCGCCTGGCGGCGTTCAACACCGACTCGGCCGATGAGTTCCTCACCACCGGTGAGACGGTGATCGCCCACGGCTACTCGGGCGACATGTTCACCCAGTTCCTGGAGACCGACGACCCGTCGCGCTACGTGTACTTCGTGCCCGACGAGGGCGGTACCCGCTGGATTGACAACATGGCGATTCCGTTCGACGCCGGCAGCCCGTGTACCGCTCACACGTTCATCAACTGGCTGCTCACCGCCGAACAGGGCGCGGCTCTGTCGAACTGGAACTACTACTCCACTCCCAATGCAGCCGCGTTCGGCGGGCTGGACGAAGACCTCCAAGACTTCCTCAGCACGCCTGGGGTGGCCCCGGTGGAGATCTTGGAGGAGATCCAGGACACTGGCGACTTCGAGGTTAAGTTCTCCGACGCCTTCATCGAGGCCAAGGGCTGATCGCCTCGGGCCAGTAGGCGTACTGGAGTCCTAAGGTGGCAGACATGCCTCAACCCCTCGGGGGCAATCAGATGCCCCGCTTCGCGGGCATCGCCACCTTCATGCGGCTTCCCGGCCGGTCGGCGGCGGCCGATCTTGATGTCGCCGTCGTGGGCGTGCCGATAGACATCGGCACGTCCAACCGGCCGGGGGCTCGCTTCGGTCCGAGGGGAATCCGAAACGAGTCGGTGCTAATCCGGCCCTACAACATGGCTACTAGGGCGGCGCCGTTCGACAGCCTGCGCATCGATGACATCGGCGACGTGGCCACCAACCCCTACAACCTGGCCGACGCAGTGGCCCGCATCGAGGCCTTCTACGACGATCTGCTCCAGCACGATGTGATCATCGTGTCGATGGGGGGCGACCACACCATGGCCCTGCCCATCATGCGGGCCATGCGGAAAAAGCACGGTCCGCTGGGGCTGATCCACGTGGACGCCCACACCGACATCAACGACCACATGTTCGGCGAGGCCATCGCCCACGGCACACCGTTTCGCCGGGCAGTGGAAGAAGGGCTGCTCGACACCCACCGAGTGGCCCAGATCGGGGTGCGGGGCACCGGCTATGCCGCCGACGACTTCGACTGGTCTCGCGAGCAGGGCTTCCGAGTAGTGCAGGTGGAGGAGTGCTGGAGCCGCTCGCTGGAACCGCTCATGTCCGAGGTGCGCGACAAGGTAGGCGGCGGCCCCGTCTATGTCAGCTTCGACATCGACGCCCTCGACCCCGCCTTCGCCCCCGGTACCGGCACCCCGGAGATCGGCGGGCTCACCGCGCCCCAAGCCCTGGAGATCATCCGAGGCTGCCGGGGCCTCGATTTAGTGGGCTGCGAACTCGTAGAGGTAGCCCCCATCTACGACCCCACCGGCGCCACCGCCCTAACCGCCGCCAACCTGCTGTTCGAGATGCTGTGCGTGTTGCCAGGGGTGCGGTACTCAGACTGAGCGACTTCTTCTACCGGGTGTCGGCCAGGGGGGCGGTGAAGGTGGTGGTCTCGGTGCCGTTGACGAACACCCGGTAGGTCTGGCCGGGGGTGAGGGCGTCGCCGAAGCGGATCACCTCTTCAACCACGACCCTTTCTGCGTCGCAGTCGATGGCCCATGGGGTGGGCGGCGGGACGGTCAGGGTGATGGTGGCGTGAATGTCCGAGCCGATGATCTCGAACGACTGGCTGCCCCGGCGGACGCAGTTCTCAACGGTGGACTGGTAGTGGTCCACTAGCAAGATCACCTCGGGGTGATACTCCACTACTTCGGCCCCGATCACTTCGACCTCTTCTTCCACATATTGGCGGGAGTTCTCCTCGTTCCACTCGCCAGTGGGGTCGGGCGGCGGCTGGACGATCACCAGAACCATGTCGACTCGGGTGGGGTTGCCCCGGGTGATCACGTCGTAGGCGGTGTCGTTGATGAAGGCCAGGCGGCCGTCGGACTCGGTGATCCGGGCTTGGATGGAATAGGTGTTTCGGGGGTTGATGTCGTCCTTGTTGTAGTACACCTCGAACGCGATGGGCACCTGCCCCGGATTGGTGATGACCTGCTCGGCAATCAGCTCAGAGGCCACATCCATGAGAGACGTGTCTCGAAGCTGCACGGTGACAACCGCACCGGGAGATAGCGCGATCCGCTCTCGGTAGGTGACCGTGCCCGTGACCGAGGCATTGGCGTCGGGGTCAACGGTGGGGGTTGCTACCGCGGTCGCTGATGTCGCCGTTTCGGGAGACGGTGGGGTGGTGCTAGAGGCCGTTGCATCCGGTTCAGCCCCCACCACGGCGATTTGCTCCTCATCTGCACCACCACCGCAGCCGGCGGCAAAGAGAAGAGCGAGCGCCAGACCGATGGTGGCGATCAGTTGAGTCGTGCGCTTGGCCTTCATCGGCGAACCTCGCTCTTGAGGAAGTCTACGGCTGGGTCTACGCCTCTTGGCTCAACCTCTTTAGATAAGACGTGGTAACTGCCTGCTCAAGTTCCCGGCCTATAGCGGTTTGGGGCGGCGAGGCAGGAAGGCGCTGGTTCGCAGGATGTACTCGTCGTAGCCGGGGCGCTTCCTCTTCATACGGTGCTCCACCATGGGCACGCCGGACACTTTGACCAGGATCCAGGTGATCATCGCCGGTGCGATCAGGCCCACGATCCCGATTGGCGTGGAGGCGGCCACCAAACCGATGCCCCACCAGGCAGTGGCGTCGCCGAAGTAGTTGGGGTGGCGGCTGTAGCGCCACAGGCCTCGATCCATCAGCTTCCCCGCGTTGGCCGGATCGGCCTTGAACCGGGCGAGCTGCCAGTCGCCTATGGCCTCGAAGCCGAAGCCGATCAGGAACACCACCGCGCCGATCACCCACAGTGCACTCCAACCTCGATCGGCGTCGCTGATGCCGATCATGAGAGGAAGCGACATCACCCACATGGCCGCCGCTTGCAACCCGAACACCCGCAGCAGGCTGGTGAGCCAGAAGCGGTCGCCGGCTCGGCGGCGCATGGACTGGTAGCGGAAGTCCTCTTCTGCGCCGATGTTGCGAAACGCCAGATGGATGGCTAGGCGAAGCCCCCACGTGGTGGCCATGGCCACCAACAGGGCAGCCCGCACGCCGTGTCCGTCGGTGACCAGCAGGCTCACCCAGGCCACAACAACAAAGCCGAAGCCCCACAAGATGTCGACGATGCCGGCGTCTCGAATCGCCACGCTGATTGCCCACACCGCCAGCATCATCCCGGCGATCACCGCCGCAGTCACCCAGAAGACCATCTGCGATCAGCGTACCGTTGTGGGTTGTGGACTCCTCCGACCGCCACGTGTTGCTGACCTTCACCAACCCGGTGATCGGCCAGGAGGCCCGGTATCACCAATGGCACGAAGTCCATCTCCACGAGGTCGTGTCATGCGATGGGGTGGTTAGAGGGCGGCGGTACCGGATGAGCCCCGACGCCGACACCCTGACGCCCGGGTGGATGCGCACCCACGCCGACCGCAGCGATCTGCCGATGCCATTCGAGTTCTTGGCCGTGTATGAGATCGAGGGCGACCTGCCCCAAGTTGTCCAGGCGATCACCACCAAAGACGACTACTCCATTCGGCCCGGCGACAGCCTCGACCACGACACGGTGGCCAGTTGGGCATTCACCCAGACCAGCGCGCAGATCGGCTCGGCCAGCCCCGGTGAGGTTGACCATCTTGGGATATCGCTGGCCAATCCCACCAAGGGCAACCTCGAGTGGTTCGAGCACTGGTACACCATCCACTACCGGGAAGTAATGGCGACCCCTGGCTTCCTCACCGGGCGGCGCTACTGGGCCGCTGCCAACACCCTCACTCCCCGATGGGCCATCGACCACGGCGAGATCGGCCCCAACGGCATGCCGTTTCAGCACCTCGTTGTGTACGAAGTGGGCTCGCCGTACGCCGAGGCCAAGCCAGCCCTAGAGGAGCAGCGGAAGAACTTCACCGTCTTCCCCGACGGCGCCATGGACTACGACGAGATCATCGCCTGGCGCTACACCCCATTCGGCGAACGGGCCGAGTATTCCGGTTAGGCCTCTTGGCGGAATCCAGCTTTGTGCATGGCAAACGGCATGTCGGGGTCGAGCACTTCTTGGATTTCGATCACGTTGCCGTCGGGGTCGCGCCCGTAAGTTGCCCGCAGTTGCAGCTTCTCCCCTCGCTCGCCCAGTTCCTCCTTTGTGGGCGGCGGCCGGTGGAAGCGCATTCCGGCGGCCTGTAGCCGCTCGTACTCAGCGTCGATGTCGGTCACGTTGAGGGCGAAGTGGGTATAGCCGTGGTCGCAAACTGGCCGGTCAGGGTCGGAGGAAGCCCCGATCGGCTCGTGAAACTCGAAGATTTCAATGAACAGATTGCCGGCCCGCAATATCAAACTGCTGGCCGCCGAATTCTCCAGCCCAACGATGCTGTCGATGATTTTGTTATCGGTCCAGCCCCTCTCATCCGCCACCTCGAATCCGAGTACCTCGGTGTAGAACTCCCGCATCCGGACCAGGTTCCCGGTGGACAATGCGATGTGGTGGACCCCGTTGATCATGGTTCTATTTTCCCGATAGCCATACGCGGAGCGTACCGTCGGGCAAGGCCTTGCTTCGACAAGCATCCTTCCCCATTGAACGTGCTGAATTATCTTGGCGCCAGACCACAGGACCGTCGGGAAGGGCGCCATGTCAGAAGAGATCAGAACCCTGTTAGCCCGTTATTCCGACGCGGTGTGCCGTTTCGACGCCGATCAGTGGGCGGCCACCTGGGCCACCGATGCAGTTTGGGAGATGGGCCCGATGACCAAGAGCGGTCGGGATGAGATCGCAACGTCTTGGAAGGGGATGCTGGCCCGTCTCGATGGAGTGATCCACGCCTACCTCAACGGCTGGGCCGATCTTGATGAAAATGCCGGTACCGGCACGGGGCGCTGGTACGTGATCGAGCACTTCAAGCGCCCCGACGAAGGCCCCATGACCATGTACGGCTACTACGACGACGAATACTGCCAGGAAGAAGGCGAGTGGAAGTTCGCCCGCCGCGCCCTCCACCGCATCTACTACGGCCCGCCCGACATGTCCGGCGACTTCACCGGCTTCAAATTTGGTCCGGATAGGACCACTAGTGGTTAGAATTGGACCAGTGGTTCACCTTGAGCTTGAGCGAATCGAAGCCTTGGAGCTGATGGGGATGGTCCTCGCCCACCTCAACAATGCCGAGGCAGCTGGCGATTTGTCACCGCGCATTCCGATGTTGATGTCGATTCGAGACAAGCTGGCCGACGGACTAGGGGAGCAATCATGAGCTATCGCGATGTAGATGTGTCCGCAGCTGATGCCTTGATGGACAAGTACCGAGGCGGTCTTGAAGACGAAGTTGGTGCCGCACTAGCTGTGGTTGGCCTTAGCGCAGATCGGGCTCACAGGGAGATGGCAATCCGGGACGACATGATTCGGGTGGCCCATCGCGTTGGGGCCTCGCTCCGACAACTCGCCGAGGCTTCGGGACTCGGCCGCAAGACGGTGACCGCCATCGTCGAATCCGATCGGGCCTAGGCCTAGACAGCAGCCAATAGTCGCTGCCGCAGACACGTCAGTATGCTGGCTCGTCGTTGTGGGCGGAAGCGCCCGTGCTGTCGAAGCCGAATTTGAAGGGGCTCAATGTCTGACAAGCTCGCCAACATTTTGAAGAAGCCAGGAAGCACGGAAGCCGTCGACCCGACTATTCGCGAATACGAGCGCCGATTCAGGCAGCTCAAGAACAGCAATTCAGACAGCGGGGAAGACGACCACGAAGAGTTCAACAACCTCTATTACGACGTGGCCACGGACTTCTACGAGTACGGATGGGGCAGGTCTTTTCACTTTGCCCCCCGAGTGGCCGGGGAGAGCTTGGAGGCTTCCATCAGACGCCACGAGCACTTCTTGGCCCACAAGCTCGAGTTGCGGCCTGGGATGGTCGTGGCCGACCTCGGTTGCGGCATCGGCGGCCCGCTATTGGAGATCGCCCGTTTCTCCGGGGCCAAGGTCGTCGGCGTGAACAGCAACGCCTACCAATTGGAACGCGCCCGGAAGCTGGCGGAAGAGGCGAAGCTCACCCATCTGGCCGATTTCCTGCACTGCGACTTCTTGAACGTCGATGCCCCTGACGAGTCGTTCGACGCGGTCTACGGCATTGAGGCCACCTGCTGCGCCCCCGACAAAGAGAGCATCTATGGCGAGGCCTTCCGATTGCTGAAGCCCGGCCAGTGCTTCGCCGCTCACGAATGGTGTCTAACTGATCGCTTCGACGCTGAGAATCCCCTCCACCTCAAGATCAAGAACAACCTCCTGTTGGGAACCGGGCTGACTGACCTGGACGACCTACCAACCGTTGACAATGCGCTCAAGTCGGTGGGATTCGAGATATTGGAAACAAGGGACCTCGCGATTCCAGCCGGCCCGTCAATCCCCTGGTATCAACCCCTGGTAAGCCCGGGATTCTCTCTGACGGGACTGCGCGCGTCGGCCATAGGTCGCTGGATGACCACCCAGTCGCTACGGGTGCTCGAAGCGCTTCGCGTCGTGCCGCAAGGAGCAGTTCGCGTGTCGGAAACCCTGAACATAGGCGCCGAGGGCCTGGCCGAAGCAGGCAAGCTCGGCATCTTCACCCCGGCGTACTTCTTCCTCGCCCGCAAGCCCGGCTAGCGGGAGGCCCGCTCAACCAGCCACCCGAAGATGGGGTCGGTGGGGCGGGTGGGCATCATCTCGGGGTGCCATTGGACGGCGACCACGTGATCGCCCATCTCCACGCCCTCGATGGTGCCGTCGTCGGCTCGGGCGGTGACGGTGAGATCATGGCCCAGATCGGCCACCGTTTGGTGATGGAGGCTGTTCACCTGGGCTGAGGGGCCGTACAGCTCATGCAGTGTGGAGCCCTCGGCAAAACTCACCTGGTGGATGGTGGAATCGATGGGCAAGTCGAAGCGGCCGTGTTCGGGCACGTGCTGGTGCAGCGTGCCGCCCTGGTGGACGTTGAGCACTTGGATGCCCCGGCAGATGCCAAGCACCGGGACTTCGGCATCGAGGGCGGCAGAGAGCAACGCCAGCTCTAGATCGTCGCGCTCGGGCTCGAGGGGCAACAGCTCGGGATCGGGATCGGCCCCATAGAGGATCGGGTCGACGTCGGTTCCCCCGGAGAGGACGATCCCATCGAGCCGCTCTCCCACCGCTGTGGGGTCGACGTCTATAGGGATGTGAACCGGGATGCCGCCGGCTTCAATGACGCCGCGGGCGTAATCGGCCATGTACAGATCGACATCGCTCTTGGCCATCGCTTCGGGAAAGCCGCTGATCTCCGATGCCTGCTTGCGCCGGCCGGGCAGTCCTATCAATGGGAGTTTTGTGGTCACCGAATTGTTCGCTTCCAAACGCTCTCGCTGCGAACGTTAGTTTGGTTTGCGGTGGCTGCTGGAGTGGAGGAGGAACGCTGATGGACATCTACGACAACTGGATTGACGGGGGGTTCGCTCCTCCTCCCAACGGCAGGCGCATGGCCACGACCAACCCGTTTTCTGGCGAGCCCTGGGCCGAGGTGGCCGACGACCCCGCTGCGGTGGACGACGCCGTCCGGGCGGCTCGGCGGGCGTTCACCGACGGCCCCTGGGCCACCATGGCCGCCACTGAGCGAGCCCAGTTGATGCGCCGCCTCGGTGAGCTTCTGACCCGAGATGCCGAGCTGTTGGGCCAGGTCGAGACCCGGGACAACGGCAAGATCATCCGCGAGACGTCAGCCCAGGCCAAAGGCTTGCAGGGCTACTACGACTTCTTCGCCGGAATGGCCGACAAGATCGGCGGCGAGCAGCTTCCCAGCCCGTCGCCCAACTTCTTGGTGTACACCGAGCGCGAGCCCATCGGGGTGGTGGGAGCCATCATCCCGTGGAACTCGCCATTGGCCCTTCTCACCTGGAAGCTCGCCCCGCTGCTGGCCGCCGGGTGTACCGCTGTTGTCAAGCCATCGGACATCACCCCGGTGACCGCGCTGATGCTGGCCGAGCGAACCGCCGAGGCCGGGTTCCCCCCCGGCGTCATCAACGTGGTGACCGGCGGAGCCAAGGTGGGAGCAGCCATTACCTCCCATCCCGACATAGACAAGATCACCTTCACCGGCGGCGGGGCCACCGCCAAGCACGTGGCCCGGGCCGCGGCCGACAACCTAACCCCCACGGTGCTGGAACTGGGCGGCAAGTCACCCCAGATCATCTTCGCCGACGCCGATCCCGAGGCAGTGACCAATGGGCTCTTGGCCGGGATCTTCGCGGCCAGCGGACAGACCTGCATTGCAGGGTCTAGGGCCTACATCCACCGAGACATTGCTGATGAGGTGGTCGGACGGGTGGTAGCCCGGGCCAACGAACTGGTGCTAGGCGATCCCGCCGATACTGCCACCGAAATGGGGCCGTCGGCGTCTGACGCCCAGCGAGACCGGATCCTGGCCATGATCGCCCAAGCCCGCTCAGAGGGCGCCACCATTGCCGCCGGCGGTGTGGTCGACCCCGACCTCGGCGGGCGGTTCGTACGCCCCACCGTGATCACCGGGGTGACCAACCAGTCCACCATCGTCCGCGAGGAAGTGTTCGGCCCCGTGCTGGCCGTGCTCGACTTCGAAGACGAGGACGAAGTGGTGAAGCTGGCCAACGACAGCGACTACGGGCTGGCCGCGGGCATCTGGACCAACGACATCCGCCGGGCCCACCGAGTGTCGAGAGCACTCCGAGTGGGCACGGTGTGGATCAACACCTACCGCAACGTGAGCTACATGGCCCCCTTCGGCGGCTTCAAACAATCAGGCTACGGGCGGGACAACGGCCTCGAAGCCCTCGACGGCTTCCTCCAAACCAAAACCGTCTGGATAGAGCTAACCGGCGCCACCCGCGACCCGTTCGTGATCGGTTGACCTGGATCCCGAGTGGCTGATTGTCCCAAGGGTGCATTCGGAATCGGCACCTGGGCTGCTACATCGAGCGGGAGGGGTCCATGGGGGCGGGGGCGGCTTTGGCCATGGAGTCTTGTTGGAAGGTGGCCACCAGCTGGCCTTCGGCGGTGAACACCTCGCCTTGGCCGTAGACCCGGCCGTTGGCCGCCTTGGTGCCCGACATCTGGATGAGCAGCCACTGTGACACGTCCAACCGGTCCAAGAAGTGGAGCGTGTGAGCGATAACCCCGGTGGACAAGGTGCGGTGGGCATCCTCGATTCGGATGGTGTCTCGATGGGGGCGCATGGCCAAACCGATGATGTTGCCGCAGGTGGCCCATCCGGCGATGCCCTGGTTGGCGGCTTGAGATTCCACCCCCGGCTCGTAGCGGTGCCAGGCCCGCTCCACCGGCACGCCGTCGATCTCCGGTTCGTCGGGCACCGGCCGCCACTCGGCGCCGGGGAAGATGAAGGCGAAGCCGGGATCCAAGCCATCGGGACCGGGCACATCGGGCATGGCCGGCTCGTGACGCATCAAGTCGTCGTCCACTGTGCTCATCAAGATCAGCGCCCGGCTGAGCAGCTTGCCCCCCTGGGTGGCGGTGACCGCATCGCTGGCCCAGGTGCGCCCGGCCTGCATGGAGTCGACATCTACCTCGATGGGCAGGGTGTAGGTGCCCGCCCGGGCGAAGATGGCATGCACGGAGCGGATGTCCTTGGCGCTGCCTGCTTCCCTATCCGACGCCATCATCATCTGGGCCATGAGCTGGCCGCTGAACACCACATCGCGCCCCTCAGCCGACTCCGCTGGCTGGAATACGTGATAGCGACGCTCCCCGACTTCGGTGAGCTCCAAGATGTCAGGCAATTGGCCGCTCATTAGAAGAGCGGGCTCATTCGTCCATCCCGAACATGGCCGGGTCAAAGTCCATCATGCCGGCCATGACCTTCACGAAGGGGTCGTCCCAGGCGTCCACCAGCGAGGCGTTGGTGTGGCCCTGGTCCACCAGCAGGTTGATCCCGTTGATGCCGCTGGCCGCGTCGCTGCTCAAGAACAGCAGCGTGTCGCCCATCTGCTCGGGAACCAAGGTGGGCACATCGGCGGCCTCCCGGTAGCTGGCCCCGAATCCGAGCCATAGGTCGGCGTTGGCCCGGGCCAAGGGGGTGTCGGTGGGTCCGGGCATGATGGAGTTGATGCGGATGCCCTTTTGCAGGAAAGGGAACGCCTGGGCGGCCACGTAGCCGTTGATGGCCTGCTTGGAGAACATATAGCTGTCGGTGCCCTCGTTCTCGTCGATCCACGCCGCAGCGGTGTCCCAGTCCGGGGTGGCCAGAAAGTCCTTCACTTGCTCGAGGTTGTCCAGCCAACCCATCCCGGCCGCCGAGGAGATAAAGCTCACCGAGCCACCCCGGCCCAGCTTGCCGCTCTTGATCAGCGCCTCGATGAGGTGGCGTTGCGACGTGAAATTGATCAGCATCAGATTGCCGGTGCCGTCGGCCACCCCCGCACAGGCCAGCACCGCGTGCACTGGACCCTCGATGGCCTCGACGGCCCCGTCCACGCTGGCCTGATCGCCCAGGTTGACGTTGATGTACTGCCCGCACTCGTAGGTCACGTCGGCGATGTCCATCACGATGGTGTAAGCGCCCAACGCCGCTGCCTTCTGAGCCGCCGCCGCCCCCATCCCGGTGGCACCGCCCACCACCAGCACCCGCTTGCCCTCGTAGCTGACCAGATCTGCCATAGCCTCTCCCCTTTTCGGTCTTGCTTGTGAATGGTCTAGCCGATATTGGGAGACTTCTGGCAATGAGCAGAGAGCAACCCAACATCGCCATCGCCCACTGGCCGGGTGTGGATTTGTTCGACGAGGACGACCTAGACCGCTTACGGGAACTGGGAACGGTGCTCAATACCCAGCCCATCGCAGCTTGGGATGACGAGGCCGACACCGTGCTAGCCGAGGCCGAGGTGATCGTCGGCCATTGGGGATGCCCGCCGTTGGACGCCGCCATGCTGGATCGGGCACCCCGGCTGGGGCTGTTCGCCTACGCCGCGGGAACGGTGAAGATGACCCTCACCGACGCGGTATGGGACCGGGACATCCGGGTGACCAGCGGGGCCAACGCCAACGCCGAGCCGGTGGCCGAGTTCACCTTGGCCGCCATCTTGTTCGCCAATAAGGGCGTTCTGTGGCGCCGGGGCCCGGTTGACTTCTCGGTTATGTCGGCGATGGGCGACCGCCAGTGGGGCAACTACGGACGCACCATTGGCATCGTGGGGGCATCGCTGATCGGTCGCCGGGTGATCGAGCTGCTGCGCCCCTTCCCCCACTTGACGGTGATGCTGTACGACCCCTTCGTCACCCCTGAGGAAGCCGCTTCGCTGGGGGTGGAGAAGCAGGAGTTGGACGAATTGTGCGCTAGTGCCGATGTGCTGTCCATCCACGCACCGGCTCTACCCGAGACGATGCACATGATCGGCACCGACCAGTTGGCCGCATTGCCCGACGGGGCCACCGTGATCAACACCGCCCGCGGCCCTCTGATCAACCACGGGGCGCTCATGCCTCACCTGGCTTCGGGGCGGCTGTATGCCGTCTTGGATGTGACCGATCCCGAGCCGCTGCCCGATGACAGCCCGCTGCTGGAGATGCCCAACGTGTGGATCAGTCCCCATCTGGCCGGAAGCCAGGGCACCGAGCTGGCCCGCATGACCGACTACGTGATCGAGGAGGTCTGGCGATGGTCAGCCGGGGAGCCCGCCCTCAACGAAGTGACCAAAGAGCGATTGGCCACCATGGCATGAGCATGGACTTTCGCTTTCCCGAACACCCCTTGGCCGGTACCACCACCGCTGGTGCCCTCGCCGACCGGCTGATAGAGGTGACAAGGGACAAGATGGCGGACTTCGAGCAGTCCGCCGCTCCCGGACTGGAACTGCCCCGGCTCTACGCCGGCCATGCGGTTTTGGACGACGCCACCGCCGACCTGCTGTACGTGCTGGGGCTGCTCATCGAATGCGGAGTCGATGAGGTGGGCGGGTGCGAGCTGCGAGACCGGATCCCGCCGCTGATCGCTTCGCTTGATCCCGCCACAGTGGAGGCGTTCGCCAGCTACCGGGTGGGAGAGACGGTGCTGCGCATCGGGGGTCTCGATTCCATCCCCTCCGAGCTCCACCAGACCGTGCTCGACGCCGTGCACTCCCCGGG
Source organism: Acidimicrobiia bacterium (assembly GCA_022819825.1). GTDB lineage: Bacteria > Actinomycetota > Acidimicrobiia > Acidimicrobiales > Bin134 > Poriferisocius. The sequence continues at coordinate 68,447 of JAJEGM010000032.1, read as the reverse complement.
CATCATCGACCGGCTGGCCGACACCGACGCCATCCCGCCCAACTTCGCAGTGGTGGCCTCCCGATGCCTGCGAGCCCTGGCCGAGCTTCGGGGCGGCGAGGCGCCCGCTGAGCTTCCCGTTCTACTCGACCGGGTGCGCTCGATGTTCTCCAGCCTCACCGGCTGGCTGAACGACGGCATGGGCAACTGGGTCCATTACGACATCTACACCCCCGACATGTATCTGTTCGCCGAGCCGCTGGCCGATCAGCTCGGCCCGGGGTGGGCCAGCGGGCTGTCGAAGGTGCTGGTCGACCTCGACGAGGTGGCCCAGCCGGGCGGAGCCATCGTGTGGGGGCGGTCTATCGGTGCCCTGGGCATGGCCATCACCATCGAGCTGGCCGCCATTGCCGCTGGGCGCGACCTCGACGTGCCCCAACACCGCTGGCTGGCCCGAGCCGATGCGACTCTTGACGATCTTGTGGAGTGGTTCCCCAAGGGGGTCATCGCCGCCCACCAAAACCGGGCCCCCATGTTCTACCGCGGCCCGGCCCGACGGCTTCAGATGACCCTGGACATCTACGGCAAGCTGCTGCTCTCCGCCCTTGAACTGCGCCGCAGACCTGGAGCGGCCAGCGCGCCCCCCGGCGACGCTTATATCCCCGCGGAGCGCTTCATCTCATTCGACGATTCCCAGCGGGCCACGGTGTGGTCGTACCGGGCCAAACCGCTCTCGTTCTCCCTGCCCACGGTCTTCGGATTCTCGGCCGACTACACCCCCTCACCGCGGAGCCCGGGCCTGTTTGAGCAACCCACCTCTGGCCATCCGGTGATGCTGCCGGTGATCACCCCACTGGGCCGAGACGACCGCACCGGCGCCAGCAATGCTCCCCTGGTCCCCGCAGGCTTGCCCACATCGGTGGAGCACGCACCGGGCTCGGTCACCATCGTCCACAACGGGTGGGCGCCGGCGGGCAGCGATGAGCCGACGGTGGCGGGCCGTCGTACCGCCACCTACCGGGTGGAGGGTCGCTCGCTGATTGTTTCCGAGCAACTCCAATTCGACGACCCTGACCTCCCCGGCCCGCTGACCCTCACAGTGGCCGAGCCCGCCGGACGGCCGCTGGACGTGGAGTTCGACGCCGGTCGGGTTCAGGCCATCGACACCGAGGGAGTCGCCGAGTGGCGCAGCTTCTGGGGCGAGCTGCCCCGGGTGTACCAGACCGAGATCGCACCCTCGGCAGTGGTGGATTTCACCTGGAAGGTCACTCCCCGGCTGCGGGTGGCCAGCACCATCCACGGGCACCCCTACGACCGCTCGCTATACGACCCACTGGCCGACCGGGTGGTGGCGCTTGGCGCAGGCATCCCCGACGACAAGCTGGTACGGAGGCTCCAGGACATCGACGTGTTGCACATGGCCTGGCCCGAATGGTGGAGCGGCGTCGACCCCCAGCGCACCGCCGAGGTGCTGGCGCAGGTCAAGTCCGCCGGCACCGCCATCGTGTGGACCCAGCACAACCTGCTGCCCCACTTCTTCAAGACCGACGAGGCCGCAGCCAGCTACCAGCTATGGGCCGAAGCGGCCGACGCGGTCATCCATCACAGCCAAGCCGGCTACGACGTGGCATTGGCCACCTACCAATACGGTCCCAACACCGAGCACCACGTCATCCCCCACGGCCATTGGGGCCGCGAGTACGAAACGGTGGCCAACACCACCCGGGAAGATGTCGAGCTGGCCGAGGGCTGGGCACCGTGCGGACTCCGAGTTGCGGTAATCGGCACTCCCCGAGTGGAGAAGGACCTCCAACTGGTGGTCGACGCGGTACATGCATGTGCCCGGGACGACATCCAGTTGGTGATCCGGGTGGATCTGTCGGTGGCGGTTCCCGACGATCCCCGGATCATTGCCGAGTTCGGCCATCTCGATTTCAGTCAGTACCTGCGGCGCGTGAAGGCCTTCGACGCGGTGATCCTCCCCTTCGCCCCCTCCGGGATGCTCACTACCGGCACCGCCTTCGACTGCATCGGAGCAGGCGTGCCCGCCATCACCAGCCAATGGGACTTCTTCGACGAGACCTTCGACGGCGCCGATATTCGCTACGGAGAGACCGTTGAGGACTTGGCTCGGTGCCTCGACAATCTCACCCCTGAGGACTTGGACCGCTCCTCCCAAGCCCTGATCGACCTTCAACCAGCCTTCGACTGGGCCCCCATCGCTGATCGAACCCTGGCCGTTCTTGAAGCGGCCGCCCTCAGCAAGACCTGACGCCAAGACCGTGGTAGAACCCACATTTGCAGGCATCAATTAAGGACATCTAATGAGCGAGTACAGATATGTCGATTACGAGACCGCAGACGCGGTGGCCACCATCACACTGGCCCGACCCGAGAAGGCCAATGCCCAGAACGAGCGAATGCTCGATGAGCTGCACCACCACTTCTTGGCTGCCGAGTACGACGACGATGTGAAGGTGATCGTGCTGCGGGGCGAGGGCAGGCACTTCTCCGCCGGCCACGATCTGGGCGGCGGCGCCCCCGACCCCGACGCCGTGTCGCTGGCCGAGCCCGACGGCAGCTGGCAGCTGAACAAGATCTACCGCTGGGAGGCCCGCAAGTACTTGGGCTACTCCTGGCACTGGCGCAACATCCCCAAGCCCACCATCGGCGCCATACAGGGCAAGGCCATCGCCGGAGCTCTGAATCTGATCTGGCCGCTGGATCTGCTGGTGGTGGCCGACGACGTGGAGTTCTCCGACCCGGTGGTGCTGATGGCCATCGGCGGGGTGGAGTACCACGGCCACACCTGGGAGTTGGGGGCCCGCCGGGCCAAAGACCTGCTGTTCACCCAGCGCACGCTGGGGGCAGAAGAGGCCGTGCAGATCGGGGTGGCCCGGGAGGTGGTTGCCCGCGACCAACTCTGGGAGCGCACCCACGAGCTGGCCGCCCAGATCGCCAAGAACAACGCCTTCGGTTTGGCCCAGGCCAAGCGGGCGGTGAACCAGACTCTCGATGTGCAGGGCTACTACACCGCCCTTCAATCGGTGTTCGACGTCCACCACACCGGCCACGGCAACGCCATCAGCGTCAGCGGCTATCCCATCTTGATGCAGCTCGACGAGATGAAGCAGAACCTGAAGAAGCAGTAGCCGCCCGATGCCGCAGAACCGCCCCGACCGCTAGCCGGCCCGGCATGGCCACCGACTACGACGCCATCTTCAAGGCCTACGACGTTCGGGGCACCGTGGGCGATCAGATCGATGCCGACGGGGCTCGGGCCATCGGAGGCGCCTTCGCCCGGTTCGTGGCCTCATCGGGGGCTACCGCGGTGCTGGTCGGGCGGGACATGCGCCCCGAGGGCGAAGAATTCTCTGCCGCGTTCGGCGAAGGCGCGATGGACCACGGCATCGACGTGGTGGACGTGGGACTGTGCGCCACCGACATGCTCTACTACGCCTCGGGCAGCCTCGATCTGCCCGGAGCAGTGTTCACCGCCTCCCACAACCCCGTGGGCTACAACGGCATCAAGATGTGCGGCGCGGGCGCCGCGCCCATCGGCGCCGACACTGGCTTGGAGGCCATCAAGGCCATAGCCATCGCCGGCCCTGATCCGGCAGCTATCAAGGGCAACCACACGAGCCGCGAATTGCTGGGCGACTACGTCGCCCATGTCCGCTCGTTCGTCGACATGAATGCGCTGGCCCCGCTGCTGGTGGTGGCCGACACCGCCAACGGCATGGGTGGCCTGGTAGTGCCCGCGGTGTTCGAAGGACTGCCCTTCACACTCGACCACCTGTATCCCGAGTTGGACGGCACCTTCCCCAACCACCCGGCCGATCCTCTCCAGCCCGAGAACCTACGAGACCTCCAAAACCAGGTGCTGAAACTAGGAGCCGACGTGGGGATGGCCTTCGACGGCGATGCCGACCGCATGTTCTTGGTGGACGAGAACGCCCGGCCGGTGTCGGGATCGCTCACCACCGCCATCATCGCCCGTACCGTCTTGGAGCGGGAACCCGGCGCCACCATCATCCACAACCTGATCTGCTCCCGGACCGTTCCCGAAGCGATCGCCGAGGCGGGTGGCACGGCGGTGCGAACCAAAGTGGGCCACTCCATCATCAAACAGGCCATGGCCGAAACCGGTGCAATATTCGGAGGGGAGCACTCGGGCCACTACTACTTCCGAGACAACTATCGGGCCGACAGCGGGCTGATTGCCGCCCTGATGGTGCTGGAAGCACTCAGCCACCACCCGGCGGGCCTGTCTGATCTGGTGTCGGACTTCGACCGCTATGCCGCATCGGGAGAGTTAAATGCCGCGGTGGAAGACGCTGCCAGCGCGATCGAGCGGGTGGCGGCCACCTATCCGAATGCCAGCCAAGACCGGCTCGATGGGCTCACCGTGGACCTGGGCGATTGGTGGTTCAACCTGCGCCCCTCCAACACCGAGCCGCTGCTGAGGTTGAATCTTGAGGCCCCCACCCCCGACGAGGTGCAACAGCGGGTGGCCGAAGTCCAGGCCCTTATCGCCTGAATAACGCGCCGTTTCCAGCCCATATCCCGGTTTAATGAATTACACAGCCGGGGAGAGGAATGCCCCCCTCCCGTCCTCCTCTCCCCGGCTGCGCCGTAATTTAGTGGTTTCGTTCCAACCTCGCACGACTGGCCCGCCAACAGAACTCCCGCGGTCGGCCTAGCCGATGGTGATCAGGGTGGTGCCGGCCAGTACGGCGGCGATGCCGACGGCCTGCCACCAGCGCAGGGTGTCGTCGTCGAGGATCACGGCCAGGGCGATGGTGACCACGGGGTAGAGCGATCCGGCTACCGACACCTCACCCACCGGACCTCGCTGGACTCCGGCGATGAACGACGCCATGCCCAAGCCACCGGCGATGCCTCCGGCCAGGCCAGCCAACCGCAGGGAGCGGGGCAGGATCTGGGGAATGCGCCTAGCCCGGGTGACCATCAGCATGAACACCAGGGCAGCCGCCCGCTGGGTGGCTGCGGGCCACATGCCACTTTCAACGCTGGTTCGATCCAACAGCACGATGGCTGCGGTGAAGGCGAGTCCGCCGAGGATGGCGTAGGCGATGCCTGTGCCGACGTTCGTCACGGTCTGGGGCACGATCACCGCCAACAGCAGCCCGGCCACAGCCACGGCAATGCCGATGTTGGCCGCCAGAGTGGGGCGTTCCCCGGTGGTTAGTCCGTAGATCAGCGGCCCCAACGAGGTGAAGGCGGCCACGATGGGTGACGCGATGGCCGACGAGGACACGGCCAAGCTGTGCCACATAGCCGAGAGGGCGATGGCGATGAGCGCTCCCGAGGCCGCCCCCAGCAGCAGGTCGGCCGTAGTGATGGCGCTGGGCACAATCACCAACAGCACCATCGTGATGCCCAGCCCGCCCACAAAAGCGGTGCCCACCGCAGTCAGGGCCTGGGCGCGCCGACTGCAATACCGCCCGAAGTAGTCGGAAACGCCGATCAGCCCCGACGCCAAAGCCCCCAGCAACACCGGCATGCCCTCCGCACGCTAGTGGCCCGAGAGATGCCCGATTGCTCACCGGCTATCTTCTGTTTCGCACGGGAGGTCCAATTGTGCCGACTCGAGAGCCCACCATCCGAGAGATGCCGCCGCCCCCGCACATTGTGGGGTTGCAGCACTTCATCACCTATGCCGAAATCGATGAGATTCTCCGGTCGCGGAGCTTCCGGCAGGGGTCGCATCAGGAAAGCCAGCCGTTCTTCGGGCGCTCCCTGTTGACCATCGACGGCGACGAGCACTTCGAGCGTCGCCGGCTCGAGGCCCCGCTATTCGCTAAGGCCGCACTCGAGTACTACGAGCACACCGAGTTGATTCCGCTGATCGGCAAAACACTGGAGGAATGCCGAGACAACCGGGGCGACGACGGCATCGTCCGGGCCGACCTCTGTGTGCTGCTGCGCACCATGCTGGCCCGCATCGCCGCGGCCACCACCGGGATCGACGGGGTGGACACCCCCGAGCGCACCACCGCATTCCGGGAGTACGTCGAGCAGCTCGGCACCGGAGCCACCGTCGAGTGGTCAACCGAGGACCACGATGAGGTGATCAGGCGCATCCTGGCGGTTCGCGACGACTTCGACCGCGACTTCTTCGCCTCGTCTGTGGCCCGCCGACGGGCCCTCATTGAGCAGTTCCACCAAGGTGAGATCGAAAGAGACGAACTGCCCGTCGATCTGATCACCATGCTCTATCTGCATTGGAACGACGACTGGGATGAGGGGCTGTCCATCCGAGAGGCCTGTCTTTTCTTGGTGGCGGCCACCCAAACCACCACCCATTCGGTGCCCCACCTGATCGCCCACCTCGACGAGTGGTTTGAGACTCACCCCGAGGATCGAGCCAGGGTGACCGACCGGGAGTACATCAAGCGGGCCGCTCATGAAGCGCTGAGGCTGCACCTGCCATCCCCTGCCTTGCTGCGGATCGCCAACGAAGACGTGATGTTGAGTAACGGCAAGACCATCGCCACCGATGAGCGGGTGGCGTGCCTGTTCACCCCGGCAAACCGCGATCCCAATGTGTTCGGCCCCGATGCGGGGGAGTTCAACCCCTATCGGGAGGTCAGCTCGGTAAAGCCCTGGGGTTTGACCTTCGGTGGTGGCGAGCACATCTGTATCGGGCGCACCCTGGTCACCGGCCTCTCGGCCCGCACCGACAACGACGAGGGCACCGACGGCACGCTGGTCAACATCGCCAGTGCGCTCTACGACGCCGGCATCGAGATCGACCCGGATGATCCGCCGGCCTACACCGAGGCCAGCCACCACGACGCCTACGGCCGCTTCCCGATCTTGTTGACCAAGTTGTAGGCGAGCCATGGGCAAGGATCAGCTGCACGTCACCGTCGACCACCTTCAGTGCCAGGGGGTGGGCTACTGCGAGCGAGTCGCGCCCCGGGTGTTCCGGCTGGGCGACGATGCCCTTTCACACGTCATCGACAAGCATCCGTCCGAATCCGAGCGAGAGGCCGTCGAAGAAGCGGAGACGCTCTGCCCCAGCCGCGCCATCCGCTACTGAGAGATTCTGGCCTTATCAGCTTGGGTCGACGAGGCGGCCGACGAACAAGAGTGCGCCGGTTTCTTGGTGGGTGATGGCCCAGAGGAAGGGACGGTCAGCTACCACGGTGAGATCGGGCTCAGGAGGCGCAGATTCGACGAAGGCCACGGCAGTTGCGGCGGCTGCTTCGGTGCCCTTCTCGTCCACGATCACCTTGGCGCCGTGGAGGGCGGCGGTGATGAAGATGCCGGGGGCAATGCCGTCGAAGCCTGCTCCAGCGCAGAATCCGAGCGGACAGAGCCATTCGAACAGATCAGTGGGCGGAAGGGTCTGCTCCCACTTGGGCATGGTGAGGTCGACCAATCCCTCTTGGGCCATATCGGTCAGCCCTGTCAGTGCTTCGGCGTTGAGGGATTTCTCGACAGCCGCGAGCCCGACAGCGGCGTGGGGGACGATAAGCCACATGGCCAATTCGCCCCCTTGATAGGGGAGTTCCACCGCATCAGAGTGGATCAGTCGGACAAACCGGCGTCCAACGGGGTCGTGGTCGCGCATGAACGGCACCGCCACTGGCGTGCCGTCGGCGGTGGCGAACTCGTCTACGCGGGTGAGGTCGGCCAGGAAGGGCACGAGCCAGTCAGCCTTCAGGTAAACGGTGTTCACCAAGATGAGCTCCTGGTTTCTCACAACGTCTTCGCTGACGATGGTTGGAATGAGCCCGCGGGTGCTTTCCGACACCCAGCCGTTGATGGCGTTTGCTGCATTGTCGGCGTCAGCAGTGTCGACCGGTTGGATGGCCGCTCCGTAGTGGGCTGAGGCGATGTCGACGAAAGCGGGCAACGGTGAGAACCCGTCATCGGGGAAGAGCCGATTGGCCACTTCCAGGGTGGTGGGATCGGCAGATGCCTCGGCCAATCGAAGAGAGACGGCGTTGGCGGCACTGTGGATGCCCATCTCCGGAAACCCGAAGATCTTGTCAAGTGATTCCCCGGAATCAGCCGACGCCCCGGCCCGGCTGAGGCTGAATGCGATGCCAATGCTCATCGGGCTGGATACCGCGTTGCCCTTCAGATGTCGGTGGAAGTCCCATCCGGCGGCGTTGAGTCCGGCTACCCACTCGCTTGCGGGGGCCCCCGGATCAACGGGCAGACGAGCAACGGTCAGCGGCAACGCGGTCGATACCGCGGGCTCAGGGGCGATGGTTGCCGTGGCAGAAACTTCAGGGGTCGCGGTTGGAGGTGATGCTCTGGTCGTGTCTGTTGAACCGCAGGCCAGCGCTATGGAACCGAGCACCACAACCAAACCGATCAGCTTCGCCATACTTGTTTGACGCCCCAGACCCATCACTGGTTCCCTGGGGGTTGAGAATTAGAGCGCTGCTCGGAGGGCCACAAGATCGCGTTGGGCGGATTGAAGGATGTAGGCGGGGTTGTCGAATTCGGCGTCGTCGCGGCCGAAGCCCCACATGCCGTGGGAGAACTCAATGGTCCAGGTGGCGGTCGGGGATGCGGCGCTTATGGCCTCGGCGGCTGGCCGGAGCACTTCGCTCAGCTCTTCGACAGAGGTGGTCTGGGGGTATTCGGCCACTTGGATGTGAACGTGGCGCACCCGGTCGCCGAGCACGCCAAGAGGCTCTGACCACTCGTCTCGGGCTCCGGGATGCACGTGGACGATGGCTCCTAGCCGGTCGGCGTCGGCAATGGAGTCGAACATGTCGCGAGCTACGTTGGGATCCTCAGCCACCGTTCCAAAGTGGCATTCGCACAGCAGCCGGGCGCCGTCGGGTACCTCGGCCTCGAAGCGACGGAGCCGCTCGGTGTAATCAGCGATGGAGTCGGCGTCGCTGCCCACATTGAACTTGACGCCCTGTGCACCCACTCGCTCTATCCACGCCGCAGTCTCGGTTCGGTCGGCATCGTCGGGCTCGTCCCAACTGGTGTAGCAGCTCAGGATTTTTATGGGGATCTCCGAGGCCAGCAGCGCGTCGAACTCCTCATCGGGCACCGAGCGGGCGTGGCGCTCCCACAGCTCCAGGCCGTCGAACCCCGCCTCGCCGATGTTCGCCAGCCACTCGGACACCCGGATCAACGGGTGCCCGCCGGGCTCGGCCAGACCCCAGCGGTTCGGCTCGATGGCCACTGTGCCCAGATAGATCTGTTCCGTCATCGTGGAGCGGGTGACGAGAATCGAACTCGCGTCATCAGCTTGGGAAGCTGGGGTTCTACCACTGAACTACACCCGCAGGTGCTCGGCACATTAGCCAAACAGACGTAGTCGGTGCCTGTCGGTTAGGCGACGAGCACCACTTTGCCGAGCTTGCCCGGGGTGGCGAAGTAGTCATAGGCGGCGGCTGCCTCAGCCAGGGGAAAGATCCTAGTGATGGGCACCTGGATTTGACCCGAATCCACCAACGGGAGCACATGGTGCTCCACCTGCCGGGCGACGGCGGCCCGTTGCTCCAGGGGGCGGGGCCGCAAAGTGGAGGCAAAGAGCCGGAGCCGCTTGACCATGAGCAGTGCCAGATTCAGCGTGATCTCCGACCCCGCGCCCACGCCGATCACCACAATGCGCCCTTCGGTGGCCAGGGCCTTCAGATTGGCGGGCCAGTTGGGGGCGCCCACCAGCTCGAGGATCACGTCGAACGGGCCGGTATCGATGAAGTCCGCAGGGTCGATGGCGTGTGCCCCCAGTTCGGCCACCGCGCCGCGAGAGCCGGGGTTGCGCACGGTCGCGGTCACCTGGGCACCGGCGGCCGAGGCGAGCTGCACGGCGGCCACGCCCACCCCTCCGGCCGCGCCGTGGATACACACCCGCTCCCCCAAGGCCAGGCCGGCCTGGGTGAACAGGGCATCGTGGGCGGTGGCGAAGACCTCGGGGAATCCCCCGGCGCCTTCCCAGTCCATCGACTCGGGCACCGGCAAGGCCAACTGCTCATCTACTACGCACTGCTCAGCCTGGCCTCCACCCTGGACCACCGCCATGACCCGGTCGCCCACCGAGTACCGCTGGCAGCCCGGACCGGTGGCCACCACCTCGCCGGCCATCTCCAGCCCTCCGGTGGTCGGCGCACCGGGCGGCGGGGGATAGCCGCCTCGGGCCTGGGTTATGTCGGCCCCGTTCAGTCCTGCGGCCCGAACCGCCACCAGCAGCTGCCGGTGGCCTGGTTCCGGGTCGTCTACCTCGCCGATCGTCGCCTGGCCATCCTCAAATACCACCGCTCGCATCAGCCCTGCAATGTAGTGGTCAAAACGGCCAATTGCGGGGGTGTCGTTGTGACATCCATGTCGTAGGCTTCGGGCATGGCCACGCTGACTCAAGCCACGTTCACCCGCATGGACGAGTCCACTGCTGAGGACTGGGCGGCAAGCGTCCCAGCCCACCAATACCTCGAAGAGCGGATAGCCGACCGGGTGTTGCGAGAGCTTCAGGATCTGGCCTCCGGCCCCCAAGGGTTCGCCGTCGACCGGCTGACCCACAGCATCCAGACCGCTCACCGGGCCGAGAAGGCCGGGCGGGACGACGAATATCTGGTGTGCGCGCTAGTCCACGACATCGGCGACCTGCTCACCCCCCACAACCACCCCGATCTGGCCGCGGCCATCCTCAAGCCGTTCGTATCGGAAGCCAATCTGTGGATGGTGCAGATGCACGGTGTTTTCCAGGGCTACTACTTCTGGCACCACGTAGGCCTGGACCGCAACAGCCGCGATGCCTACACCGACCACCCCCACTACGACCGCTGCGCCGAGTTCTGCGCCGAGTACGACATGCCTGCGTTCGACCCCTCCTACCCCACGCCACCGCTTGAGCACTACGAGCCGCTGGTTCGCAGCTTCTTCGCCCCCAAAGCGTGATCCTCTCCGACGTATCCATCCGCAAGGAACTGGAGGCGGGCCGTATCGAGATCGAGCCGCTGGCCGACGGCGCCATCCAGCCCTCGTCGGTCGACCTGCGCATCGACCGGCATTTCCGAGTGTTCCGCAACCACACCGAGGGGCTGATCGACGTCAAGAAGAACATGGATACCCTCACCGAGCCGGTGGAGATCGAATCCGACGGGGTGTTCATCCTCCACCCCGGCGAGTTCGTGCTGGGCTCCACCCTGGAGCGAGTGCGGATTCCCGACGATCTGGTGGCCCGGCTGGAGGGCAAGTCGTCGCTGGGCCGCCTCGGACTTTTGATCCACTCCACCGCCGGGTTTGTGGACGCCGGGTGGAACGGCCGCCTCACCTTGGAGCTGTCCAACGTGGCCACCCTGCCCATCACCCTGTACGCCGGGATGAAGATCGGCCAGATCTCCTTCATCCGCATGACCACCCCCGCCGAGAACCCCTACGGCTCTTCCGAGGCCGGCTCCAAGTACCAAGACCAAGCCGGCCCCATTCCTTCCCGCTACTGGAAGAACTGGTAGGAACATCGCTGTCTGGCATCATCCGATTTGAGCCGATGCCGCTTTGGCTGATCAGTCGACAATTCAAGGGAGATGCCTGATGACGCTGATCGACGAGCTCGCTGAACTGCTGGGCGACGGACTCCTTCTCGACGACGATGCCCGCAGAAATCGAGCCCGCGACACCTGGCCCCGCTCCGAATTCGACCAGTGGCAGGGGCAGTTGCATTTGCCCAAGGCAGTGGCGATGCCGTCGACAGCTGAACAAGTGGCTGCGACCGTGCAGTTGTGCCAGACCCACGGGGTACCCATGATTCCCCGGGGCGCCGGATCGGGCTGTGTGGGCGGAGTGTTGGCCTCCCCCGACTCGGTGGTGATTAGCACCGAGCGCTTGACCGGGCTGCGGTGGCTCGACCCGGTGGACGGCCTGGCGGCGTTCGGAGCAGGTGCGATGGGGATCGACGCCGAGAACCGGGTGCGGGAGAACGGCTTCACCATCGGTCACTGGCCCCAGTCGATCGAGGTTTCCTCGGTGGGCGGGTGGGTGGCCACCCGGGCGTCGGGCCAGTACTCCACCGCCTACGGCAACATCGAGGACATCGTCTACTCGGTGGAAGCTGTGTTGCCTGATGGGTCGATCTATCGGTCGCGGCCCACTCCCCGAGCGTCGGCCGGCCCCGATCTGCGCCAGCTTCTGTTGGGAAGCGAGGGCACGCTCGGAATCATCACCGAGGTCACCTTCTCGCTCCGCCCGCTCCCCGAGCCGGGAGTGCGCCAGGCGTTCCACTTCGAGGACATGAGCGCGGGAATCGACGCGGTGCGCAGCGTGATCGTGCCCGGTTGGCGACCCCCGGTGGTGCGCCTCTACGACGCGGGCGAGACACGCCGCCACTTCCGCGACCACGTGCCCAAAGGCCGCTGCGCGGCCATCTTCTTGCACGAGGGACCGACAGGACACGCCGCGCTGGAGGCCACCGCAGTAGCCGAGCTGTGCCGAACGGGTGGTGGAGAGCCGGCTGATCCCGGTGCGGTGGACCACTGGTTCGAGCACCGCAACACCGTGCCGACCTGGACCGAGCTATTCGAGCAGGGCCTGGTTGCCGACACCATCGAGGTGGCCACCGGGTGGCGCCACCTCGCCCGGCTCTACACCGAAGTCGTCGAGGCCATCAGCGCGGTGCCCACGGTGATCGCGGCCACGGCCCACACCTCGCATGCCTACCAGTCCGGGGCCAACCTCTACTTCACCTTCGCCGCCCAGCCGTCTGATCCCGACGAGTACCAGTCGGTCTACGACGCCTGCTGGACCGCCGCCATGGGGGCGGCTGTCGACTGCGGTGCCGGAATCGCCCACCACCACGGTATCGGCCGCGTCCGCCGCCCCTGGATGGCCGACGAGCACGGCGACGCCGGCATCGGCGTCCTGCGAGCCGTCAAACAGGCCCTCGACCCCCAAAACCTCATGAACCCCGGCGTCCTCATCCCTGACTGAGGATCAGCCACCTACACCGACCGCAGCATGGCGACACCCATGCACCGTCCCGCTCTGCCGGACTGACCGCGATGGGTGAAGAATCGCCGGGCGTCCAGCGTGTCCATCCGACAGTCTTCAATGTTCTTGAGCCACACACCGGCATCGAGCAGCTGCTGTTTGACCATGAACGGGATGTCCAGATGCGGCTTGTCTCCCACGTCGTAGAGAACCGCCGGTTGCTGGTGGAACTCCCCTTCGGCCTGCATGGCCTCATTCATTGAGACCTCGAGGGAAAGCGGTTGCAGGCACGGACCGATTCCAGCCTGGATATCCCGTGGTCGACTGCCGAACTCCCGAGCCATGGTCTCCACTGCCTTCTGGGCAATGCGACCAATTGCCCCGCGCCATCCCACGTGCACGACGCCGATTGCCAGCTGTGCCGAGTCGTAGAGCACTACCGGCGCGCAGTCGGCCACCAAGACGGCCATCGGGAGATTCGGCGTGCTGGTTACCAGCGCATCGCAAGCGGCCACCCCTAGTTCCGCCGAGTCGGCCCCCCGGCCCCTGTCCTGCTCGCCAACGACTTTGACCCGAACCCCGTGCACCTGACGGGGCACCACCAAGTCCCGGAAATCGAAGCCGAGGCTGTCGCCCGCGACCTTGCGGTTGGCGACAACGCGCGCCACGTCGTCCCCCACCTCAAAACTCAAGTTCAGGCTGGCCAGCTCACCCGTACTCACCCCACCGTCACGGACCGTAACCGCAGCCAACGCCTGGGGCCCGTCGAAGCTAAACCGGATTGCATCCATTCGTGTTCCTCACGCCGAACCAGTCAAAATCGTACGGCAAGTGGTGTTCGTCCAGGAGAAGATCGTGCATGAATCCCCAGTGTGGTCCTCGCCGGTTCTGCGGTCGGTACGCGGGGTGGTCGAGCGCTCCCGACACGTTCGCACATCGGTCGAGGCCGTCGAGCAGGTGGCCTCATGGATGGCCTACGAGGAGTTCGCCTTTCCATCCGGCCCGGTCGACGGAGCAATCAGCGACCGGACCGACCCGGCGGAGATCATCGACGTCTCGTTCTTCTATGCGGTAATGAACTTCGCCTTCACCGACTTCGACTCCGGGGTGAAGTTCGCCGCCGAATATGGGGGTCGCACCTGGTCGGATAGCGAGGGCATGTTCGCCTGCGTCGCCCAGGCGTTGGACGATGGCGTGCCGCTGACCGACGGCGCCTACCTGGCCGAGATCAGCCGAGCCGAACTAAGCCGGGTGTTCACCGGGAACATCGAGCTCCCCATGCTCGATGAGCGGGTCGAGATCCTCAACGCTGCGGGCCAAGTCTTGGCCGAGCGCTATGGCGGTGCTGCCCATCGGTTCGTCGCCGACTGTGCGCCCGCCATGTACGCCGCGGGCAACGGTCTGTTGGAGCGGCTCGTGGCCGAGTTCCCCCGGTTCAACGACATCAGCACCCACGATGGCCACGAGGTGCATTTGCACAAGCTGGCCCAGCTCTGGCTGTGGCAACTGCACATGGCGCTGGCCGGCGAAGGTGCCTTCGCGGTCGCCGATCTGGATCGGATGACCGCCTTCGCCGACTACATCGTCCCCGTCGCCCTGCGGCTGATGGGCATCTTGTCCTACACCCCAGAGCTGGAAGCTGCCATCAACAGAGGCACCCTGATCGCTGCGGACAGCCCAGAAGAAGTGGAGATCCGAGCCCACACTCTCTACGCCACCGCCCTGCTCACCGACGCCATCAACCAGATCCGCCCACCGTCGGCGGCACTCGTAGTCCCCCGGGTGGACTTCCGGCTCTGGAAGGCGTACCACGCCACCTTCTGGCCCCACCACCTAACCCGCACCATCATGTACTAACCACCCAAGTTCATCATCGAGCGCTGACCGCTACATTGCCCCTTGTGAGTACCGCCGCACTGACGTTCGACCCCCACCGTGCCCTGCCCAACGTCGCCTATCGGGATCCTTCGTTCCTCCAGGCCGAGATGGACGGCATTTGGCATGGAGATTGGGTGTTCGTCACCACCGAGGATCATGTTGGCGCTGAAGGCGATCAGCTTCCGGTCATCATCGGCAACCAACCAGTCCTGTTGTGGCGCAATCAACAAGGCGAACTGGCGGCAATGTCGAATCTCTGCGCTCATCGGGGAACCTTGCTGGTTGATCGGCCGTCGAGTGCCAAGCGAATCCAGTGTCCGTACCATGCTTGGACTTACAACGACGACGGTCGGCTGTTGTCGGTGCCCTTTGCGCCCAACGACGCCATCGACAAGGCCGCACACTGCCTGCCGAAATATCGAGTCGAGTCTTGGCACGGCTTGGTGTTCGTGAGCCTCAACCCTGACGTGGAGCCGCTAACCGAGCGTTTCGCGGCCATCGAGCCCCACGTGGTCGCACACGGAATCGACCAAATGGTCCACCGCTCCGATCAGCAGGACACACAGGAGTGGGACTGCAATTGGAAGCTGGCAATCGTGAACGCAATGGAGAGCTACCACTTGTTCCAAGTCCACCCCAAGACGCTCGAGCCCTACACGCCGACGAGGGACGCCTACTACATCGCAGGCTCGGCCAGGGCCACCGCCACTGGCGGCAAGGCGGAAAGCCAGGACGACTACCTCCTGATCAGCCTGCCGCCCAACTTCGTGGGCGTGTTCAACTCCGGCGGCTTCTACTGGCAGACAGCCCACCCGATCGGTGCCGAACGCTGCACCATCCGAACTGGTGGGGCCTTTGCCTCATCCCCCAGCGCCCGCACTAGCGGTCGGTTCAGGCGCTGGGCCAGTCAATTGGCCAGCAGCGCGGCGGCTTACTCGCTGCCGGACTTCCTCCCCGAGGACAAAGCCATCTGCGAGAGAGGACAGCGTGGTGCCATCGGGGACTTCGAACCCGGACATCTCGTTCCCATGGAGCGGATAGTCGCCGACTTCGGCCATTACCTCAATTGGCGGATCAACGGCATCGAGCCGCCCGCAGTCCACACTGAGGAAATCCGGTGATCTCAAATCCTGCACGACCAACTCAAACCCGATCTTTGCGGTTGTGGCCGACATGGACTGCGGTGGCCGCGGTGTGGGCCTTTTCGCTATCCAACCAGATCTGGCTCTTTGCCCTGCTGTTCTTGGCCTGGGCCGCATTTGATCTCGTCACCGGCGAGAGCAGCTTCGTCCAGCGCGTCACCCGCCGCGACCAACCGGGTACCTATTGGCTGGTGGTCTCGACCTGGGTCGTGCTGTCAGTTTTGTGGCTCATCTATCCGGGATAGGTCAGGCGCTGAGCTCGGCGAGGAGGGCATCGGCCAGGGTGCGGTAGTGGGATTCCTCGTTGTAGAGGTGGGCGGAGATTCGCAGCAGGCGCTCGGGCGGGTCGGGCCAGGCGAAAACCGGTACCAGGATGTTGTGCTTTTCGGCCAGCGCGTCCATGAGGGGGTCGAAGATCTCTGACCCTGAATGGTCGGCGGGCGGGACCGGCACCGAGGCGATGGACCCGATCATGTCCTCTGGAGCTGGCGGATCGATCCCCAGGGCGTCGAGCAGGATTTCCCGACCGGTCAGGCACAGCTCCCGAATGGCCTTTCGGACCCCGGGCCAGCCGTCGGGGTGCACGGCGGCCACCGCGTCCAGGGCGTCGGGCACCGTGAGCCAGGGGCTGGGGTCCTGGGTTCCCGTCCAGTCGAACTGGGCATGGAAGTCGCTGCTGCTCGATGGCCAGCCGCCGTTGTAGCCGTGGCTGATAACCGGGGGGTACACCCCCTCGCGGCGGTCCTCCCGAACCCAGAGCAACGCCGCTCCCTTGGCCGCGCACATCCACTTGTGGCAGTTGGCGGTCACATAGGAGACGCCGAGAGCAGAAACGTCGAAGTCGATCATGCCGGGACCGTGGGCTGCGTCCACCAGCACCGCCACATCGGGCTCTAAGGCGGAGGCGAGCTCGGCCACCGGCATCACCAGCCCCGTGGCCGAGGTCACCGCGTCGATCAGCAGGACGCGGGTGCGATCGGTGACGGCCCCGAGCACGGCATCGACTATCTGCTGGGAGGACTCCAGCGGGAACGGCGCCCGAGCGGTGACCACTTGGGCACCGGTCCTCTCTGCCGAGACCGCCGCCGCGTTCACACAGGCGTTGTATTCGTGGTCGGTGACCAGGATCTCATCGCCGGACGAGAGGCTCGGCTCCAGCGACCGCATCACCGCGTTCACGCCGGTGGTGGCGTTGTTCACGAACACCAGCCCCGCCTCATCGGCCCCCACAAAGTCGGCCACCACCCGGCGGGTCGAGTCCAGCTCCCCCTGGTATTCGTCGCCAACGAAATATCTGGTGGGGTTGGCCTCCATGCGCCGGCGCACCCGCTCCTGCGCTTCCAGCACAGAAGCCGGAGTCGCCCCAAACGACCCGTGGTTCAGGTGCAGCACCCCGTCTTCAAGCAGCCACGGACTCACTGAAACCACCGCCGAACCCTACAACGGCGCTCGACTCGACTATCCGGCATTTGCGCAGCCCGAACTCGCCCGTATCATGCGGCATCGACAGGAGGCGACGACATGTCTGATACGAACCTGGCCGTCGGCAGCCAGATCCATCTCGGCCACTCGATGATCACCTTCATCGAGCCCCACCGAGGTGAGGGGCTGCACGAGTACAACCGCTGGTACGAGCACGACCACGCCTATGCCGCCATGCTGGCCGCGCCGGGCTGCTTCGCCTACCGGCGCTACGTGGCCCCGAGGCGGCTGAAGAACCTGCGCTTCCCCGCCGATGGAGCGGTGGCCGACCCGGTGGACAACGGCTCGTTCATCGCCCTCTACTGGATGGAGGAGGGGCGCGACACCGACACCTTTGGCTACTCGTTCTCGGTCGGCCCCAACCTGTTCGCCGCAGGCCGGATGAACCCCAATCGCGACCACGTCAGCACCGCTGCCTACGACTTGGCAGGGTCGGCAGGCCGAGGAGCGGCCCCAGTCCCCCCTGAGATCGCCCTCGACCACCCCTACGCCGGCCTGGTGGTGGCCTGGATCAGAGGCGACGACACCGACTCAGTGCTGGCGGCCGCAGCCGGATTGCGAGCGGGGCGCGACCTTGAGCTGCTGGCTGAGGACAGCCCCATCGGCCAGATCATCGACTTCGTACAAGTGGCCAAAGAGGGCGGCCTCCCGCCCCTCACCGGTGAACACCCCGAAGTCCTCCGCCTCTACTTCTGCAACCAAGACCCCGAGCACTGCTGGGACGCCTTCGCCACCCTCGCCGACGACGTCGCCGCCCAAGGCGCCCGCCTAGAACTAGCCGCCCCCTTCATCCCCACCATCCCCGGCACCACCCAATACCTAGACGAACTCTGGTAGGTACGGCCGGCCAACAGGGCGCTGAAGCCGTTGACGCCCTAGAGCGCTTCCTTCGCAAGCACCCCAACGCCTCGACCTCGACTACTGAACTGATCCGCGCGACATTGTCGCACTCTGCCTCTATGATGAGGTCATAGCACCCTGAGTGCTTCTCCGCTCAGGACCCGGGGCCCCTCCTTGTGGGGGCCCCTGTCACTTCGATGAGAGTCCTCGACCGCCTCGACCGATCCGGCCTCCCTCGCTCAATAGCAGCGCTGAAGGAGAACTAAGACTCCGGTAGCAATGACGCTCGCTGACTGCCATCGATACAAAGGTCCAACGCATCTCTGATTTCAGACCAAGCGATCGGATTCCCGAATCGCCCATTCAGACTCGCAAGGCCGACAGTCTTCTGCGCTCCGAACTCATCGTCGAGGGCATGTTTTGATACCACCCAGAACTTCCAGTACTTGGGGTCGCCGACGTTTTCGGTGGTTGCGTGGATCTGCTCGGCGCTCCCATTGGAATGGCCGATGTAGCGAGGATGTTCGGAAACACCCTCGTCCGTCGCGCACTTCGTCTCATGGAGGCAGAGCACATACACGTCTGCGCACCTCTCGGGGGGGACGTGCTCAACCATCTCGCCGGTCTTGGCGTCCCAGCACCAACGCCTAGGTGCGATGTTGAAGATCGGTTTCGAAGGCTGGACCTGGTACCAGGTCTGGCAAAAGCCCGACGCCTTGACCTCGACTCTTGTCGCTCCATAGGGAAGATCGTAAGAATCCCACTCAAGGCGCACATCACCTTCGCTGATGACCCCAAGCGCTTGCCCCACTAACCACTCAGCGAAGATCCCCCGATTCCGGTTCTCAACAAGGTTCCCCATAGCCCAACTGTGGAACCCCTCGATATCCAGTCTGCGCTCCCCCACATCAATGAACTTACTGACAACAAATCCCGAGTTGCTGGTGTGGGGCGGCCTATGCGGTTGACGGGGACATGACATCGGTCCAGAAGGTCATCATGTCTTCGATGAATGCGGGAGCGAGGTCGGGGGTTCCGGCGATGTGGGCGCCGCGGGTGGCGAAGCCGGCTTTGGCGGCGTAGAGGAAGCCGTCGAGATCTACTAGGGCCGGGTCGGGCTGGTCGGAGGTGGGGAGGATGAAGGCGCCGTCGTCGGCGATGTAGACGGTGGGCGCATTGGGGGCTACGGCGGCATCGGGTATGTGCTCGAGGGGGGTGGTGCGATCGAAGCTGTGGTGGGCGCCGCCCACTATCCGGACGCTGGCGTCGCCGCCTGCAACCCGGATGGCCTGGATGTGGGCTTGAACCTGAGTGGGTGAGCACCAGTCGTCGAGGTCTCCGATGATCGCCCTGACGCGAGTGCTGCCTACGGCGGGATTGAGGAATTGGTGGCCGCACCAGGGGTAGGCGGCGTATGTGCCAGCGAGCTTGGGAGCATTTGATGCCGAGGCCAATTTCACTGACGCGGCGCTCAACACCGCGGAACCCCCTCGACTGTGGCCTTGCGCTCCGATTCGCGAGGCGTCGATTTCAGGTCGGGTCGCCATAAACCCAGCAGTGGCCAGAACATCCCAGGCGCTAGCTGCAAAGGAGTACTGGATCTGATTGTCCACGGTGGAAACGACGCCCCGAGGGCCAAAGGGGTCAATGGCGCATGCTGCGATTCCAGCATCAGTGATCGTCGCCGCGTGGGACAGGTGATGCGACTGAAGGCCCAGGCTGCCGGGAACGACGATCACCACCGGAAACGGCCCAGCCCCATCGGGCACAAAGAGCTTGGCCCACAGGTCCAGGCGCGGCATCGCCGCCGTGTCGGAAATGGCCTGATAGAAGTTCTTGGGACTGGCCGAGGGAATGGTCAGCGCTTCACCCGCCAGCCCATTCTCCAAGCAGAAGTCGTCGTCGTAGACAGCCCCGTCATCGTCCACCGAGTCACCTTAGTGGCCTCTTGAACACCGCCCCCGGGTGTACAACTGCGATACGGAGGAGGCGACATGACCGCTCCGGGACAGCCCGGAAAAGGCGAGGCAGGCTCAGATAATCAAGAGAAGCGCTTAACGAGGTTGTCCAGGGTGGTGGCGATGGAGTCTTCGATGAGGTCGTCTTTGATCAACCTCATGGTGAGGCGCGGGAATCGGATATCTCTGTAGTCAGCCGACTCGGTTACCCGGGTGCCGCCCTCTACGGGCTCCAACTCAAAGCGCCAGCGGTTCTTGATGAAGTGGCACCAGGCGATGAGCCGGTTCTCCTCGTACTCCACCACCTTGCTGGTCACTCTGTAGGGAACGCCATTGGCTTTCATGGCAATCGAGAATTTCGACCCCAGTTGCATGGTCCCCTGACCTTTGATGAGCCTTTGAAGGGTTCCGGAGCCGTCTATCTCAACGTGGCGGGCCGGGTCGGCCAGCAAGGCGAAGACGTCCTCAGGAGCTGCGGGAACCACACGGCTGGCGGTAAAGAGTCGATTGCTCATAGCAATCGCTCAGCCTACGTGAATTCAGGCGGCAACCGGGTGGCGGTTGCCCGTAGTCTGAGGCCGCGATGACCGACAATCGGCTGGGCTCCCGAGAGGGGGCGGTTCTCGACCGGGTGCGGGTTGTCGAGCTGACCCGCACCGTCGGCGGGGCCTACACCGGCAAGCTGTTCACCGACGCCGGCGCGGAGGTAGTCAAGGTCGAGCCCCCGGGCGGCGACCGGTGGCGGAGTTGGTCGGCGTCGGGCTCGCCTGCTGGCGGCGATGCCGGCGACGGCGCGTTCTTCCAGTTCCTGAACGCGGGCAAGCGCAGCGTCGTCATCGACTTGGACGATTCGGTGGGCCGGGAAAGGTTCTTGGCGCTGGCCGCTGCCGCCGATGTGGTGGTGGAGGATCTGGGTGCCGGGGCGGTCGAGTCGATGGGTTTGGGCCACGCAGAGTTGGTGGTGGTCAACCCGTCTGTGGTGCTGCTGTCGATCTCGCCGTGGGGCCGTGGGGGCCCGTGGGACTTACGGCCGGCCAACGAGTTCACCCTCCAGGCCTGGGTGGGCTCCACCCACAGCCGCGGCATTCCCGGGGAGACGCCCTTGGGGGTGGGGGGCAGGCTCGGGGAGTTTGTGGTGGCGGCCAACGCCGCTGCCCTGGGGCTGGCCGCGCTGTTGGCCGCCCGGGAGGGCATTGCCCGGGGCGAGCATGTGGACGTGTCGGCCTATGAGGCCATGACAAACAGCTTCGCTGTCTATGCCCACCTGTACGCCACCTACGCCCCCGAATCCCGCACCGGATTCGACCGTTCCATCGAAATCCCCTCAATCGAGCCGGCCAAAGACGGCTGGGTGGGCTTTTGCACTGTCACCGGCCAGCAGTTCAAGGACTTCTGCGTTGTCATCGACGATCCCGAGATGGCCGACGATCCGAAGCTGGCCAACGGCGACGGGCGGATGGACCGCCGCGACGATGTGCGGGAGCGCATCGCCCGCTACACCAGAACCCACACCGTGGACGAGATCGTGGAGAAGGCCACTTTGCTGCGGGTGCCGGTGGCCCCCATCGGAGACGGCAGCCGGGTCGCCCAGATCGACCACTTCGCCGATCGGGGCGTCTACGTGGAGAATCCCGGCGGGTTCATCCAGCCCCGCGTGCCGTATCAGCTCAGTGCTCGCCAGCCCCGCCCGGTGCCGCCCGCGCCTGCTCTGGGGGAAGCCGGAGACGAGCTTCTGAGAGCCGACGGTGTCGCGAGTCGAGCCCCGAGCCCTCTGCCGGCCCGCACCGAGCCGTCGCTTCCGCTGTACGGGCTCCGGGTGTGCGACCTGGCCACGTACTGGGCCGGGCCGGTGGCGTCGTGTTTGCTGTCCGCACTGGGAGCCGACGTAGTCAAGGTGGAGTCCATCCAGCGGGCCGACGGGATGCGCTATGTGAGCGGGCTCCGACGAGACGACTGGTGGGAGTGGAGCCCTTTGACCCACGGGGCCAACACCGGCAAGCGGTCGGTGACGCTCGACTTGTCCAGCGGCGACGGCCTAGGGCTGGCGAAGCGGCTCGTGGAGATGTCCGACATCGTGATCGAGAACTACTCCCCCCGGGTCATGGAGAACTTCGGATTGGGCTGGGACGAGGTCCACCGGCTGAACCCAGGCGCGGTCATGGTGAGAATGCCGGCGTTCGGGCTGACCGGGCCGTGGCGCGACCGCACCGGCTTCGCCATGACCATCGAGCAGGCCAGCGGCCTGGCCTTCCTCACCGGCGATCCCGGCGGCCCACCCCTGGTGCCCCGGGGGGTGTGCGACCCGCTGGGCGGCATGCACGCAGTGTTCGCCACTCTGCTGGCTTTGGAGCACCGGGCCCAGACCGGCGAGGGAACCTTGGTGGAGATCCCGCTGGTCGAGGCCGGACTGAACGCAGCCGCCGAGCAGGTCATCGAGTGGACGGCCTACGGCCAACTCCTCCAACGCCAGGGCAACCGCTCCCCCTACGCCGCACCCCAGGGCGTATACCCCGCCGAAGGGGAGGACAAGTGGGTTGCCATCTCAATCGACGAGGACTCCCAATGGCCCGCGCTCGCCGCGCTGATCGGACACGACGACTGGGACCGGTGGGCCAGCCGAGACGAGCGCCGCGCCCGGCACGACGAGATCGACGACGCCATAGCCAGATGGACGGCTAGCCGAGACCGCGACCGCGCGGTTCTCGTTCTCCTCGACGCCGGCGTGCCCGCCGCCCCGGTTATCAGCGGCCGCGAGTCGATCGACAACCCCCAGCTCGCCGCCCGTGGCCACCACCAGTGGATGGACCATGCGGTGGTCGGGCGAGTGCCCTATCCGAGCTTCTCCGGCCGGTTCAACGGCCAATACCACCACCTGGGCCGGCCCGCCCCCACCCTGGGAGAGCACAACGAGGAGATCCTTCGCGACGTGCTCGGCCTCGACGCAACCGAGATCGCCCGCCTCGCCCAAACCCAAGTCATCGGCACCCGACCCCCGTCCTGGGGATAGGCGAAAAGAGCGCATACGGGCCACAGGAACATGCCGGCCGCGGCGACCCCGCCGACGAAGCCCGCCCGGCCCGCGAGAGGCCTTCGGCAAAGATCTCTAAGTGGCGGGGGCAGGATTTGAACCTGCGACCTTCGGGTTATGAGCCCGACGAGCTACCAGACTGCTCCACCCCGCGTCGAGTGGGTTGATTACCTTACCCCCCTCCCGCCGGGCTGTCACCTGGTTTTCCATGGTTCGTTGGTGACAGCCCGGCGGTCGCCAGGGGGTCGACGAGCTTGTTGGGTGATCGGGCTAGGCGGGGTCGGCGAGGGCTTGGATCTCGGCCACTGCGATGGGGTGGGGCGGTGCGGTGAGCACTTGGGTGGGGACGGCGGGTGGCGGATTGGTGCAAGGGCCGCCGTTGAACACGCACGCCACCGAGACGTCCCAGTAGGCGGTGAGGGCCACTTGGTAGCGGAGGTCGGGTTGGTTGACCGATGAGTAGCGGTAGTAGTGGTAGCAGTTGGATAGCTGGTCCAGCGGGTCGCGAG
This sequence comes from Acidimicrobiia bacterium, assembly GCA_022819825.1. Classification (GTDB taxonomy): domain Bacteria; phylum Actinomycetota; class Acidimicrobiia; order Acidimicrobiales; family Bin134; genus Poriferisocius. The sequence continues at coordinate 44,701 of JAJEGM010000032.1, read as the reverse complement.
CGGGGTTGAAGGCCACTACATCGTCGGCGTCGCACCACAGCGTGGTCCCGTCGCCCATGGCAATTCGCAGAAAGCCCAGTCGCCGGGGAGTGGCGGTAGCGGTGAGGGTCAGTTCGTGTCCGTCAAGCGTGGTGGTCACCGTCTCCGACACCGGGGCGCGATCGGCGGCCGGCACCCACACATAGGTAGGAAGCTGCACAATGGCGATCTCGCCGGGTGCGGTCAGCGTGGTCGGCTGGGGGATGGCCATCTGGCCCCAGGCCTCGTTGCGCAGCCGAGTGGTCTCCTTCAATGAGGGCGGCGGAGGCTCCTTCGGCGGCGCGGGCCGGTACACCCAGAACGTGACGAGCTTCGTTCCCGCCTCGGTCTGGCACAGCTTCAAGATGTAGGTCTCACCGGGGTCGGGGGCGACCACATAGTCGTTCTCCAACCTGGCGTTCAGCTCGGTGTGGTCGCCCTGTCGGAAGTAGCACGGCGGTGTCGATGGGTCGGCCGGGTTTGTATCGGGCTCAGACACTCCGGGGATGTCCACCTCGATCCATACACCGATCTCCACTTGGCCGTCTTCCGTCTCGACCGATGTGCCTTCATCATGCTGCTGCCATCCAGCGGCCGAACCCGCACTGGACACCGCAAGCACGCAGGTGGCGGCCGACACCAGCAGCGCAGTGCGTCGCATTGAACTTCCCTTCGGGTCTTCGGGGGCGCGCGTGGCGCGAGAAGGGGGAAGCTCAGGGGGAAGGGGGCAACTTTCCTATGCCAGCCCTCGGATGTCAATAGACGATGTCAATGGGCGGACTGCAACTGGGGTCGGACCACTGTTCGGCTCACCACCAGGGCAATCAACGAGAAGCACCCGCCAGCGAAGAAGGCCATCGAATACGACGACACCTCCACCACGCCGCCCAGGATCAGCCCGCCCAGTCCAACGGCCAAATCGAAGGCGATGCTGAAGGTTCCGATGGCCTGGCTGCGCCGGTTGACCGGCGCCGATTGGATGGCCATCACAAACAGGGCGGGGAATAGGAATGTCTGGCCCATGGCCAACAGAGCGGTGCCGATGAATACACCGGGGATCTGCGACCAAAAGGCCACCACCCACAGGCCGGAGGCCGAGAATGCGTACGACAAGGTGCTGGTGCGCTGGGGTCCCAGTCGGTCGGGCAACCGGGCCAGCAGGATTCGCAGGCTGATGACGCAGATGGCGAAAGTGGCGAATACTGCCCCGGAGTGGGCGAACCCGATGTCGTCCACATGCAGCTTTATGAAGGCCAGGAAACCGGAGTAGCCCATCAGCCCCAGCCCGAGCAACAGGGCCGGGCGGGCGGCAGGCCAGTAAATGAACGAGGTCGGCCACCCCGACAGGGCACCTTCGGGACGGCCGGGCATGGAGACTGCACCCAGCACGGTTCCGATGGCGCACAGCATCCCGCCCAGCACCCACACCGCGTCGGTGCTGACCGCGGCCGCCAACTGCTCGCCAATGATCGGCCCTGCGGCCAAACCGGAGTACGCCGTGACCGAGAAGTACGAGCTTGCCTCGCCCCGGCGATGCTCGGGGGCCATGTCTTGGGCGGCAGCGGCGATGCCCACGAAAAACGCCGCTTCCCCCAACCCGGTGAGAAGCCGGAACAGCACCGCCACCGCCACCGAGGACACCCACAGATTGCCGAGAATGCCGAGGCCGGCCAGCACGCAACCCCACACCCCCAAGAATCGACGCCCCTTGGAGTCGCCCAGAGGGGCGACAAGCGGACGGGCCACCGCGGCCGAGAGCCCGAATCCGCCCACCGCCAGGCCTACTGCCACCGGCCCGCCTCCCAAGTCGTTCTCCACAAAGCCGGGCATTACCGGATACACCAGTCCCAGCGACATGAAGTAACACACGCCGCCCAGACACAGCACCACAAAGCGGGCCGTGAGCAGTGGCTGGGATTCCAGCACCGGCGGATTATCGCCGTTCATCAGGGCAGCACCGGCGGATTATCGCCGGTCATCGCAGCAGCACTCTTGACTATCGGCGATCTTCGAGAAATGGATAGCGCGACCGAACCTGTTCTAGGCGGGCGAGGTCGATTTCGGCGTACAACACGGCCTCCTCACCATCAGACGCGCCAGCCACCTCGACCCCGAATGGGTCGATCACCACGGAATCGCCCTGGTAGTCGATGCCGCCGCCGGTGCCCACCCGGTTCACCCCCACCACGTAGGCCTGGTTCTCGATGGCCCGAGCCACCAGAAGCGCCGACCAGTGGGCCCGGCGGGGTGCGGGCCAGTTGGCCACCACCACATAGCAGTCGGTGTCGTGGGCCAGACTCCAGAACTCGTCGGAAAACCGCAGGTCGTAGCAAACGAACGGGGTGATCCTCACGCCTTCCACGGAGATGGTCAGTCGCTCCGCCCCCGCGGCGTAGTGCTCGTGCTCGCCGCCGTAGGAGAACGGGTGGATCTTGTCGTAGACCGCGGCCACCCCGTCGGGACCGGCCAGCACAAACCGGTTCACGGGCAGCTCGGCTGCCGAAGAGTCCCGCACCGGCACCGACCCGCACACCCAGACCCCGTTGGCCGCGGCCTGGTCGGCCAGAAACCTCACGCTGGGCCCGTCGGGCGGCTCGGCCACCCGGTCGGAGGCCATGGAGAAGCCGGTTGAGTACATCTCGGCCAGCACCACCAGGCGCGCCCCTTCGGCCGCGGCCTGGGCCACCTTGGGGGCCAGCAGCTCGAAGTTGGCCTCAGGGTCCTCCCACACGATGTCGTGCTGAACGGCGGCGATCTTCATGAGCCCGTCCCCAGCTTGGCCAACCGCTCCACCGCCTCGTCGAGCACTTCGGGTCGCTTGCAGAAGGCGAACCGCACCAGATGCCGCCCCTCATCCTCGTTGTCGTAGAACACCACGCTGGGCACGGCCACCACACCGCACAGTTCCGGCAGCTTGCGGCACAGGTCCATGCCGTCGTCGAAACCCAGCGGCCGCACATCGGCAGTCACGAAGTAGGTACCCGCCGGTCGGTACACCTCAAACCCGGCCGCGGCCAGCCCATCGGAAAGCTGGTCCCGCCGAGCCATCAGGTTGGCCCGCAGGCCGTCGAAGTAATCGTCGCCCAGCCGCAGGCCCACCGCGATGGCGTGTTGGAACGGCGCCCCGTTGACGAAGGTCAAGAACTGCTTCGTGGTCGTGACCGCGTCCCGCAACTCGGGAATCGCGCACACCCAGCCGATCTTCCACCCCGTGAACGAGAACGTCTTCCCCCCGGAAGACACCGAGATGGTGCGCTCCCGCATCCCCGGCAGCGAGACCAGGGGAATGTGCTCGCCGTCGTAGGCCAGATGCTCGTACACCTCGTCGGTCACCGCCAACAGGTCGTGGCGGCGGCACAAATCGGCGATGAACTCGAGCTCCTCCCGGTCGAACACCTTCCCGGTGGGGTTGTGGGGCGAGTTCACCACGATCATCCGGGTGCGGGGCCCGATGGCCGCGGCCAACTCGTCGAAGTCGAACCGGTAATGGGGAGGCCGCAGCGTCACCAGCCGCCGCTGGGCCCCTGCCATGGCAATCCCCGCAATGTGGGAGTCGTAATAGGGCTCGAACAACACCACCTCGTCGCCCGGCTCCAATAGCGACAGCATGACGGCGGCGATTGCCTCGGTAGCCCCCGCGGTGATGAGCACCTCGGTGTCGGGGTCAAAATCCAGGTCGTAGAACCGCTTCTGGTGCTCCGCCACCGCCAGCCGCAGATCGGCAATCCCCAACCCCGGCGGATACTGGTTGTGCCCCGCCCGAATAGCCGCCACCGCCGCATCCGCCACCTCCCGCGGCCCATCAGTATCAGGAAACCCCTGCCCCAAATTGATAGCCCCCGTAGCCAAAGCCAAAGCCGACATCTCCGTAAAAATGGTGGTCCCAAACTCCACCAACCGCTCATTCAAAACCCGCTCCGGCACGGCAGAAGCTTAATGGCCACCCAGACTGCTTCTGTGCTCGATATGCCTATGTGCTAGCAACCACCCATGAACTCCAACAACCAACCCTACGGCGGCAAAGTCGGCAACACCGTCGCCGACTCCACCCCCTGGTGGCCCGACCCAGTAACCCCGCCGCCGAACAGCCCCAACGTAGTAATGGTCGTCCTCGACGATGTCGGCTTCGCCGACCTCGGCTGCTTCGGCTCGGAAATCGAAACCCCCACCATGGACGCCCTGGCCGCGGCCGGCCTGCGCTACAACAACTTCCACACCACCTCCATCTGCTCCCCCACTCGGGCGTCCCTGCTCACCGGACGCAACCACCACTCGGTGGGCATGGCGGTGGTCAGCAATTGGGACACCGGCTATCCCGGCTGCACCGGCCGCATCACCAACCGGGCAGCCACCCTGGCCGAGATCCTCCGCCCCGCGGGCTACTCCACCTTCGCGGTAGGCAAATGGCATCTGGCCCCCATCGAGGACACCACCCCGGCCGGCCCCTTCGACCAATGGCCGCTCCAACGGGGCTTCGACCGCTACTACGGCTTTCTGGACGGTGCCACCAACCACTGGGATCCCGACCTGGTAGCCGACAACCACCACATCGACCGACCCGAGAAGCCCGACTACCACGCCACCGAGGATCTGGTGGACCAGGCCATCGCCATGGTCACCGCCCAGACATCGGCGTGGCCCGAGCGGCCCTTCTTTATGTATCTGTGCTTCGGCACCGGCCACTATCCGATCCATGTCCCCAAGCCCTACGTCGACCGCTACAACAACCGATACGACGCGGGCTGGGGGGCCATCCGAGAAGAGCGGTACCACCGCCAGAAGGACAACGGCATCATTCCCGCCGACACCGAGCTGCCCCCGTTCAACCCCGGCGTGCCCGACTGGGGCGACCTGAGCGCCGACGAGCAGAAGGTGGCCGCCCGGATGCAGCAGGCCTACGCCGGGATGCTCACCCACACCGACGAGCACCTCGGCCGTTTCGTCGCCACGCTCGAGGAGATCGGCCAGGCCACCAACACCGTGTTCGTGCTGCTGTCCGACAACGGGGCCACCCAAGAAGGCGGCCCGTCGGGCCACGAGAACGCCATGCGCTATGTGAACGGCCTCGGCCCCCGGCCCATCGACCAGCAGCTCGCCAATATCGACGACATCGGCGGGCCTGGCAACTGGATGGTGTACCCCATGGGCTGGGCCATGGCCGGCAACACCCCGCTCAAGTGGTACAAGCAGAACACCCACGCCGGCGGGGTGCGCGACCCGCTCATCATCTCCTGGGCCGACGGAATCGCGGAGGGGGGCGCGATTCGTACTCAGTACCACCACGTGAGCGACATCACCCCCACGCTGCTGGAGGCCATCGGCCTGGAGCCGCCCGCCGAGGTGGCCGGGGTGCACCAGATGCCGATGGAAGGCACCAGCATGGCCTACTCCTTCACCGACGCTGATGCCCCCACCAACAAAGCCGAGCAGTACTACGAGATGTTCGGCCATCGGGCCATGTGGGTCGACGGCTGGAAGGCGGTGACCCGCCACATTCCCGGGGAGAACTTCGACGACGACCGCTGGGAGCTGTACCACCTCGATCAGGACTTCTCCGAGGCCCGGGACTTGGCCCAAGCCGAGCCCGAACGGTTGGCTGCGCTCGTCGACCGGTGGTGGGAGGCGGCCCGGGCCTATCAAGTGCTGCCCCTGGACGACCGCATTCTGGAGAGGTTCCACGTGCCCAAACCCCGGCCCATCACCGGCCGGTCCCGATTCGTCTACTACGACGGGGCGTACATCCCCAGCGACGGCTGCCCCGACCTCAAGAACGTGTCCTATGAGATCACCGCAGAGCTCATCCGGGCCGATGGCGACGACGGCACCCTGGTGGCCTGCGGCGACGTGGCGTCAGGCTTCGCTCTGTTCATCCAGGGCGGGCGGCTGGTGTGGGACTACAACATGGCCTGGGAGCACTACGTGGCCGAGACTGAGCCCTTGCCCTCCGGCTCAGTTACGGTGACCGCCGCCTTCGAGCGAACCGGCAGCTACGCCGGCACCGGCCGACTACTGGTGGACGGCGTAGAAGCCGCCTCGGTGGACATGCCCATAACCCACAACACCCACATCCACGCGGTGGGCATCAGCGTGGGTTTCACCAAAGCGCCGTCCCCCAGCCCCCGCACCAGCGGCCAATTCCCCTTCACCGGCACTCTCAGCCGAGTGGTGATTGATATCGCCGACGACCGCGAGTTGCCGGCCCAACTACTGGTTCTCGACTAAGGGAGAGGGCGACCCCGGCCCGGCGCAAAACAAAAAACCGGACTCGGCCACCCGGGACGGGGCCATCTCGCTGATCAGCATAACAACCTCTGCTCTCGGTTGGCAGCGCGATATTTTGGCCAAATGGCCGCCGGTGACCAGAAGTGGAGCTTTGTGGTCGTGGCCAACCGGCTCCCCGTGAGGCGGGTGTGGGAGGGCGACACCGCCCAATGGGTTCCCAGCCCTGGTGGGCTGGTATCGGCGCTGCGGCCGGTCATGTCGGGCAATCCCGACGCGGTTTGGGCGGGCTGGACCGGCGTTCCCGGTCCGGGGACTGAACCATTCGAGGTCGACGGCTTCCAATGCCACCCCGTGAGCGTGAGCCAGGGCGAGCTCCAGCTGTTCTACGAGGGGTTTTCCAACGCCACTTTGTGGCCCCTGTTCCACGACGCCCTAGTGCCCCCCGAGTATCACCGCACGTGGTGGGACGCCTACCGAACCGTCAACCAGCGCTACGCCGCCACCGTGGCCGATCTCGCCGCCCCCGGCGCCACGGTGTGGATTCACGACTACCACCTACTGCTGGTGCCCGGCCTTTTGCGGGAGGCCCGGCCTGACCTGCGGATCGGGTTCTTCCTCCACATCCCGTTCCCAGCCCGCGAGCTGTATATCCGGCTGCCGTGGCGGGCCGAGATAGTCGACGGCTTGCTGGGGGCGGACTTGATCGGCCTGCAAACACAGCTGAGCGCCGACAATTTCTGCCGGGCGGTGAATCGAATCACCGGCGCCAAGACCACCGGAAGAGTGATTCAGCACAACGGCCGGGCCACCCAGGCGGGCGCCTTCCCCATAGGGATCGACACCGACCGGATTTCCCGGCTGGCCGCCGACCCCGCCGTGCAGGCCCGGGCGGCGGAGATCCACCAGACCCTGGGCTCGCCCCGCACCGTGCTTCTGGGAGTGGATCGCCTGGATTACACCAAGGGCATCGAGGTGCGGCTGCGAGCCTTCCGGGAGCTGTTGGCCGAGGGGCGGCTCTCAGTGGACGACTGCGTGTTGGTGCAGATCGCCGAGCCCAGCCGCTCCCAGGTCACCGGCTACGCCGAGGTACGCCGAGAGGTGGAGCAGATGGTGGGCGACGTCAACGGGAACTTCGGGGTGATGGGCCGTCCGGTGGTCCACTACCTGCACCAGAGCCAGCCCATCGAAGAGCTGGTGGCCATGTACCTGATTGCCGACATCATGCTGGTGACCCCGTTGCGCGACGGCATGAACCTGGTGGCCAAGGAATACGTGGCCTCCCGTCCCGACAACACCGGCGTGCTGGTGCTGTCGGAATTCACCGGGGCGGCCCAAGAACTGCGAACCGCCGAATTGATCAATCCCCACGACATCGAGGGGCTGAAATCCGCCATGGAGGCCGCCGCCCGCCGCCCCCCCGCCGAAGCCGGACCAGCCATGCGGACCATGAGGCGGGTGGTGCGGTCCAATACCGCCCAGCGCTGGGCCGAGCGTTTTCTGGACCGCCTGGAGGCCTGCGAATGAACGAGGCCAGCCCCATCATGGCGGCCGAAGAAGTGGACGCCCGGCTGCGAGAGCTGGCCCGAGTGCCGGTGCTGCTGGTGGCCTGCGACTATGACGGCACCCTGGCCCCCATCATCGACAACCCCGACGAGGCCCGACCCCTCCGGGAGTCGGTGGCCGCGCTGCGCCAGTTGGCCGCCATGCCCGACACCCACGTGGCGGTGATCTCGGGACGGGCGCTGCGGGACCTGGCCGCGCTGAGCCGCCTGCCCGAGGAGATCCACCTGGTGGGCAGCCACGGCACCGAGTTCGACGTCGGCTTCGCCGACGACCTGTCCCCCGAGCAGCGGGACCTGCGCGACCGGGTACTGGGGGAGCTGAACGACATCGCCCGACGCGATCACGGGTTCATCGTCGAGCCCAAGCCGGCCGGAGTCGCCTTCCACTATCGCAAGGCCGAACCCGAGATCGCCGCCATCGCGGTGGAAGACGTGCTTAGAGGTCCGGGCTCCCGGGATGGCGTTCACCTCAAGACCGGCAAGATGGTGGTGGAGCTGTCGGTGCTGGACCTCAACAAGGGCGACGCCCTCGACCGGCTGAGAACCGACGTTTCGGCCGAGGCGGTGATCTTCGCCGGCGACGATGTCACCGACGAGGACGCCTTCGCCCGGCTTACGGGCCCCGACCTCGGCCTGAAGGTGGGGCCGGAGCCGACCCTGGCCCGGGGCCGCCTGCACGACCCCCAGTCAGTGGCCCAGATGCTGGCCCTTGTGGCCGAGCGTCGGCGGGCGTGGCTCATGGGTGAACACGACCTGGCCATCGAGCGCCACAGCCTGCTCAGCGACCAGCGGACGGTGGCGCTGGTCACCTCCGACGCCTCGGTGAATTGGATGTGCCACCCCCGGGCCGACTCACCGGCGGTGTTCGCCGGACTGCTGGGGGGCGCCCGAGCCGGGCATTTCTCCATCAGCCGCCACGACGAGAGCCCGCCCATCTCCCACCGCTACCTGGACGGCACCATGGTGGTGGAGACCCGGTGGTCAGATGTGACCGTTACCGACTACCTGGACTGCTCCCGCGGGCGGCCCTTCAAGTCGGCGGGCCGCACCACCTTGGTCCGAGTCATCGAGGGCACCGGGAAAATCGAGATCGAGTTCGCCCCCCGTTTGGACTTCGGCCGGGCCCCCACCGGCCTGCACGTGGTCCACGACGGCCTCGAGATCACCGGCGCCGCCGAGACCATGATGCTGACCGCGCCCGGGGTGCGCTGGAACATTGTGGACGACGGCCCCCATCAGACCGCGGTAGCCCATGTCCAGCTCGACGGCACGCCGCTGGAGCTGATGCTGCGTCTGGGCGTTCCTGGCCGGTTTGGCTGGTCGGAGACTGCTGAGCCCGATCGCCGCGAGGCCACCGAGCAGTACTGGCGCGACTGGACAAACAAGCTCACGCTGCCGTCCACGGCCGCCGAGGAAGTGGAGCGATCAGCGCTGGTGATCAAGGCGCTGTGCCACCAGCCCTCGGGAGCGATCCTGGCCGCCGCCACCACCAGCCTGCCCGAGGTGATGGGCGGCGTCCGCAACTGGGATTACCGCTACTGCTGGCCCCGAGACGCCAGCATGAGCGCAGCCGCGCTGCTGGCCCTGGGCAGCAGCCAGGAAGCCTGCCATCTGCTCGACTGGATACTCGACCGAGTGGAGCATCTCCCCGGACCCGAACAGCTCCGCCCGGTGTATCCCCTGGTCGGCGACGAAGCCCTGCCGGAGGCGGTGCTGCCCGAGTTGGCCGGGTACGCCGGCAGTCGCCCGGTGAGAATCGGCAATGCCGCCGAGCACCAAGTGCAGCTCGACGTGTTCGGTCCAGTGGTGGACTTGGCCTGGCGACTGTGCGAAGCCCAAGTAACCCTCACCGACCAGCACTGGGAGGTGGTCAAGGCAGTGGTGGGGGCGGTGGCCGCCCGCTGGCACGAGCCCGACCACGGCATCTGGGAGGAGCGCCGCCCGCCCCGCCATCACGTCCACTCCAAGGTGATGTGCTGGATGGCCGTAGACCGGGCCATCAAGATCGCCGAGCGCATCGACCCCGAGCTGGCCTCGTACTGGAGCCCGCTTCGCCACCAGATCGCCGCCGATGTGATCTTGAACGGGTGGAACGAGCAGCGCCGCTCCTACACCACCGCCTACGGCTCGACTGACCTGGACGCCAGCCTGCTGTGGATCGGCTTGAGCGGATTGCTTCCCCCCGACGACTCCCGCTTCGTCTCCACCCTCAAAGCGGTGGAGAGCGAGCTTCGAGACGGCCAGACGGTATACCGCTACCGCCACGACGACGGGCTGCCCGGCGTCGAGGGCGGCTTTCTGATCTGCACGTCTTGGCTGATAGAGGCCTACGCGCTCATCGGCCAGATCGACGACGCCCGGGCCCTGTTCGACCGCTATCTCGACCTATGCGGCCCCACCGGCCTGCTTCCCGAGCAATACGACCCCGCCAGCGAGCGCTTGCTGGGCAACCACCCCCAGGCCTACTCCCACCTCGGCCTGATCAACGCCGCAATGGCCCTCTCAGCCCCCGACGGCGGCTAGGTGGATCCTGCGACCCGGAGATCAGCTCCCAGATTCGTTCGGGCGTGGCCGGCATCTCCACGTCGTTGATCCCCAGCGGGGATAGCGCGTCGGCAATGGCGTTGACCACTGCTGGGGTGGAGGCGATGGTGCCAGCCTCACCGATGCCCTTCACCCCCATCGGGTTGGTGGGGCTAGGGGTCACCGTGGAGTCGGTACGGAACGACGGGGTCTCAGCCGATGACGGCACCAGATAGTCCAGGAAGCTCACGTTGCGGGGCTGGCCGTCGTCGTCGAACGCGGCTTCCTCCCACAGCGCCTGGGCCACCCCCTGGAGGATGCCGCCGTGGATCTGTCCCTCCACCACCATCGGGTTGATCTGGTTGCCGCAGTCGTCCACCGCCACGTATTCCACCATCTCCACTTCGCCGGTCTCGGTGTCCACCTCCACCACGGCCACATGGGTTCCGAACGGGAAGGTGAAGTTCGGCGGGTCCCAAGTCATGTGGCCCTCCAGGTTGGGCTCCATGCCGTCGGGCAGGTTGTGGGCGGTGAACGCCTCGAAGGCCACCGCAGCCAGCGGCATCTCGGCGTCGGGCTGGCCCTTTACCCGGAAGGTGCCGTCGGAGAACTCCAAGTCCTCCACGTTGGCTTCCATCTGGTGCGCGGCAATCAGACGGGCCTTGTCGATCACCTTGTCTGCAGCCATGTACACCGCGGTGCCGCCCACCGACAGCGAGCGGGAGCCGTAGGAATCGAGGCCCAACGGAGAGATGGCGGTGTCGGAGTGCAGCACCTCCACGTCGTCGGGATCAACGCCCAGCTGGTCGGCCACGATCATCGACCAGCACGTCTCATGGCCCTGTCCGTGGGGCGACGTGCCGGTCACCACCTGCACCTTGGCAGTGGGCAGCACCCGCACGGTGGCCGACTCCCAGCCGCCAGCCGCGTAGTTGAGCGAGGCCAGCACCCGGCTGGGAGCCAAACCGCACATCTCCACGTAGCTCGACAGGCCCATTCCAAGTTGTCGGGAATCGCCTGAGGCCCGGCGCTCAGCCTGCTGGGCCCGCAGGCCCTCGTAGTCCACCACCTCCAAGGCCCGCTCCAGGGCCTGGGGGTAGTTGCCGCTATCGAACACCAGCCCGGGGGCCGACTCGTAGGGGAACTGCTCCGGACCGATGAAGTTGCGCCGCCGAATCTCGGCCGGGTCCACCCCCACCGCCGCGGCCAGCGTGTCCATGGCCCGCTCGATGGCGTAGGTGGCTTCAGGCCGGCCGGCCCCCCGGTAGGCATCGGTGGGGGTCATGTTGGTGAACACCCCCGTACACACGAAGGAGTAGTTCGGGATGTCGTAGCAGCCGTGGTATAGGAAAGCACCCAACAGGGGCACGCCGGGAGTCACCAACTGGAGGTAGGCCCCCATGTCGGCCACCAGCTTCACCCGCACCGCGCTTATCCGGCCCTCGGCGTCGGCGGCCAGCTCGATGTCCTGAATCTGGCCCCGGCCCTGAATGGTGGACCCGGCAGCCTCGGAGCGGCCCTCGGTCCAGCGCACCGGCACGCCATGGCGCAGGGCCAGCGCAGTACACATGATCTCCTCGGCATACACGTTCAGCTTCGAGCCGAAACCGCCCCCAACCGAAGGAGCCACCACCCGCACCTTCTGCTCTGGGAGCCCCAGAGTGAGGGCCACCATGACCTTGAGGATGTGGGGAATCTGAGTAGCCGAGTAGATGGTGATGTCGCCCCCGAACGGCGAAGGCACCGCCACCACCCCCCGAGGCTCCATGGCCGCGGGAATCAGCCGCTGTTGGATGTAGCGCTCCGACACCACGTGGGCAGCACCGGAGAACGCAGCCTCCACCGCGTCGGCATCCGGGGTCAGCTCCCAGGTGTAGGAAGCGTTGGTACCCAAGTCATCGTGGATGACCGTGCCATCGGCCAAGGCGTCCTCAAGGTCTACTACCGCGTCGAGGGGCTCGTAGTCCACTTCCACCAGCGCGGCAGCGTCGACCGCCCCGTAGCGGTCGTTAGCCAGCACCACCGCCACCACATCGCCCACATAGTTGGCCTTGTCCACCGCAATCGGCAGATGGGCCGGATTCTTCATGTCGTCGGTCACCGGCCAAGCACAAGGCAACGGCCCCCAAGACTCCGCCAGATCCGCCCCCGAATAAGCAGCCACCACCCCATCGGCATCAAGAGCAGCGCTCAAGTCCACCGAGTTGATGCGGGCATGCGCATGAGGACTCCGCACACAAGCCACCCAAAGCGCCCCCGTGAGGTCCAGATCGTCCACAAACCGGGCCTCCCCGGTAAGCAGTTCAGGATCCTCCTTCCGAAGCAACCTGCTCCCCACCACCGCCGTAGAGGATTCAGTCATCTCGCCACCTCCTGCTGCCCCGCGAGCGTATCCCTCCTATATCTCCGGTGCAGCCGAGCTGCCGCCAATCAGGGGATCAGTTGGAAGCAGCGGTGCGGAGGTCGGCCAATGTCTCCATCCACCACAGGTTGGTCACCGTGGTGTTGCCGGGGAGCGTGGCCAGGCAGTCGTCGACTTGGGCGACCACTTCGGGAAGATCAGCGGCGGCAAGACGCAGGTCCAACAGTCCGTCTACCACCCGGGAGCGGCTGGTGAGCTCTCCATCGATGGCGTCCAGCAGCCGATCCACCAACTCGGTGATCTCGATGAGGGCCGCTGGGTTGCGGACGGTTTCCAATGTCACTGCTCTCTCCTTCGCTACCGGTTGAGGTTACAACCGCCGGACACCCGGATATGTTCCCTTCGCTCCCATGCTATCGACCTTAGCGACATCCCGCGAACAGGGTTCTTTGCCCCCGTGGCTATCAGGCCAGCCATAATTGACCTTGCTATGACAAAGCACATGAAAATCGATCGATATTCGCGAGTGGTCGCGGTCCTGCTGGCACTAGTCCTGCTAGCCGCTGCCTGTGGCAACGACGACGACTCGCCTCCACCGGATGCCTCAGGGCCCACTGCGGCCCCGGCCACAGATGAAGAGCCTGCGGCGGCCCCGACCCAAGCCGAAGACCCCAGCCCGGAAGAAGAGCAGCCCACCAGCGTGGTCGTCGGTCTGGAGCAGGAGATCACCAACTTCAACAACTTGACGGCCGGCGACAACCTCCTGGCTGGTCGCCAAATCACCCGGGCTATCTACCCCACCTGCACGCGGACCCGCCCCGATTTCTCCTTCGAGCCGTACTTCTGCGAAACCCTGCCCACCATCATCCAAGAGGACCCCCTGGTGGTGGAGTACCGGCTGCGAGCCGACGCCATGTGGAGCGACGGAACCCCGGTGAGCTCCGACGACATGGTGTTTTATTTCGAGAACTGCAACGACCCCCAAGATGATTGCGCCGCCACTCAGGGCTTCGACAGCGCAACCTTGGAGGTGGTGGACGACAAGGCCGTCCGTCTGAGTTGGCCCGAGGGCCAGCCTTTCGTGGAATACATCCTGCTGTTCTCCGGACCGTTCCCGCCCGCCCACCTGGGCCGGGACTGGAGCGACGGCTTCCGCACCGATCCAGGTGTGGGCGCCGGTCCCTATGTGGTGGACGAGTACAACCCGGGCAGCGATCTGACCCTGGTGGCCAACCCCACCTGGTTCGGCGAAGGTCCCCATATCGACGAGGTCACCTTCCGGTTCATCAGCGACGTGGGCAACCTGCCCCTCGCGCTGGAAAACGGCGAAGTAGACGTGATCTATCCGCAACCCCAAGTGGACTTAGTGCAACAGATCAACGGAATAGGCGGAGTGGAATCCTCCATCACCTTCGGCCCCACCTGGGAGCACATCACGTTCAACACTGCCACCGTTCCTTTGGAGGCGCGCCAGGCCATCGCATTGGCGCTCGATCGAGAGCTGATCGTGACCGCGCTCATGCGGCCGTTCTCGGAGTCGGCTCAACCGCTGGGCAACCGGATCTACATGAACGGCCAAGCCCAGTATCAGGACAACACTCCGGCTGAGTTCCAACAGCGGGATGTGGCCGCGGCCCGCGCCGTTCTGGAAGCCGCCGGCTGGGAGCTCGACGGCGACGTGTACGCCAAAGACGGCCGGCAGCTGAGCCTGCGCATCCGCACCACCGGAGGCAACGACCGCCGGGAGCAGTTCCAAGAACTGGTGCAGAACCAGCTGGGGGAAGCCGGAATCAGAATCATCATCGACAACCTGCCCGGAGGCGAGATCTTCGGTCCAGTGTTCGGCTCAACCAACGACCCGCCCGGCCCCCCCGGCGACTTCGATCTGGTGATCTTCGCCTGGGTGGGCGGACCGCTGCCGGCCACATCGGCTCTTCAGGTGTTCGGCACCGGCAGCGACAGCAACCCCGGCGCCTACGTGGACGATCAGGTCAACGAACTGCTGGTGGAGGCCACCTTCACCCTCGACGCCGACCGCCAAGCCGAGTTACTCAATCAGGCCGACGCTCTCATGTGGGAAACCCTCCCCAACACACCCGTGTACCAACTCCCCTTCTTCTTGGCCTGGAACGACAACCTCCAAAACATCCAAGACAACCCCACCTTGGAAAGCTTCACCTGGAATCTGGAGGAGTGGGCGCTCGCTAACTAGCTTTCCTACTGGTGCTCGGGTACGCGACACGCAAGCTGCTCATATCCGTCGTCGTCCTATTCTTCGCCACCCTGGTGGCCTTCTTGCTGGTGGCCACCGTCGATCCCATCGCCGAACAGCGGGTTTTTCTGCTGTCGCAACCCGGCGGAGCCGAGCAGGTCCAACGGCTGGAAGCCAGCCTGGGCCTAGACAAGCCCCTTATGGAGCGCTACGGAAGCTGGCTGGGCGACATGTTCACCGGGGACATGGGCACGTCCACCGACAACGGCCGGGCGGTCACCACCTTGCTGGGCGAGGCCATACCGGTCACCTTGCGATTGGTCATCGCCGCCACCGTCATCTCGGTGATCCTGGGCGTGGCGGTAGGGGTGGTGAGCGCGATGCGCCAGTACGGGAAGTTCGACAACATCTCCACCTTCTTCGCCTTCCTGTTCTTCGCCATGCCCGTCTTCTGGCTCGGAGCGTTGCTCAAAGACTTAGGCATCCGGTTCAACGACTGGTGGGGTCGCCGGATCTTCTTCACCATCGGCGAGCAGTCGCCCCGGCTTGATGCCGACTTCTGGGGGACATGGGCCGACCGGGCCGGCCATATCATCCTTCCCGCCCTCACCCTGATCGCGATCCAACTGGCCGCCACCAGCCGGTTCCAGCGCTCGGCCATGCTCGATGTGCTGGAGAGCGACTACATCCGAACCGCCCGAGCCAAAGGAGTGCCCCGGCGCCGGGTCATCACCCACCACGCCCTTCGCAACGCCCTGCTTCCGGTGGTGAGCTACACCGGGCTCACGTTCGGAACGCTGATCGGCGGCACGGTGGTCACCGAGGTGGTGTTCAACTGGAAGGGCATGGGCCGGCTGTTCCTGGAGTCCCTGCTCAACGGAGATGTGGCCGTGACCCAGGGCTGGCTATTGGCGGTGGGCATCTCGGTGATCATCGTCAATCTGCTCACCGACCTGACTTACGGCTTCCTGGATCCGAGGGTGCGAGATGGCTGACATCCCGGCCAACGTGTTCGCCGACGCCCCGGCCGAGACAGAGGTCCGGTCGCAGTGGCGGCTGGTGCTTCGCCGCTTCCTCGCCCACCGGCTGGCGGTAGCCGCGGGTGTCGTGCTGGTGGTGGCCTACTTGTTCAGCTACCTGGCCGAGCCGATCTCCGGCTGGGGCTACAAAGACCTGTCCCCCGATCTTTCGCAGGGGCCGTCGGGCGACCACTGGTTCGGCACCGACACCATCGGCCACGACATGTTCGCCCAGTCGATGCGAGGACTGCGGGTGTCGGTCCACGTCAGCCTGGTGGTGGCCGGCATCGCCACCGTGCTGGGTTCGGTTCTGGGCGCGGTGCAGGGTTGGTTCCGAGGACGAGTAGACGGCGCCTTGGGGCTCTTGGTGGACTTCTTGCTGATTCTCCCCCTGCTGCCGGTGCTGATGGTTCTGGGCACCCGCACTCGGGCCAGCGGCGGCAGCTCGCTCATGTTCGTGGCGGTGGTGATCGGCCTGTTCCTGTGGGCGCCGCTGGCTCGGGTGGTGCGGGGCGAGGTGTTCTCCATCCGGGAAAAGGAGTACATCGAGGCCGCCGAGGCCCTAGGCGCCTCGAACACCCGTATCATCTTCCGCCACCTCATCCCCAACGCCATGAGCTCGATCATCGTGTACGCCACCCTCACGGTGGCCACCGCCATCCTGCTGGAGACCGCGCTGGCCTTTCTGGGCTTCGGCATCCAGCCCCCCGAGGTGTCGCTGGGATCGCTGGTGGACGAGGGCCGAGACGCCGCCCGCACCCGGTGGTGGCTGTTCTATCTGCCGGGGGCGGTGCTGGTGCTGCTGGTGCTGTGCGTGAACTTCGTGGGCGACGGCCTGCGCGACGCCCTCGATCCCCGCCGGGAGCAGCGGCGATGACCAGCCCGGCCAACCCCAAAGCCGAGGTCCCGGTGCTGTCGGTGCAGGACTTGGAAGTGGTGTTCCCCACCCCCGACGGCGACGTGCAGGCGGTGCGGGGGGTGAGCTGGGACATCTACGAGGGCGAGGTGCTGGCCATCGCCGGCGAATCCGGCTCGGGGAAATCGGTCAGCGTGATGGCCGCCCTGGGCCTGCTGCCGCCCTCCGCCCAAGTGAGCGGGTCGATTTCCTACCGAGGCCAAGACGTGACGGCCATGGCCGACAAGGAACTCGAAAAATTGCGGGGATCGGCCATCTCCATGGTGTTCCAAGATCCGATGACCTCGCTGAACCCGGTGATGACCGTGGGGGCCCAGATTGCCGAAGGGGTCCGCGTCCACCAGCGGACGAAGATGGCCATCGCCCGGTCGAAGGCAGTCGAACTGCTGCACTTGGTGGGCATCCCCAATGCCTCGCAGCGGGTGGACTCCTACCCCCACGAGCTGTCGGGCGGGATGCGCCAGCGGGCCATGATCGCCATGGCCATCGCCAACGACCCCGATCTGCTCATCGCCGACGAGCCCACCACCGCCCTCGACGTCACCATTCAGGCCCAGGTGCTGGATGTTCTGGAGCGGGCCCGGGAGGCCGCTGGCTCAGCCCTGGTGGTGATCACCCACGACCTCGGCGTCGTAGCCCGCACCGCCCACCGGCTGCTGGTGATGTACGCCGGTCGGATAGCCGAGACCGGAATGGCCGACAACGTGTTCGAACGCCCCGCCCACCCCTACACCGCCGGCCTTCTCGGCGCCATACCCCGCCTCGACGCCCCCAAGGGCACCCGCCTGATGCCCATCGACGGAACCCCGCCATCCATGCTGGCCCCACCCCCCGGATGCGCCTTCGCCCCCCGCTGCCCCCGAGCCACCGAAATCTGCTCCCAAGAGACCCCCGAGCTACGCCCTATAGGCACCCAGCTCACCGCCTGCCACCACGCTGAAGACCAATACGGCGAGGCCGAAGATGTCTAGCCCCGCCGACCTGCCGGGGGATGGTAAACCCCTGGTAGAAGTCACCGACCTGGTCAAGACCTTCCCCATAAAGTCCAAAGGCGTAATCCGCCGCACCGTGGGCACCGTCCAAGCCGTAAGCGGCGTGTCCCTGCACATCAATCAGGGAGAGACCCTAGGACTGGTAGGAGAATCAGGGTCCGGCAAATCCACCATCGCCCGCTGCATTCTCCGCCTCATCCAGCCCACCTCGGGCTCAGTGCGATTCAAAGGCCAAGAGCTGGCCGACCTGAGCCGCCGCCAGCTTCAGGCCCTGCGCCAAAACATGCAGATCGTGTTCCAAGACCCGATGGCCTCCCTCGACCCCCGCATGACGGTCTCGGCCATCATCTCCGAGCCCCTGCGAATCCACCGCGCCAGCGACGACATCCAGACTCGGGTGGGCGAACTGCTGGAGCTGGTTGGGCTGAACCCCGAGCACGGCAATCGCTACCCTCACGAGTTCTCCGGCGGCCAGCGCCAGCGCATCGGAATCGCCCGAGCCCTCGCCCTCGAACCCGAGCTGATCATCCTGGACGAGCCGGTGTCAGCCCTCGACGTGAGCATTCAGGCTGGCGTGCTCAACCTGCTGGAAGATCTCCAGCGCCAACTGGGACTCACCTACCTGTTCGTGGCCCACGATCTATCGGTGGTGCGCCACATCTCCGATCGGGTGGCAGTGATGTATCTGGGACGGATCGTGGAGACGGGTACCGGGCCGGAAGTGTACGAAACCCCGGCTCATCCCTACACCCAGGCCTTGCTGTCCGCAGTACCCATTCCCGACCCCAAGCTCGAGAAGAGGCGAAGGCGCATCGTGCTGGAAGGGGACGCGCCCAACCCAGCCGCGCCCCCTTCGGGATGCCGCTTTCGGACCCGATGTTGGAAGGCGCAGTCGATATGCGCCGAGTACGACCCGGAGTTGCTCGATCTTGGCATCGGACACCCGGTTGCCTGCCACTTCCCCACCCCCGACGACCTAATGGGGTCAGACCAGGGATAGGGTTTCGCCCAGTGTCCGACATCGTGATCTCCGCCCGAGGAGTGCAAAAGAGCTACGGGTCGAACCACGTGCTCCAGGGCCTGGATTGCGACATCGGACCGGGCATCACCGGGCTGTTGGGACCGAACGGTGCGGGCAAGAGCACCTTCATGGGGTTGGTGTTGGGACTGCGCCCCCGTCAAGGCGGCACGCTCAATGTACTGGGAGTCGACCCCGACCAGAGCGGGCCTGAACTGCGTGCCCGACTGGGCTATGCCCCCGAACATCACGATCTGCCCGACGATGTGCAGGCCGCCGATTTGGTGCGCCACATTGCCCAACTCCACGGGCTGCCCCGACGGGCGGCCACCGAGAGGGCCAGTGACGCCCTCTGGCAGGTGGGCCTGGGCGAGGAGCGGTTCCGCCCCATCGGCACCATGTCCACCGGTCAGCGCCAGCGGGTGAAGATGGCCCAGGCCATCGCCCATGATCCCGACCTGCTTCTACTGGACGAGCCCACCGACGGCCTCGATCCAGTGCAGCGCGACGACATGCTGGCCCTCATCCGACGAGTGGGCCGCGAGTTCGGCATTGACATCCTGCTGTCGTCGCACCTGCTGGAGGAAGTGGAGCGGGTGTGCGATTCGGTGGTCATCCTGGCTAACGGCGTGGTGGGCCACAGCGGCGCCCTCGATGGCCTGGGGTCGGCCGCATCGGGAGTGAAGGTGGAGTTGGACTCCGATCCCCAGCCGCTGGCCGCTGCACTGGCGGCCCGAGGCGCGCAAGCAACCATCGACGGGCACATCATCACCGTGACCGGCGTCGACGAGATCGGCGATCTGGTTCGGGACCTTGTGGCCGATCTGGACTTGGGCCTGCGCCGTCTGGAGCCTCGCCGGACCACCCTGGAAGACGTGTTCATCGAGGCCTCCCGATGACTGAGGCCCGGGCTGCCTTCGAACGGATTCTTGCCGAGGCCTCCCGATGACCGAGGCACAAATCCACGACCGAGGCAACTTGTCCTACGACGGTCCCCGTCATGGGCCAGGGCGCGCCATGGTGGTCTTGAGCTATCACACCGCGCAGCGGGTGCTGGGCCTGAAGCGGTCCAACTGGCAGAAGGTCATGCCGGCAATAGCCCTGCTGGTTGCTTTCGTGCCGGCCATCGTGTTCATCGGCCTTGCAGCCCTGCTTCCCGCGAGCAGCGACTTAGATCTAGGGGATCCGGCCGGGTACTACGTGCCCATCTCCTTCGTGCTGTTCTTGTTCACCTCCTTTGTGACCCCCGAGGCCCTCTGCACCGACCGCCGCAGCGGCATGCTCGGGCTATATCTGGCCTCTCCCTTGAACCGGGACACCTACCTGGCCTCCAAGTTTGTTGCCGTGATCGCCGTGCTAGGCGTCATGACGATCGGGCCAACTCTGCTGATGCTGATCGCCTTCACTTTGGATGGCAGTGGACCCGACGGCGCTATCGACTGGTTGATCGAATTCGGCCGGGTGCTGGCCTCAGGCCTGGCCATGGCTGCCTTCTGGGGGTCGCTGGCGCTGGCCATTTCCAGTCTCTCCCCTCGCCGAACGCTGGCCAGCGTGGCCATCTTCGTCAGCCTGCTGGTATCCGCCGCAGTAGGCGATGGGCTTGCCGAAGGTGCCGAGGTGGGCGACTCGTTCGCATTGCTGAACATGATCGCCCTGCCCATCGAGACCGTCTACCGCATCTACGGAGAGGTCAATCCCGACGGACCCCCCATTAGAAATGTGGAGACTCTGCCGATTCTTCTTACCTTCCTCGGGCTCATCGTCGTGTTCGGATGGTTTGCCCGATGGCGCTACCAGCGAATCGAGGTCAACGGATGAGCACCCAAGCGGGACCGCCGCCCATGGTGCAGGCGGCTGGGGCGTCCAAGTGGTTCGGAGACCTGGTGGCGGTGTCGGATGTGAGCTTCAGCATCGGCGCCGGGGTAACTGCCCTGCTGGGGCCCAACGGAGCGGGGAAGTCCACCATGCTGCGGATGATGTGCGGCCTGGCCAGGCCCTCCAATGGGTCGGTGACCGTGCTGGGCAAGGATCCCCGATCCGATGTATCCGTGCTGGGCCGCATCGGCATGGCCCCCCAGCAGGAATCGCTGCTCGATCACCTGAGCGGCCGGGAGTTCGTAGAGCTGGCCGCCCAGTTGCATCACCTCCAGCGCCCTGGCGAGGCCGCCCGCCAGGCCATTCAGACCGTGGAACTCGATCCCGACGACACTCGCCGTCTCTCCACCTACTCCAAGGGGATGCGCCAGCGCATCAAGCTGGCCCAGGCCATTGTCCACGATCCCCTGGTGATTGCCCTCGACGAGCCCCTCACCGGGCTCGATCCCCGACAGCGGCGGGAGATGATCGAGCTCTTCCACCGGCTGGGGTCGGAGGGCAAGTGCGTGATCGTGTCCAGCCATGTGCTCGACGAGGTGGAGCGATTCGGTTCCCGGGTGCTGGTGATGGCCCAAGGCCGGCTGGCCGCCGAGGGGGACTTCCGCGAGATCCGCAACCTGATGGACGATCGGCCGCTGCGCATCAGCATCCGGACCGATCGGCCCCGGGAGCTGGCCATTGCCCTGCTGGACCGGGGCGTCATCTCGGGATGCCGCTTGGAAGGCGCCGACGTGGTGGTGGTGGACACCACAGACCCTGCTGCGTTTCGCCGAGCGGTAGCTCCTGTGGCCCGTGACCGGAACGTCTCGCTGCGGGAGTTGCGCCCGCTCGACGACGACTTGGAAAGCGTCTTCCGATATTTGGTGACCCAGTGACAACGCATCTGGAGGCACAGTGACAACGCATCGGGAGAAACAGTGAACCTCGCGGTGTATCGGGTTATCCTCCGCACTCAGCTGAGCCCGGCCCGGTTGCTGGTATTGGCCGGGCTGAGCGGCGTGGCAATTCTGCTGGCCTTTACCGCCAGAGCAGCCGACGACACGGTGGAAGTCGCCACCCGGACCATCGCCAACTTCGGTATCAACATCTTCGCCGCCTTCATCGCCTTGTCGCTGGGCTCAGCCGCGCTCGGCAATCTGGTGGAAGACCGCACCCTGGTGTATCTGTGGCTACGCCCCGTCAGCCGCCATTCGATCGCCACCGCAGCCATGGCCGCAGTGTTGACCGTGGTGGCGCCGACCCTGGTGGTGGTCATGACCGTGGCTGCGGTTATCACCGGGGTCGACGAGTTGGTGGCGGCAACTGCGGTGGCCACCGCGCTGGCAGTATTCGCCTACTCGGGGATCTTCTTGGCCTTAGGTCTGCGGTTCAAGCGATCCCTGCTTATCGGGCTGGGCTACATCGCCATCTGGGAGCTGCTGATGTCCCGGCTGGGCGACTGGTTCGCCCGCCTCTCCATTCGCAGCTACCCCATGAGCATCCTCTCCGACGCCACCGACGTGAGCATGCGACTGGCCGACCGCTCCACGCTGACGTCGTACATCGTGCCGCTGGCTGTCGGCGTGGCCGGACTCCTCTACACCTCCTGGCGCCTCAACCGCACCGAGATCGACTAGGGGCTGGGGCGGGTAACGGGGCAGGGGCGTAAGATTCCCCCATGCTTGACATGATGGTTGCCCCCACCGCCCAGCACATCGGGGAAGACGACCTCCCCTGGGCCTTCGGCGAAGACGGCATCGGCCTCAAGGTGCTCCAAATCAAGGAGAGCGAGGGGCTCTGGGTTATCAAGAACCAGTTCCCACCGGGCTTCTCGGTGCAGACCCACAAGCACACCGGCCAAGTGTTTGCCTACACCAGTGCCGGAGCCTGGGGCTACAAGGAGAGCGACTTTCTGAATCGGGCCGGCTCGTTCCTCTATGAGCCGGCCGGCTCCGTTCACACCCTCTACACCCCCGACGACAACACCGAGACCACCGAGGTGTTCTTCGCCATCTGGGGTGCCAACCTCAACATGGATGCTGACGGCAACATCGAGAGCATCACCGATGGCCAAACCGTGCTGATGGGCTATTACTTCATGCTCGAAGCCCAGGGCACTCCCCGGCCCGACAACATCCTGGTGGAATAGCCGCTTCTTGGTGCTCAGCCGCCGGAGGAGTCCAGCAAAGACTCCAACTCCTCGATGAGACCGTCGAGGCGGCGGCGGTCCTCGTCAATGGAGTCTTGGGTTGTCCGCAACTCGGAGACGAGCTCGGTCAGGGCTCGACGGGTGTCTGCGTCGATGGGCTCTGCGTTCGAAGGCGACGGCGCGGCGGTGGGTGCGGGCTGCGCGTCGCCCGGTTCTAGAGTCGCCGGCTGAGCGGGGAGCACCGAGAACCCGTCGGGATCAGAGAGAGCAGCCAGGGCCTCGTCCAATGTGGGGCGGATGCGAAGCACGAAGTCGTCGTCGTTGCCGATCCCGGCGATCACCTGCTTCACCTGGGGCAACTCGGTCTCGCCGGTGGCCTGCACATACACGGGGCGCACAAACAGCAGCGAGTCGCCCACCGGGATCATCAGCAGGTTCCCCTGGAGCACGGTCGAGCCCTGCTGATTCAACTGGGTGAAGGCGTCGGCTATCTCCGTGTCGGCCTGGATTTTGGCGTCCACAATGCTAGGCCCGGGAATGCTCGTGCCCGGCACGGTGTACACCACCAATTGGCCGTACTCGTTTTCGTCCTCGTTGGCGTCGAAGTCGCTCTTGGCGACCATGAACGCGGTCAACTCCTTGCGCTCGTCTTCTTCGTCACCTGCCCCGGATATGGGGACAAAGGTCCGGAAGATCACGAAGTCCACATCGTCTTCTTCGGGAAGCTGGAGGAGTTGGTAGAACGGCCGGATTCTCCGCTCGAGCTGACGGCTGGCCGTTGCCGTGGCCGTCTCCTCGGCGGCGATGGCCTCAGTCACCTCGTCCAAGAACGTCCGGGCGGTGATCCGGGTGCCTGGATCCTGGGCCACGGCCCACGTCACCGAATTGGCGTAGAAGGTCTCGGGCTCGTCTTCGTCGATGAAATAGCGGGCCCACATGGAGGTCTGCACCCGGAACAGGTCCTCGGGGTAGCGCAGGTGGTCCTGAAGGTCGGCGGGCATCTGGTCGAAGTCTTGGAACAGCCCGGGGAAAATCTTCCTCCAAGCCTGGATTATGGGATCGTCAGGGTCGATCACGTAGAAGGTGGTGGTGCCGTCGAAGGCGTCCACCACCACCTTGACGGAGTTGCGCACATAGTTGAACCGCTTGCGCAGCCCGCTGTCCGCCGACAGGTCGCTCACGTCCGGTCGCTGGCCGTAGGGATACCGGTCGCTGGTGGTGTAGGCGTCCACGATGTAGAACACCCGCCCGTCGGAGACCACCGGATAGGGATCGGCGTCCAACTCCAAGAACGGGGCCAGGTTCTGCACTCGGAGGCGCAGATCCCGATTGAAGATGATCCGAGAATCGTCCTGAACGAAACCGGAGATCAGCGGGTTGATGTCGCCGAAGCGCAGGGCGAATGCCGCTTGGCGGAAGAAGCTCCCGATGCCCACACCGTCCTCACCGTCGTATTCGAAGGTAACGGTCTCGTTGTCCTGGGTGTAGTCCACCTCGGAAATCGAGGCCCCGACGATGGCGTAGCCGGTGAGGTTCTCGCCTATGTAGAGCTGGGGCCGGGCCAGCTCGAGGTCGGCGCTGGCCTCCACCGGGACGTTGCCAACCACAAAATCGGGAGAACCCTGGGTGGTAACCGAGTTAACCGGCGCCACCGCCACGCCGTACCCATGGGTGTACTGGACGTGACGACCCTCCCACGACTGCTGGGGGATGTCGGCCACGTTGAGCTGGCGGGCGCCGATCACCACCTCGGTTATCTGGTCGTCGATCACATACCGGTCCACATCGACTTCGCCGTTGAAGGAATAAAACGTGCGCTCGGATTGCTCCACTTGGAAGGCGTTGGGCACCACATCGGGATCCAGAAGCCGAATATTGCGCACACTGGGACTGGCCGCCAGCTCCTCGGCGGTGATCGTGGTGTCGAAACGAAACTCGCGGGTGTCGACGTTGTCCTTGGTGTTCTCGTCACCGGGAACTTTGTCGAATCCCAAGGCGTGGCGGGTGGCCTCAATGTTGCGAGAGATGTATTGCGCCTCTCTCTTGGACTCCTCCGGCTCAACCTGGAATCGCTGGATGATGGCGGGATAGATCGCGCCCATGACGATAGCCACCACCATCCACAGGCCCACCGCGGTCACCGGCAGCACCCAACCCCGCTGCCAGATGTTGATCACCAGCAAAACGGCGGACAGCACCGAGATCAGCAGCAGCAGGTTGATGGCGGGCAACTGGGCGTTGATGTCGGTGAAGGTGGCACCGTCCACCGGTCCCCGAGAGGAGAAGTTGAGGCCGAACCGGTCGTAGTAGTAGCCCACGGCCCGAACCAGGGCGATCAGGGCCAAGAGAACCGACAGGTGGACCTTCACCTGGGGAGTCACCCGCTGCCCGGTGGTCTGCACCCGGATGCCGCCGTTCACGTAATGGGCGATGGCGGTGATAACGGCCACGATGATGAGGGCTCGGAAGAACCAGCTGATTAGGAACTGGATGAACGGCAGTTGGAAGACGTAGAAGCCGATGTCACGGTCGAACTGAGGATCATCGATGCCGAAGTCCACGCTGTTGAAGAACAGCATGGCCTTCTGCCACTCTCCCCCGGTGCCGCCGCCCACAATAAGGGCGAACAAGATGGCAATCACCACGCTTACCAGCCGCCGGCGATGGCCAACCGCGTCGTGATAGTGGCGTATCAACTCCTCTTCAGGGCCCGGCGGGCGGGTTTGGGGCGCCAACCGGTCGGCAATGGCCAGGTTGGAGTACATGAGGAGGAAGAAGGCGGCGATGAAGATGACCGACAAGACGATCTTGTAGACCAGAATCTCGGTCCAGACATCCCCGTGACCGAGAGAGTCGAACCACAGGTAGTCGGTCCACATGCGGGCCGTGCCCCGCAACGACAAGATGGCGGCCAGCAATACCACCAAGATGAGTCCGGCGATGATCTTGGACCGGCGCGAGAAGCGCGGGCGAGATGGCGGGCGCGGCCTGAACACATCTCGGGGATTTCGCATACCGATTGGAGGTTAGTCCTTGCCGACCGAGGATTCGGCAGCGTCCCGTCCGTCTTCTCGTTGCTGATCCCCCTGGGATCGAAGACGGGCGAAGATAGCGTCCACATCGCGGCTGTCGTCAGCACTGGCCACCGCGGGATGATCGGCCGCAGCCTCCACCGGATCGGGCTCCAAGGGAGGCAGCAGCGTCACGCCCTCGTGGATCTCGGAAGCGGAATCGGTTTCGGGAACATCGGGAGGGGAATCGCCTTCGGAAATATCGGGAACGACCGCGGGTTCGGGGATCATCCCCACGTCCTCGGCATCGTCCAGCTCCGACAACAGGGCCAGGTCGGTGGGCTCAGCCTCGTCTTCAATCCGGCGAGCGGCGGCATCGGCCAGCACTTTGGCCTCGGCCAGCGAGAGCCTGGCCGTTTCCATCGACTGGTCGATGGAACTCCGGGCATCGCTCAGCATTGAGATGAGCTTGTCGCGCCCGGCTCGAAGCCGCTCCACCTGAGCCCGGGCACCCTGGCGACGCCGGGCCATGTCCCGCAGCACGGTGAGGCGGAGGGCTTTGGCCTGCTCCACTATCTCCCGACCTTGGGCCCGACCGTGCTCTACCTCGGCCTCGGCCTGATCTCGAGCCTCCTGGAGCAAGCCTGCCACCGCCTGAGCCTGCTCGTACGCCTGCTCCAGCAGTTCTGCCAGCTCGTCGGCTCCGGAGAAGTCCTGGTGCGAACGCAACTCCTCGAACGTCGTCTGGAGCTCTTCAGCCAACCGGCGGGCCCGGGCCGCCATTTCGTCGGCTTCCGTCTGGGCTTGCCGACGAGACGCCTCCACACCGCTGTCGAGCAGCTTGACCCCCTGCGAACTGAACTCAGAATCCGGCTCCGACTGCCCTTCGGCCTGGGCCACCTGCTCTCGAAGGTCTCGAATTTGCTGCTGGCCTGCTTTGACCTGATTGCTCACCGACACCAAATAGGCCTGAACCTGCATTTGGTCGAAGCCTTTGCGAGTAATGGCAAAACTCTGGCCGGATACTTGGGCAGGGTCCATCCGCTCAAAGGGAGTTTCAGAAGATGGGCGCTCGGCCATCGCCAAATCTTAGTTGCCGGCCAATGCGTCCAATGCCTCCTGCAAAGTCTCCACACCCACCACCTGCATGTCGCCGCTGACATGGTCGAGGGCATCGCTCAGATTCAAAACGGGCACCAGCAGCAGGTCTACTCCGGCTCTTTCCGCGGCGATGGCCTTCTGATCAACCTCGCCGATGGCCCCCACCGAGCCGTCGAACGTGATCGTTCCAGTAGTAGCCACCCGCTGGCCCCCCATCAGCTCCCCGGGAGTCAACAGGTCGATGATGCCGAGGGTGAGGGCCAATCCGGCTGACGGCCCTCCGATCTTGCCGCTGTCGATTTCGACCTGCACCGGAAGATCCCCGATATCCACCCTCTCGCGCGCCCCCACGCCGATCAGCGCCCGCCCCGGCTCATCGGAAGACTCGATGAGCTCGACCGCCACCGCTTCCACCTCCCCGCTGTCGGCTCTCTCCACGTCCAATACCACCGTCTGGCCCGCGCTCCGCAAGGCCAAGACCTCGGCCAAGTCATCCAAGTCGGACGCGGGCACACCTTCGATACCCACGATCACGTCGCCCCTCTCCAACACTTCCGCGGCGGGTGTCCCGCTCATCGCATCGGCCACGATGACTCCAGAGGCATGACGGGGGATCTCATAGCCCAAATGCTCCAGCGCCACCACGACGGCGGTGTGCTGGGAAGTCTCCATTCGCAGCTCGTTGAGTCGGCGCAACTCGTCGCGGGTGCCACCGCCGGTGAACGTCCGTTCGGGCTCGATGTCGACCCCCGACTCGAATTCGGCGCCGATTCGCTGCCAGATGTTCAAACGCTGGCTGACCTTCACGGTCACCAGGGCGATCTCGCTTTCCGGAGGATAAACCTCAGCCCCCGTAACGGTGACCCGCGATGGCACATCTTCCACCGAGCCGGGCCGAACCGCTACCTGATCGGTGCGCCAGAAGGTGAACACAACCGAAGTGACCACCAGCAAGAAAATCAGCACGGCCACGGGAACCAGCCAGGCCAAGTTACGCCGCCACCAAGACGGCCCCCGGTTTTCGGTGGGTGGAACTATCCTGGGTGGCTCTGTGGTCGACTGGTCGCGCATTCGTATTTCCCTCTCCGACGATACTTGGGGCACGCTGAAGAGCTGGTGGCAGCACCGGTGGGAAGACTGGCGGGAGGCCAGGGCCGAGAGAGATGTTTTGGCCTCCTACCGGGCTGATTACGGCGAAGAGGCGCGGTTTCGCTGGTGGCAGCGTTTACGGGCCGGTGTCGGCCTCTTCTTTGTGATCGTCTTGCTGGGGGCGGGGCTGACCATGTTGGTGGGGCTCTTCTTCGTCGGCCTCACAATTGCCTTGGAAACGCTGGTGTGAGCGGAAACCCAGAAGACAATCAGCCCACCCGCAGGATTGCACGGCGCGATGCGGTAATCGCCGGGCACACCAGCGATGAGGCCACGGCGAGAGCAGCCCGGCACGAGGAGGACCCCCAAGTGCGGGCATCGGCACTCGGGGCTTTAGACCGGATGGGCGCGCTGGCCGACGAAGAGCTGCGAGCCGCGTTTCGCGATCCGTCGCCGAAGGTGAGGCTGCGGGCTGCCGCTTTGACCGTTGGTCGCACAGAGGTGTCGCCCGCTCCCCTCTTGGACGACCCAAGCGATGATGTGGCCGAAACCGCCGCATGGGCCTGCGGGGAGCGGGACTTTGAAGATCTCGGCACCGTGACCCGGCTAGGAGAATTGGCCGCCGATCACTCGAATCCCCTGGTGCGGGAGGCAGCCGTCGCCGCGTTGGGAGCGATCGGCCACCCTGCTGGACTCGAAGCCATTCTGGGGGCAACCACCGACCGAGTGGCGGTGCGCCGACGAGCGGTGCTGGCGCTGGCCCCCTTCGACGGCCCGGAGGTGGAAGCCGCTCTCCGGCGGGCCGCCGAAGACCGAGACTGGCAGACCAGAGACGCGGCCGAGCTGCTCATCAACCCTGATTGACTCGGGCCTACTCCATGAACCCAAATCACTCCATGAACATCGCCTGGACGTCCTCGAAGGACTCCAGACAGCGGCCCGCTCCCATCACCACCGCCTCCAAGGGAGCATCCACCAGGCTCACCGGCACTTCCGCGGCCTGGGACAGCCGATCGGCCAGACCCCGCAGCAGCGAGCCGCCTCCCACTAAGTGGATGCCATGGGTGATCACGTCTTGAGACAGCTCTGGGGGGGCTTCCACCAGGCAAGCCACCACCGAGTCCACGAAAGCGGAGACTGGTTCGGCAGTGGCGGTGCGCACTTCGAACGGCGACAACACAATGGTCTCGGGCAGGCCGTTCATCAGATTGCGACCTCGAACTTCGGCGCTGCACTCCCCGGGAACGTAGGCCGCGGAGCCGATGGTGATTTTCACCTCTTCAGCGGTGCGCTCACCGATGGCGATGCCGAACTCGCGTCGAACAAAGGCCTGGATTGCGGCATCGATGTCGAACGAGCCCACTCGGATGGCCTTGAGAGATATGACCCCGCCCATCGAGATCAGCGCGGTCTCGCTGGTTCCCCCGCCGATGTCCACCACCATGTTGCCGATGGGCTCGTGAATGGGCAGCGAAGCCCCAATGGCCGCAGCCAGGGGCTGCTCAATGAGCCGGGTCTCGGCCGCCCCGGCCCGGCGGGCCGCCTCCACCACCGCCCGGCGCTCGACCGCGGTGATCGCCGACGGCACGCAGATGACCACCTTCGGCCGGCTGAACCGGTTGACCCCTGCATCCATCAACAGCAGGCGGATCATGCGCTGGGTCACCTCGAAATCGGTGATCGCCCCCTTTCGCAATGGGCGAACGGCCACGATGTGGGCTGGCGTGCGTCCGATCATCTGCCACGCCTCTCGGCCCATGGCCAGCACCTCGTTGGTCTTGCGGTTCAACGCGATCACCGAGGGCTCGTTCAGGATGATCCCCTGGCCGCGCGCATAGACCAGCGTGTTGGCCGTGCCTAGATCGATCGCCAGGTCTCGGGCCATGGATCAGCCGGCGAACTCGCCTGAAGTAGAGACCGCCTCAGCATCGGAGATGTGCTGGGCTTCCAAACCCCAGCTCTCGCCGCCCTCCCAGGCCTCCTTTTTCCAAATGGGCACGGTGGCCTTCAAAGCATCAATGCAGAACCGGGCGGCGGCAAAGGCCTCCTCGCGATGGGGAGCAGAAACAGCCGCCACCACCGCCGACTCCCCGATCTCCACCCGGCCCACCCGATGCAGCATCGCCACCCGTCCGATATCGGGCCACCTGATCCGAGCCTCCTGCGCCAACGCCTCCAAACGGGGTGTCACCTGCTCCTCGTAGGCCTCGTATTCGAGCACGGTAACCCCCGGCCGACCCTCCGAGTGGTCGCGGGCCGTGCCGCTGAACAGGACAGTGCCGCCGCAATCCGGGCGACCCACCCAAGCAAGCACCTGGTCTAACGGCAGGGGCGACTCGCTAAGCCCTATCCACAGCTCAGAGGTCTCCGGCGGATTCACAGACTGAGTGTAAACCCTGACACTCTCGTCGATTCATCCCCACAACCGTTATCGGAGTATTGCCGGTAACCTCGCGGTGTGAGCGAACCCGACTCGCCCGAGGAGTTCAACCCCTTCAAAGGGATGCCCATTTTCGGGGATCTGGGCAAGCTCTTCTCGCAGCAGGCAGCGAATACCTGGGAGACGGCGCGCCAGTTCGCGGTGGCAGTGGCCACCGAGGGCCAGTCGGAGCCCAATGTCGATCCCGCCGACCGCATCACCCTGGAAGAGCTGGGCCGGGTGGCCGAGCTCCAGGTGGCCAATGCCACCGGTCTGTCGACAACCCGCGACGGCCAAGCCGCCACCATCGTGCCGGTGACCCGAACACAGTGGGCCACCGCCACCCTGGAGGCCTACCAGGATCTGCTGGAACCCATCGGGAACGTGTCGGGCCGGGTTGAAGCGGAGGAGGCTTCCTTCGACCCCGCCCAGGCCATGTTCGGCCAGATCATGAAGATGATCGGCCCGGTCATGCTGAGCATGACCGCTGGAAGCATGGTGGGCAACCTCGCCCGCCGCAGTCTGGGCCAGTACGACCTGCCCATTCCCCGGGATGGCTCGGAGTTGATGGTGGTGCCGGCCAACATCGACGCGTTGGCCGACGAGTGGAGCTTGGATCGCTCTGACCTGCGGCTTTGGGTGTGCTTGAGCGAGCTGACCCACCATTCGGTGCTGACGATCCCCCATGTGAGCCAGCGGATCGAAGAGCTGCTGGCCGATTATGTCCGGGGATTCGAAGCCGACCCCGGTGCTCTGGAGAGCCGACTAGGCGAACTGGACCTGGCCAATCCCGATTCACTGGGCGACCTCCAGTCGGCACTGGGCGATCCCGAGATCATCCTGGGGGCGATCCAATCGCCGGCCCAGCGGGTTCTGCTGCCCCAGATCACGGCATTGGTGACGGTGATCGCCGGATATGTCGACTGGACCATGGACAGCATCGGACGCGGGCTCATCAGCTCCTACCAGCGCCTCAGCGAAGCCCTGAGGCGGCGACGGGTGACGGCTGATGCGTCTGACCGCTTCATCGAGCGGATGTTCGGCCTCGAGCTCAGCCAAGACCAGTACGACCGGGGATCGGCCTTCGCCAGCGGGGTGGTGGAACGGGCGGGCGCCGACGGACTGGCCCGGCTATGGCATTCGGCCCGGGAGCTGCCTACGCCTGCTGAGGTTGATGCCCCCGGTCTGTGGCTGGCCCGAATCGACCTCCCTGAGTAGGCGTCCGCCGCAGCCAGAAGAGCACCGCCGCCACTGCGGCAGCTACGGCGATAAGGATGAAGCCCACTCGGGCGGGCATGGGGATGACCACGGGGATGAGCGCGCCCACCACCCAGAAGATCTGGAAGCGGGTCTCAAAGACGGCAAACGCCCGCCCGTGATTGGCCCCCTCGGCGTCGCGCTGCACGATGGAGTCAAAGGAGAGCTTGCCCGCGCTAGCCGTGATCCCCACACCCAGGGCCAGCAGAAGCGTCGAGCCATAGCCCCCTCCCCACGCGGCCAGGAGGCCCACAAAGAACAGGGCGACCAGCGCGGTGGCGATGATGATCTCCTCGCGAATCCGGTCCCGCAGCTTTGGGGCCAGAAGCGAGCCGACCAAGAACCCGCAGACTAAGGCGGCGGCCACCAGCCCCAGCTTCCACGCCGGGCTGGCGTCAGAAGCCACATCGCCTTGCAGGGCGTGGCGGATGCCGGCTCCGAATGCCTTGCCCACCCCGGAGAGGTTCACGTCGTCGGCCCCACCCCGCAAGGCGAAGGCGGCCAGAAAGGTCATAAACCCGACGATGCCCCGCAGCGTGCCGGTGGCTGACGCCGCTTTGCGGATACCTATGCCGCGGAGTTTGCCCGCCTCCTCATCGTCAATCTGCCCGGGGACGATGCGACCCTGGGGCAGCGACAGGGCGGAGAGCGCCGCCAGGATGTAGACCACCATGGCCAGGCCTACCGTCCACGAAGCGCCCCCCAGCAGGTTGGCCAGCAGCGCCGGACCGGCGCCGATGAAACCGCAGACGCTCCCCACCAGCGCCAATCGGGCGTTGCCCCCCACAAACTGCTCTTCTTTCGGCAAGATGAGCGGCACCATTGAGGCCTTGGCCACGCCGTAGCTCTTCTGGAGAATCAGCATGGCGAAGGCAAGGGGGAACAACAGCAGCGAATCCATGTTGGAGATCATCAGGAAGGCGAAGAACGCCCTCCCCCCATTGATGGCGAGGATCATGGGACGCCGTCCGCCCCGAAAGCGGTCCAGAGCCGGGCCGATCAGCGGGCCTACCACCGCGAACGGGGCCATGGTCAGCAGCAGATAGAGGGTGACCCTGAATCGAGCTGCGCTGGGATCGATGGAGAAGAAGAGAGAACCCGCCAGCGCCACGGTGATCATGGCATCGCCCGCAGCGCCAAGGGCATGAACCCTCACCAGCCGCAAGAACGGAACGTTGATCACGTCTTGAAGATTATGGCCAAGATCAAGGCGGCGCGGGTTCCGCAGGAACGCCGGTGGCGTACTTGTAGCCCAGGCCGCGGATGGTCACGATGCGGCGGGGCTTGGAAGGATCGTCTTCGATCTTGGACCGAAGCCGTTTGACGTGGACGTCGAGCGTCTTGGTGTCGCCCACATAGTCACTGCCCCACACTTGGTCGATCAGCGCGTCGCGGGTCAACACCCGGCCCGCGTTGGTCATCAGCAGTTCCAAGAGGTCGAACTCCTTCAGCGGCAACTCGATTTGCTCGCCGCGTACAAACACTTCGTGGCGCTCGGGGTCGACGGCCACATCGCCCACCTCGACGACTTCTCCCCGGAATGCCTCGCTCTCCGCCGTCCATCGGGATCGCCGCAGCAACGAGCGCATGCGGGAGATCAGCTCGCGCAGGCGATAGGGCTTGGTCACATAGTCGTCGGCCCCCACCTCCAGGCCAACCACCGCATCGATCTCCTCGCCCTTGGCGGTGACCATGATGATGGGCACTTGAGAACGGGCCCGGATCTGGCGGCAGACATCCACCCCGGAAACCAGGGGCAACATCACGTCGAGCAGCACAATGTCGGGGGAATAGGCGTTGAAGAAGTCGAGAGCCTCCTTGCCGTCGCGGGCCACGTTCACGGTGAAACCCTCACGGGTCAGCCCCACGGTCAGCGCCTCGACGAAGGACTCCTCGTCTTCGACGATGAGTACCCGGGCCGACCCGCTCATGCCTGCGCTCCGACCAGGAGGGCCAATGTGAACGAGGAGCCTTCCCCTTCGGCTGACTCCACCCGGACCTCTCCCCCGTGGTTGTTGGCCACATGGCGCACGATGGCCAACCCCAGGCCCACCCCGCCTTCGGTGCTCTCCCGTGACCGGTCCACTTGGTAGAAGCGCTCGAAGATGCGCTCTTGGTGGCGCAGGGGGATCCCATGGCCCTGGTCGCTTACCTCCACCTCCACGCAATCGCCTTCCAGCCGGGTCGTGACTCTGACCAGTCGGTCGGCTTCGGAATGCTTGACCGCGTTTTCCAGCAGGTTGTACACCGCTGACGTGAGCTGTCGACGATCAGCATTCACAACTAGGTCGAGGGCGGGAAGAGCGGTTTCGATGGGTACTTGCTTCTCCTCGGCGATGGGCGATACCCGGGAAAGAGCGTCGCTGATCACGTGCTGTACCGATACCGGGGCCCGCTCTGATGCCTCATTGCTCTCAATCCGGCTGAGCTCCAGCAGGTCGTCCATGATGTCGGACAGCCGGATGGCCTCGGCCTGGACCCTCGCCGCCAATCGGGAGGCCACCTCAGGTTCGGTTTCCCCAACCAGGGTCTCGGCCAACAGGCTGAGCGCGCCCATCGGGGTTCGAAGCTCGTGGCTGATGTTGGCCACAAAGTCCCGTCGCATGGCATCCAGCCGCTGAGGCTCGGTGATGTCGTCGATGAGGGCAACCGAGCCATAGTCTCGCCCGTCGAGTCGCAGGGGCAGGGCGCTGACAAACAGGGTTTGGCGAGGGGGGCCGAACAACTCGACTTCCCGCTCCACTGCCTTCCCCTGAACCGCCTCGGCCAACAGCTCGGACACCGCGGCCTCCACCAAGGCCTCGCCATGGCGGGCCTCGGTGTAGGGCAAGGCGAATGGATTGCGATACAGCACCGTGCCAGCCGGATCGGCAATCACCACCCCTTGGGAAATGGCGTCCAGCGACAGCCGGAGGCGGGTCTCATCTTCCACCACCTTGCCTTCTTGACGGCGGCGCAGTTCATCGTCGCGGCGGCGATTGCTCTCGGCAACCACAAAGTGCCGGTGCTCGCGCCACGCCACCGCTCCCACCAGAATGAGGCCCGCCACGGCGGCCAGCACCACCAGCGTCACAATCACCCGGTCACCCCACTAGCGGCGACCAGGCTCATCAACCTCACTCCTCGTCGGTCTCGCCGGTCTCGTCGCGGTTGATTTGCTCTCGGACCTGCACTCGGGCCGACCCGGTGTACTCGGGGAGCCATCCCGTGACCATATACACCACTCGTTCGCCGATGTTCACCGCATGATCGCCAATGCGCTCGTAGTACCGGCTGATCAAGCAGAGCTGCACCGCGGCCTGGAGGTCGATAGAACCGTCGTTGTGGGCTTGGAACACTGCCTGCACGCATTCGCGGTTGAGGTTGTCGAGTTGGTCGTCGATGTCGTCAAGGGCCGAGGCCAATCCGGCATTGCCTTCCACATACGAATCGATGGCCAGACGCACCAGCCGGCACGCCTCATCGCTCATTCGCACCAGCAGCCCCCGAAGGGTGGCGTCGTAGCGGGTGCCGTAGATGCGCCTCGTGGCCTTGGCGATGTTGACGGCCAAGTCCCCCGACCGCTCCAATTCGGCGTTCAGCCGGAGGGCGGTGCTGAGAGCCCGCAGGTCACCAGCCATGGGAGACTGGAGGGCCAGCACCTGATGGCACCGCTCCTCAAGGTGTACCGACAGGTAGTCGAGCTGATCGTCGGCGGTAATGAGTTCCTGGGCCAGCTTCAGATCGGATTCCAGCAGAGCCTCGGTGGCCCGGGGAATGGACTCCGACACCAACGCGGCCATACGGACGATGCCGGCCTGGATTTCGTCCAACTCCTCATGGAACGACTTGCGAAGCTCCTCCATCGCTGCCCCTCGGATCAGCCGAATCGGCCGGTCACGTAGTTCTCGGTGCGCTCGTCGGAGGGGTTCGAGAAGATGGTCTCGGTCCGGTCGTATTCCACCAGCAGACCGCTCCGCTGGTCGGTGGTGGAGTCGAGCTGGGCGGTGAAGAACGCGGTGCGGTCGCTGATGCGGGCGGCCTGCTGCATGTTGTGGGTGACGATCACGATGGTGTAGTCGTCCTTGATCTCCTGCATCAGATCTTCGATGCGGGTGGTGGCAATGGGATCGAGAGCTGAGCACGGTTCGTCCATCAGCAGCACGTCGGGATCGACGGCGATTGCCCGGGCGATGCACAGCCGCTGCTGCTGCCCGCCGGAGAGCCCCAGCGCGGAGTCTTTCATCCGATCGTGGACTTCGTCCCACAGGGCGGCCCGGTGCAGCGACCGCTCCACGATGTCGTCCAGGTCGCCTTTCTTCTTGGCCATCCCGGTCACCCGGGGGCCGAAGGCGACGTTGTCGTATATCGACTTGGGGAACGGATTTGGCTTCTGGAACACCATGCCGATGCGGCGGCGGACCTCCACCGGGTCGACTCGGGGGTCGTAGAGGGGCACGTTTCGGAAATTCAACCGGCCCTCGACACGGGCAGTGGGAATGAGGTCGTTCATCCGGTTGAAGCAGCGCAGCACCGTGGTCTTGCCACAGCCCGAGGGACCGATCATGGCGGTGATCTCGTGCTCGTACACCGTGAAAGTGGCCCCTTGGACAGCCCGGAAATCTCCGTAGTACACGTTCAGGTCTTCCACCTCGAAAACCGGGTCGCCGGTGGCGTCAGGGGCAACCGCCTGCCCGGTGCGATCAATGTCCAAATGGAGATGAGGAGTGGCTTCGGGCTCGACCATTTCAGGGGCCATACTTCCAGAGACTGTTACCACGAATCACCCTCTCTTTTTCTCGAAGTGGTTGCGCAACAAGATGGCCGCAGCATTCATCAGGATAACGAACACCAGAAGAACCACGATGGCAGCGGCCGCGGCTTCGGCAAAGCCCGGATCGCGACCGGAGTTCTGCACCCATTCCACGATGATCACTGGCATGGCCATGAAGGACTCAGCGTTGATGGCGCTGAGGTCGAAGAAACCCGGATTGCCCCCCAGCCGGCCGGAGACCGCCCCCACCAGGAGCAGCGGAGCGGCCTCGCCGATGCCCCGGGACATCGACAGCAGCGTCCCGGTGAAGATGCCGGGAGCGGCGTAGGGCAGCACCTGGCTGCGAATCATGGTCCACTTGGTGGCCCCGACGCCGTAGGCCCCCTCTTTCAGCCCTTGGGGCACGGCTCGAATCGCCTCTTGGGCGGTGATGATCACGATGGGCAGCACCAAGATGGCCAGCGTGATACCTGCGGCGGCGATCGACTTGCCGCCGGTGAGATCGCCCAGGCTCTGCACGAACAAGAACAGGCCGAGCAGGCCGTACACAATCGACGGAACCCCGGCCAGGTTGCGGATGTTCAATTCGATGAACCGGGTGAACCGGTTCCTGGGCGCGTATTCCTCCAACCAGATAGCCGCGCCGATACCGATGGGAAAGGCCAGCACGGCTACGAAGACGGCGATCCAGAAGGTGCCCACCAGCGCTTGCTGAACGCCCAGCTTGGGATCGTCGGAGAGGGAGCGCATGGTGCCCGACAAGAAGCCGCCCGGTCGTCCGGTGAGCAACCCCCAGGCGTCGATCATCACGTCCGCGATCAGCACGCCCAGGATGAACAGCGATATCAGCAGGGTCGCAAGCAAGCTGAACTGGAACACTCGTCCCCGCACGTCAGCGGCCCGGCGCTCCATGGCCTGCACCATCACCCTGCTGGTGCGGTCGCCGATCAGCCTCGCCTTGGCCATCAGTACTGCTCCCTCACCCGATGGACGAAGCGGTCGGCCACCAGGTTCAAGGCGAAGGTCACCACAAACAGCACCAGCCCCACGAAGAACAGGCTCTGGAAGGTGAGGCCCTCACCCACCACGCTGTCGGTGCCCCGGGCCAAAGAGGTCATCCCCGCCGTCATGGTGAGGCTGCCGTCCAGCGGGTCGTGGGTGTAGACGGCAGTTTGGGCCGCGCCGCCGGCCATGAACACCACCATGGTCTCGCCCAAAGCTCGGGAGACGGCCACAATGAACGCCGCCATCAATCCGGAGACGGCGGCGGGCAGCACCACCCGGACCGTGGTGGTGATCTTGCGGGCCCCCAACCCCGAGGAGGCTTCCCGCAACGACATGGGCACCGCTTTCATAGCGTCCTCGGAGATCGAAGCCACCAGTGGAATCACCAGCACCCCCACACCGATACCGGCGGCCAGCAGCGAGCCGGCCGCCGGTCCGCCGAAAAGGGTCTTGACCACGTTGGGGGCGATCCACTCCAAAGCGAAGAAACCGAGCACCACACTGGGAATGCCGGCCAGGATCTCCAAGATCGGCTTCAGCGTTCGGCGGACCCCCGGTCGGGCATATTCCGACAAATAGATGGCGGCGCCCAAGCCCAACGGGCCGGCCACAATCATGGCGATGCCGGTCACGATCAAGCTGGCCACGATCAGCGTCTTGATGTCGTAGATGCCCCGACGGGGGAACCAGCCGATGTCCCACACCGCGCCCCAGTCCACCTCGACCATGAATGTCCAGGCCTCGGAGAACAGCGACCAGATGATCAGGCCGGAGATCAGCACCGACACCAGCGCGGTGACTCCGAGGGAGTCTCGGATGAGCCGCTCCTTGCGGGCCTGTCGGGGGTTCGCCGTCAAGGATTCAACGGAGAACCCCTCGGCAAGATCGACCCGGGTGTCGCTCACGGCCACACGCTACTGGTCACCGGCACCGCCACTTGGCTTCTCCGGCTTAGCGTCCAGACCAATTGGCCCGAGTGGCGCTCTTGGCATCGTCGGTGAGGTTCACGTAGCCCACTTGGCTGACCGCGGTGCCCAAACCTTCGTCGCTCAAATAGAAGTCCACGTAGGCGGTCAACGCCGGGCTGGCCACGGCATTGGCCTTGTTCACATAGATGTACAGCGCCCGCGACACCGGGTATTCGCCCGAGGCAATAGTGTCGGCATTGGCGCTCTTGCAGCCATCGCCGCCATCCACTTGGAGCAGTTTCACGCCCGAGGCGTGGGCGGCGAAGGCGAACCCGACCCAGCCAAAGCTTGTGTCGCTCGACTGGATGCCCTGGATGATCACGTTGTCGTCGGCGTTGGCGTTGTAGTCGGGACGGGTGGTGGCGTCTTGGCCCCGCTCGTCGGCGATGTGCTCCAGCACGATCTCGACGAAGCTGTCGAACGTGCCCGACTCCTCGCCCGGACCGTAGATGTCCAAGGAGGCATCTGGCAGGTTGGACGTTTCCAGCCCGCTCAGCGAGCCGGCGTCAGACCATGAGCCGAAGCCAGTGGACTCGGGGCCGACCATGCCGTAGATGTCTTTGAAGCTCACGCAATCAACGGGATTGTTCTCACCGGTCATCACCGCGATGCCGTCGATGCCCACCCGCAACTCGACATATTCGATTCCAGCCTCAGCGCAGTCAGCGGCCTCGGATTCCTTGATCGGACGGGACGCGTCGGAGATGTCGGTCTCGCCCTCACAGAACAGCTTGAACCCGTCGCCAGTGCCCGGGCCGTCCACCGTCACCCGCACGTCGGGCTGCACGTCCTCGAAGAGCTCGGCCACCCGCACTGAAATCGGCTCCACCGTGGACGAACCCGAGATCGTCACCCGGCCGGAAACGGAACTGCCGCTTTCTTGGCTTCCGCCATCCGCATTGCCCCCATCGCCAGGCTGGCTCGCTGGTTCACCACCATCGTCGCCGTTGCCACCGCCACAAGCTGCGACGACCAGTGCAAACGTCGTCAACAGCCCAATAATCAGCACAAACAGTCTCGCTTGCCTCACACTTCCTCCTTGGCTACCCGCCGAACACACCGATCGGCGCTCTGGATCAGACGTAAAGCTAGGAGAGACGGGTTTCTAGCCTGCCGCGACTGTCTGAACGGAAGGTGAA
Organism: Acidimicrobiia bacterium; assembly: GCA_022819825.1. Lineage (GTDB taxonomy): Bacteria > Actinomycetota > Acidimicrobiia > Acidimicrobiales > Bin134 > Poriferisocius. Next base: position 5,112 of record JAJEGM010000032.1, on the reverse strand, counting down.
CAGGGACAAAAGCTTTGGCGAGGCGAGAATCAGGCTGGCGATCAGGCCAGCACGCTGTCACCCATCAGGGCCAAGAATGCGCTCACGATCTTGAGGTCTCGCTCATTGGTGAAGTAGTTCAAAGACTCCACCAGGGGCACCCAGGCGATGGCGTCTACCTCGAGAGTGGGGGTGAAGCTGCCGGAGATGGCGTCCATCTCCCAGTAGTGGACTTGACGGGTCCGGCCCCTTCGATCGGCGTATTCCACCATGTCGAGCTCTCGCCCCAACTCGCAGACGTAGCCCGTTTCCTCGTGGACTTCGCGCAGCGCGCACTCCGCCAACGTCTCGCCCGGGTCGAGTTTGCCTGCGGGCAGCGACCAGTCATCGTGCTTGGGCCGGTGGACCATCAGAACTTCCAACTCGCCGTCGCTGTGACGGGTAACGAGCCCGCCGCCGCCGAGTATGACCGCTACTGTTCCGAAAGGCACGGAATTTAACGGTAGGGCTTGAACGCACCCAAAATGCGGATATCCCGCTGATCGGCCGCGGTCGATCAGCTAGGAAATTGCGGCTACGGCCAGTCGCTCAAAGGCGGTATGGGCTTCAAAACCGGACTGGGAGTGGGTCCGCTGCCATCTCCCGTCAGCCAAGAGATCCCAGGCCAGCGTGTCATCTTTGAGGTTGTATTCCAGCACTTGGTCGAGGCGGTGGCGCAGCTCCGGGTTGACCACCGCCACCAGAGCTTCGATTCGGCGGATGAGGTTGCGGGGCATGAGATCGGCGGAGCCGATGTAGTAGGCGGGAGCGCCGATGTCCTCGCCGTTGCCGAAGTAGTAGATGCGACTGTGCTCCAGGTACCGCCCGATGAGGGAGCGGACTCGGATGGTGTCGGACATGCCAGGCACCCCGGGGCGAAGGCAGCAAATGGCCCGCACGATCAGATCGATCTCCACTCCGGCCTGGGAGGCCTCATAGAGGGCTTCCACCATCTCGGAATCGGCCAGGCTGTTCATCTTCATGATGATCCGGCCTTCGGGGCCGCGGGCCGCTTCGTTGCGGATCAGCTCCGTCACCGTGGGGCGCAGGGCTTGGGGCGCGGGCACCAGGCGGCGGAATTGGATGTCGCGGCCGTAGCCGGTCAAGGAGTTGAACAACTGGGTCAGATCGACCCCGACCTCGGGGTCGGCGGTGAACAGCCCCAGATCGGTGTACACCCGGGCGGTGATGGAGTTGTAGTTGCCGGTGCCGATGTGGCAGTAGCGGCGCACACCGTCGGCCTCTTCCCGCACCACCAGGCAGGTCTTGGCGTGGACCTTTAGGCCCACCAGCCCATAGGCCACGTGGACGCCGGCCTGCTCCAGACGGCGGGCCCACTCGATGTTGGCCTCCTCGTCGAAGCGGGCCTTGAGTTCCACCACCACCGCCACCTGCTTGCCGCTTTCTGCCGCCCGAATGAGCGACCGCACGATCGGGCTGTCACCCGAGGTTCGGTACAAGGTGAGCTTGATGGCCAGCACCTTGGGGTCGTTGGCCGCCTGCCAGATGAACTCCTGCACGGTGGCGGTGAAGGAGTCGTAGGGATGGTGGACCAGGATGTCGCCCTCGCGGATGCGGGCGAACAGGTCGATCGGCTGGTCGCCCGGCGCTTTGGAGGGCAGGGGATTGACCGGTTTCCATGACGGGTTCTTGAGATCGGGGCGGTCCACTGCGAACAGGTCCCACAGGCTGGACAGCTCGAGGAGGGTGTCCACCTCGTACACGTCGTCGCGCTCGATGTCGAGCTCGTCGATGAGCAGATTGCGGATCTCCGACGACACCAGGTGCTCCACCTCCAGGCGGACCACGCTGCGGAATCGGCGGCGGCGCAGTTCCACCTCCACCGCGGCCAGCAGGTCTTGGGCCTCGCCCTCGTCCACCGCCAAGTCGGCGTTGCGGGTAACCCGGAAAGCCACCGTCTCGGTGATCTCCATCCCGGGGAACAGGGTGGGGAGGTGAGCAGCCACCACCTGTTCGATGGGAACGAAGCGATGCTCGTCGGGGAGTTGGAGGAAGCGGCCGAACGTGGCCGGAACCTTCAGACGGGCAAACCGCTGGTGGCCGTCGGCCGGGTCGATCATCAGCACGCCCAAGCTCAGCGACAGATTGGATATGTAGGGGAACGGGTGGCCGAGGTCCACCGCCAGGGGGGTGAGCACGGGGTAGATGCGGTCGTCAAACTCGCCAGAGAGGAACTTGCGGTCTTCGTCGTCCAAGTCGTCCCAGTTCAGAACCTCGATGCTGGCGTCGGCCATCTCCACGGTCAGGCCGCTCAGGCAGCGGGCGGCCCGGTCCATCTGGCGATCTACTTCGATGCGGATCTCGTGGAGCTGCTGGGCGGCGGTGCGCCCGTCGGGAGTGGTGCCGGTGAACTGGCCGGCCATCTGGTCTTTGAGACCGGCAACTCGAACCTGGAAGAACTCGTCCAGATTGGAGCACCAGATGGCGCAGAACTTGACCCGTTCCAGCAGGGGCAGCGACGGATCCTCGGCTTGGGCCAGTACCCGGCTGTTGAATTCCAGCCAAGAGAGCTCGCGGTTTATGAACCGTCCAGACTCAGCCTCAATATCGATGGATTCCAATTCCATGCTGCGCTGCCTTCGGGTCTACCCCTCTCCCCTGCCGTCGGTCTCGCTCTGCTCGTCCTCTTCGTCGTAGCCCAAGTCCCAGTCGATCAGCAGGTTCTCGCGCTCGGCGTCCCGGTTGATTCGCTCCCGATTCCTGCGGAACTGCGGATCATGGGGGGGAAGAAGCAGAAGACGGGCCTCTGCCCGGGTTCTGAACTGCTCGATGAGCCCCGAGTCGCCAAAGTCGGACATGAAGTCCCAATGGGGCGCCACTGGGCCCATATAAACCACCTTGACGTGCCCAACCGGCGGCTCGGGCAGGGCATCCATGGTGTCAGTCATCGCGTTGCTCCTGTGGAATCGGGGCCGAGTCATTCTAACCGCAATCAGGCGATATCCCGAATGCGCACTTCAACGGTCGAACCTCCCCGCGACACCCCTCCTCCATGCTTCCCGCTATGATGGGCGTCCGGACAGCCGATAGCTCATGAATTCCCTTTTGCGAGGGAACTTTTGGCTGAGGTGGGGCGTCTTACATGCGGGGGCATGTAATCAATGGAGGTCCCATGAACGAGAGCTGGATGGCTTACGGCAGGTGCGTCGAAGAGTCGCCCGATATCTTCTTCCCCAGCGACGGGCTAGGAGTGGAGAAGGCCAAGAAAATCTGCCAGGAATGCCTGGTGCAGGAGGCTTGTCTGGCCTACGCCCTGTGCAATCGCATCAAGCACGGGGTGTGGGGCGGGAGCTCCGAGCGCCAGCGCCGCCGGATGTTGCGCCAGGCCGCGGCCTGAGGGTGATTCTCTATTGAGGGACTGGCGTCCGCTACACCATCACGGAGCGAGAGGCAGCAAGCACTTGGGGGGCCATGGTCTGGGGGCCGGCCGCGGCCAGAGGAGTGCTGAACACCTCGGGGAACCAGATAGGGGTGGCGCCAGACGCAGTGATGATGCCCAGGACCTCGGCGAAGTCCACCGCACCCTCGCCGGGTAGGAGTCGGGCGGTCATGGTCTCGGTGGCGATGTCCATATCGTCGGGGAGCTCGACGGCGGCATCGCACAGCTGAACCACCCGCAGCTTCTCGGCGGGAATCTGGCGCAGCAGATCGGGGTTGGGACCGCCGGGCTGGCGGAACCAGTGCCACGTGTCCACCATGATGCCGCTGTTGTCGCAGTCGGCCCGCTCGATGATCTCCCACGCGGTGGCCAAATCGGGGATGCCGGTCCAGGGGAGGAACTCCACGCTCACCTGCAAGCCGGCCTCGGCCGCGCCCTGGCACAAGGTTCGGAAGCGATCCACAACATCGTCCATGGGTGGCAGTGTGGCCTCCATGGTGACCGCCACCAGCTCCCGGCTGCCCACCGCATTGGCGTACTGGCTCAGATAGGCCACCTCTCCTGCGGCCGCGTCGCGGTCGGAATTCAGCCAGCCGAAAGCGGCTTCAGCCACCGGATGGGCCAATCCGAGCTCTTGGAGCCGGTCGACCAGCCAGGCGGTATCGACCCCAGCCGTCCCCAACACGAACGGCCAAACACTGATGCCGGTGTAGCCCGCCTCGGCGGTCGCAGCCAGCGACGACTCCAACTGGTCGAAATTCAGCTCGAAGGGATTGACGCATAGCGTGCCCAACGACATGACGAGCTCTTCTGAGGTCGAGGCTGCGGTCATGGAGGCGCGATATTAGATGAAGCTGTGGAGTGGAGCTAGGCGTCGGTGGGCTTCTCGTCGGCGCTGTCCTCAGCCTTCGAACCCTCGGTCACGCCTTCTTTGAACTCTTTCTGGGCCCGACCCAGCGAGCGGGCCAGCTTGGGGAGCTTGGCCCCGCCGAACAGCACCAGCAGGATGACCAAGACGATGATCAACTCCGTTGCCCCGAGATTCATGGGATCAGGCTACCCCTTTGCGGTCCTGCCCGCGTCACAGGGCGGGCGGTTTCGATCTACTGGGGACAGCTCAGGCGCTAGAGGTGTCAGCTACCGCTTTCAGCGGCTCCCGCACCCGGGTGAGTCCTCGGGCCCGGCGCACCCGGCGCCGCTCCCGCTCGCTCATGCCACCCCAGATCCCGAATTTTTCACCATTCACAATGGCGTATTCCAGGCACTCTTCGCGCACCACGCAGGCCCGGCAGACCTCCTTGGCCTCTCGGGTAGAAGCCCCCCGCTCGGGGAAGAACAAATCGGGGTCAACCCCCAAACAATTGGCCAGTGCTTGCCAAGCCCGACCTTCGTCGCCGGTCTGCGGTGGCTTCGGTGTCGTCTCTACCAGTCTCATTGCGCCCTCCTGGAAATGGAAAGTGTCGCCCCCTGCCCATCGCCTCCCGCCTTCGGCCTGATCAGCCCAGGGATGGGAAACAACGTGCTTGTAATTTCAACAACGTAACCTTGACACGGAAATGTGCCAAACGCAAGAAGAAATTTCTCCAGCAGAAAAAACCGCAGGGCAGCCCCAACAAGGTGCTGATGCTGCCGGGTAGACATGTCAGGACCGACCGGCCTAAGGGGTGATACGTCAGTGTCGGCGAGCTATTCGG
>JAJEGM010000020.1 GCA_022819825.1 Acidimicrobiia bacterium | reverse complement strand
CGCCGCTGCACTACCTTCAACCACCGGGGGCCTCCCGTCTCTTGGACTATGTGTCAGTCACAAGAATCGGCGAGGCCCCCACCCTCAGTGGTGGACCCCCAAATCACCCTGGTCCCAGCTTCGACGCGAAGAGCCACTTTGTGCAAGCTCACTTCCGCTCTAGGTGGAACGCTCAGCATCGAAATCAGCGTTGGCGACCGCGCAATCAATCTCACCTACCCATCAACGCCGGAGCCGTCTTCTCTCGAAGAGCAAGATCATTCGAGGGCTGAGGCGGCCTCGGTGCCTCCTTTGAGCAGGTCTGTATAGAGGGAAAGCTAGGGTCTGTGGCGATGGGGCAGCGGGGGGACTTGGCGGGGTTGTCTGGGGCTGAGGTGGTGGCGATGTTGGGGTTGGTGCCGTTGCCGGAGGAAGGGGGGATGTGGCGGGAGGTTTGGCGGGATGAGCAGAGCACTGGGATTTACTTCTTGATGCAGCCGGGGGACTTCTCGGCGATGCATCGGCTGGACGGGCCGGAGATTTGGCATCACTACGCCGGGGCGGCGGTGGAGATGTTGCTGTTGGGGCCAGATGGGGCGGTGGAGCGGCCGGTGTTGGGCGACGACTTGGAGGTGGGGGAGCGGCCTTGTGTGGTGGTACCGGGCCACACTTGGATGGGCGCCTCGACACGGGGGGAGTGGTCGCTGGTGGGGACCACGATGGCACCGCCGTATCACCATGATGGCTTCGAGTTGGGCGACTCCGACCAGCTTGTTGAGCAGTACCCCTCGGCGGCGGTCGAAATCGCTGGGTTGGTGAGGCCGTGACTGCATCGCCTGCTGAGATGATCGACCTCACCGGCAAGGTGGTGGTGGTTACTGGTGCGGGCGGGGGGATTGGCGGGGGGATCGTCAGACGTATGGCGGCTGCGGGTGCCTCGGTGGTGGCCCACACTCGGTCGTCACCGGTTGAGCGCGGCGAAGGGCAGATCACTGAGGTGCGGGCTGACCTCACCGAAGAAGACGGCCCGACTGCGGTGGTGGACGCGGCCCGGGAGCGTCACGGGCGGATCGACGCCCTGGTCAACAACGCGGGGATCCAGCCGGTGGCCCCGTTCACTGATCTCACCGATGAGCAGTGGGCCGAAATGATCGACACGAACCTGACCGCGGTACACCGGCTGACCCAAGCATCCGCCTCGGCTATGCGGGACCAGGGGACCGGCGGGTCCATTGTCCACATCGCCTCCATCGAGGCCCGCCACCCCACCCCAGTCCACGGCCACTACGCCACCGCCAAAGCCGGTCTGGTTATGCACGCCAAGGCAGCTGCGCTGGCCTGGGGACCCCATGGAATCCGGGTCAACTCGGTGTCGCCGGGGCTCATCGACCGTCCCGGCTTGGCCGACGACTGGGCCGAAGGCGTAGAGCGGTGGATGGCCGCCGTCCCGCTCGGCCGACTGGGCACCGCCGAAGACGTCGGGGACGCCTGTGTGTTCTTGTGCTCCGATCTGGCCCAGTGGATCACCGGTGCCGATCTGGTGGTGGACGGCGGCATCCTCACCAACCCCACCTGGTAACCGGAGTCACTTCGCAGTCACTAGTTGACTCGGCTGAAGCGGTTGAGAACGCCGTCAAGCACGAACTCTTCGTGGATGATGAGGCGGTGGTGGTCGAACGCAGCTTGGAGCTTTGGATCCCACGGGGTTGGGCCGCATTCCTTGGGATCCGACATGAGCTGCACATCGGATTCCCTCGCTTGCCGGATCGCGCCGACGTAATCGGGGGCATCCATCATCCACGGGGAGCAGCCGAATTCCTGCATTCGGCGGCAGATGGCTATGCCCGGCGAGTCGAAGTCGCCGTGATACCAGAGGGATGCCTCGGCTTGCTGGAGGTGGCGTAGCAGGGTGGTAACCGCAGTGGATGGGTTCCCGTTGGAAGAGATCACGCAGGCCGGCAGGCTGCGCTCGGCAGCGGCCTCGACCAGCCTTGGATTCTCAACGACGAGCACAGGTGTGCCTGCATCGACGGAGACGGGGTGTTTTCGCAGGGCAAACAAGCTGATGTGAAGGGGCAGCCCAGCATGGAGGGAAAATCGGATCTGCGCATCCAATGCCGAAGAGCCAGCGACCGGAAGCTGCCAGACAAGCGCTGGGGCCGAAACGCGGTCAGACATAACGCCAGCCGCCTCCCAGAGCTCGCGCTCATCGAGGGGGCCGATCCGGTGGCGCAGAGCGTGGGTTACCGCGCTGGCCCGCCTTGTGCCAGTGTCGAGGGCGTGCGCCGACCCGTAGAGAGCGGCGGCGGCCTCTGTGCGGCTGATGCCTTCGGATTGACCGCGATCAACATGGTCGAGCAAGCGGCGCACATCGGCGGCGAGACAAGCAGCGCTGTCGCCGTCCAAGTCCCGCAATAGCCCAACGCCCGCGATGCTGTCGGCCCACTCAACAGCCCAGGGCTCGTCCCAAGCGGTGACGGCGTCGTGCAGCGCCTCCCGGGCCTCTTGGGCGCGGGTGCGATCGCTCCTTCGTTGGGCGGCCTCGGCCGATGGGGGATATCCAAGTCGAGTGAGCGCGTCGCAAAGATCGGCGCCGATCCCAAGGGCCACGAGGGCTGCTTCCAATTCCTCCAAGTCCAAGCGCCTGGCCGGGGTTCGCCTCAGCAGCGACTCGATAGCCAGGGCGCTCGCGGGGTCGAGTGGCGGGCAGCTGATCGTGCCCCGGCGCTGGGAGCCGAAGCGGTCGAGCCGTTGGCGGGTTGCGCTCCACACCGGCTCCAGTCCAGAGGTAAGCAGCGACTCGGGGACAGGCCGGGATACCGCAGGTGCAGCGGTCGAGCGGGGGGACGGATCGGGGAATGGGCCGGATGTCACAACAGCGAGTCCTGCTGATATTGGATGTCTACCGAGTATCGCCAGGCGGGGGGCAGGAGCCAGACCACATCGCCGGTCACCTCGACCAGGCGGTGGTCTTCCAGCAGATCGAGGATGTCGTTGGCGAAGCGCTCCGGGTTCTGAGCGTCTTTTGACCAATAGAGGTGGTGTTCGGAGGCCAGTGCAGTCACTACCTCGACGACCTCATCACGGGTGATTGGGGTCCGCCCCGCCCCATCAGGATCGCGGTTCTCGGCTATCTGATTGTCGGGTTGTTCTTCGACCGGTGCTGAAGAAACGGAGTGGACGAGCCGGTCGAGGAGCAGGAGGGCCGCGTGCCCGACGGTGCCGCTGCGGGGGAAGCGGCTGTCGGTCATCTCGTTGTCGGGATCGATGGCCATGATGCCCTCGGCCCTTGATTCAAGCCGTAGCCCGAACATGTCGTCGAAGATCGCTCCCTCCTCTCCCAGGCGCTGTCGCAGTTCGGCCCACTCGCCGTCGGTGAGGTCGGTGCGGTACAGCACCGCCTCTTCCAACAATGTGGAGCGCATCCATGCCCGCGAAGACAGCCGCCGGTCGGAGCGGTCGAGCAATTGCGGCACAGCATCCGAACTGGCCAGCGCCAGCAGTGGCAACAGCGCGACGCGGTCGGGGCGGATGCGCAGCACTGCGTCGGCGGTTTCATCGGAGACATAGCGGTCAATATGCTCGTGCATCTCGATGGCCAAGCCGTATTGGATCATCCACTTCAAGGCGGTGACTAGGGCGCGGCGGTCGGCTGCTTCTTCGGTCAGGACGATGTCGGCATCGGTGGCCGCAGAGCGGATCTCGTGGATCAGATCGCGAAGGCTGATCACGGTCGGCCCGGCTGCGACCGCGGCCAGGGACAGGGCGAGCAACGTGTATTCGCGCACGGTGAAGGGACGGCTCTGGCTGGTGGCCGTCAGCAGCGGGCGCCGACGGGCGACCACCGACGACTTGAACAAGCGGGCAGTGTCGGCAGTGACCTGAAGGCGATAGCCGAAGCGCTGGGTGAACCAACGGTCGAGTGTGTGCTCATGTCGGCGGATCAACGCCAGCATCTCAGGATCATTCTCAGCCAGGACAAGCGGATGTCGGACGAGATGGCGGGCAGCGCTGCGGAGATCCAGCTCCTGCTGTCGATTAGCCGTCTCTGTGGCTGCGGGTCGGGTGGTCATAGGGATGCCGGCGTCGGTGACAGAGCAGAGGCAGCGCTTGCCGATGAGTCGTTCTTGACCGGGGTGACGGTCACTATGAGATCGCGCATGGTGAGCTGACCGTCAGGGCAGCAGACCACAGTGCGCCCTCCTTCGACCCGCTGCACGTCGCACCGAACTCCGGCGTCGGTTGCGGAGCGGCTGTCTGCCGCGATGCCAGCCCGAAGAGCAGATCGGCTAACAAGATCGCGCAGCATGGTGAACGAGGCCACCGACAACTGGGCCCCGTCGATTCGCCCGTCGCTGCCTGCACAGGCCAGCAATTCGGTGGCCGCATTCTCGCGAGTGGAGCGGTCGATCTCGCGGCGTTGGCGCATCAGCTCGCGTTCGCGCCTTCGGTTGGGAATCGGCGTCGGCTGGCCGCGTAATCCGGTTTCGCCGCGCTCCCGCAGGGCCACTGGGACGACTGCTCGGGGCGCGTCCCGCCATGGGGTAATTGTGGGGACGGGGTCATCGGCGTCATCGGCGAGCGCGCTGAGGCGGCGACATGAGCCGAGTCCGAATGCGGCCGCCGCGATCTGATGAGCATCATCGGGAGTGGCGGCCTGGTCGAAGAACCTGGCAAGCCGCACGAAGTCGGATCGCCTCGATGCCGCGCCGAGTCCGACTCGAGATAGGCGGGTCACGTTGGCGGTGAGGGTTCGCACCGCAGCCACTGCCTGACGGGTGTGCAGGTCGAGCCGCGGCGGTCTTCCAGGGCTGGCGGTGAACCATGCTTCGAGGTATCGCCAATCGGCGGCTTCTGTGCCGGGCAGCCGCTGTACCGCTACGTTCTCTGCCAGTCCGGCTTCGTCTACGCGCGCGGCCAAGCCGGATCGCAGTGCGGGGAGTAGGGTGTCAAGTCGGGGCAGAATCTGCTCTAGCGCCCGGGCGATCGGTCGGGTCATGCGCTCGATCTCGGTGAGCTGCTCCGCTACGTAGTCCACCAGTACGCTGGCGAAGAAGTGGACCTGGTCGGCATTGAGGTCATAGCGGCTTTGCCACTGGTTGAGCTCGGCGAAGAACTGCGTCAACTCGTCGGTGAAGCGCTCGTGGAGATCGAACACTGCCCGCACCGCATCGCCTAGGTCTTGACCGCTGACTCGGTCGAAGCCTGCTTCACCATGCTGGCCCAGCGTTATCAGGGCGCGGTGGAGGTCGCGGAGGCGACCGGCTTGCACATCGCCGATTTGATCCACGTTGGCCAGCATCTGTTCAACAAACTCGAATACCTCCTGTCCGGCCCGAGTGATGAGATAGCGCTTGCGCTTGCGGTTGTAGTCTTCGAGGCTCGAAGGGTTGCCGACCGATGACGAGACGGTGAGATTGCCCCAGCGGTAGAGACTCTCCAGCCGGTCGGGCACCGCTGACGGGTCAACTCCGGCGGGAGCGACCTCGACTTCTACTTCTTCGGGACTGAAATCGGTGAAGAATGTGCCGGCGAACACGCGGAGGACGGCCCGGTACTCCGCCCATTCGTCGCCGCCCAGATAGCGGAATAGCTGTCGGGCCGGTGCGGCATTCCCATTGGGGGCCAAGGAGGGGGAGGCATAGGTCATTGCAGGGGACCGTGCCCTTGGTCGAGGTTCACGGCAGCGCGAGCGCTGGTGCCGCCGTCCGGTGTGTCTTGGCGTTCGCGGGTGATGCCGTCCCAGCGGTAGTGCTCCAGGAGGATGGTATTGAGGGTCGCATCTCGACAGACCTCGGTGATCGCCAACTCGGGGACGCTCGGGAGGGTGCCCCACAGCCGTTCGCTGGTGGCAATCAAGTCGAGATCTAGATCCACGAGCAACCCGAACAACTGATCGTGGTTATCTTCGGACACCTTGGCGAATGCGTCGTCGAGCAGGATGAACCGGGCGATGTCCGGCGGGCTGTTGTCGGGAGTGCGATGCTGCTCGGCCAGGGCGTCATAGGAAGCGGCCACCGCGGCGAACAAGGGCAGGTAGGTCACCAGTTTCTTCTCGCCTTCCGACAGCGGTGTGCGTCGGCTGAGCCGGACGTCGCTGCTTCCCGGCCGTCGCCGCATGACCGCCAAGTCATGCCACTGCTTGTAGTCGAGCGTGTCGGCGATGAGCTGTCGGTAAGGCGTATCTGGATGGAGCGTTCGGGCCTCGTCCAGCTGATTGGAGAGCGCAAGGCGCAACTCCTGCTCATCTTCATCGGTTCGCAAGTCGGGGAGAGTCGCCAGCAGGTCGACCATGCGGGCTGTGGCTGGATCGAGTTCAGGGGAGCGGCGCCATCGCAGCCTCACCCCGACATGATGGGCAGTGGTAACCGTTTCGAGCCGCTGGTTCATGAGATCGACCAACCGCTTCGCTCCCCGAACTTTCTCGGCCACCTCGCGGGCGACCAACCCCTGGAGCAGTTCACGTAATGCGTCGTCCTGCTTGCGACTGAGCAAGCTCGCGAGCTGTTGATGTTGCTGCTCCACCGTCTGCATCGCCTCGACCAGCGGAGCCTTCTTGCCCAGCGGCCCGGTTACCTCAATGACCAGCGGCTGGGCTGGATCAGGCTGTCTGGCCTCGGCATCCCATCCGGCACCGAGGGTGTCTCGACGCCGTAGCAGCGATTGCCGAACCCCGTCGGCGGTGGTTGTGGCCGCGCTGGCTCGACCGTCGGTGCTGGCATCTCGTTCCCCTTCTGGTGGGGAAGGCGGGGAGGGGTCGGCGTCGTCATCGCCCCGGCTCGTGTCCAAGAGGTGCTCGACAGCCTCGACTAGCTCACGGAGACCGGCGGCACCGGTGGCCGCCGTGAAGACCGGCCCCGAATCAGGGCGCTTAGGGTGGGCAACAGCCGCTCGCAGCCCCGGGATGGCGAGCACTGCGGCCAAAGACTGACGCATCTCCTCGCACCTCTGCTCAGATGCGGCCCCCCGGCTGGCGGCGGCGTCGGCCCTGGCGCGCGTGTCGGCCCGTCGTTCAACGGCGAGGTCTCGCTCATCGCTGGTGGTCAGCAGGCGGGTTTCCACATCATCGAGCTCGCGTCGGCAGGAATCGCGGGCAGCAAGGACCGCTGCGTATTCAGCACCGATGTTCTCTTCGATGGTGGACAGCCGGGCCTGTTCCCGGCGGTGTTTGGCCTCGATGCTTCGCTGTTCGGCTTGCTCTTTGTCGAGATCGCCGATCTCCGTTTGCCAATGACCGACCGAGTGTCTCCAGCCTTCGAAGGACCGCTCCAGCGCGTTGAGATGCGACCGGCACTGTCGCAGCTCTGCCCCCATCTCGCCCAAATCTTCGCGGGTGGTGCTCAGACCGGCGCGGTCAGCCGGCAGCGCCAGCGTCGTCGCCTTCTGGTGGAGAGCGTTGGACTCACCCAGTTGTCGGCGCTCGGCTTCGGCTGCCTGTTGGGTGGCTGCCTCCAGGTTCCGTTCGGCCTCGTCGGCCCTTTGAGACGCGTCATCGACTCGGGCTGATACAACGGTGATGTCGTCGATGGCCGGCAGGTCGGACCGGTGCTGTTTGGCTTGGGCGAGCGACGACCGGCACCTGTCCCGCTCGGCTTCGCTGCTGGAGAACACGGCTAGGGCTTGGGCAAGACGTTCGGCTGCGTCTTGCCGAGCGCGATCCAGCGCGGCGCGGCGGGCGGTTACGCCGATGAACTCGGCTTGCTTCTTGGAGTGGCGACCATGAAGCGACCCCACCCGGAACGCTCCATCGAATGCGACCATGGTGGAGGCATCGCTCGACAAGTCGCACGAGATGGAGTCGAGCAGCTTGGCGACCAAACCCTCGTCCACGGCACCGATGAGATGGTCGGGCACGGTCACCGTGAGGTGCTCACTGAGTGGGTTGGAGACGCCGCCGGCGACGACGGCAATCAGCTCACCGTTGTCCAACTCCACAGCGGGGCCGTCGCCCAGGCGGGCTGAAAGCAGCCCCGAGGCATAAAGCGCGGCCTCGAGAGCCGCTTGTCCATCGTCTTCGAGATGGGGCGCGAAGTCGATCAGGTCGGCCAGGCAATAGTCGGAGGGCGTCTGCCAATCGAACCGAGGCGGATCAGGCTCGGTTCGGGCCGCGAGTTCGTCGACCAGTGCCTGCGCTTCTTCCAGCGACTTCCGCTCGCCGAGCAACCGCTGCTCAATCGCCGCCACCGCATCTCGCCGAAAGTCGACGAGCAGGTCGGCTTCGTCCTGCAATTCGCCGTGCTTGGCCTTGAGTCGGTTAACCACCGTGTCTGCATCATGCAGGCCTGCGCCATCTGGCTGGGTCTGAGTGCCAGCCATTGTTGCGGCAGGGCTGTCAGCAACGGTCACAGCCCATTCAGCAGTGGCCGGTGCCCCAATGCCGGCTTCGTCTAGAAGCGGTTGGACTGCCAACGCCCAGAGACGGGTTTGGGTTGACCACTCCTGGCAGAAGGCGTTGAGGTGCTCACGCTGTTCCTTCAGCCGATGCGCCGCACTCTCTGAATCACGGGCTGCGCTATCGCGTGTCGACTCGGCCAGGCTGAGCCGCTGCACAGCAGATTCGAGACTGCCCAGGGCTGATTCGACCGCTTCGATGTCAGCCTGACGGCGGACAACTGCCCCCTCTGCTGCGGCGATCTGGCGATTGATCTCCTCACAATCAAGTTGATCGGCAGGTTCGGTCGTCTCGGTGCCGGGCATCGTGGATCCGGCCTGAACCGGCTTGCCTAGCGTGCTCTCGGCTAGCACCACAGGGTTGGGTGGCCGCCGGTCGACTCGACATCGCCCGCCAAGTTCAGTCGCGGTCGCCAATCCGCCGTTGAGCCTCTCAATATCGTCTCGGCACCGTTGTCGGGCTTGGGTCAGCTCGACGGTCGCATGCTCGACCCGCCGAGTGCGGTCGGCAACCCGATCAACGGCTTTATTGCGCTGGGTATCGAGAGTGCCCACAAACTGACGCAGGGCATCGAGGTCCTGGCCGTCGCGATAAACCTGTGATTCCTCCAAGGCGTCAATTCGGCCGGCTAGCCGCTGGGCATCCTTGTCCAGTTCGGCGATAGCGGTTTCCAGTCGTCCGACCTCGGCCTCTGCGGTCGCGGCCTCACGCCTAGCCTGCGTCTCTTGCTCAGAGATGGCACGCTGATCGTCAAGCTGATCCCTTCCCGCAGTTTCCCGTTGGCGGAGGTCCCCTACGCAATAGGCCCGATAGACGGTGAGCAGCCCGCGAAGCGCATCCAATGTCTGGGCTAATTCGGCGACGTTGCCGCGGTGCTCTTCCAGATCGTCGAGCGGCTGGGCCGCCTCGGACAGTGCCTGCTCGGAGAGCTGGGGCAGGGCATCGATTAGGTGGGCGGGGAGGTCGACATCAATCCGGTCGCCAACCCAGGGGCTGCGGACCACGTTGATCAGCCCGATGTGCTGGTCGATGGATGCTCCGTCGAACAAACGGCGCTCGATTTCTTTGCGGTAGCCGCTGCGTTGGCGTTCATGGAAAACCTGGTCTCCGCCGAGGGTGGCTTTCAGCGCATCAGCGGATAGGGGGATTCTCCGCTCGACTAGATCAAGGTCGAGGCCCGGCCGCTTGGAGGTGATGAACCACCATGTGGTCACCGCGTCCGACGACCGGCTGGCCTTGATGCCGCAACCGCATACGAGGAATTCACCTTGCCGCTCGAACTCGATCCACAGGTAGCCGACTGGTTGGGCATCGTCTCGGCCATTGAGCATCCAAGCTTTGAGCATGCCGCTTTGCTCGCCTGCGGCGTCAATGCGGTGCAGACGGGCGGTAAGCAGAAACGGGAGCAGCATGTTCATTGCCGTCGTCTTGCCCGACCCGTTTACCCCTCGCAGCAGCAGCCGACCGCCTCCGAAATGCAGAACCTCGTTCTCGTACTGGTACACGTTGACGATGCCAGCGCGGTTCAACCGCCATCGCCTGCTAGCCGCATTGGCGTCTGCCAAAGGCTGCCCGGCAGCCGAATGCTCCGATTGGCTCACGGCAAGCAAGCTAGTGGGTCACGGTGACACTTTGGCCATAGCCCCCGGTGTGAACCAACAATGCGACTACGCGTAGTTGCTGACTGGAGAATCTTCTATTAGTCTAGTCATCAGACTAAGTCATTTTCGCAAGCGCAAAATACCAGGCAGGAGTGATGAGAATGTCAGCGATGGTTAATGTCCACGAAGCCAAGACCCATTTGTCGAGGCTGTTGGAACGAGCGCACAATGGGGAAGAGATCATTTTGGCCAAAGCGGGCACGCCCTACGCTCGCCTGATGCCGTTGGCGCCCAGCGGACCCCGCCGCTGTGGGCAGCTAGCCGGATTGGTCGTCGGTCCTGAGTTCTTTGAACCACTTCCCGAAGAAGAGCTCGCGGCGTGGGAGGGCGCGTATTCAGGTGAATGACCTGCTGCTCGACACTCATGCGCTGCTGTGGTGGTGGTCGGCCGATCCTGCGCTATCGAATAGCGCGCAAGAAGCACTGAGGGATTCGCAAAACAACGTATTCGTCAGCGCGGCGAGCGCTTGGGAGATTGCCACAAAGTTCCGGCTCGGCCGGCTGCCCGAATATGAGGGTGCTGTATTGCGATTCAATGAGTTTGCCCTCGACGCGGCGATGCGGCACTTGCCGGTCACCTACCAGCACGGTCTGCGTGCCGGAAGCTATGTTGCAGAACACCGAGACCCGTTCGACCGGATTTTGGCCGCTCAGGCGGAGTTGGAGTCGTTGATACTGGTCACGAGAGACGCCGCATTCCGAGAGTTCCCCGTCCGGGTTCTGTGGTGAAGAAGGCACGACACGGGAGATGACGACCAAGACCATCGGACTCGTGGGGACGGGGGTCATCGGTTCGGGTTGGGCAGTGCGGGTGCTGGCCCGGGGGTACGACGTGGTTGCCTGGGATCCGGCCGCCGACGGGGAAGGCTGGCTGCGGGGGGCGATTGAGCGAGCCTGGCCCGCGGCCACCGAACTGGGGCTGTTCCCCGGGGCCGATCCCAGCCGGGTGCGGTGGGCTGACTCTCCCGAGGAGGTGGCCGACGCCGCCGACTGGGTGCAGGAGAGCGCTCCCGAAGACGAAGAGATCAAGCGCACCCTGCTACGCCGCTTGGACGACGCCGCCCCGCCCCGCACGGTGATCGCCAGCAGCTCCTCGGGACTCTTGCCCACTCGCTTGGCCGAGGGCCTGCGCCACTCCGAGCGCCTGCTCATCGGCCACCCGTTCAACCCGGTGTATCTGCTGCCGCTGGTGGAGGTGGTGGCGGGGGAGGCCACGAGCGCCGATGCGGTGGCCGCCGCAGTGGAGCACTACGACGACCTGGTCATGCACCCTCTCATCGTGCGAAACGAGATCGAGGGCTACCTGTCCGACCGCCTCCAAGAAGCCCTGTGGCGAGAGGTGCTGCATCTGGTGAACGACGGGGTGGCCACCACCGCCGAGCTGGACGACGCCGTCGTCTATGGCCCCGGGCTGCGCTGGGCGGCCATGGGCACCAACCTCACCTTCCACTTGGCCGGGGGCGAAGGCGGGATGCGCCACATGCTGAGCCAGTTCGGCCCCGCGCTGGCACTGCCCTGGACCCACATGGAGGCCCCCGAGCTCACCGAGGAACTCATCGAGGCCATGGCCACCGGCACCGAAGCCCAGGCGGCCGGGCGCACAGTGGCCGAGTTGGAGCGTCAACGGGACCAGAGCCTGCTGGGGGTGATGCGGGCGCTGAGTGAATCCGGGATCGGGGCCGGGAGATTGATCACCGAAAGAGATGCCCGCATCCAGAGGGCCAGCGGGGAAGCCGACCAGGACTAGTTCCCGATGGCGGCCTTCTCTCGCAGGCGGTACTCGGGCACCAGCATGGCCAAGACCACGGCCAATGCCGTCACCGGGATGGCCAACCAATAGACGTCGGCAATGGCATTGGCGAACGACTCGACGATGCCGTTCCGCACCGACGCGGGCTCAATGGCGCCAATTTGGGTAGGGGCCTCGATGAGCGCTTCGATGTCGAGCTGATCGCCGCCCGGCACCAACCGGGGCAGGTAGTGGTCAAGGCGGGAAATAAACACGACCCCCATCACCGCGGAACCGAAGGTCTGGCCCAAGGAGCGGAAGAAGTTGGACGCCGACGTGGCCGCCCCCAAGTCGTCGTGGGGAACGATGTTCTGCACCGCCACCAAGAGCACCTGCATGATGGCGCCCACTCCGCAGCCCATAGTGAACAGATAGGCCATGGCCGTCACCGTCGACGTCTCGCCGCTAAGGGTGGACATCAGCCACACCCCCAGGGTGAGCACGCCGGCTCCGAAGATCGGCACCGCCTTGTAGCGACCGGTACGGGTCAGCACCTGCCCGGCGCTCACCGAGGTGAGCAGCATCCCCAACATCAT
Source organism: Acidimicrobiia bacterium (assembly GCA_022819825.1). Taxonomy (GTDB): domain Bacteria; phylum Actinomycetota; class Acidimicrobiia; order Acidimicrobiales; family Bin134; genus Poriferisocius. The sequence goes on along the minus strand of JAJEGM010000020.1, from coordinate 95,900 downwards.
GGGCACCAACAGGAGCCCCGACCGAGTGGCGTTCACATCGGTGACCACTTGGAGGAACAGCGGTCCGAAGATGCCCGCACTGAGCATGGCCGCCCCGGCGATGAACTGGATCACACAGGAGATGTTGAACAGCCGGAACCGGAACAGTCGGGGCGGCAGGATGGCCTCGGCTGTTCGCCGCTGCTGGGCGACGAACAGGGCCACGCCCCCAACTCCCGCGGCAAGCAGCGCGATCGACGGGGCCGACACCCAATCCCAGGAGTCACCCCCCAGCTCCATTGCCAGGATGATGGCGATCACCCACACCACAAGCAGGCCCGCTCCGGTGTAGTCCACCCGGGCCTCGCGGCGGGTAAAGGCCAACTCGAGATGAGTGACCGACATCACCAGGGAGATACCGCCGAGCGGCAGCACCATGAAGAAGACCCATCGCCAGTGGGCGTAGTCCACCAGAAGACCCCCCGCCAGCGGCCCCAAGATGGTGGCCAGAGCGAAGATCCCGCCCATGTATCCCTGGTACCGGCCCCGCTCCCGGGGCGACAGCACGTCGGCCAGGATGGCCATCGACAGCGTGAACAAACCGCCGGCGCCCAACCCTTGGATGGCCCGGAACACGATCAGCATGGTCATGCCGCTCGACACCCCGGCCAGCACCGATCCGACCATGAAGATGACGATGGCGGTCTGGTACAGGCTCTTGCGGCCCCACAGGTCTGAGAGCTTTCCCCACAGCGGGGTGGTTGAGGTTGAGGCGATGAAATAAGACGTGAAAACCCACGTGTACAGGTCCCGCCGACCCAAGTCTCCGATGATGGTGGGTAGCGCGGTGGACACCACCGTGCCCTCGATGGCCGCCATCATCTGAGCCAGCATCAGAGTGAGTATGATGACCAGTACTTGGCGTTTGGGCAGGTTGCCGCTTCCTGCCGAAGCACTATCACTTATCGGGATAGATTTATCAAAACTATTCATATAGGATATCGTGACGGGCGCTATTCGAGCGTCTAACTTTTGTTTTGAAAGCAGGCGAATATCTAAGCAATTGCTGGGTGTTTCGGTTGCTGAAGTAATAGCCAAACGGAGAAAAGGCCCCCGGACTCGTACGGGAGGCAATGGGTGGAGATGGCAATGGAGCCTCGTCCTTGGTGGATGGAAAATGCGAACTGCAAAGGGAAGAGCGAGCTGTTCTTCCCTCCGGCCGGCGAACGTCCGTCGGCTCGTGAGCGGCGGGAGAATGCAGCCCGGCGGATTTGTGGGGAGTGCGTAGTAATTCGGGCGTGCCGGAGTTGGGCCCGCGACCAGCGCGAGCTCGGCTTCTGGGGCGGCGAGTCGGAGATCGAGCGGGCCGAGGCGGGCTTCGCCCCCTCCACTCCGGTAATCGGTCTGCGGCGCCACCGCACCGAGCGGGAATCGGCCTGAGCCGACTGCACTGACCCGGTGCCGCATTCAGGCGGCACCGCCAAACCTCTCATTCCACGACGCGTCGCACGAAGGCCGCAATGGCCTCGGTCCCCTCGATCGCCTCGGGGTAGTTGGGATACATGATCTGAAAGTCGTGGATCATGCCCGGCCAGATGCGGAGGTCCACTTCCACGCCCGCTGACTCCAGCGCGGCGGCGAACCCGGTGGCGTCGTCCAGCAGCACCTCATGGTCTCCGGCGTGGACCAGCATGGGGGGCAATCCCGTCAAGTCGCCGAAGAGCGGGGAAGCCAGCGGATCACGGGGATCGTGGCCGTCCAGATACCAGCTGGCCGCGGTCACCGCATCGTCGTGGCCGAACATCACATCGAGCTCGTCGCGCTCGGCGTGACTGGCCGAGGAGTTGGTCAGGTCGACCCACGGCGACAGGCACACGCCCGCGCCGGGCAGCGGCCACCCCTGGTCTCGGGCCCCGAGCAACACCGCGCCCACGAGGCCACCCCCGGCCGAGTCGCCGATGTACGCGATGCGGCCCGGTTCGATCCCGGCATCCAGCATCCAGCGGTAGGCGGCCAGGCAGTCGTCCACCGCGGCGGGGAACGGATTCTCCGGCGCCAGCCGGTAGTCGATCATCAGCACTCGGGCCGGGATCAATGAGGCCAGATGGGATCCGAAGCCCTGATGGGAGATGATCGATCCCACCCGGTAGCCGCCGCCGTGGAAGAACAGCAGCGCTGGGAGGCTCTCGGGGTCATGGGCCTCGGGGCGCAGCCAGGCGGCGCCGGGCACACCGGGGATCTCCACGGTCTCCTTCACCACCCCGTTGGCCAGCGGCGTGGCCGCGGCGTTGGCGTCCAGCCGGGCTCGGCGCTCTGCCGCGGTCTCGGAGGGGTCGGGCGGGGGAGCGGTCGCCAGCATGGACCGCACCGCTTCGAATTCTGGGCTTGGCATCCCCGGAGACTAACCCTTGCCCTGGCGTCTCACGGGTCTTGGACTGGGGGTTGGCCATCCGGCACGGGTTCCTAGCCCCGCTTGGGCGGCGTTAGCCTAAGCAGGCGATGACCGGCGACCTTCGACTGCTCACCATCCACGCCCATCCCGACGATGAGTCGTCGAAAGGGTCGGCCACGGTGGCCATGTACGCCGACCAGGGCGTGGTGGCATCGCTGGTGTGCTGCACCGGCGGGGAACAGGGCGACATCTTGAACCCGGCCATGGATCGCCCCGAGGTCCGAGAGAATCTGGAGCAGGTCCGCCGGGACGAGCTGGTGGAGGCCGCCGATGTGCTCGGCTATCGAAGCGTCCACTGGCTGGGGTATCACGACTCCGGCATGCCCGACAGTGAGGCCAACGCCGATCCCCGCAGTTTTGCCCAGGCCCCGCTGGATGAGGCCGTGGGGCGTCTCGTGGCCATCCTTCGAGCCGAGCGCCCCCACGTGGTGGTCACCTACGGGGAAGATCAGCAGGGCTATCGCCACCCCGACCATCTGCGGGTGGCCGAGATCAGTGGCCCGGCCTTCGATGCTGCCGGCGATCCCGAGGCCTATTCCGACGCCGGCGAGCCGTGGCAGCCGCTGAAGATGTACTACGTGACCTGGTCTCGGAACCGGATCACCGCCCTGCACGAGAAGTTCGGCGAGCTGGATCTGGAGTCGCCCTATGACGAGCGCTGGTTCAGCCGGCCGTCCAACGACGATGCCATCACCACCCGCATCAACTGCGCCGAGTACTTCGACCGCCGGTCCAAGGCGCTCTTGGCCCACCGCACCCAGGTCGACCCCGACTCCAAGTTCTGGTTCGGCCTGCCCGACCACCACATGGCCGACGCCTACCCGTGGGAGGACTACATGCTGGGCCGCAGCCTGGTGGACACCGACATTCCTGAAACGGACCTGTTCGCAGGGATCGAGTAGCGGTGGAGCGGGCACTGTTTCTCAGCGACGAGTGGTTCGGGTTGAACCTCGGGGCCGCGTCTGAGTGGCCGGAGCGGCCGGGGGTGGACTGCTCGGTCAACTACGAGGTGACCGGCGCCCCCGACGGCAAGGTCCGCTACCACGCGGTCATCCACAACGGCCGCTTGGCGGAGATGGCCTCGGGCAAGCTGGCCGACGCCGACGTGAGCATCATCTACAAGTACGCCGACGCCCGCGCGGAGATCGCCGGCGGGGATCATCCCGATCTGGCCTACATGTCGGGGCGGATGAAGCTGGATGGCGACTACGGTCGCTGGGTTTTTGGCCTGCGTCCGCTGCTGGACTCAGCCGAGTACGACGCCTTTCGAGTGACTCTGGCCGAGAAGACCGACTTCTAGCGAGGTCTCAGCCCTCGCTCAACCCTGACGCTGGGCGTCGCGCAGATCGGCGTAGGTCAGCATCTGTGCGCCGGATCGCTCGATGGCGGTGCGCAGCGACGGATCGTGGGCCACCAGCAGGTATTGCTCCACCCGACTGAGCCAGCCCGGATCCAGCTCCCGCAGTTCTGGTGTGTCGATGGCCGGCGACACCACCAGCTCGGTCACCCCCGGGGCCAGGCTCTCCACCGCTTCCTCCAGGGTCCGGCGGGGGGGACGGCCGCGGATCTGCACCAGATGGTCCGGGGCCAGCACTCCCGCGTCGGCGGCCAGACGGCGGAACGGGAATCCGGCCCGACGCTCCTGGTCGCTCCCGCCCAAGCGCATCGGGAGCTTCAGCTCCGCGGCCAGCTCCACATAGACGTCGAAGAACTCGGGGCGCATCAACAGCGTGTCCAGGTGGGGGCTCAGGTGGGTCAGGTCGCTGCCCCACTGACTGGCCCGCTCAATCTGAGCCCGGCACTCCCGGTAGACCTCGTCTAGGTCGCTGTGCTCCCAGGCGTCGGCCGGGGTGCGGGGAAAGCCGCCGTCGCCGTCCAACAGAGACGGCGCCTGGGTGATCGGACCCCATCGGTAGTTGTCGAACTCGGCGTTCAGGGTGAGGTCGACCCCCACCGGGGTGGTGGCGAAGCGGGTGGCGGCATCCCTGGCCCACGGACACGGCACCATCAGGCTGGCGGCGTTGGCCACCCCGGTGTCCAGGCACTCGGCGATGGCGGCGTTGGCCGCGTGGGACTGCCCCAGGTTGTCGCAGGTGATAATCAGGGCTCGGCCCTGGGGGTCACCGCCCAGGCGTTCCATTAGCTCGCTCACTACCCGAAAGCTACCGCCCGTTGACCGAAAAGGGGATTACTCAAGCACTACGTCGGCACTGCCGCAGGCGCTCCACAGGCCCATCCCCTGGTCACGGGCATGGGCCGCAGCGGTGTAGAAGTCATCGGCGTGGATGGTGTTGGGTTCGATGATCAGAGCCTCGGCGTATCCCTGGGCCGCGATTTCGAGATTGACGAACAGGCCGTCGCCGGAGCGATGCACATAGGCCAGCAGCCGCTCATAGCGGTCGCGGGCCTCGATATCGCGGGTCAAGCGCACATCGGTGCCGATCGGCAGCAGCGCACTAGTGAAGGCGGTGGCCTCGTCGCCGTAGCACTCCGCTGGCAGGAAGCCACCGGTTGCCTCTGGGGTGTCGATGCCGATCAATCGCACCCGTTCGGACCGGCCTGCCACCTCAACCACCACAGTGTCGCCATCGACTACCTCTGTCACCGTGGCGGCAGTCCCGACTGTCGCCACGGCCGACTCAGGCGAGTTGCCGAGCTGGCCAGCCGAACTTCCCGAGCAGCCGACGAGCGCGAATATCAGCAGGCCGCAAACTGCTGGGGTCCGCCTCACGCAGCACGGGGAACGTCGTCGGATGGGGAAGTGGCGGGTTGGACGGCGGGGGAGTGGCGCTGCAAGGCGGCTCGGGCTTGAGCCAGGCCCCGACGCCCGATCTCCTTGGTGCGCTCATCGATCCGCCAATCTGGCGGTGCCTCCAAGAGGGTGAGCTGTTGCTTCATGCTTCCAGTATCCCGGTGGGAGTGACAGTTTGGGCCGGGAAAGGGAGGAATTCTTCAGAAAACCCCTCTGAAGTGGGAAAAGCCGTGGTTCAAGAGGCTTGGCTGCTGCCGGTCATGCTCCGGTACACCTCGAGAAGAGCCGCCTTCTGCTCGTCGGAGAGGTTGGCGTCGGACCGGATGGTGGTTTCGGTGTCGGAGACGCCGTCCAAACCCTCGCCGTTGGCGGCATCGATGCCGGCGGCCTGGGCCAGCAGGGTCTCGGCCGACAAGTTCAGCGCGGTGGCCAGCGACTTGATCACCCGCACCGAAGGCTGATGCAGGCCTCGCTCCAGCTGGCTGAGGTAGGGGTTGGAAACCTGGGCCAGGTCGGACAGCTCCCGCAAAGTGAGCTGGGCCAGCTTGCGCTGGCTGCGCAGATAGTTTCCGAATGCCTCAACGGCAGCTTGGTCCATGATCAGCCCTAGCTCTCGTACTCGTAGAAGCCCTTGCCGGTCTTGCGCCCAAGATGTCCGGCGGCCACCATGCGCCGCAGCAGCGGGGGCGGGGCGTTGTGGGAGCCCTTGAACTCCTCGTAAAGCACGTCGGCCACGGCCTCGATGGTGTCCAGTCCGATGAGGTCGCACAGTGTCAGCGGGCCCATGGGATGTCCGCAGCCGTACATCATCCCGCTGTCGATATCGGCCGCGCTCACCTTGCCTTCGTCGAACATGCGGATGGCGTCGAGCAAGTAGGGCACCAGCAGTCGGTTCACCACGAACCCGGCCCGGTCCCGGCAGCGGATCACCCGCTTGCCCAGCACCTCCACTGCGAAACGGTCGACCCGGTCGATGGTGTCCAAGGAAGTGCCCAGCGAGCGCACCAGCTCTACCAAGGGCTGTATCGGGGCCGGGTTGAAGAAGTGCATGCCGAGCACCATGTCCGACCGGCTGGTTATGGAACCCAGGGTGATGATGGGAATGGAGGAGGTGTTGGTGGCCAAAATGGCGTTTGGAGCCATCACCTTGTCCATGGCCCGAAACACCGACAGCTTCTCTTCCAGCGATTCGATCACAGCCTCGATCGCCATATCCCGGTCGGCCAGGTCGCCCATGTCAGTGCTGAAGCTGAGCGAGTCCAAGGCCAGGTCTCGAGTTGACGCCGGCACCTTGTTGCGGGAGACCGCCTTGTTCAGGGAGTCTTCGATCGACTTCCGGGCGATGCTGACTGCGGTGTCGTCCACCTCTATCACCAAGGTGTCCAAGCCGGCTCGGGCGCACACCTCAGCGATTCCCGATCCCATTATCCCGCCGCCGATCACTCCAACCTTGTTGATCGGCTCCAGCGGAGACTCGAAGTCCTCAGGCGGCTGCGCGCCAGAAGAGTCAGCACCCGTAGTCATGGTTTCCCTCCCGTCCGCCGTGTCCGGCGGCCCCTACGTGGCTGTTTAGGATAGTACGCAAGCGATAGAAAAATAAAACGGGGCCGGTCAATGACCGGCCCCGTTTGCAGGAATGAGCTGAGGGGGGATTCAGCTCTTCTTGGCGACTGGCTGGGCGGAAGCCGAACCGTTGGCGCTGGCTGCGGCCAACAAGTTCTGGGCGAACTCCTTTTGGGTGTTGAGCAGTTCCTGGGCGAACCCGAAGCTGACGTTCATCAGCTCTTTGGGGTCGGGCAGGGAGTCAAGGCCGGGCACGGAATCGAGCTTCAGGCTGTCCGGGGTGATGTTGCCGACCGTATCGGTCCAGGTGCGGACACCTTCGACGATGGCGGTCTGGCCCATCTTGAGGGCGCTCAGAACCTGTTCCTGTACGGCTTCAGTGATTTCTTTGACGTCGGTCATGTTGCTTACTTTACTTAGCAAGGGCTTGATTGCCAATTCAGGGAGAATTTTTTTCTGAATCTATGACGCCGGAGAATCAGGCCGAGACGGTGTCGCCGGGGCGCATCGTCACGTAGATGCCCGGCGCATCCTCCATCGGCGTGTAGGCCTTGCTGCCGAGCTGCTGGGGAGCATCCACCTTCTTGCCGGCCCGCTGGCCGATCCACTGGGCCCAGTCTTCCCACCACGTGTGCTGGTGCTGTTCGGCGCCTTCCAGCCACTGCTCGGGTGTCTCGGCGATCTGGCCGTTGGTCCAGTGGCGGGCCTTGGGGCTGGGCGGGTTGACGATGCCGGCGATGTGGCCCGACGTGCTGAGCACGAAACGGTTTTGGCCGCCCAGCAGGTTGGCGGTGCGATAGGCCGCGGTCCACGGCACGATGTGGTCGTCGATGGCCGACAGCACGTAGCTGTCCTGCTTCACATCAGCGGGGTGCAGCACGGTGCCGTCCACCTCGAAGGCGTCGTTGGCAAACTGGTTCTCCAGATAGCACCGGCGCAGATAGCTGCTGTGCATGCGAGCCGGCATCCGGGTGCTGTCGTTGTTCCAGGCCAGCAGATCGAAAGCCGGCGGGTCCTCGCCCAGCAGCCAGTTGTTCACCACGTACTGGAAGATCAGGTCGTTGGCCCGGATGGCGTCGAAGGTGCGGGCCATCTCGCTGGCCTCGAGGTAGCCCTGATCGGCCATCTTGCGCTCGAGTCCGGCCACTGTGGGCTCGTCGGTGAACGCGCCCAGCACGCCGGGGTCGGAGAAGTCGGTGAGGGTGTTCAGGAACGTGGCGGTGTGGATCGGCTGGTCGCCAGCAGCCGCGCCGTGGGCCATGGCGATGGCGGTGAGCGTGCCCCCCAGGCACACGTTGACGGTGTTCACCTTCTCCTGGCCGGTGATCTCCCGCACCACCCGCAGGGCATCGAGGGGTCCCTGGCGGAGATAGTCCTCGAAGGTGGTGTCACGCATCGATCCGTCGGGGTTGCGATAGCTGATGGTGAAGCAGGTGTGGCCCTGCTGAACCGCCCACTCGATCAGGCTCTTCTGGGGGGCCAAGTCCATGATGTAGTACTTGTTGATCCACGGCGGGCAGAACAGCATGGGGATCTCGTAGGTCTGCTCGGTCTGGGGCTCGTACTGCATCACCTCGATCAGGTCGCTGCGGTACACCACCTTGCCGGGGGTCAAGGCCATGTTCAGCCCCGGCTCGAACCCCGAGTCGTCCACCTTGGAGGGCCACCCGTCGTTGTGGCGCAGGTCGTGGAGCATGTTGGCTGCGCCCTTCACCACGCTGGCCCCGCCGGTGGCGGCCGCTTTGGCCAAGGCGTCGGGGTTGGTGAGCAGCATGTTGGTGGGAGCGAGGGTGTCGAAGGCGAACGAGGCGGCGAATTTGGCCTTGCGGTGCTCGGCCTCGTCGAGGTTGGCGGCGTCGATGAGGTCATCGGCCAGGTTCCTGGTGAGCAGATACGTTTGCTGGAGGCCGAAGAAATAGGGGTTGTCCTGCCAGGCCTTGGAGGTCCAGCGATGGTCCTTGGGCTGGGGCTGGATGGGTGAGGGGGCCTCGGGGTCGGCGGTCTTGGCCGCCCTGGCCATCGTGGCCGCTCCTACCTTCATGGCTCCGGCGGCCGCCTTCAGCAGCGCCGTGCCCACTCCCACCGGATTGGACGCCGCCTTCATGCCCGCATTGACCAGGGTTCGGGCGAAGTAGACCGGGTCGAGCGTGTCGAGGATCTGGTCCCCCACCCAGTTAGGGTCCAAAACGTCGGATTCGCCCGCGGTGGCTCCGATAGACCCTGCTTCGACGTCTTCGCTCACGGCTGGGAACTATATCAAGCAAGCTTGGCAGAGCCCTTACCCTGGAGCCATAGAGTTGCGGCATGGCTTCACGACGTGACGGGATGACGGTTCCCCTGTTCGGCCCCCTAGACCAGCAGGCGGCGCAGATGGCGGAGCTGGTCGAGCTGGGATACACCGATGTGTGGTCGTCGGAGTCCAACTCCCACGACGCCTTCACGCCGCTGGTTCTGGCCTCCCAGTGGGCGCCGGCCCTGCGGTTGGGCACCGCCATCGTCCCGGCCTACACCCGGGGACCGGCACTGGTGGCCCAGTCGGCGGCCACGCTGGCCACGCTGGCCCCGGGGCGATTCCTCCTCGGGCTGGGCAGCTCCTCGGATGTGATCGTGGAGCGGTGGAACTCCATCCCCTTCGAGGCCCCCTACCAGAGAGTGCGGGATCTGGTGCGGTTCCTCAAGCCCGCTCTGGCCGGTGAAAAGGTGAGCGGCGACTATGAGACCTTCTCGGTGCAGGGGTTTCGCCTGGGATTGGTTCCCCCCGAACCGCCCCCCATCTTGGTGGCGGCGCTGCGATCCCAGATGCTGAAGCTGGCTGGCAAGGAGGCCGACGGGACCATCATCAACTGGCTGTCGGCCGATGACACCGCTCGGGTGAGCGAGATCGTCAACGCCCAGGGGCCCGACAAGGAGATCGTGGCCCGCATCTTCGTGTGTCCCAACCCCGACCGCGAAACGGTGATCGCCCAAGGACGGCGGGCGGTGGCTGGCTATCTCAATGTGCCGGTCTACCGGGCCTTCCACCAGTGGTTGGGCCGGGGTGATCTGCTGGCCGAGCACTGGGAGCGGTGGGCATCCGGCGATCGGGCCGGATCGCTGGAGGCCATACCCGAGCAGGTGGTGGACGACCTCATCGTGAACGGCACCCCCGAGGAGTGCCGCAAGCACATCGACCGCTACTTCGACAACGGTGCCACTACCTCGTCGCTCATGGTGATGCCCCTAGGTGGGATCGACCCCTGGGAGGCAGTCAGGTCGTTAGCGCCGCAGCCTGCTGGAGGTGGCTGACATAGTCGGGCAGTTGATACCCGGCGGCTGCCCCACTGGTTGAGGGCATCACGTAAACCGGCACACCGGCCAATTCCTGGGGTTGCACTCCGGCCTGGGCCTTTCTGTCCACCGCGGCCCGCCAGCCGGCGAGGCCCACAAAGCACGCCGCGGCGGGCTTGAGCCAGCCCACCAGCCACTCCAGCCGGTTGAGGCCGTGGCGGTACTCATCGGCGGAGAGCGCGTCGGCTCGGGGCGTGGCCCGCTTCACCAGATCGGTCATGCCCACGCCGTGGTCGATGAGCGCCCGCCGGGGGTCCCGGTCGGCGCTTACCAGCCCGGCGGCCAGCGCCGCGGGCCAGAACCGGTTGCCGGGCCGGGCAAACCCCGCGCCGGCATCGGCGGCGTACACGCTGGGGTTCAGGCCGCAGATCAGCAGGCGCATCTCCGGTCCCACGGTGTCGGGCAGCGTTCTGGCTCGACGGCCTTTCACGATGAGGGTGGCCACCTTGGGGGGCCGGTCCAATCGCTCCAACGCATCGAGGGTGAACCCGGCCCCCTCCATCAGGGGTGCGATCCAGTCTCGGGGCCACCGGGAGAAGCGGCGGCCGGGGAAGTCGTCGTCGCTGAACGGCTCGAAATCGGCATCCCCCTCGAAGATGTGAAGCTCCACTGGTGCGCCCGGAGCCAGCGCCCGGTGCAGGTCGGCCAAGGCCAGCGGCACGTGGCGCCGGTCGAGGTGTACATAGCTACGCGATGCCCACGCTCCGGCCAGCGACCCGGTAGCCACGGGCAGCGCGGCCAGGTCGGCTCGGCAGCGCAGGGCATCGGGCGCGTGGTCGGGAACCATCTCCAGCATCGACCGGGCCGCATCGACGGCCAGTGCCGGGCCGGGCAGTGCGGAGGTGTGCCAGCCGGGTCCGCAGCCCAAATCGGCGGTGACTCCCTCGGGCCGGTCGAGGGCGGCGAACGCCTCGACCCCGGCGGTGGATTTGGGCTGGCGCTGGGCCAGCCATTCGCCAGCCCGGTTCTCGTAGACGCCGACGGTGGCTCGATCGGCCATGTTCCTCTTGCCTTCTAGCGGAGGGGCCAGATCTTCTTGAACAGTCGGGCGATCACCGCACCAACGAGAGCGCCCACCACCACGTCGGAGGCGTGATGGATGCGCACGTGCACTCTGCTGGCCGCCACCACCGAGGCAACTGCCCAGATGGGCCAGCGGCGGCGACGGGACTCAGACAGCAGCGCGGCGGCCACCACCGCGGCGCTGGCGTGGCCGCTGGGGAAGCTGCTGGTGAGCGGCTGGCGCAAGCGGTGGGGGTGGTCGTGCTCAGCCAGCGGGCGGGAGCGGTTGAACGCCGATTTGATCGGCCCGTTGACCAGCGCCGACTCCACCGCCAGGGCCACCGACACCCGCATGGCCCGGCGGCGGCCTCGCTTGGACGTCGCTCCCGCCCAGGCCAGGGCGTGCCACAGGATGCTGAAGTTGCCCAGTTCCGAGGCGGTGTAGAACATCCGGTCGGCCACCGGGTTGCCCCGCAAGCGGGCGAAGACCTGCTCGACGGCCTCGTCAAAGGCCTCGACGGCCGGCGAGGTGCCTACCGGGACGTCCTCCTCGAACGCTCCATCTTCAAGCGCCTCGTGGTCGAGCGCTTCGCCGAAGAACGCCACATCGTCGAGGTCCTCGTCTTCGAGGTCCTCCAGCGAGTCGACCGCTTCGGGAGCTTCCTCGGGGCGCTCGGCCTCGTCAGCGGTCATTCGCGTGCTGCCCGTATCGTCTTGTAGGCCACGCCCACCTCGTGGTTGGCGTCGTTCAGAACCTTGTAGCCGGTTTCGTCGCGGATCTGGTCGAAGTTCTCGGCCACGTCTTCCACGGTGAGGTCGGGGTTGTAATAGCCGGGGGTCCGGCCAATGAAGAATCGGGCCACGGTGCCGCCGGCTGCGGAGTACACCTCGCCCGATACTGGGCAGTCCTCGTGGGCCAGAAAGCACACCACCGGGGTGACGTGCTCTGGGCTCATGGCCTCTTTGATCTCCTCGCCGAAGATGGCCTCGGTCATGCGGGTGGTGGCCACCGGGGCGACGCAGTTGGCCTTGATGTTGTACTTGGCCCCCTCCAGGGCCAGCGTGTTGGTGAGCCCCACGAGGCCCATCTTGGCTGCGCTGTAGTTGGACTGGCCGAAGTTGCCCAGCACGCCGGCGTTGGAGGTGGCGCACACGATGCGGCCATAGCCCTGCTCACGCATCTGGACGAAGGCCGGCCGGGTCACGTTGAACGCCCCCCGGAGGTGGACGGCGAGCACCGGGTGGAGCTGATCGTCTTCCAGCTTGTGGAAGGTCTTGTCCCGCAGGATTCCGGCGTTGTTGACAACCACGTCCACCCGCCCGAACGCCTCTACCGCAGTGGCGGTGATGGCCTCCCCGCCCTCGGTGGTGGCCACCGAGTTGGTGTCGGCCACCGCCTCGCCGCCGCCATCGTTGATCTCGTTGGCCACCAACTGGGCCGGTCCTTCGCTGGCCCCGGTGCCGTCGGCCGCCCCGCCCAAGTCGTTCACCACCAGCCGGGCCCCTCGTCGGGCCAGCTCCAGGGCATACAGGCGCCCCAGGCCCCCTCCAGCCCCGGTGACGATCGCCACCCGGTTGTCAAAACTCAATGCCATGGTTGGAAGGTTACGGTGGTTGAAGCCCTCAGCGGTAAGCGCCGGGGGTGGTGAGGGGTTTGCGGAACCAACGGCGGGGGGTGGTGATGATGGACCGGGGGTAGTCCTCGAAGAGCCAGCGGGCGAAGTTTCGCCGGGTCCAGGGGGTGAGTCCGGCAATGCGCACGGCCCCGCGGGCACCGGGGCGGGTGGCTAAAACCCGGCCGAGGCGGCGGGCCATGCGGTGATCGGCGAACAGCTCTCGGCGAACGAATCGGCGGTAGGCGGCCATAACCTGGGCGGCTTCACCACCGCCCGCTAGCACGGAGTTGGCCGCGCCGATGCCGGTTAGCAAGGCCTGGGCGATGCCCTCGCCGCTCATCGGGTCGGTTGCCGCCGCAGCGTCGCCGGTGAACATGGTTCGCCGGGCGGTCAGCGGGATCTTGTCGATGCGGGCGGGAATGGGCCAGGCCCGGTGGGAGGTCTCCGGCTGAGCGCTATGGCCCAGAACTGCTCGGATGTGGTCCCGCTCCAGCAGCTCCCGCCACAGCTTGCCCATGTCGCCCACCGCCACCGGCCCGCCGCGGCGCACGCCGAATCCCACGTTGGCCCGGCCGTCGGGCAGGGGAAACGACCAGACATAACCGGGCAGAATCTCCTCCTCGAACCACACCCACAAGGCCCGGCTGGCCGGATGGGCCACTCCTGACCAGTACTGGCGGAACGCGTGCCAATCTCCCCGGTAGCCGTCGGCGGCCAGGTCCAGGTACTTGCGGGTGGGCGACCACATCCCGTCGGCGGCGATGGCGAATCGGGCCGTCACTGTTCCGTGGTCCTCCACCTCCAGCGCCACTCGGCCGACATCCTCGGAAACCCCCTGGCAGGCGGCCCCCTCCATCAGCACGGCGCCCTCGCCCTTGGCCTGCTCCACCAGCGCGTTGTCCAATTCCGCCCGGGGGACGACTGCTGCGAATTGGCCGCCCTTGCGCGGCAACGGGAACTCGACGGTGCGGCCTGAGGGCGATCGGATGCAGACGTCTTCCACCGGCATCCACGACGAGATCGGGGTTGGGTCCAGTCCCAAGCCCTCCAAGAGCCGCAACGCCCCGGCGGTGAGGCCGTCGCCGCAGGCCTTGGGGCGGGGGAAGCGGGCCCGGTCCACCACCACCACCCGCTGGCCGGCCCGGGCCAGGGTGATGGCCGCGGCACAGCCCGACGGTCCGGCCCCGATGATCGCTGCGTCCCAAACGTCGTTCATCGGCTCAAACGGATCATGTGCTCTGATCCTGTCCTGAGTCACCACCGGTCATGTGCTCTGCTCGGGCGCCTGCTCTGGGTCCAATGCCTGGCGCTGGCCCGGCGGTGCATCGGGGTCTTGGGCAGGGGCATCCTCGGTTGCCGGATCTTGTGCGTCGGCCTCTCCGGGCTCGCCCTCCTCTTCTGTGGCCGGTGGAATGGAACAGAGATCAGGTCTGAGGTCTTCGTTGACATCCACCGGCGCGTGGTCCCCGATGCAATTCCGGGGAAGGATGCAAGCCACGGGCAGACCCCTGTCGTCCAGCTCCGCTACCCCGTCGCCATCGGCGTCCAGCGGCAGCACCGAGGAGGTGCAAGTCCCGCCGCAGTTGATGCCCTCTCGGGGTTGGTACAACGCGGTCACCGAGTCGCGCAACACGGTGCCGTCGGCATAGGAGCGGCTGCGCTCGGTGGTCCGCACCGTGCAGAACCTACGCGGCGTGTCATACCGGGCTGTCCACTCCACCTCGGCATACGCAGTGGAGTACACGCTGACGGTGACGCTGCCGGCGGTCGTAGTGGGCCACAGCAGCACGGCGTAGGGGTGGGGGTTGTAGAACTTGAAGTCGGGCTTGGGCCAGGAGATGGTGGCGTCAACCCCTTCTCGATAGCGCCGGATGTCGATGCTGTGCGCCTGATACTCGGGAAACTCCATCCCGGCGTTGAAGGTGGCGGTGAACAGGGTGGTGATGAACTGGGAGATACCCCCGCCCACATCTGTGGTGTAAATCCCGTCGTAGATCACGCCGGCGTCCACGAACCCCTTCTCCTCGGTGCGTTCGCCCACGTAGTCGTTGACCGAGAACGTCTCACCCGGATAGACCACCGCCCCTTGGATCAGGTCGGCGATACGGTGGATGTTGGAGACCCGATCTTGGCCCGGCGTGTAGTACGTGGTGAACCGACCGGTCAGCTCCACGATGCCCCGCTCGATCAGCCAGCTCTGGTCGTTGATCTTGCTCGATTCCCGCAACTCCAACTCCACGGCGGGCTGGCCTGTATCGAGGGACAGCAGCACGGTGCGGGCCGAGTTTTCCTCACAGCAGATGAGAGCAGGAACCTCGCTGACCAGCACCGGAACATCGTCGATGATCGTGAGCACCGGTTCCGAGGCCACCGTGGCCACCTCCACGAAGAGTTCGGCCAGATCGTCTTCCACCTGCTGCCGGTTGATGTCGTAGGCCCACTGGTCGCCGTTGTTTTGCAGGGTCAGCCATGATCGGAGCTGGGCTGGCTGCACTCGCTTGGTGACTTCTTGGACCGTCACCAAGATCCCCTGGGAGGTGCGCCGGTTGATCCAGTCGGCGGCAATGGTCACCGGGTCGTCGTCGAACTCGGGAGGGACTAGGAGCGCATCGGCCTCGGCTCTCAAGGGATCATCGCCACGGCGTGCGGCCTCGAGCAAGAGGGGGAGCGACGGATTCAAGTCGACGATTTCGCCGGCAATGCCCGGGACCGCCAGGAAGGTCCCGTTTTCGTAGGTGATGGTGGGGTTTACCGGCTCTTTTCGCAGGTCGGCTTCCAGGTTGGCAATCTGCAGGGCATCTGCCGACAGGGTGAGAAGCAGTTCTGATCGGGAGGTCTCAAAGAACGAGGCGGTCCACCCGACAGGGTTGCTCGTTCCGCTGTCCAGCTTCATGATCGCCGCCACCGTGCCTTCCACGTCGACCCCCAGACCGATCTCTTCAGCGGTGAAAGAGATGACCCGGCTGGGGGTGACGATCTCCACCGGGGTCTGCTGGAATCGCTCGGCCAGCTCCACAACCACTTCGGTCACGTCCTGCTGGCCCAGCAAGCCGATGTCGATGCTGACGTCGGGCAGGATTGGACTCTCGATTTTTAGCCCCCGGGGCGTTTTGTCGTCGTTGCTGGACGAGTCCACCAGCCAAGAAACCAGCCAGATGACCAGCAGTACCACCGGGGCGAACATGAGGGCCCAGACCCAGGGAGGACGGGGAGGTCGGCGCAGGCGGAGGGGTGGATGACGATCCATGGGGATTACGGGATCGTAGTGGGATTGACATTCCGATCAGAGGCGGGCCTGAGAGCGGGCATGGGCAGCCTCAGAACAGCTTGGCCTGGTCGGGTTCGATGCCCCGGAGCAGGTCGTAGTCGATCTCCACGCACTCGATGCCCCGGTCGGTGCCCAGAGCCCGGGCCTGGGGGCGGACGACCTGAGCGGCGAGCACGCCCCGAACCGGGGCCAACGCCGGATCTTGGTTCAAGAACTGGAGATAGCGGGTGAGCTGTTCGACTCCGGCGATCTCCCCGCGCCGTTTGATCTCTACGGCAATGGCGTTCCCGTCGGCATCTCGGCACAGCAAGTCCACCGGGCCGATGTCGGTGGGATATTCCCGCCGCACCAGCCGGAAGCCTTCTCCCAGCATCTCGGGGGATGCGGCCAGCAACTCTTGGAGGTGGGCCTCCACGCCGTCTTTGTCGAGCCCGGGGTCGTGGCCCAATTCATGGTCGGTGTCGGAGATCAGTTCGTGGATGGTGATGGTCAGCTTTTCGCCGGCCGGGTTCACCACCGTCCAAACGCCGTCTTCCTCCGACAGTCGGTTGGGGGCGTTCATCCAGTTCAGCGGCTTGTAGGCGCCGCCGTCAGCGTGGATGGCCACACAGCCGTCGGCCTTGATCATGATGAGCCGCACTGCCTCGGGCAGGTGAGCGGCCAACCGGCCGTCGTAGTCCACCGAACATCGTGCGATCACCAGTCTCACTGCGGCTCCCAATCTACGGGCAGAAGACAGTGAGCGTCACCGGGCGATCACGGCCGCGGCGAGATTCGGGTGGCAGATTACGAAATCCGATACGTAGGTGTCGGATTGGTTGAACCGCAGCTCGGCTCCGTTGAGGTGGGAGACATGCAGCCCCGCGGCCGTGGCCACCGCGGCGGGCGCGCACAGGTCCCACTCGTGCAGCCCGGAGGCATGGGCGTACACCTCGGCTTCGCCGCGGATCACCGCCGCGGCCTTGGCCCCCGCCGAGCCCAACTGGATGATGGTGGCCCCGAGGTTGTCGGCGATGTGGCGGGCCAGTCGACCGGGCCGGCTCCTGCTAGTGATGACTCGGGGAGGGTTGGCTGCCACAGGGGTGGGAGAGCTCGGCTCGGTGGCCAGGGTGATGCCCTGGGCCGGGAGGGACACCGCCGCGGCCACGGGTACGCCGTCGGCAACCAGGGCCACGTGGACAGCCCAGTCGGTGCGGCCGGGGATGGAGAACTCCCGGGTGCCGTCGAGTGGATCCACGATCCACACTCGGCTGTGCTCGAGCCGCCGGCGGTCGTCCATCGACTCTTCAGACAGCACCATGTCTTCTGGGCGGTGCTGGTGGAGGGCATTGGCGATGAAGTCGTGGCCGGCGGCATCGCCTCGGGACCCGACGGCGAACGGGGCCAGCCGCTGTCCGCCCAGCTCTTCTCGCAAATCGACCAGGAGCTTGCCCGCTTCCGAAGCCAGCCAAGCAGCCAGTTGATGGTCGTTCACGGTTGGGGAGAGATGTCGAGCAAGTGCATGACCTGGTCGCGAAGGCCGGGGGCGACCGCGATGAAGCCATCCATCAGCGGGTCGGGGCGGTTGAACACCACGTCGGTACCGTCGGCCCCGAACACCTGACCGCCACCGGCTCTCACCAGCGCAGCCCCGCCGGCCACGTCCCACTCGTTCTTGGGGACCAGCGTCCAGGTGGCGTCGGCCAGTCCGGTGCCCACCAGGCTCAGCTTGTAGGCCACCGAGCCCATATTGCGCACCGCGATCGGCGTGGAGAAAAAGCGCTCCCACTCGCCTCGCTTCATCTCGCTGCGCGAGGCCAGCACCAGCGCGCCCCGGATATCGGTGGTGCTCGTGGTGCCCGCGGGCTGGCCATTGCACTCCACCCCGGTCTCGTCCGATCCGATGATCAGGTGCCCATTGGGCGGGCTCAGAACGCCGCCGGCCACCGGCACCCCGTCTTCCACCAGTCCCACCGAGACGCACCACTCAGGGATTCCGTCGATGAACTCCCGGGTGCCGTCGATTGGATCCACCACCCACACCCTGCGCCGGTCCAGCCGGCTTGCGGCGTCAGTGGTCTCCTCCGAAAGCCAGCCCTCGTCACCGCCTCGCAGTGCCGCGGCCAGCGCTTCGTTGACCGCGGTATCGGCCGCGGTCAGCGGGTCGCCCCCGTCTTTGAGCTCCGATTCGATTTCCCCGGGGGTGAAACGCTTGAGCACTTCGTCGGCCGCGGCCAGCGCGTCGGCAATTCGTTGTAGATCATCGGCCCGCGACACTTGTGTGGCCGATCTATTCCAGATACCCCTCGGCCACCAGGTGGTCGATGATGACCTGGGCTGCTTCATCGGGCGTCTGATCCACGGTGGGCAGAACGACGTCGGCGTCAGCCGGTTCCTCGTAGGGGTCGGAGATGCCGGTGAACTCCTTGATGATCCCGGCCCGAGCCTTGGCGTACAGCCCCTTGCGATCCCGCTCCTCGCACACTTCCAGCGGGGTGGACACATACACCAGCACGTAGCCGCCGTTGGCCGAGATGGCCTCCCGGTTCTTGTACCGGGGTCCGGCATAGGGGGCGATTGGCGCGCAGATGGCGATGCCGCCGTGCTTGGTGATCTCCGAGGCCACATAGCCGATGCGGGTGATGTTGATGTCGCGGTGCTCCTTGGAGAACCCCAGCTCCGACGACAGGTTGGTGCGCACCACATCGCCGTCCAGCAGGGTCACCGGCCGGCCGCCCCGCTCCAGCAGCTTGGACATGAGCGCGTTGGCGATGGTGGATTTGCCCGAGCCGCTCAGACCGGTGAAGAACACGGTGAAGCCCTGCTTGGACTTCTGGGGATGAGTGCGGCGCAGCTCGGACACCACCTCCGGGTAGCTGAACCACTCGGGGATGTCGTCGCCCGATGCCAGGCGGTCCCGCAGCTCGGTGCCGCTGATGCTGAGCGTGGCCGTGCCCTCGTCCACCTCGTCTACCGGGTGGTAGCTGTCGCTGTCGGGGACGTACACCATCATCTTGAACGGCACCATGGTCACGCCCAGCTCGTCGGTGTAGTCCTGCAGCATGTCTTGGGCGTCGTAGGGGCCGTAGAAGGGGTTGCCGGAGGCGTCGGAGCCCGGCCCGGCGTGGTCTCGGCCCACGATGAAGTGGGACACGCCGTGGTTCTTGCGGATGATGGCGTGCCACACCGCCTCCCGGGGTCCGCCCATGCGCATGGCCAGCGGCAGCATGGCCAGCATGGCCGAGTTCTCCGGGTAGCGCTTGATGATGTGCTGGTACACCCGGCCCCGGGTGTAGTGGTCCACATCGCCGGGCTTGGTCATGCCCACCACCGGGTGGATCAGCAGGTTGGCCTCGGCCTCCACCGCCGCCCTTCGGGTGAGCTCCACGTGGGCCCGGTGCATCGGGTTGCGGGTTTGGAAGGCCACCACCCGGCTCCAGCCCGCCGCGTCGAATTCCGCCCGCAGCTGGGCCGGGGTGCGCCGCAGCTCGGTGAAGTCGTAGTGGACCGGGAGTTGCAGGCCCTGTACCGATCCGCCCATGTAGAACCGAGCGGTGTTGTGAAGCAGGTGGCCCACGCCGGGGTGGTCGGGGTCCAAGCTGTCGAATACCGACTCGGCCTCAGCCGCGGTATCGGGTTGCCACACGTCGTCCACGGTGAGCACGGCCAGCATGACCCCTTCTATGTCCCGCAGCGCCAGCCGACCGGCGGCCTGAGCAGCCTCGGCGGTGTCGCCGTCCACGTCCAGGGTGATGGGCATGGGCCAAAGCGTGCCGTCGGCCAGCCGCATGTCGGAGCACACCTGCTCGTAGTCGGCTTGGCCCATGAAGCCCCGCAGAGGCGAGAAGCCGCCGTTCAGCAGCAGCTCCAAGTCGCACAGGTGGCGGGGCTGGAGGGTGAACGACGGAAGGTCGCGCGATTCCGCTTTGAGTTCCTCGGCGGTGGCGTTGTCGACCATCAGATCGGTCAGCTCGCCGCCATGGGGTTGGATCAAGTTAGAAGCCACGGAGGTATTTCATATCGCAGGATGGCCGTGTTTAAGCCATCAAGCCGCCAATCGACCACAAAGCAGGCGGGAATCCCGGGTTTCTGCTCATAGCATCACTCAGGATGGATGGTGACGCGGTGCTCACGATCGCGGTGTTGGCGGTGATGGGCGCGGGGCTCATCAGCAACCGGCTTTCGCCTGCCGCTGGAGTGCTGGGTGCCACCGGAGGCTTGTTCTTGTTGCGGGTGATTGACGCCGACCAGGCCTTCCGCGGGTTCGCCAACCCCGCTCCCATCACCATCGGGGCGCTGTATGTGGTAGCCGGCGCAGTTACCAAGACCAACGCCTTGCAGCCATTGGTGGCCCGAATGCTGGACCGCGGGTCTCGAACCCGGGTGTCGCTGGTCCGACTGCTGACACCGGCCAGCGCGGCTTCGGCCTTCCTGGCCAACACTCCCATCGTGGCCATGCTGGTGCCCGCGGTGCGGGGCTGGACAGAGCGCTATGGCCGGGCCGCCTCCCGGTTCCTGATTCCCTTGTCGTACGCCACCATTTTGGGCGGGGCGATCACCGCTATCGGCACCAGTACCAACCTGGTGCTGGGCGGCCTGTTGCAGTCGGTGGGCTACGACGAGTTGGAGATGTTCGAGCTGGCCCGATTCGGCCTGCCTCTGGCCGGTGCCGGACTCGTTCTCATTGTTGTTGCTGCCCCCTGGCTGTTGCCCGAACGGCGGGATCCCGAGGCGGCGGGCGAGGGCCGTTCCTATTTGGTTTCGATGGAGGTGGTTGCCCAAGGGGCGTTCGACGGGCAGTCGGTGGAGGCTGGGGGACTGCGCCATCTCCAAGGAGTGTTCTTGGTGGAGGTGGAAAGGCAGGGCACGGTGATCGCCCCGGTGGCTCCCACGTTCGTGCTCCGGGGCGGCGACCGGCTTACCTTCGCCGGTCGGGTGGACCTAGTGGTGGACCTCCAGGCCATGTCTGGGCTGGTCTCGGCCGAGGATCCCCACCTGGAGGCGGTGGACTCCGACGACCACACGTTCTTTGAGGCAGTAGTAGGGGCGGCTTCGCCGCTCAGCGGGCGGACGCTGGCCGAGGCCGGTTTCCGGGGCCGCTACCAGGCTGCGGTGGTGGGCATCCACCGCTCGGGTGCTCCGGTGGAGGCCAAGTTCGGCCAGGTGCGGCTGCGCACCGGCGACACGCTTCTGGTGCTAGCCGCCGATGGGTTCGACGAGCGGTGGCGCAACCAGAACGACTTTCTTCTGGTGTCCCGGTTGGGCGGGTCGCCGCCGAGGGCCAGCCGGCGGGCGCCGGTGGCGCTGGCTGCGGTGGTGGCCCTGGTGGTGCTGCCCGCCGCAGGGGTGCTGAGCGTGCTGGAGGCGGCGCTGATCGCGGCGGGAGCGGTGGTCGTCGGCGGGTTGCTTACCCCCCGGGAGGCCAGAGAGGCGGTGGACTTCAGCGTGCTCATCACCATCGGAGCGGCGTTCGGCCTGGGCGCGGCACTGGACGAGGCTGGTTTGGCCGAGGACCTAGCCGACGGCATCGTCACCGGCTTCGACTTTTTGGGTGATGCCGGGGTGGTACTGGGCATTGTGATCGCCACCATGCTGCTCACCGAGCTGATCACCAACGTGGCTGCGGTGGCTCTGGTGTTCCCGGTGGCTCTGGAGGCGGCTGCTCAGTCCGGTTTGGATCCCCGCACTTTGGCGCTCGGGGTGGCAGTAGCTGCCTCGGCCTCGTTCCTGACCCCCATCGGCTATCAGACCAACACCATGGTGTACGGCCCGGGCCGCTATCGCTTCACCGACTATCTCCGGTTGGGGGTGCCGATGTCGCTGCTCACCCTGGTGCTGCTCACCACCTTGGTGGCGGCCGCAGCCTGACCTCGGCGGGCTAGAGCACTCCGGTGGCCATATCGGCGGCGTGGTCCAGCATGGCGTCCACTCGTCGGGCGATGTCGTGGACATCGCCGGTGGTTCCCATGCCGCCGGTCATCCCCTGTAAGCGGCGGGCGTATGCCCCCTCCACGATGCAGGCCTGCTTCCACCAGCTGAACACTGCGTAGTAGGGGAGGTCGGACAGGTCGAAGCCCGACTGGGTGGCGTAGCGGTCGGCTACCTCCTGGCGGCGGACGAAGCAGTCCAACAGGGTGGGTGGATCGGTGAGGAAGCTCATGTCGTCGCCGGGATCAGCCCAATACTGAAGCGACCAGGCGAAGTCGGCGATGGGATTGCCGGTGGTACACAGCTCCCAATCCAAGACGGCGGCGATCTTCCACTGGCCGTCGAGCACGGTGTTGTCGAACCGATAGTCGCCGTGGGCCAGCGCTGGGGAGGCAGTCTCGGCTGGTTTGGCCGCGCTCAGCCGCTCGTGCAGCTCGATGAGCAGCGGCACTTCTCGCACCCCGGCAGCCTCCACTTGGCGGCGCCAGCGCTTGAGCTGGCGGCCCACGTAGTCCTCCCGGCGGCCCAGATCGCCCAGCCCCACCTCGTCGAGGTCGAGGGTGTGGAAGGCGACCTGCACGTCGAGCAGGCTCTGGGTGGCGATCTCGGCCTGCACGGGTGTCATGTCGGCGGCGGAGTCCTGGTCCCTCAGGATGCGCCCCTCCACGAAGCTCATCACGTAGAAGTCGGCCCCGTTCACCGTGTGGTCGTCGCAGAAGGCCACCATCTCGGGCACCGGCACGTCGCTGGCCTCGCCTAGAGCGGCCATGATGCGCCACTCCCGTCCCATGTCGTGGGCGGTGGCCAGCGCTGATCCAACCGGGGGTCGCCGCAGCGCCCACTGTCGGCCTCCGGAATCAGCCAATCGGAACGTGAGGTTCGACCCGCCGGCGGCAATCAGGTCGAAGGTGAATGGCGGCTCGCTGTGGGCGATGTTGCCGGTTAGCCAGGCAGTGACTGGCGCTACATCGATTCCAGAGATATCGGTGCTCGATGACTCCACCGCGTCAGTCTGGTCTTCCGCTACGGTCAGTGCCATGTCTCCAACTGCGCTGCTGACTCGCTCTGATTCTGTATCACCGGAGGTCGATGACCTCGGTGTGGCCCTGGGGTCGCTGGACACTCCAATCGGACCTCTGAATGTTGCCGCTACTTCGAAAGGGCTGGTGAGGGTCGGATTCGGCTACATGGAGGAAAGGGCAGACATGATGGCCGAGCTGGCCGAACTGCCCGGTTCGATGGGCGAGGGCAACCCTGCTTGGCTGGACGAGCCCTTCGCCCAGCTCGGTGAGTACTTCGAGGGTCGTCGACACCAGTTCGACCTGGCCCTGGACTGGCACCTGAGCCACGGGTTCTATCGCCGGGTGCTCGACACGCTGATGACCGTCGATTACGGCACGACGGTTTCCTACGGGGAGCTGGCCTTTATGGCCGGTTCGCCCGGGGCGGCCCGAGCGGTGGGGACGGCCATGTCGAGCAATCCGATCCCCTTGGTGGTGCCCTGCCACCGGGTGGTGCGCAGCGACGGGTCGGTGGGGGAGTACGGAGGCCGCCCCGACGTGAAGGCCTGGCTGTTGGAGCACGAGAGCGCCCACCGGGTCTGATGGCCCGCCTCAGCAAGTTGGACCGGTCGGTAGCCGGGCGGGTGGCGGTGGTCACCGGCGCGGCCTCGGGCATGGGCCGGGCCACGGCGTGGCTTCTGGCCGACGAGGGGGCCAAGGTAGCCGCGCTCGACGTCAACCGCTCCGGAGTGGAGGAGACGGTGGCCGCCATCGTCGACGCGGGCGGCACAGCATTGGCGGTGGCCTGCGACCTGGCCGATCCCGAAGTGGTGGAACCAGTGGTGGAGCAGGTTCGGAACGAGCTGGGCCCGGTGGACATCCTGATCAACAACGCGGGCATTGCCGCCGGCGCTCCAGTGGAGGCCGCCGACTACGAGGACGTGTGGGCCGCCGCCATGGAGGTGAACCTCACCGCGCAGATGCGCCTGGTGCGGGCCTGCCTGGACGACTTGAAGCGCAATGGTGACGGCCGCATCGTCAACGTGGCCTCCACCGAGGGGGTGATGGCCACGCCCAATACATCTCCCTACACCGTGAGCAAGCACGGCGTGGTCGGGCTTACCCGGGCATTGGCCGTGGAGTTGGGCCAGTGGGGGGTGACTGCAAACGCGGTTTGCCCCGGCCCGATCCGCACCGCGATGACCGGCGACATCCCTGAAGAAGCCAAGCAGAAATACGCCCGTCGCCGGGTCCCGGCCCGGCGCTACGGCGATCCCGAAGAGGTTGCCCAGGTCACCTTGTCATTGGTGCTGCCCGCCGCATCATTCATCAACGGCGCCGTCGTGCTGGTAGACGGCGGCCTCCACGCCAAGTCCAACTAAGAGGTGGGCCGCCGAGGGCGGGCGGGCTTAGGCGCTTCTGCGCCGCCTCTCGTTCCAGAAGACCGCTTGGAGCTCGAATTCGTCGACGTTGTCGAGAACTTCATCATCCTCGGTGTCCCAGAAGGAGTGGGTCTCCACGAAGTCGGTGAACTCGGACAGCTGCTTCGGCTCGGGCAGGTCGGGAACGTTGCGGAATCGGCCGAACAGGTCGGTTGAAACTCCGGACGCGCGCAGCAAGTAGGCGCCGAGCAAATGCACGACGAGATAGGCCCCTACAACAATGCCCAAGGTCATGCCTGAACCGGCACTATAGGACTGAGACATGCCGTCCACAACTGGTTCACAGGGAAATCCACCATTCGAGTGGGAGCAGTGCTTATAATTCCTGCTCCCCTTATCGGTACCCGGCTGCTCCCAAGCTTGTGACCGGCCAGTATGTATTGGCGTGAGACCCTTTCGTTTCAACACGGCCGAGCGCAACTCGGGTTGTCCGACGACCGAGTTCTAGTGTGAGGGCCGTGCTTGATGCGTCCACTGTCACGGTCGATACCCCCGAGTCGGGCATCACCCAGATCACTTTGTCGCGCCCTGAGCGGCTCAACGCCATCAGCCCCGAACTCATTGCCGACTTGTATGGGGCCCTTGAGGAGGTGGAGCGGGACCGGTCTCAGCGGGCGGTGGTTCTCACCGGCGCCGGGCGGGGATTCTGCTCCGGTGCCGATCTCAAGGCCGGGGGCGAGCAGGGGTTCGCCGAGCCACCCGAGCAGAGCCGGGTGGGGGCCATCTATGACATGCAGCTCGACCTGGCCAACCTCATGCTCAAGATCTACGAGCTGCGGGTGCCGGTGATCGCTGCGGTGAACGGCCCCGCCGTCGGGGGAGGGTTCGCCATTGCCTTGCACTGCGACGTTCGGGTGGCCGCGGAGTCGGCCCGGTTCGGCTCGGTGTTCATCAAGGTGGGTCTGTCGTCGCTTGACGTGGGCAACAGCTACCTGCTGCCCCGGATCGTTGGGGCCGGCAGAGCTCGGGAGCTGATGCTCACCGGCCGGATCTTCGATGCCGCCGAAGCCGATCGCATCGGGCTGGTATCGCAGGTGGTGCCCGACGGCCAGGTGGTGGAGGCTGCCCTTGACGTGGCCAGGCAGATCGCCGCCAACAATGAGTACGGGGTGTGGATGACCAAACTGGGAGCCAACGCCACTCTGGACGCCCCCAGCCTGCGTCACGCGATGGAGTTGGAGAATCGCACTCAGGTACTGGGCACATTCACCGGGAACATGTCCGAGGCATCGCATGCCTTTCGAGAGGGCCGTGAGCCCCGTTGGAATCCGCTGTAAGAGGAGGGTCGATGCTTGAGATCGAAGACCAAGGCCGGGTTCGGCTGCTGACCTTGAACCGGCCAGACGCGCTGAACGCGTTCAGCGAGGCCCTGTACGACGCCACCGCTCAAGCACTGATCGACGCGGCTGCCGATCCCGATGTGGCCGTCGTGGTATTGACCGGGAACGGACGGGCGTTCTGCGCCGGCACCGACTTGGTGGAGATGGGCGCCCGCAATCCCGGCGGGGGCGGCGTGGAGCCCGGCGTCCATGGGTTCGCCGGGATGATCGACCAGATGGACTCGTTCGCCAAGCCGTTCATCGTCGCGGTGAACGGTCTGGCCATAGGGGTGGGGGCCACGATGCTGGGGTTCGCCGATCTGGCCTTCATGTCGTCGGAGGCCCGGTTGCGGTGCCCGTTCTCCAGTTTGGGCGTGGCCCCCGAAGCAGCCAGCAGCTACACCTTCCCGCTGCTACTGGGTCGCCAGCAGGCCATGTGGACCCTGCTCAGCGCGGAGTGGATCAGCGCGGAGGAGGCCCGGGAAATGGGCCTCGTTTGGAAGGTGTGCCCTCCCGATGAGCTGCTGGACACCACGATGGCGCACGCCCAGAAGCTGGCCGCGCTGCCGGTGTCGTCGCTGATGGAGTCGAAGGTGCTGATCACCCACGGCTGGCATGACGGGGTGGCCTTGGCACGCGAGCGGGAGAACGCCGCCTTCTCCCGTCTGATGGGGGCGCCGGCCAACGTGGAGGCCATCTCCGCCTTCATGGAGAAGCGCCCCCCTGACTTCACCGGCATGTAAGCACGGTTTCGGCCTCTCATCAGACTGCGCCTACCATCCTCCAAGCGCGCGCCGATTGGAGGGCAAATGGCTGAGACCGACGTGCTGGGATTCTGGAAGATCGCCGAGGCTGACCCTGAGCGCCTGGCGGTGGTAGACCCCGACTACAACGAGATCACCTACCGGGAGCTGGCCGAGCTGACCAACCGCATCGTGCACGGTCTGCGGGCTGCTGGGCTTGAGGTGGGCGATCAGGTGACCACCGTGCTGCCCAACGGGATCGAGCAGACGGCCGTCTCCCTGGCCGCTTACCAGGGGGGCTTCTACCTCACCACGGTGAACTGGCACCTGGCCGGCCCCGAGATCGCCTACATCGTCAACGACAGCGAGACCAAGGCGTTCATAGTCCACGAAGACTTCGCGGCGCAGGCCACCAGGGTGCTGGAGGAGAGCGATGTGCCGGCCGCCAACCGGTTCTCAGTGGGCAGCATCGACGGCTTCCGTCCCTTGGCTGAGCTGGTTGACTCCCAGCCTGCCAACCGGCCCGACGACCTCACCACCGGCTCGTTCATGTTCTACACCTCGGGCACCACCGGGCGGCCCAAGGGCGTGCGTCGGGCTCTGCCCGGTGTCCACCCCGACGAGTCTGCCGCCGGCTCCGGCGGGCTGTTCATGCTGCTTGGCATCATGCCCCACCAAGACAACGTCCACATCACGCAGGCCCCGCTCTACCACACCGCGGTGAACATCTGGACCACCACGTCGCTGCACATGGGTCATCCCGCGGTGCTCATGGGCCGCTGGACCGCCGAGGGGGCGCTGGAGCGCATTGACCGCTACAAGGTCACCCAGAGCCACATGGTGCCCACCATGTTCCATCGCCTGCTCCAACTACCAGATGAGGTGAAACAGCGCTACGACGTGTCGTCGCTGCGGCGCATGATCCATGCCGCCGCCCCCTGCCCGGTGGAGACCAAGCAGAAGATGCTCGACTGGTGGGGCGACTGCATCTGGGAGTACTACGCGGCCACCGAGGGCGGCGGCACCTACATCCCCCCCGACGAGTGGCGCCAGTACCCCGGCACGGTGGGCCGCCCATGGCCGGGATCGGAAGTCATCGTGGTGGACGACGACGGCAACCGCCTGCCTCCCGGTGCCAGCGGAACCATCTACATGAAGATGCCCCAGGGACAGACCTTTGAGTACTACAAAGACAAGGACAAGACCGACAAGGCCCGCTTGGGGGAGGAGTTCTTCACCGTGGGCGACGTGGGCTACTTCAACGACGACGGTTACCTATTCCTCAACGACCGTTCCAACGACATGATCATCGTGGGCGGGATGAACATCTACCCGGCCGAGATCGAGGGCGCCCTGCTCCAGAGCCCGCTGGTGGGCGACGCCGCGGTGTTTGGGATTCCCAACGAGGACACCGGCGAGGAGATCAAGGCGGTCATCGAGCCCGCCACCGGGGTGGCTGCCGACGACGACACCCGGGGGGCCATCATGGAGTTCCTCCGGGATCAGATCGCCAAGCAGAAGTGGCCCCGCTCCATCGACTTCACTGATGAGATGCCCCGCGATCCCAACGGCAAGCTGTACAAGCGCCGCCTGCGGGACCCCTACTGGGAGGGCAAGACCCGGTCTATCTGAAGGTGGGCAGGTTGTAGCCGAAGACTGGTAGTGCTGATGGCCCGCTTGTTCAATCCCGAGTTGGTGGAGCCGGAGGAGCTCGCCCCCCGTCAAGTCCACATCATCATGATCGCCCTGATGACGGGCATGTTCCTGGCGGCATTGGACAACTCGGTGCTGGCCACCGCGGTACCCACTATCGCCGGCGAACTGGGTGGCCAGGACCAAGTGGCGTGGATCATCATCTCCTATCTGCTGACCGGCACCATCGCCACGCCAATCATCGGCAAGCTCAGCGACATCTACGGCCGCAAGCTGGTCTTCCAGCTCACCATCGGCTTCTTCATCATCACCTCGGCGTTGGCCGGCCTGTCGCAGACCATGTTGCAGCTGGTGCTGTTCCGGGCCTTGCAGGGGTTGGCCGGCGGCGGCCTTCTGGCGCTGCCCATGGCCATCGTGGGAGATATCGTCGCCCCTAACGAGCGGGGCCGCTACCAGGGCTACATCGCGGCCACGTTCGGCACGGCCAGCGTGGCCGGACCGCTCATCGGCGGCTTCTTTGTCGACCACCTGAGCTGGCGCTGGGTGTTCTACGTGAACATTCCCGTGGGCCTGATCTCAATGGCGGCCATCGCGGTGCTGTTCAACGTGCGCCTCGACGTCGTGTCCCGCCCCATCGACTGGTTGGGGGCGGGGTTGCTCATCTCCGGATTCACCCCGTTGCTGATCGCCCTCAGCATTGGGGGAGACCAGCTGGCCTGGTCGTCGCCGGGGATGGCCCTGATCCTGGCGGTGTCGGCCGTGCTGCTGCCGGCGTTCTTCTGGTGGGAGACCAAGGCCGACGACCCGATCCTCCCTCCCCGGCTGTACTCCAACGACGTCGTGCGCTGGTCGATGGTGGTCATGCTGCTCATCGGGCTGGTGATGTTCGGGGCCACGCTGTTCATCCCGGTTTTCTTGCAGGTGGTGTCGGGAGTGAGCGCCACCGGTTCGGGCCTGAACATGATGCCCATGTTCATCGGCATCATCTTCACGTCGGTGTTGTCGGGCAAGATGCTCACCCGGTTTGGGAACTACAAGGTGTTCATCGTGCTCGGAACCGTGCTCATGACGGTGGGTATGTCGCTATTGGCCTTGTTCTTGGGCCGGGACACCACTCAGGTTCAGGTGGGTGTCATGGTGTTCGTAATCGGTTTGGGGCTGGGGATGACCATGCCGGTGTTGGTGCTTGTCGTGCAGAACGCCAGCCCTCACCGCGACATCGGCATGGTGTCGGCGGCCACCAACTTCGTGCGTTCGCTAGGAGGCACTATCGGCGCGGCCGTCATGGGCGCCATCTACGCCAACGGACTCCAGTCCTCCCTGGAGTCGAAGGTCACCCCCGAGCAGTTGGCCGCCCTGCCCGATCCCGACAAGCTGTTGGGCAGCCCCCAGCAGATCCGGGCCATTCAAGATCCCTCGATAGTGGACGCGGTGCTCGAGTCCTTCACGGTGGGGGTGGGTCGCTGTTTCATCTTCGGAGCACCGGTCATCGCCGTAGGAATCTTGGCCGCGCTGTTGGTACGACAGATCCCGCTTCGCCAAGAGATCCGCTCCGAAGAGGAGCGCGCCGAAGCCGCCGCCCTCCGGGAATCTCCGCCGGTCGGCTGATCGCGGGTTACTTGATGGCCACTGGGTTGACCGGCGAGCCAAGGCCGCCGACGAAGGGCTGGGGGGAGGCTTCCAGGAAGAAGTCATACTGGCCGTCGGCGGCGCAGTCGGCGGCCAGCTCCTCCAAATCCCAGTTCTGGCCTTGGGTGAGGCCCATGTCCACCAGGTTGAGGCAGTGGATGGCGATAATCGCCCCTTCGAAGGCCGGGTCGTAGGGAAGCACCTCGAACACGATGTTGTCGGTGGCCACCGCGGCGATGTTGTTGTCGTAGAACCACTCGCAGGCGGTCACGCCGATGCCGGCGGAGCGCACGATCCCCATCTCGGGGATGGGCTCTCCGTAGTAATTGTCCAGGTCGCCGGCCTTGGCGTATGCGAATAGACCGGTGCGGACCAGGATGATGTCGCCGGTGCGGATCTCGACGCCTTGGGCCTCAGCCGCGTTGGTCAGGTCGTCGTAGCCGATGGCGTGGCCCGGCTCCAGCACATCCACCCCGTGGAGCTTGGCGATGTCCAGTAGCACGCCCCGCCCGGTGAGGCTCTTGACCTGCTCGATGCCGCACACCGACGCTCCCCACTCGGTGATAGTGGAGGCGTCGTGGCCGTTGTAGAGCTTGCCTCCATACATGGCGTGGCAGAGCCCGTCCCAGTGGGTGGCGCATTGCAGTCCCATGGTGACCACGTCGTCGCTGGTGTGGAACATGTCGGGGTCGCCCAGCATGCCGTGGTTGAGCGACACCATGGTTTTCAGCGGATTCACCCGACCGGGGATGACGCCGGTTTGGAGGCCGTCTTTGTGCAGGGGATAGGCCAGCGAGATGCGCTTGCCGGTCCGTATGCACTGCGCCGCCTCCTTCACCACCTCATCGGTGAGGAAATTGAGCGTGCCGATCTGGTCGTCTTCACCCCAGCGCCCCCAGTTGTTGATGCGAGCGGCGATGTCCAAGACTGCTTGTGGGTATGGCATGGCCGCACCCTAATGGTGGACCGAGGTCAGCCGCTGCGCAGCCGCAGACGCAAGACGGTGGAATACCCCAGCCAAAACAGGCACCAAACCACCACGCTGAACAGCAGAATGGTCTCGTCACCAGGCCTTAGTCCGGGTGCAAAAAACGGCTCGACGAAGTACTGGGAGATAAAGCCCCCTCGGTACGGAGTCTCACCGGCGACGCGCCAGAAGTGCTTCTCCCAAACGGTGAGCGGGCATGGCTGCCCGGTGAGATTCACCACGCCAGTCGGCACCAGTGCGACCAGGTACCACTTCATGAGCCGGGGCCTGTGGGCGGCCAGAGGGGCGCCTACAATGAGGAATCCGCACAACAGCCCGTGAGCGAGTGCAATGGCGATTGCCAGCAGCGATGCCGCCACAGATTCACTCTATCCCCGGCCCAACGCTGTGGCAGGAGCGGTCGTTGGGCTAGAACTTCGCCATGGGATGTCTCGATGGACGGGTAGCGATCGTGACCGGGGCGGCCCGGGGACAAGGCGAGGCCGAGGCCCGGAAGTTTGTCGCCGAAGGCGCGTTCGTGGTGATGGGCGACGTGCTCGACGAGGAGGGGGAGGCGGTGGTCGCCGAGTTGGGCGACCAGGCCGTGTATCTCCACCACGACGTGTCCTCGTCCGAGGATTGGGCCCGGGTGGTGGCCGCCGCGGTGGAGCAGGGGCCGCTGCGGGCGCTGGTGAACAACGCCGCCATCCACTGGACCGCCCCGATTGCCGATGAGACCCCCGAGAGCCTGCGTCGCATCTGGGAGGTGAACTACTTGGGTACCTATCTGGGCATCCAGAGTGTGGCCGATTCCATGGCCGAGGCCGGCGGTGGGGGGATCGTCAACATTTCGTCTATCGCCGGCATGGAGGGAATCGCCCACCATTCGGCCTATGGGGGCACCAAGTGGGCGGTGCGGGGGCTGACGAAGGTGGCAGCAATCGAATTGGGACCCAGGGGAATCAGGGTGAATTCGATCCACCCCGGTCCGATCGAGACCGCCATGTTGTCGTCCGACCGCCACGGGCGCCCTGAGCTGTTTGGCCATGTGCCCCTGCGTCGGGCCGGGGTGGCCTCTGAGGTGGCCGATCTGGCTTGCTATCTGGTGTCAGACGCCTCGTCGTACCAGACTGGCCACGAGTACATCATCGACGGGGGCTCCACCGCGGGCATCCCGATGCGAGGGTAGGCACTATGAGCGTTGAGGGATTTGACCATCTAGCAATCACCGTGGCCGATGTGGTGGCCACCGTGGCCTTCTACGGCGAAGTGCTGGGGGCTGAGCCCATGTATCTGGAGGAGTTCCGTGCCGGGAAGATGCCCATCGTGATGATGCAGGTGGGAGCCAACCGCATCAATGTGCACCCCGCGGCCGCCCCTGCATCTCCCCATGCCCGCCTGCCCACCCCCGGTTCGGTAGACCTGTGCTTCCGCTGGGGCGGCACCATCGCCGAAGCCCAGGCCCACCTGGCCGACTGCGGCGTTGAGATCATCGAAGGCCCCGCCCCCCGCCCCGCCAGCAACGGCGAACGCGGCCAGTCCGTCTACTTCCGCGACTCCGACGGCAACCTCCTCGAACTCCTCACCATCAAGGGCTGATCGTTGCGCTATAGCGCCAGGCCATCTAGTGGGCCTTAGGAGGTCGGGTCTTGGATAGCTCGTAGCTCGGTGGCCCGTGCCAGCAAGTCCTCTGCGGTGATCAAGTTCTCGTAAGGCTCTAGGCCGCGGGCTTCGCGAGCTCTGGCCTCTGCCAGTTCTTGGTCTTCCGCAGCGGTGAGCAGTTCGAGTTCTTCGTCGGTCCACGGTGTACCGGTGGCTGAGTTACTGCTGGGACTGTGTTCGGACTCGGTAGTCGAAGTTGCTTCGACGGGGGCTTCCATAGGGCCCTCTCTTCAGAAGGACTTTGAGGGGCACCAACGATGACCGCGGTGCCGATTTGCTTTCTGCATGATACCGCCTGCCCTGCGGGATAGGAAGGGGAAGGACTGTTTCAGGCGGTCTCCTGTGATGTGGTAGTCAAGCCCGCATGCCTGTGGGACCGCTGCGGTTTTTTCATGTGAATGTGAACTGCTCTGATCTGGAGCGGTCGCTGGAGTTCTATCGGGATCTGGTGGGGTTGCGGACCACGGTTCGTACCCAGCCGGAACGGCCTCAGCCGGGTGGGGCGTTTGGGTTGGACGAGGTGCAGTGGGACGCCTGGATCATGGCGGGTGACGATGCCCTCGATGGGGTGGTGCTGGATCTGTTGGAGTGGCAGGTACCTGGGCCAGCAGGGACGCCGCCGGCATCTGTTACCGAGCTGGGTTTCGGCCGGCTGTGCATTCTCACCGATGACTTGGCCGGCTTGCACCGGCGGCTCACCGAGGCCGGACACGACGTGTGGTCGCCGCCGGCTCGGGTCAACCTCGGGGTCGAGGGAATGTCGGCTCCTGAGCTCTTCTTATGCTCTGATCCCGATGGGACCGCGGTGCAGTTCGTGCAGGCGGACAACACACGGTTGGCCCACGTCAACGTCAATTGCTCCGACCTGGAGCGCTCTCGCCACTTCTACTGCGACGTGCTCGGACTGAACGCTCGGATTCGTTCTTGCCCGGCTGAGCCTCAGCCGGGCTCAGGGTTCCGGGTGGACGGAGATGTGGCCTGGGATGCCTGGTTCATCGGCGCCCCCAACGCCAACCCCTCCGGGTTCATTCTTGATTTGGTGGAGTGGAAGCAGCCCCGGCCCACCGGTACCGCTCGTCGGCAGGCCAATGAGCTGGGCATATTCCGGATGGCCCTGCTCACCGACGACATCGACAGGGACTATGCCGCATTGGTCGACGCCGAGGTGGCCTGCTACTCCCCGCCGGTGGAGTTGGAAATGGGCCCCGGTCTTCCCTCCGACCTTCGGGCGCTGTTCTTCGAGGACCCCGACGGCACTTGCGTTGAGCTGATCGAGAGCCCGCCGGTCGAATAGCGGAGGCCTGTCAATCAGGTGGGCAGACCCCGATCACCTCGCCGTTCACCCAGGCCCAGAAGCCGTCGGGCTGGATGGCCCATTGGCGGAAGGCGTCGGAGATTTCCTTTAGTTCATCGCGGGTGGCGAATCCGTTGTTGACTGCGTGTTCGGCGAAGTCGCTTTCAATTGCCCGCACTGCCCACATCTCGCCCCACACAGTCCGACCCTCGTGGTCGGTGTGGGCGGTGGTAGTGGCAGTGGTCTCGATGTCGGTGAAACCGGCTTCAATTGCCCACGACAGCAGATAGCGACCGGCGTCGGCCTCACCGCCGTTGGCGGTCGCAACCTGATGGTAGAGGTCCCGCCAGCGCTCGATGGCCGGGAACACGGGAGCGTGGATCATGGTGGCGTAGTCGGAGTCGCGCACGGCCACCAGCCCGCCGGACCGCAGTACTCGCCGGGCCTCCCGCAAGGCCCGGACCGGATCGGAAAGGTGCTGGAGCACCTGGTGGGCGTACACCACGTCGAAGCTGGAGTCATTCCACGGCAGCTCGTAGACCGACCCGATCTCAAAGGAAGCGTTGGACAGGCCGCAGTCGTCGGCATGGGCACGGGCCGCGTCCACCACGTCAGCCGACAAGTCAAGGCCCACCACCCGGCCAGCGCGGCGGGCCAAGCCGGCGGTGATGGTGCCTGAGCCGCAACCGATATCGAGCACCTCGGCATCGGGCCGCAGTTGAGGCAACAAGAAGGCCGCGCAAGTCTCGGCAGTGCGCCGGGAGTGCCATCCCACGATTACCTGGTGGTAACCGTGGGTGTAAGTCTCGCCCTCGGGCTGTTGTTCAGCCAACGGGTTCGGGAGTCAAGAACGCGTCGAGGCGGTCGGGTCCGTTGGCCCAGAACACAGGGGTCTTCTTGCGAACGCATCCGGGGGCCAGCTCGGCAGTGGCCACTCGGTCCAAGAACACCTCCAGCGCCACTCGGCCTTCCAGGCGGGCCAGGCTGGCGCCGGGGCAGATGTGGGGGCCACCGCCGAAGGCGATGTGGTCTTTGGGGCGGTCCCGGTCGAGCCGGAATGAATCGGGATCGTCGAAGTAGTCCTCGTCCCGATTGGCCGACGACACGCCGAACACGATCTTGTCGCCACTGCGCATCGGAGCGCCGAACACATCGGTGTCCGCAGTGCAGTCCCGAATGAGCATGTGGGCGGGGGAGTCGATCCGCAACGATTCCTCTACCGCCCGCTCAGAGAGGCTCCGGTCGGCCTTGAGGGTGGCGAACAGCTCAGAGTCGCCGATGATGCGCCACAGCAGGTTGCCGATCAGGTGCCGGGTGGTCTCGTTGCCCGACATGATGAGGAAGGCAAGCTGGGTGCGTATCTCCACATCGGTGAGGCGGTGACCCTCGATCTCGGTGGTGATGAGCCGGGTTACCAGGTCGTCGGGGGCCTCGTCGCTGGCCCGCCGCTCGGCGATCAGGGCGTCGATGTAGGCGCAGAACTCGGGATGGGCACCGGCCAGGCCCTCGCCCCGCTCGTTGCGGTTGGTGCGGGGGTAGTCGCCCAGCACAACCTCGTCGGTCCAGGCGTGGAACTGCTCCCAGTCCTCGGCGGGCACCCCGATGAGGTGGGAGATCACGTTGATAGGCACCGGGGTTATGAACTCGGCCACCAGCTCGCCGTGGCCCCGCTCCAAGATCGGGTCGAGATATTGGTGGCACAGATCCCGCACGAAGGGCTCGGCTCGCATCGACTTGTGATGGGCCACCGTGGCGTTGATGATCCTCCGCACCTTGCCGTGACGTGGTTCGGGGATTTCGCTGATGAGCTTCTCCTCTTCGGGGACCACCACGCCGGGATCGCGGAAGCTGGACACGAAGGTCTCCACGTCTCTGGTGGCCTCCAACACATGGTCAAACTTGGTGAGGTACCAGCCAGTGGGAGTCCGGGCCACCGGGCACTCTGAACGCAGCTCGGCCAACGTGTCGATTGGCACCGCCTCGGGATAGGCGAACGGGTCGAACGCGTTTTCCTCTTCTGTGCCGGGGAGCGGATCGGACGTCAAGCTCATGGGTCCAATGGTGCCACGTCCCGTCCACTTATGCGGCTTTGCTCACGAGGCCGAGAAGACTGCGATGCGGGACCACTGGTTGGGATCTGCCTCGTCAGCGTCGCCATAGATTGGCCGCAACTCGAAGTGCGGCTCTGAGATGTGTCCGTCCGACTGGCGCTGTCCCAGCCAGTCGGCAAAGCCGACCTCTTCAAAGTGGGCAGAGTTGATCCCGAGCGCGAAACGAGCACCGGGGCTCGCCGCCCGGAGCAGTTTCAAAATCGTCTCCGGACCGAAGATCCCATGGGTGAATGCTCCTGAGCTCACGATGCCGGCGTAGGCGCCAACGGCCAATTCGGTCTGACCGGTGAGGTCGGCTTCAATGAGTTGCCGATACACCGGGCGGCCGTTGCACGTCTTGGCCGCGGCTTCGGCCAGCATTTCTGGGGAGATATCGATGCCGTCGATAACGGACACGCCCAACTTGGCCAACTCGCCCCCGACGACTCCGGTTCCACAGCCCACATCCAGAACAGGCTGGCTCCTTTGTTCGAATCCATCGCTGAAGACCTTGACCACTTCTTGGTGGTAGACGTATCCGCTGTCGACGATGAAGCCCGACTCGTACGTCTTGGCCCACGATGCGTACAGCTCGCGATTGGCCTCTGGGCCTTTGGCCGCATAGGCCTTTTCGAGAGCGAGTTCTGCGGCCCTAGATCGCCGACCCGTTTGCTCCGTCATTGTCCCTCACGGTAGTGACCACACCGGTTGGAGGCCCCATCTCCCGGTAGTGTGCCCGGCGATGGAGTTGGTGATCGGCTCGGTGTTCGACAATGCGGCCGCGACCGTGCCGCATCGCCCGGCAGCGGCGCTGGACGGGCAAGTGCTCACCTACGGGGAGCTGCGCCGGCAGGCCAATCAGATGGGCCATGTGCTGACCGGACTCGGGGTGAGTCGGGGCGACCGGGTGGTCACCTGGAGCGACAACAACCTGGCGTCGGTGTCGCTCTTTGTAGCCCTGGCCCGAGCGGGGACTGTGTTCGCCCCGGCTAACGCCCGGCTGTCGCCCGAGGAGGCGGCCGAGATGGTGGGCCTGGCTCGACCCCGGCTGCTGGTGGTCGATCCCGGACACGCCGAGG
Organism: Acidimicrobiia bacterium; assembly: GCA_022819825.1. Lineage (GTDB taxonomy): Bacteria > Actinomycetota > Acidimicrobiia > Acidimicrobiales > Bin134 > Poriferisocius. The sequence continues at coordinate 59,155 of JAJEGM010000020.1, read as the reverse complement.
CTGGGCAGGCGGTGGCCGACGCCGTGGGGGTCCCACTGGTGCGGTTGGGAGGCACCGGTCCCGGGCTCGACCTGGTTGCCGAGGCCCAGTCAGGGTCGGCCGCGGCACCGGTGCCATCGCAGGTGGGGGAGAGCGATCCTCATGTGGTGTTCTTCACCAGCGGCAGCACAGGTAAGTCCAAGGGCGTGGTGCTGTCGCACCGGTGCAATTGGCTCCGCACCCGCACCCCGGCGCTGCTGGAGCCGAGGGGGGCCACGGTGTGCATGTTCCCGATGTTCCACATGGGGGCGTGGACCATCGCCCTTCAGGCCTGGCAGGCCCGAGGGCTGGTGGTGTTCACTGACCGGGCCGACGCCGATGTGTTGATCGATGCGGTTCAGCATCACCAAGCGGCCTACATGAACTGCATCCCGGCGGTGTGGCGCCGGGTGTTGGATGCCGGTCGCCATGCCGATTTGGCCTCGCTCCGATTCGCCACTTCCGGCACCTCGGCCACCCCACCCGAGCTGCTGGCCGACCTGAAGGCCGCGTTCCCCAACGCCCATCGACGGGTCTTTTACGGCTCCACTGAGGCGGGCTCGGTCACGATGCTGGACGACGCCGACATGGAGTCCCGGCCGGGGAGTTGCGGTCAGGCCCACACCGGCGCGGAGGTGCGCCTCGACCAGGGAGAGCTCCAGACCCGGTCGCCCTTCATGTTCGACGGTTATTTCGACAATCCCGACGCCACCGCTGAGGCATTCACCGAAGACGGCTGGTTCCGCACCGGCGATCTGGCCGAGGTGGACGGCGACGGCTTCTACTCCATCGTCGGGAGAGTCAAAGACGTAATCCGCACCGGTGGCGAGACGGTGTCGCCTGCCGAGGTCGAAGGCCATCTGGCTGATTTCCCCGGTGCTGCCGAAGTGGCGGTGGTGGGCATTCCCGACGACCGCTGGGGCGAGGTGGTGTGCGCCGTGTTCGTGCTCGCGTCGGGCGTTGCCCGGCCCACTCCCAATGCAGTGCAAGCCCACCTGAGCAACCGCCTGGCCCGGTTCAAGCACCCCCGCCGCATCGAGACCATGGATGCCATCCCCCGCACTCCGGCCACCGGCCAGGTCCGCCGCCGCGAGGTGGTGGCGGCAGTGTTGTCAACCGACGGCTAGTACTCCTCGTTGGGGTTGACGATTCCCTCTAGGGGTTGTCCGTCTAAGCGGCGCTGAAGATTGTCGGCGAAGGGGGCCATGAGGAAGTCCCAGGATTCAGGCATGCACCAGGACACATGGGCGCTGAGTCGGACCTGGGGGTGCTCGTACAGCCAGTGGCCCTCGGGGAGGGGCTCGGGCTCCACCGTGTCCAGCGAGGCCCGGGCGATATGCCCGCGGTCCAGTGCAGCCCGCAGGGCGTCCTGGTCGATGAGGTCGCCCCGGGCGATGTTGATGATGTGCGCGCCCGGCTTGGCTTTGGCCAGGGTGTCGGCATCCAAGAGGTGATGGGTGGCGGCGGTGGCCGGAGCGGCCACCACGATGTGATCGGAGCGCTCCAACAGCTCGTCCAACGAGGTGGCGATCTGCACCCCAACCAGAGGCGAAGGCGCCGCTGTGCGTCGCAAAGCCAACACCGTCATATCGAAGGCGAGGGCCCGGCGGGCCACCGCGGTGCCGATGCCGCCCAGCCCGATGAGTCCCAGGGTCTTGCCGTAGAGCGCCCCCAGATCGGCGGTGAACCATCGCTCAGGCGGGCTTTGCAGCCACACATTGGGCAGGTCCTTCTCGAAGGCCAGCATCATGGCCAGGCACCACTCGGAGATACCGATAGCGGAAGCCCCCCGTGAGCAGGTCATCACCCGGTCGCCCAGGAACTCGAGCGGAAACCCGTCGATCCCGGTGCTTGTCACGTGTACCCACTCCACCCCTCGGTCCAGGAGCTCGGAGAGGTTGGGATAGCCCCGGGGGATGGTCAGCAACACGTCGCCGGACGCCCCTTCGGGGATGTCGCCCTGGCGAGGGACGCACACGAACTCCACGGTTTCGAATCGGGCGATGATCGGGTCGAGCCGCCCGTCTTCCATGTGGTGTAGCACTCGCACGGGGAGGAGCCTAGGGAACGGCGGGCGGGGCCGTCGGCGTTTCCCGACTCGGTTGCCGCTTAATCCGACCGCATAAGGTCGGGCCGTGAAATCTGAGGCTTTGTCCCACATTCGCATCTGCGACTTCACCGGGCAGCTGGCCGGAGCAGGGGCCACCCGGTGGATGGCCGCCTTCGGGGCCGAGATCATCCGCATCGAGGATCCGGTGCGCCTCGGCAAATGGGATGTGCTCCGGGGAACGTCCCCGTTCGTGGACGACCGCCGGGGCCATGAGTTCGGCGGCTGCTTCAACAACCACAACGTGGAGAAGCTGGGGGTCACGCTCAACCTCCGCACCGAGCGGGGCAAAGAGCTGCTGGCCGAGATCATCTCGGTGAGCGACGCCGTCACCGAGAACTTCGCCGCCGGGGTGTTGGAGCGCCTGGGTTTTGGATACGACCGTTTGAAAGAGATCAAGCCCGACATCTTGTACGTGTCCAACTGCGGGTTCGGCCACGTAGGCCCCTATTGCAAGTACAAGACGTGGGGCCCGATCGTGCAGGCCTGCTGCGGACTCACCTTCACCTCCGGGCTCCCCGACATGCCATCGGCTGGGTGGGGCTACTCCTACATGGACCACCACGGAGGGAACTTCATGGCCATGGCCATCATGGCCGGGCTCATCCACCGCAGCCGCACCGGCGAGGGCCAATGGATCGACATGTCGTGTACCGACGCCGGGGCCACCATGCTCGGCCCGGTGGCATTGGACTACACCGTGAACGGACGGCCGCTGCGGCGCGACGGCATGCCCTACAGCAACCGCAGCCAGTTCCCGGCCATGGCTCCTCACGGCATCTATGAGGCCGACGGGCACGACGCCTGGCTGGCCCTGGCTGCCCGAGACGACCGCGATTGGCAGGCCATCGCCCGGCTTATGGGAATCAACGACCCGCGGTTCGACGACCTGGCCGGGCGGCTGGCCTATGAGGACGAGTTGGACGATGCCGTGCGGGCCTGGAGTTCAGGTCGGGATCGGTTCAAGGCGGCCGCTGAACTGCAAGCCGTCGGTGTGCCCGCTGCCGGAGTGGCCAAGCCGGAGGACCGGATCGACAACGACCCCAACACCGAGGCCTGGGGCTTGTGGCCCACCGTCACCCACGGTGAGATGGGTCGGGTTCGGGTCGACGGAATCCCCGCCCATTTCTCCGAGACCGACTGGGTGCTGGAGCGGGGAGCTCCTCTATTGGGCCAGCACAACCGCCAGATACTTGGGGGCCTGCTCGGTCATTCCGACGCCGAGTTGACCGACCTGGCCGCAGAGGGGGTGATCTGATGGCGGGGAACGATCTTCCCGGCGCTCTGGCAGGAATCCGAGTAGTGGAGCTGGCCGGTGAAGCGTCAGCGTATGCCGGCCTGATACTGGCGGGGATGGGGGCCGAGGTCATTGTGGTTGAGCCTCCCGATGGTCACCACACCCGGGGATTTGAGCCGTTCCTGCACGATGTGCCCGATCCCGAGCGCAGCCTGTGGTGGTGGCACTACAACGCCTCCAAGCTGGGCGTGACCCTGGATCTAGGGGATGAAGACGGTCGGGACCGGTTCCGGTCGCTGGTTGCCACCGTCGATGTGGTGCTGGAATCCGAGCGCCCTGGCCGATTGGCCGACCTGGGCATCGACCACGACACCTTGCGGGCCGACCATCCCGAGTTGATTTGGGTGTCGCTAACCCCGTTTGGCCGCAACGGACCGCGGTCCCAAGAAGAGAGCATCGACCTCACCGTGCTGGCCGCAGGCGGGCCCGTGTGGAGCTGCGGTTACGACGACCACGCCATCCCGCCCCAGCGGGGCGGGGGCAACCAGGGGTACCAAACCGGCTCGGTATTTGCGGTGCTCTCCGCCCAGACCGCGCTGTTGGCCCGAGACCGCACCGGCCAAGGCCAGTTCGTGGACGTCAGCATGCACGCAGCCGCCAACGTGACCACAGAGTTCGGCTCGGTGCAGTGGTTGGTAGCTGGCGACGAGGTGCAGCGCCAGACTGGGCGGCACGCGGCCATCGAGCCCACCACGTTCACCCGGGCACTGTCGGCAGACGGCATCGACGTGAATACCGGCTTTCCACCCCGCTCGGCCCGGGACTTCGCCGTGGTAGTGGAGTGGATGGAGAGCCTGGGGTTGAAAGACCAATTTGAAGAGTTCTTCTTCCTGGAGATGGGCGCCCAACTCGAAGAGGATCTGCATCTTTCGCAGGTGGGCCAAGATCCCGAGGTGACCGCTATGTTCGGTGCCGCCCGAGAGGCAGTCCGGTTCATCTCCGAGAACATCACCGCCTACGAGTTCTTCATCGGCGCCCAAGAGCGGGGCTTGGCGGTGGGCATCATCTACTCCCCCGAAGAAGTGCTGGCCGACCCCCACTTCCAAGAGCGAGGCTTCCCAGTCGAAGTGGAGCACGAGGACTTGGGCCGGACCTTCACCTATCTGGGAGCACCGTATATCGCTCCCAAGTCCCCCTATCGCATCCGTCACCGCGCCCCCCACCTCGGCGAGCACAACTCCATCATTGAGGCTCTGGCCTAGATGCCTTCCCGACACCCCGTCATCTGCGGCATTGGCCTGAGCGACTATCCGGTGGTGCCGCACCTGAACTCGGTGCAGCACCATGCGCTGGCCGCCCGTCGTGCCATTGCCGACTGCGGCATCGCCAAGTCGGCCATCGACGGATATGTGAGCACCAGCGGCGGCGGGCCAGCAGCGGGCGACGACGCCGTGTCCATGGCCGAGTACCTAGGTGTGAACCACCGCTACATCGACGGAACCATGGTGGGGGGCTCGTCGTTCGAGTTCCACGTGCAGCACGCGGCCGCCGCTATCCGGGAGGGGCTGTGCGACACCGTGCTGATCACCTATGGCTCCGATCAGCTCACCCGCATGGGCCGGGTGCTGGGCACCGGGGGCTTTCAGCGCGACGCTCAGCCGGTGACCGGAGCCATGCAGATGGCCACCCCCTACGGATTGCCCCTGGTGGGGGCCTATGCCCTGGCTGCCCGCCGCCATATGCACGAGTTCGGCACCACCTCGGAGCAATTGGCCGAGATCGCCGTGGGGGTTCGGGAGTTCGCTGGCCTCAATCCTGATGCCCGTTACCGCGACCCCATCACGGTGGACGACGTGTTGAGCAGCCGTATGATCGCCGATCCGCTGCACAAGCTGGACTGCTGCGTGATAACCGACGGGGGTGGGGCGCTGGTGATGACCACTGAGGAGATCGCCCGGGATCTGCGCCAGCCCCCGATCTACGTGTTGGGGTCGGCGGGCACCCAGACTCACTGGAACATCCACCAGATGCCCGACTTCACTGAGATGGGGGCAGCGGTATGCGGACCAGAGGCGTTCGCCCAGGCGGGGGTGACACCGGCCGACATCGACACCGCCCAGCTCTACGACAGCTTCACCATCACTGTGATGCTCATGCTGGAGGGCTTGGGCTTCTGCGATCGGGGAGAGGGCGGCGCCTATGTGGAAGAGGGCCACCTGCGCCGAGGTGGCTCGATGCCCACCAACACCGACGGAGGGGGTTTGTCGTCCAACCATCCGGGAATGCGGGGCATCTTCTTGTTGATCGAAGCAGTACGTCAGCTGCGAGGCGACGCTGGCGAGGCCCAGGTACCCGACGCGGAGTTGGCCCTGGCCTGCGGTTCCGGCGGCTGGCTGTCGGCCATCGCCACCGTCATCTTGGGCAAGGACCGGCCGTCATGAGGGTCGTCAGCGATCTTGAATGGCAGGGACCGGTCCCCGCCGGCGAGGGCGAGTACGGAGAGTTTTTCGCCGCCGCCGCTGAGGGCCGCTTGCTCATCCAGCAGTGCCCGGAATGCGGCCATCGCCAGCATTATCCCCGAGCAATATGCACCGCCTGCGGCGCCGAGCCCGAGTGGATGGAGGCCGCCGGCACCGGCACCGTCTACACCTACACCGTGGTCCGCCAATACGGCGTCCCGGCCTTCGCCGAACTGCCCTATGTGCTGGCCATGATCGACCTCCCTGAGGGAGTGAGAATGTTCGGCGGCCTCACCGGCATCGACCCCGAAACCGTCGAGATCGGCATGCCCGTTACCGCCTATGCCCGCACTTACGACGACACCCACGCCATGATCTTCTGGGAACCCGCCTGACGCATCCCAAGTACGGTTCCTGATCCCCATTCGGCAAGGGCCATGATGGGGCCATGCATGACGACATCATTGCTGCGTTTGATATTTCCGACCGGGTGGCGGTGGTCACAGGGGCGGCCTCCGGCATCGGCCGGGGGACAGCGGTAACACTGGCCAAAGCCGGGGCTTCGGTGGTGCTGGGGGACGTTGACGCGGATGGAATGGGCGAGACCGGAGGGGCGCTGGACGAGTTGGGAGCCAGTTGGTCGGCGGTGCCTACCGATGTGAGTGACAAGGCGGCGGTGGATGCGCTGGTAGCTGATGCGGTGAACCGCCACGGCCGGCTGGACATCATGGTGAACAACGCGGGGATCATCACCGACAGCCTGATCGTGAACACCACTCCTGAGCAGCTCGACCGCGTGATGAACGTGAACATCAAGGGCGTCTATTGGGGCACCGCCGCCGCGGGCCGCGCCATGGCCGACCAGAAGTCTGGCTCCATCGTCAACCTGTCATCGGCCGGGGCCGATATGCCCGCCCCGATGATCTCGGTGTACGCCCTCACCAAGTCGGCGGTGAAGATGATCACCCGAACCGCGGCGGTGGAGATGGCCCCCATCCGGGTGAACGCGGTGGCCCCCGGCTCCATAGAGACCCCCATCTACGACCGCCACTTTCTGGATGACGACGGCAAGGTGGACCCCGAGCGCCAGCGGAACCACTTCGACACCATCGCCCAGATGAACCCCCTGGGCTATGTGGGTGACCCCAACGACATTGCCTACGCCATTCTCTACCTCTGTTCCGAGGCCGGAAGGTTCGTCACCGGCCAGACCATGCGGCCCAATGGCGGCGTGGTGATGCCGCTGTAGCCAGCCCGTAGCCTGTGTCCATGAAGTCCAAACGCAATGTCCGCCGCATCGCGGCACTGGTCACCGCTGTTCTCTTTTTGGCGGCTGCCTGCGGCGGCGACGACGATGCTGCCCCGGGGGCGGTCGAGGTTGCCCCGGTGCAGATCGTCGGACAGTCTCTAGGGCCGGCAGGAGATTCTCCAGCTTCTGATCCGGCAATCGGTCGTCCAGTGCCTGGGCTCTCGGGTACAGCCATCGACGGCACGCCGTTTTCCTGGACTCCGGGTGAGCGTCCAGCAGTCCTTTTGTTCCTGGCTCACTGGTGCCCGGCTTGTCAGGGAGAAGTGGCTGAGTTCACCGGCTGGCTTGCTGCAGGAAACGAACTTCCCGATGGGGTGGACCTGATCAGCGTGGTCACCCTGGTGGACTCCAGCAGGGACAATTACCCGCCCAGCCAATGGCTGGCCGATGAAGATTGGCCGTTCCCCGTTCTGGTGGACAGTGCCGACAACGAGATTGCCGCCGCCCTCGGGCAGGCAGGCACACCGTTTTGGGTCTTGGTATTCGGTGACGGAACGTTGGCGTCTAGGGGAAGCGGTCGTATTCCCCCAGAAACTCTGACCAAGCACTTCAACCTTCTATTGGCCGAAGCCGAAAGATAGGGTTTCCCCCCGTGACTGGATATCTCGAAGGCAAAAACATCGTCGTCACCGGAGCGGGCAACGGCATCGGCCGGGCCATCGCCATAGGCTGTGCTGCCGCCGGCGCCAATGTGGTGGTGGCCGACTACGGCGTGTCGCTGGACGGCTCGGACCCGTCGTCGGAGGTGGCCGATGCGGTGGTGGCCGAGATTGAGGCGGCGGGCGGTACCGCCCTGGCCTTGGCCTCCGACATCAGCACCATGGAGGGCGGCGCGGCCGCGGTCCAGGCTGCGGTGGATACCTGGGGGTCCATCGACGGCGCGGTGTGCGTGGCTGGCATCCTGCGGGAGCGGATGATCTTCAACATGACCGAAGAAGAGTTCGACGATGTGATCCGAGTACACCTCAAAGGCCACTTCACGGTGTACAAGCACGCCTCGGCCATCATGCGCAAGCAGGAAACCGGCGGGTCGCTAGTGGGAATCACCTCGGGGGCGTTCACCGGCTCGACCTCCCAGTGCAACTACGCGTCGGCCAAGGGCGGCATCATCTCGCTCACCAAGAGCGCGGCGCTGGCTCTGAAGCGCTACGGGATCAACGCCAACTGCATCGCTCCCAGCGCCAAGACCCGTATGTCGGAGAACGTGCCTTTTGAGATCGAGGCCGGCGAGCCCGAAGACGTGGCGCCGTTGGCCGTGTACCTGCTCAGCGATGCTGCTCGGGACATCACAGCTCAGGTGTACACCGTGGTCGGTCCCCGCATCTCTGTGTGGGCCCAATTCGGCGAACTTCGCTCCATGTATGCCCCCGACAGCAGTTGGACCCCCGAGGGGATCGAGGAGTCGCTGCCCCGCACCATCGGCTTCGAAGAGCACCCCACCATGGCCTTGCTGGCCGCGCAGGCCGCCCAGCGCCAGGCCGCTCAGGGCAGCTGATGTCCGGCGGCGCGCTCGAGGGGCGGATCGCCGTCATCACCGGCGCCGGGCGGGGCATCGGTCGTCACTACGCCCTGCTGTTCGCCGCCGAGGGTGCCAGGGTGGTGGTCAACGACTTGGGTTGCGCCGCCGACGGCACCGGTGCCGACCAGTCAGTGGCTCAGGCGGTGGTGGATGAGATCACCGCCGCGGGAGGCACAGCAGTAGCCAACAGCGACGACGTGGCTGAGATGGCTGGCGCCGAATCGGTGCTGGCCCAGACGCTGGACGCCTTCGGCGGAGTGGACGTGGTGGTGAACAACGCCGGCATCCTGCGGGACAAGATGTTTGCCAGCATGAGCGAGGACGACTGGGACTCGGTGATCCGCGGCCACCTCAAGTCCACCTTCTGCATGACCCGGGTGTGCGCCGGCTGGTGGCGCGATCAGGCCAAGGCCGGAGAGGCAGTGAACGCCTCGGTGATCAACATCAGCTCCACTTCGGGGTTGATCGGCCAGGTGGGCCAGTCCAACTACGGCGCGGCCAAGAGCGCCATTGCCGGCATGACGGTGATCATCGCCCAGGAGCTGGGCCGCTACGGCGTGCGGGTGAACTGCGTCACCCCCGCGGGCCGCACCCGCATGACCGAGGGGGCGCCGGGAGTGGCCGAGATGGTGGCCAAGCCCGCCGAGGGGTTCGACGTGTACCACCCCTTCCACCCTGCGCCGGTGGTGGGGTGGCTGGCCGCCGCCGATTGCGAGGTGACCGGCCGAGTGTTCATGGCCAAAGGCGGCGACGTCCGCTGGTACACCCCGTGGTTGCGCCAAGACTTCCTTGATACAGAGCGGGATTGGACCATCGCCGATTTGGCCGAGGCCATGAAGGATCTGCCGCCGGTCCCGGTGTCGCCGTGAGCCGGGAAGTGCCCGCCGAGCCGCCGGGCCGAGGGCTGCTGGAGGGCAAGACCGTAGTGGTAACCGCGGCGGCCGGCACCGGCTTGGGCTTCGCCGCCGCTCGGCGGTGCATCGCCGAGGGCGCCCAGGTGCTCATCAGCGATATCCACGAGCGCCGCTTGGATGAAGCCGCCGACCGCTTGGCCGAGGAGTTCGGTGTTCGGCCCGCCACACAGCTGTGCAATGTGACGGCCGAAGAGGAAGTCCAAGCATTGATCGATGCCGCGGTGGCCGAGCTGGGCCATGTGGACGTGATGATCAACAACGCTGGTTTGGGGGGCACCGCCAATCTGGTGGACATGACCGACGATCAGTGGCAGGTGGTGATCGATGTCACCCTCAACGGCACCATGCGAACCACCCGAGCGGCGCTGCGCCACATGATGCCCCGGGCCTCGGGGGTCATCGTCAACAACGCCTCGGTGATGGGTTGGCGAGCCCAAGCCGGCCAGAGCCACTACGCCGCGGCCAAAGCCGGGGTGATGGCCCTTACCCGCTGCGCGGCCATTGAAGCAGCCGAGACCGGGGTCAGGGTCAACTGTGTGGCGCCCAGCCTGGCCATGCACCCGTTCTTGGCCAAGACATCCAGCCAGGAATTCCTCGACAGCTTGATTTCGCTGGAAGCGTTCGACCGGGCCGCCGAGCCGTGGGAAGTGGCCAACGTGATGGTGTTTCTGGCCAGCGACTATTCGACGTATATGACCGGTGAGATCGTCTCGGTCAGCTCCCAGCACCCCTAACCGAGAGCAGCGGCCAGAACAGAGCGGTCGGTGGGGTGATAGACGTGGGCCAGCTCGAGGTCCACGATCTGCCGGGGCATCTCGGGATCGAACCACCCGTCGATGAGGCCCCAGTGGTGGGGGCTCATCATGTAGTCCACCTTGAGCCCGTCAAGGGTGCAGTACTCCTGCTCCCAGCTGTGGGTCCACCGGGTGCCCGATGGGCCGACAACTCGGCTGAGGGTCCAGTTCACGATGGCCGGGATGTGGTCGGGCATGGCCATGAGGTCCCGTTCGAATGCAGCCACCGAATCGGCCGGGGCGTCGGGCTCGACCCGAAGCAGGAGGGTGCGCTTGATCTCCCCGGCGAAATCGGGATCGGCCAGCGAACCGTCGATGAGTTCCAGCTCGACCAAATCGACATCGGCCACGTCCTCAAAGCCGGGCGGGACCGGATCGTCGATTCCGTCCCAGGTGTAGTGGCCGCCGCCCACCGTGCCCGGCAGGTGTTTGCCCAGCACCGCCGCCGATTCCAATTCGGCCACCCGAGAAGGATCGGCGCCTTCGAGCAGGGTCACCAGTGCCAGCGTTCGGCTCACTCTTCCTCCTCGCCAATCTGATCGTCCACCAGAAACCGTCGTTGTCGCTCCACGCAGAGGGCGTCGACTTCGGCCCAGAATTCGCTGACACCTGGGTCTCGCCCGGCGGCGCCCCGCATCGCCCACCACGCCGCCGCATCAGGCACCGACCACAAGTACACCAGTGTGTTGGGCTGGTCGAACAGCTCAATTGGCGGGGTCAGCCAAGTTTGCTCCAACGTCATGCCCCGCGCTTTGGCCCCCGCCATGTAGCCCTCGGTCATCAACCGACGCACCTCGTCTAGCCGTCCGGGCTCGACGGTCAGCTCGTCCAAGACGTGAATCTTCCCGACCACGCCCTCACGCTAGTGGTGTCCTAGATTGCGGGCCGGAGGGAAGACGGGAAATTGGAGCAATGAACCATCAGCGGCGCATCCCTCTGGAAGGGTGCGTGAACTTCCGAGACCTGGGCGGCTACGCCAGCTCATTGGGCGGCACCACCAAGTGGGGAGTCCTGTTCCGGGCTGACTCACTGCACCGCCTAAGCCCGGCGGACGCCGAGGTTATAGCAGGCCGGTTGGGTGTCCGCACCGCCGTGGACTTGCGGGCAAACGACGAGCGGGAGCGGGTTGGGGTGCTCAATCCGACCCTGGGCATCGTCGAGCGCCACGTGGGAACCACCGACCGGACCATGCACACCTATGAGCGCCCCGATCCCGACATGGCGAACCGCTCATTTGGCCAGCTCTACGAGAACATGATCAGCAGCGGGGGAGAGCGGTTCGCCGCAGCAATCGAAGTGGTGGCCGATCCCGACCTTTGGCCGACTGCATTTTTCTGCATGGCAGGCAAGGACCGGACTGGCTGTCTGGCTGCGATGATTCTGGGATTGGCCGGGGTAAGTCGCCAAGACATAGTGGGCGACTACGCGGCTACCGCTCCCGCGGTGCCAGCAATCCGAGAACGGTCCTTGGCCGAGTTGCCCGAAATGGCCAAAGTGTGGGCGAAGCTGCCCGACGACATAACCAATGCCCCCATCAGCGCCATCACCGAGCTATTGGACATCGTCGACGACCGGTGGGGCGGTCTTGAGGGTTACGCCCTCGAGTTTGGAGTCAAGCCCCAAACCATCGAGCGCTTGCGGGCCTCTTTTCTGGCCTGATCCCAATCAAGGCTCCACAACCACCTTGAGGGTGGGGGTGTCGCTGGCCGCCAGGGCGAAGGCCTCGCCGGCGGCGTCGAGGGGGAAGCGTTGCGTGATCATGGCCTCGGCGATCTCAGGGCGGTGGGCCAGCAGCGCGGCGGCGGAGTCGAAGGCCCGGCCCGCGCCGTGGTGGCCGTAGAACGTTCCCCACACCGCGGTCAGCTCCTTGAGCACCCAGGGCAGCACCTCGAACAGTTTGTTCTGGTAGTAGCCGGCCACCAGCAGCACCGTTCCTCCCGGGCGGGCCACCTCGGCAGAACGGGTGATGGAGCGCTCCGATCCGTCGCCTTCGATGACCACGTCGTAGGTGCCCGACAACCCCACCCCCAGGCCCATATGCTCGGCGGCTTCGGCGTGCAAGTCGTGGTCCGGCTCTACATCCACCACACAGCCCCGCCAGCGGGCGGCGGCCCCGCCCAACAAGCCGAATCCGGTGATGCCAGGGCCCACGACAGCCACCCGGTGGCGGCTCTCCAACCGCCCCAGCATCAGGCTGTGGATGTTCACTGCCAGCGGCTCGCACAAGCAGGCGTTGGCCACGTCCAACCCGTGGGGCAGGCGCACCAGGCACCGCTCGGGAAGCAGGATCTCGTCGGCCATGCCGCCGTCGAAGGCCACTCCGGCGATCATCTCGTGCGACTTCTCGCACCAGTGGTAGTCGCCCATTCCGCAGAACTCGCAGACGCCGCAGGGCACCATCGGCTCAATCGCCACCGGGGTTCCGTCGTCCAGCACCCCGGCGAACTCGTGGCCGTAGGTCATCTCCCTTGGTCCGAAGCCCACCATGTTCAGGTCGGTCTGGCAGATGCCCACCGAGCGAGGCCGGATCCGCACTCCCTCGGCGCCGCCCACCGCCACCTTGGTGGGCACCGGCACCTCCACCGGGCGGATGCCCTCGGGCGTGTGGCGTACCGCTCTCACGCCGACAGGCCTCGCTTTTTGAACTCGCTTTGGGCGTACACGATGCCGCCTAAGTGCTCGTCGGCGTCGGGGGACGTAGCCAGCCAGGCCACCACTGCGCCGATAGTGGCCGGCTCTCCGCCGGGGTACGGGAACGATCCCGCGGTGTTGCGGGCCCGGGCGGCTTCGGTGATCACATAACCGGGGTCGATGCTGAAGCACCGGATGCCGTCGGGGCCGTGCTCCACGTGGATGTGCGGGGTCATGCGGGTGAACGCACCCTTGCTCATGGCGTAGGCCATGCCCCAGCCGCCTTTGCCGATGGGGCCGGGCGGGTCGGTGTAGGCCGAGGCGGAGATCATGTTCACGATGGTTCCAGAGCCCTGCTCCACCATCGCGGCCAGCACCCGCTCAGTGATCGCCATCTGGGCGAACACGTTTCCCTCGAACAGCTTGTGAACCTCGGGCTCTTCCAGGTCCAGGAACGGGGTCATGCTCACTTTGCCCTGGTAGATGGCGTTGTTCACCAGCACATCGAGATGGCCGAAGTGCTCCAGCGCCCCATCGATGCATGCCGTGATGCTTTCTCGGTCCAACAAGTCCATGGTGAACGCAACTCCTTGCTGGCCCTCGGCTTCGATGGCGGCCACGGTGGTGTCGAGTCCGCCGGGAATGGTGAGGTTGGGGTCGTACATGTCCCGTCCTGCACCGTCCACCAGGGTTCGGGCCGACACAGCCACGTCAAAGCCGGCCCGAGCCAACGCGATGGCGCTGCCCTTTCCGATTCCCCGGCTGGCCCCGGTGACCAAGGCGGTCTTTCGATCATTGGCGCTCATCTGGGTCTCTGCCTTTCGGTCGCTCCGGCTCGCAGGCATACCGTAGGGCCATGGGTCCGCTAAAGGGAATGCGCATCATCGAACTGGCCGGTATCGGGCCGACCCCGTTTGCCGGCATGATGCTGTCGGACATGGGCGCCGAGGTCATCCGGGTTGACCGGGTGGGCGGCTCGGGCAACCCTGTGGCCTCGCAGTCGGGTCCCATGGAGCGGGGCAAACGCACCGTGGCTTTCAACCTGAAGCAGCCTGAGGGAGTGGAGGCGGTCCTCCGTTTGGTCGAGTCGTCCGACGGGCTTTTCGAAGGCTTCCGGGCCGGTGTGGCCGAGCGCCTCGGCGTAGGCCCCGATGCGTGTCTGGCCCGCAATCCCAAGCTGGTCTATGGACGGATGACCGGTTGGGGGCAATCAGGTCCGATGGCCGATAGGGCTGGCCACGACATCAACTACATCTCCCTGGCTGGCCCGCTGGCCCACATCGGACGGACAGGACAGCCCCCATCGGTTCCGCTCAACCTCATCGGCGACTTCGGAGGCGGCTCGGTGTTCCTGGCGCTGGGCATGGTGGCCGCATTGCTGGAGGTGGCTCGGGGCGGCGACGGCCAGGTTGTCGATGCCGCCATGGTGGACGGCGCCGCCTACTTGCTGTCACCCCTGTACGCAGCCCACGCCAGCGGGTTCTGGACCGACGAATACGGGGCAAATTTCCTGGACTCCGGGGCCTACTTCTACGAGGTTTATGGCACCGCCGACGGGAAATGGTTGGCGGTGGGGGCCATCGAGCCCCAGTTCCATGCCGAGTTCATGGCCGGGATCGGCCTGGCCGACGCCGACGACCTTCCCAACCAGATGGACCGGGACCGGTGGCCGGAGATGAAGCAGCGAGTGGGGAAAATCATCGCCACCCGCACCCTGGAAGAGTGGATGGCCGTGTTCGACGGCACCGACGCCTGCGTTACCCCGGTGCTGACCATGGGCCAGACCCCGGCCCATCCCCACGCCATGGCCCGCGATGTGTTCTTCCAGTTCGACGGCGTCAACCAGCCCCGCCCCGCCCCCCGATTCGAGGGCACGCCCTCCGAGCCCGCCACAGCGTCGCAACCGGCAGGCGCCGACACTGATGCTGTGCTGGCCGAGTTGGGGTATTCCACCGGGGAGGTGGCCACGCTCCGGGCTATGGGGGCGGTAGCTTGAGGGTCGAGATTCTAACGATCGCAGTAGGGGGAACCCTCTGCGACCTCCGGGCGTCGTAGAAGGACGGGGCAGCGGCAACGCTCGGGCATTGACCATCCGGTGATGGCCATCGAGGGCTGTCCGACAGGAAGGAGAGCGCCGTGATGCGCTTGTTGAAGCTAATGATTCCCGTGGTGGCGCTGTGTCTGTTCGCCGCCGCCTGCTCGAGTGATAGCGAGGACAGCGCTCCGCCGGTCGCCGCCACCGAGCCTCCCACTGCGGCGCCGACAATGGCTTCACAGGGGCTCAGTACCGCCCAGCAGGAGCTATCTGACTCCGTGGTCACGGCGCTGTTGCAAGACGACGAGCGTCCAAGCGTCATAGATGAAGATCAGGTTCGTTGTTTGGCCGACGGCCTAGCCGCCGTCTTCTCCGATGAGCGGCTCGGTACGTTGGGGCTGAACGGGGCATCGGTCGCTGCGGCGTATGAGAGCGGTGGCTCATTCTCGCTAGCCGACCATTTCGGGATCAGCGATGACGAGGCGGCCACGACTGTGGATGTTGCTCTCGAGTGCCTCGACTGGCGGGCCTTTATGGCGGCGGCGATCACTGCGGATGGTGTCCCTCCGGAGCAAGCGAACTGCATAGCCTCCGAAATCTCGAGTGAGGGAATCAGGGCTGTGGCGATGAGCGCTCTGATCACTGAACTAGAGGATGACTTCGGACTGAGCGAAGCCGAGGTGCAAGAGGCATTCCAAAGCTGTGTCGATGCCCGTGAGATGTTGTTCAACCTGTTCGTTGCCGAAGACGGACTTTCTGAACAGAGCGCCCGGTGCATCGCCGACGGTATTCCCGATGAGGTGCTCGACATAATGCTCTCAGGCCAAGAACCTGATGAGGAAGAAGCCTTGGAGATGATGGGAGAGCTCTTTGCGCTCCAGAACCGGTGCTTGACTCCCGAGGAATTGGAGGCGATGGGCGGCTCGGGGTTCGATATCCCGGATCCCTCTCCCACCACGACTTTTGGGTCGGGCGCGTGCCCGCCTGATGACGGATCCGGCCCCACGGTGCTGTACTTCGACGGCCCCCATCCCCTGTGCTTGGACTTCGCCAAGCAGTACACAGCGGTGTTCGACACCACGGCGGGGGAGCTGCGGATCGCCCTCGACACAGTGAACACGCCGGTCACGGCCAACAACTTCGCGGTGTTGGCCTGGCATCACTATTACGACGACACGCTGTTGTTCCGCACCGATCCGAGCATCGGCATTATCCAGGGTGGGGCACCGCACACGAATTCTCCTTCTGATCCCGGGCCGGGATACACCATTCCCGATGAGGGCTCGGGGTTCACCTATGAGCCGGGCCAGCTGGTGATGGCCCGCACCGCGGCGCCCGATAGCGCCAGCGCCCAGTTCTTCTTCGCGGTCAACGAGAACGCCGCCCTCCTCAACAGCCAGGGCACCTACGTGGTGTTCGGGCAGATGGATGATGCGAGCCTGGCGGTGGCTGAGGCTATTCTGGCCAGCCACGTGGACCAGCCCGACAATCCCCTGGGTGGGGGCCCTGAGCCTCCGGTGTTCGTCAACTCAGTGACAATCGA
Organism: Acidimicrobiia bacterium; assembly: GCA_022819825.1. GTDB lineage: Bacteria > Actinomycetota > Acidimicrobiia > Acidimicrobiales > Bin134 > Poriferisocius. Next base: position 42,589 of record JAJEGM010000020.1, on the reverse strand, counting down.
GGAATCCGGCTGACCCGGAACCCGTCCTAATGCGTCGAAGCTGGTTCTTCCCGATAATCCTTGTAGCTCTCATGGCGATGGCCTGCTCGAGTGATAGCGAGGACAGCGCACCGTCCGTGTCGGCAACCCAGGCTCCCGCGGTCCAACCCACTGAGGCGGTTGAAGCCCCTGGCTCATCGTCTGCCGAAGCCGCTGGCTCCGAGATTGGTGAGCAGGGGGAACATGGCGATCCGCCCGCGTCAAATAGGCAAGAGCTGGCCGATACGTTTGCGAAGCTGGTCTTGGAAGACGAACTGGTCACCACCTACATGACGCGACAGGAGATCAATTGCCTGGCCGAGGGAGCATTTGCCGTATTCACCGACGAACGGCTTGGCGAGCTGGGACTCAATCCGGGCTCGTTTGCTGAGGCATACCAGCAACCGGGTTTGTTTGTGTTCGGGGACTGGTTCGACATTTCTGATCGAGAGGCGTTTGATCTTGAGAATCTGGCTTTGGGCTGCGTCGACTGGCGGAACTTTGTGGTCAACGTATTGATGGCGGAGGGTGAGCCGATGGATCGGGCCAGATGCATCGCCTCCCAAATCTCAGTTGAAGGGCTGCGGGACGTCGTGAGGGACGCGATGGTGGTCGACACAGGTGAAGGCTTCGGGAAGGCGCAAGACGAGGTGGCGTCGGCTCTGGTTGCTTGCTATTTGAATGAGCCTTCAACGAGCGTCTCGTAGTTGAACAGCCCGACGGTGCGCCGGCAGCGCTCGCCGTATTTCTACTCCCGGTAGTACACCGCCTCGGCGGTGGCCTCGCTGTCGGTGTTTACCCGGCCATCGCCTGTCATGGCGATGAGATGGGCCAGCACCGAGCGGGCCGCGGGCTCGTGCAGCTCGGGGGCCACGTCGGCGTACATCACTTTCACCATCTCGGTGATGGTCTGCGGCCCGGTGGCCAGGCACTCCAGGATTTGGCGCTCCCGGTCCAGGCGGTGGGCATATAGGGCCTCCACCAGAGCGTGGGGCTTGGTGACCGGTGGGCCGTGGGTGGGCCAGTACACCCGGTCGTCGGGGGACTCGGCTAAGAGCCGCAGGCTGGCCAGGTAGTCGGTCATGTTGCCGTCGGGCGGGGGGACGATGGTGGTGGACCAGCCCATGATGTGATCGCCGGTGAACACTCCGCCCGCTTCCCGCCAGCGGTAGGCGATGTGGTTGGAGATGTGGCCTGGGGTGTACAGGCACTCGAAGCTCCAACCCGGTCCCTCCACCACATCCCCGTGGACCACCGCCTCATCGGGAGCAAACCGGAGATCACCCCTCTCTTCGCTCTTGCCGTCGTCGTCATCAGCAGGCGGATGGGGGCCGAAACCATAGGCCGGGGCACCGGTGGTCTCGGACACCGCGTGCGAAGCGGGGGAGTGATCCCGGTGAGTGTGGGTGATGAGCAGGGCCTCCACCTGCTCACCGTCCACCGCGGCCAGCACCGCTGAGATGTGATCGGCGTCGTCGGGGCCGGGATCGACTATGGCCACCCGGCCCTGGCCCACGATGTAAGTGCCGGTGCCCCGGTAGGTGAACTTGCCCGGGTTGTTGGCCACCACCCGGCGCAGACCGGGGGCCATCTCCACCACCGCGCCGTAGTCCACCTCCGGCTCGGTCACAAACGGGATGCTCACCGCCATGGCAGGGCAGTCAGCCTTCCTCAGCGGCCACCTCGCCGGTGGATACGCCCAGATAGGCCGGCTTCTCCCCGCCGCCGTGGACCTTGATGTTGGCCCCGGACATCCACCGGGCCATGGGCGAAGCCAAGAACAGGCACACATCGGCCACGTCATCGGGCTGGCCCATGCGGCCCAAGGCGATGGTCTCGCCCACCGCGGCGATTCCCGCCTCGTCGCCGTAGTAGAGGTAGGCATCATCAGTCACAATCAGCCCCACCGTCACGGTCAGCACCCGGATCTTGGGCCCCCACTCCACCGCCAGCGTCTCGCTTAGGTTCAACAGCCCGGCCTTGGCCGCCCCGTAGGCGATCCCCATGGGATTGGGCCGGATGCCCGACACCGACGAGATGTTCAGGATCACCCCGCCGCTGTCCTGGTTCTGCATCACGGGATACACGGCCTGGCTGAACGCCATCGGGGCCATCAGGTTCAAGGCCACGATCTTCTCGTTGAACCGGGGTGACACCGTGGCCGATTCGGCCGGGGGAGCGCCGCCAGCGTTGTTGATGAGGGTGTCGACCCGCCCGGTGTGTTCCACGGCGGCCTCCACCACGCCAGCGATCTGCTCGGGATCCCGCACGTCGGCGGCCACGAACCGCGCCTCTCGGCCATCGGAGGCCACCGGCTCCTCCGGCGGGCGGCGGGCGCAGATCACCACATCGGCGCCCGCAGCTAGGAAGCGGGTGGCCATCCCCCGGCCCAGCCCCTTGGTGCCACCGGTGATGATGGCGGTCTTGCCGGTGAAATCGAGGTCATCCATTGCTGCCAGTGTGCCTTATGGGGGCTGCTGGGACCATGACCGCGCCGAAGGAGGCTGTTCTGCCCGCACACCTGCACCGACCGTGTCGGGCATGGGGTGGGCGGGACCTGTTCTGCCAGTGTGGGCCGGGTCACAGGAGCGGGCTATCGTCGCCGCCATGGTCGACAAGCGGATGACCGAAGACGAAGTCGTCTCCGAGCTCAAGGACGGGATGACCATCGGCATCGGCGGCTGGGGGTCCCGGCGCAAGCCCATGTCGTTGGTGCGGGCCATTCTGCGCTCTGATCTGAAGGACCTCACCGTGGTGGCCTACGGAGGACCCGACATCGGGCTGCTGTGCGCGGCGGGCAAGCTGCGCCGGGCGGTGTACGGGTTCGTCTCGCTCGACTCCATCCCGCTGGAGCCCCATTTCCGCCAGGCTCGCCAGAGCGGGGCCATCGAGTTCACCGAACTGGACGAGGGCGCCTTCTACCTGGGGCTTCTGGCCGCCTCACACCGGGTTCCGTTCTATCCCACCCGGGCCGGTCTGGGCTCCGACATGCTGACAATGAACCCCGAGCTGCGCACGGTGACCTCGCCCTATGACGACGGGGAGGAGCTGGTGGCCATCCCTGCCTTCAAGCTTGACGCCGCGTTGATCCACATGAACCGGGCCGATGCCGCCGGCAACGGCCAGTTCTTGGGGCCCGACCTGTACTTCGACGACCTGTTTGCCATGGCCGCCGACAAGACCTACCTGAGCACCGAGAAGATTGTGCCCACCGAGAGCCTTCTCGACGTGGGATCGGTACACACGCTGCGCATCCAGCGCATCTTCACCGACGGCGTGGTGGAGGCCCCGCGAGGGGCGCACTTCACCGAGTGCCCGCCCGACTATGGGCGCGACGAGGCCTTCCAGCGGGAGTACGCCGCCACCGCCCGCGACCCCGAGGCGTGGGAGGCGTTCCGGGCCACCTACCTCGAAGCTCCTTCCCATGCGGACTACTTGAAGGCGCTGGAGGCCCGGTCATGAGCAGCATCGCCGAAGCAACCATCGACGAAATCTGTGTGGTGGCCTGTGCCGAGGCCTTCCGGGGCGACGGCGAGATCCTGTGCAATCCGATCGGCACCGTGCCCATTGTGGGCGGCCGGCTGGCCCGGGCCACCTTCGAGCCCGATCTGGTGTACACCGACACCGTGGCGGTGCTGCCGGCCAACAACTTTCCGGTGGGCGATCCCGACGCTCCCAAGGTGGTGGAGTCGTGGGTGCCCTACCGCACCGTGTTCGACATTGTGTGGTCGGGCAAGCGCCATGTGTTGATGGGCGCCAGCCAGATCGATCAGTGGGGCAACCAGAACATCGCTGCCATCGGCGACTTCCGCCAGCCCAAGGCCCAGCTCCTCGGCTTGCGGGGCGCCCCGGGCAACCTGGTCAACCACACCACCAGCTATTGGGTGCCCAACCACTCCACCCGCTCATTCGTGGCGTCGGTGGACGTGGTGTCGGGGCCGGGGTACGACCGGATGCGGGCGCTCGGCTCGCCGAGCAACCGCTTCCACGAGGTGCGCCGGGTGGTGTCCAACCTCGGGGTGTTCGACTTCCAGACCGACGACAACCGCATGAGGATCGCCTCGCTTCACCCTGGTGTGACCGTGGAGCAAGTGGTAGAGGCCACCGCGTTCGAGCTAGCCGGCACCGACGAGGTGGCCGAGACCCGTTTGCCGTCTGAGGAAGAGCTTCACCTGATCCGCGAGGTGCTCGACCCCGGCGGCGCTCGAAAAGCCGAGTTCCGCTGAGCCTCTGATGAGCGCCGATCCTCGCCTCCAAACCCGGGCGTGCGAGCTGTTCGGGGTGGAGTACCCCATCGTCCAAACCGGAATGGGATGGGTGTCAGGAGCCCGGCTGACCGCAGCCACCTCCAACGCCGGCGGCCTGGGCATCATTGCCGCCGCGCCGCTCACCTTTGATCAGATGGTCGAGACCATCGATGCCGTGGCCGATGCCACCGACCGGCCCTTCGGTGTAAACCTCCGCACCGACGCGGCCGACATCGACCGCCGGGTGGACCACATCATCGCGGCGCAGATCCCGGTGGCCAGCTTCGCCCAGGCCCCAGGCGAGGCGACGGTCAAGAAGCTAAAGGACGCCGGAGTGGTGGTGGTTCCCACCATCGGAGCCCCCCGCCATGCAGAGAAAGTGGCCGCCTGGGGGGTCGACGCGGTCATCGCCCAAGGGGCCGAGGGCGGGGGCCACACCGGCCCCATTGCCACATCTTTGCTGCTGCCCGCGGTCGTCGACACGGTGGACATCCCGGTCATCGCCGCGGGCGGCATGGTGGACGGCCGCTCCCTGGCCGCGGCCCTGGCGTTCGGAGCCGACGGCGTTGCCATGGGCACCAGATTTCTGCTGTCGTCCGACAGCGATGTGCCCGACCATGTCAAGGCCGTCTACCTCGACACCAAGCTCACCGGCACGGTAGTGACCACCGCGGTAGACGGCGTGCCCCAGCGGGTGATCAACACCGACGTGATCTCCCGGCTGGAGCGCTCGGGACCGCTGTCGTTCGTCCGGGCCGCCCGCAACGCGCTCCGGTTCCGAGCCCTGACCGGGGTGGGCTACCGCCAGCTCCTGTCAGAGGGCTTGGCCATGCGTCGCAGCCTGGGCCTCACTTGGGCCCAAATGGCGATGGCGGCCAACGCCCCCATGATGACCAAGGCCGCCATGGTCGACGGCCACCCCGAGGTCGGCATCCTGCCCACCGGCCAGGTGGTGGGCAATATCGACGGCCTCCCCAGCTGCCAGGAGATCATCGACTCCATCGTCGCCGAAGCCACCGAAGTCTTGGATCGCCTGGCCGGTTCGGGCCCAACGCCCAGCAATCCGTAGAGTTTTGCGCTGATGGATCTGTCGTTCACCCCGGCGGAGGAGGAGTTCCGGGACGAGGCCCGCACATGGCTGGCCGAGAACGTGCCCGCTGAGCCGCTGGCATCCATGGACACCCCGGACGGCTTCGAGGAGCACCGCGAGTGGGAGCATATCTTGTTCGATGCCGGGTGGGCGGTGGTGTCGTGGCCCGAGCGCTACGGCGGCCGGGAGGCGCCGCTGGTGGAGTGGCTCATCTTCGAGGAGGAGTATTGGGCATCGGGCGCACCGGGACGGGTTTCGTCCAACGGGGTGAGCCTCTTGGCCCCCACCATCTTCGACTTCGGCACCCCTGACCAGCAGGATCGCTTTCTGCGACCCATGGCCCGAGGCGACGAGATCTGGGCTCAGGGCTGGTCGGAGCCCGATGCCGGATCCGACCTGGCCGGGATCAAAACCAAGGCGCAGCGCGACGGCGAATACTTCGTGATCGACGGCCAGAAAACCTGGTGTTCTCGGGGGGCTTTCGCCGACTGGTTCTTCTGTTTGGTGCGCACAGATCCCGACTCTGAGCGTCATGCCGGACTCAGTTATTTGCTGGTTCCGGCCGATACCGAAGGGCTCGAGGCCCGGGCAATCGGCCGCCTGGACGGCGAGCCCGGTTTCGCCGAGCTGTTCTTCGATGGCGCCCGGGTACACGAGCGCTACCTGCTGGGCGGCGAAGGCGAGGGATGGGCGGTGGCCATGGCCACCACCGGCAGCGAGCGGGGTCTGAACCTGCGGGCGCCGGGCCGGTTCATGGCCGCGGCCGACCGTCTGGTGGGCCTCTACCAGGAGCTGGCCGACAGCGGGAGCCCCGATCTGGATCGCCGAGACCAAGTAGTGGGCGCCTGGATGGGGGCCCAGGCCTACCGCTGGCAGACCTACGCCACCGAGGCCCGCCTGCGGGGCGGTGCCCCCATCGGCTCGGAGGCCAGCTTCATGAAGGTGCTGTGGTCGGAGCTGGATGTGGAGCTGCACGCCACCGCCCTGCGGCTGCTGGGCCGCGACGGGGAGCGGGTCGACAGCTCGTGGATGGACGGCTATGTGTTCGCACTGTCCGGTCCGATCTACGCCGGCACCAACGAGATCCAGAGAAACATCATCTCTGAGCGGGTTCTGGGACTCCCGAGGCGGTAGACGTGGATTTCTCGTTCAGCGACGACCAGATCATGTTCCAAGAGGCGGTGCGGGACCTCTTGGCCAACGAATGCCCGCCGGAGGTGGTGAGATCGGCTTGGGAGAACGACACCGGCCGAACCGACGGCCTGTGGAGAGCGCTGGCCGAGATGGGCGTGGTGGGCATGACCGCCCCTGAGTCGGCTGGCGGATTGGGGATGGACGAGACCGACTTGGTGCTGCTTCTGGAGGAGGCCGGACGGGCTGCTTTGCCCGAGCCCCTGCTGGAGCACACCGCAGTGGGCATTCCCACCCTGGCCGAGGCGGGCGGCTCCATTGCCGAAGCCTGGTTGGAGCAGGCCGTAGCAGGGGAGGCAACCCTGGGCGCGGGCGCCGATGGGGGCTATGCGGTAGGGGCGGCGACCAGCGATTTAGTGCTGCTCATCGGTGATCAGATCCGGGCCGTGCCGGTAGCAGGAGCGTCGCTGGTCGAGCATCAGTCGGTTGACTGGTCCCGTCGCCTGTTCGAGGTGGACGGTGAAGAGGTGGTGCTGGATGCCGATCCCGGGCTGGCCTTCGACCGGGCCGCCGGGGCCGCTGCCGCCCAGTGCGTGGGCGTAGCCCAGCACTTGTTGGACGCCACCGTGGAGTACGTGGCTCAGCGCTATCAGTTCGGCAAGCCGGTGGGCAGCTACCAGGCGGTCAAGCACCACCTGGCCAACGCCGCCCTCAAGATCGAGTTCGCCCGCCCTACGGCCCGCCATGCCGCTTGGTGCATCGCCGCCGGCGATCCCGACCGCAGCCGGGATGTGTCGCTGGCCAAGGCTTTGGCCTCTGAAGCGGTGGACTTGGCCGCCCGCACTGCCCTCCAGTGCCACGGTGCCATCGGCTACACCTTCGAATACGACCTGCATCTGTGGATGAAGCGGGGCTGGGCCCTGTCAGCCGCTTGGGGCGACGCCGCCTGGCATCGGAACCGAATCGCCGCCGCCCTGGGCATCTGAACCGCGTCGACCGCGAGCCCCTATCACCCTGACCTCTCCAGTCACCGGGCGGGCTACGCTGCGGCGACGACAACAGCAACACGGAGGGATCCATGCGCGTTTGGCAGAGCATTGCGTTTGCAGAGACAGAGCAGTTGGTCGACATCGCCGTGGCTGCCGAAGAGCTGGGTTTCACCGGGCTGACCACTGCCGATCACCTGGTCACGCCCCAGACAATCGAGGCGCCCTACCCCTATTCCGAGGACGGGAGTATCTGGTGGGATCCCAACACGGACTTTCCCGATGTGTGGATGGCCGCCGCGGTGCTGGCCCAGCACACCACCACGTTGCGGTTCATGCCCCTGGTGTACATCCCCCCGCTACGGGAGGTGTTCTCGGTGGCCAAGCTGATCTCCACTGCCGCAGTGTTCAGCGGCAACCGGGTGGAGCTGGGCGCCGGTGTCGGCTGGATGAAGGACGAGTTCCTGCTCACCGGTCAGGACTTCCACCGCCGGGGCCGCCACACCGATGAGATGCTGGAGGTGCTGCGCAAGTTTCTGACCACCAACGGCATGGTGAGCCATTCTGGGGAGTTCTACGACTTCCCTCCGGTGCAGATGGAGCCGGTGCCCACCGAGCCGGTACCCGTGCTCATTGGGGGCGTGTCCAAGCCTGCTCTGCGCCGGGCGGCCCGCTGGGACGGCTGGCTGGGCATCAACTTCGAGATCAGCGAACTCAAAGAAATGGTCGGCCAGCTCCACGCTGCCCGCCAAGAGGCTGGCACTGCCGACCGCGCCGACTACCGCATCATGATGGCGCTCAATCAGACGCCCACGCTGGATGACGTGGAGCAGCTCAAGGGGCTGGGAGTCACCGATTTGAACGTCGTCCCCTGGCTGTTCAGCCACGGGCTGGCCACTTCCTCCATCGAGTTCAAGCGCGACACCATGGCTGCCGTCGCCGACGCGGTGATCTCCCGCCTGTGAGTTTGGGGGAGTAGCGTGGCGGAGATGAGCACTGAGGGGGCCACTGCGGTGGCCGATCGCCCCGCCGAGTCGGGCCAGCCTCTCTTGGCCGTGGAAGGGGTCACGGTTCGCTTCGGTGGCGTGGTGGCGGTGGACAACGTGTCTATGTCGGTGCCGTCCGGCCAGGTCAGGGGCCTCATCGGTCCCAACGGCGCGGGCAAGACCACCCTGTTCGACAGCATCACGGGTGTGAACACCCCGGCAGCCGGCTCCATCCGCTTGGAGGGCGAGGAGCTGACCGGCCGTCCGGCTACTTGGCGGGCCCGTAGGGGTATCCGCCGGACCTTCCAGCGTCAGCAGCCTTTCGGATGGCTGTCGGTGGCCGACAACGTGCTGTCGGCCCTGGAATGGGAAGGGGGTGGGGGCGGCATCACCGCCGATCTGATCGCCCTTCCCGCCCGCCGCCGCATCGAGGCGAAGCGGCGTGAGCGGGTAGACCAAGTGCTGGAATTGTGCGGCCTCACCGACATCAAAGACACGCCAGCGGGGGAGCTGCCCATTGCGCGAGCCCGCATGGTGGAGCTGGGTCGAGCCATCGTGTCCCGTCCCAAACTGCTGCTGCTGGACGAGCCCACCTCCGGCATTGAGCACGAGGAGGCCGAACAGCTCGGCCAGATCATCCAGACCATCCGGTCTGAAGACCAGTGCTCGGTGCTGCTGGTGGAGCACGACGTGGCTTTCGTGATGGCCCAGTGCGACCTGATCACCGTGCTGAACCTGGGCCAGGTAATCGGCGAGGGCTCGCCCGAGGAAGTCCGCAACAACTCGGCCGTGCGCGACGCATATCTGGGTTAGCAGTAGCCGGATATGCAGACTTTCTCATCCTCCACTTCTATAGCGGCTCCTCGGGAGATCGCTTGGGAGGTTATGACCAGCCACGAGCTCTATGCCCGGTGGACGCCCGCTTCCCGGGTCGACGTGGAAATCGAGGGATCGCCCGAGCCCAACGGCATGGGGGCGGTTCGGGCGTTCCGGACCGGCCCGGTGAGCACCCGTGAGGAGGTCACCGTTTTCGAGCCGCCCCATCGCATGGTCTATCGGTTGCTGAGCGCGCCGCTGCCAATACGAAACTACCGCTCCGAAATGATCCTGGTGAGCGACGAGGGGGGCGAAAGCTGCCAGCTTCACTGGGATTCCTGGTTCGACGTCGTCATTCCTCTGACCGGCGGGATCTTGCGCAGTTTCATGGCGTCGGCAGTAGCGAAGATGGCTGCCGGCATTGCCGAGGAGGCTCAGAGCCGAGCCCAATCGGCGTGAGCGAATCGGGGCGGCTGAATGCGCCCACATTGCTGCCTCCCGCGCTGGACGTGCGATACGACGTCGACGATCTCGGCCACCCCACCGTGACCGCGGTGGTGTGCTTGAGCGAGGATTATCAGGGGCCGCCTGGGGCCGTCCACGGCGGCTACCTGGCCGCTATGTTCGACAACCTTCTGGGGGTGCTGCCCTACCGCCTGACCGGGCAGCGGGGAGCATTCACCGGCCGGCTCACCGTGCGCTATCGGGCCCTCACCCCGCTCAACTCCGAACTGGTTCTCACCGGCCAGTTGACCGGGGTCCGCAGCCGGCGGGTCACCGCCGCGGGTCAGTGCCATGCCGGGGACGTGCTCACCGCCGAGGCCGAGGCCCTGTTCGTCCGCCCTGCCGCCGAACGGCCATGACCGGGTCAGACGCCATGTTCGTCCGCTACATGTCCGCTTGCCCATGACCGAGTCAGACGCCCGGCCGGTGGTGGTGATGCTGTGTACAGGCAACGCCGCCCGATCCGTTATGGCCACCGTCATAGGACGGGCCCGCACCGACGCCGTGCGATTTGTCGGCGCAGGCACCCACAGCATCGAGGGTCTGCCCATGAGCGGGCGAACTCGGCGGGCGCTGGAGTCGCTGGGATTGGCCGACGGCAGCCATCGCAGCCACCAGCTGACCGCCGCGGACGCCCGAGGCGCCGATCTCATCGTGGCCTTCGCTCCGGAGCACGTGGACTATGTGCGCCGAGTCCACCCCGAGGCCGCGGCCCGCACCGCCACCATCAAGCGACTCGTCGACGAGTTGCCATCCGGCCCCGAGTCCTTGGCCCAGCGGGTGGCCGCCCTCAACCTGTCCGACGCCCCGCTGCCCTACGGCGAGGAGGTGGTGGACCCTGGTGGCTTTGATGAAGACATCTTCATCGCCTGCGCCCAAGAGATCGACTCGCTGATGGATCGACTACTGACCCTTCTCTGAAGGTCGGTACCATCGCAGCCGATGGATATTCGATTCTCCGCAGAAGAGATCGCGTTCCGCGACGAGCTGCGCGACTGGCTCGGCGAAGTACTGCCGACGCTGGGTGATCCTCCCGACCGCGACGATTGGACCGCTCGCCGGGAATGGGACATGGGCTGGCAGCGCAAGCTCTACGACGCTGGATACGCGGGCATCAACTGGCCGTCGGAGTTCGGCGGCCGGGGCTCCACTCCCACCGAGCACCTGATCTTTCTGGAGGAGACCACCAGGATGGGCGCGCCATACGTGGGGATGAACTTCGTCGCCCAGCTCCACGCCGGCCCCACCCTCATACTGGAGGCCACTGCCGAGCAGCAGGCCCTCCACTTGCCCGCCATGTTGAAGGGCGAGGAGGTTTGGTGCCAGGGGTTCTCTGAGCCCAACGCCGGGTCGGATCTGGCCTCGCTGTCCACCCGGGCCATCCGCGACGGCGACCACTACGTGGTGACCGGTCAGAAGATCTGGACGTCGTTCGGCCATGTGGCCGACTACTGCGAGCTGCTGGTACGCACCGATCAAGAGGCCCCCAAGCACCGGGGCATCACCTGGCTGATCTGTCCCATGGACCTGCCCGGAATCGAAGTGCGGCCCATCACCACCGTGGCCGGTTCCAGCGAATTCTGCGAGGTGTTCTTCGACGAGGTCCGCATCCCGGTGGAGAACCGGGTGGGAGACGAGAACGACGGCTGGCGGGTGGCCATGGTCACGTTCAGCTTCGAGCGCGGCACCGCCTTCATCAGCGAGCTCCTGGGCACGATGAACCAACTGGCTGAGATGGCCGAATTGGCTCGGGGCATCCGCCGCAACGGGTCTACTGCCTGGGACGACGACGAGATTCGCCGGGAGATCGGCCATCTCCAGGCCGAATACGACGCCCTGTGGGCGCTCACCAAGCGGGTTGTTTCGCAGGCCCAGCGCACGGGGATGCCCGGCCCCGGCGGCTCGGTGTTCAAGCTCTACTACGCCGACGTGAAAAAGCGCATGGCCGACTTGGCCCACCGCATGCTCGAGCGGGACGCCCTCGTGCTTGCCGAGGATGTGGGCGACGAACAGACCGGGGGAGACATGGTGGCCAGCCGCCTGTACGTGCTCAGCTTGTCGATCGCCGCAGGTACCTCCGAGATCCAGCGGAACATCATCGGCGAGCGCATCCTGGGCTTGCCCAAGGAGCGGTAGGCATGGACTTCGAGCTAACCGATGACCAGGTTGCCCTGTGCGACGGCATCCGGGACCTGTGCCAGGGCCGCTTCGACATCGACACCGTGCGGGGCTTGGCTAACTGCGGCGGGGTGGACGGTCGACTCTGGGGTGAGTTGGCCGACACCGGCGTGTTCTCGTTGGTGGTGCCAGAGGAAGAAGGCGGGGTGGGACTGGGCTGGGCCGAGGCCGGGCTGGTGTTCGAACAACTGGGCCGAGCCCTGGTGCCCGGACCGCTGGTGGGAACTCTGTTGGCCGCGAGGGTGACAGACGACGCTGTGGTCGGCTTCATCGAGCGCACCGACGGGCCCGCCTTGGTGGAGTACCCCGATGTGCTCAATGCCCTGTTGGTGATCGATCGGGAGGGCGTGTGGCGGGTGGACGCCGCCGAGCTGTCGGTGGAGCCGGCCCAGTCGGTGGACCCGCTGACCCCGGTGGGCCGGGTGGCCGAACTGCCCCAGGGTGAAGAGGTCGACGGCTGCTACGGCTGGGCCAACCGAGCGGTGTTCTTGAGTTCGGCCCTCCAAGTGGGCTTGGCAACGGGTGCTCGGGAGCTGGCCGTGGCCTATGCCCAGGAGCGCCAGCAATTCGGCAAGCCCATCGGCCAATTCCAGGCCATCAAGCACAAGTGCGCCGACATGTACAGCCGCGAAGAGGTGGCCCGAGCCGCCCTGTACTACGCCGGCTGCGTGATGGACGCCACGATGGGGCCTGGCTTGCCCGCCAGCCCCGGCGACTATCTGTTCTTCCACGGATGCACGATTGATCCTGGCGACGTTCGAGGTGATCACGAGCAGCCGGACATGGTCCGGGCGATATCAGGCGCCCGCATCCTGGCCGCCGAAGCCGCCGATCACAACGGGAAAGACTGCGTGCAAATCCACGGCGGTATGGGCTTCACATGGGAGATCGACGCCCGCCTCTACCTCAAGCGGGCTTGGGCGCTCACCCCCTGTTTCGGATCGCTCGACGAGCACGCCGAGCGGATCGCCGCGATGGTCTAAGGGCCTGCGGCGGGGGACTACGGGGAAAACCGAAAGACCACGTTGTCCCGGGAGGCAAGGGTGTCGTCGGGGTTCAGGTGCTCGATGATGGCTATCCGCCCTGAACCGCAATCCCCGTATGCATCGCAGTTGATGTCGCCGATGAGCCCCTGGTAGTCGGCGACCTGGTTGAGGTACTGGCGGATCCCCGCCCGATCGATCACCAGTTCGCGGCCCTCGATACGAGATGCGGCAGTAATGGCATCCAGCAGCAGCGTTGTGGCGTCGTAGGCATGGGCCCAGAAAGCCCGGTGGGGCGGCGACCCAGTTTTGGTTGTGAACCGTTCGGCTGCTTGGTCGGCGTCCACGCCGGTGGCCTGGTTGGCATTGCCGCCGAAGCCGAGGTCGGGACCGGAGACGAACACCCCCCGTGAGGAGTCCAAGGCCAAGAATTCGTCGTGCAGAACGCCGTCGCCCGACGCCAGCACCGTGTCCTCGAAGCCTCCATTGCGTCTCAAGGCCTCGATGAACTCGGCAGCCGTGTCTTGGGTGAGCGGGAAGTACAGCGCATCGGGATTGCCGGAGGCTAGACGGGTCAGCACTTCGGCCAGGTCAGACGCGTCCGAGTTGACCTCCACGAAGCCGGTTACGGTGCCGCCGCTGCGCTCGAACGAGGAGCGGAATGCCTGGGCCAGCCCTCGGGTATAGGCGTCCCCCTCGTGGACAATCGCCGCGCTTTGCGCCCCGAGCGTGTCGTGCAGGAAGGAGGACACCGCCTCACCCTGGTACAGGTCGTTGTGAGACGTGCGGTAGTACCCCGGCTGGTAGTGCTCGGCCGGCGTGCCGGCCAGATCGGAGGTTAGCGCTGGCGAGCTATTCGACATGGAGATCACCACCAGCCCCGCTGCGGTGATCAACGGCACCGCGGTGGTGGCGGTCGACGAGCAGGATGTGCCGATTACCCCCACCACATCGTCATCAGCCAGCGCGGCTTCGGCAACTCTCGGACCTTCATCGGCTGAGCACCCGTCGTGGATGCCCTCGCCGAGCCCGACGGTGAATTCGCCATGGATCGGCCCGTAGTCATCGATGGCCATCTTCACGATATTGATGTAGTCGCGGGCACCGGCGCTCATGTCCTCGAAGGAGCTGATCGAGCGGATTTGGACGGAGTCGCCCCGGCCCACGGTGACCGTGCCCAGGGTGCCGTCGCCGATGGCGGGAGTGTCGGCATCGCTGCATGCAGTTGCCAACATCACCACGGCCAGCAGTATCGATGTCGCAGCGCGAACAAGGCGGTTGGCCATGGGCAGTTTCTAGTCGATTGTCATCGGATTGGTACCGTCATCCGATGAGTGTCGGCAGGTCCAGGGGTAAAGACGTTGCCACGCTGGGTTGAGCGCCTTCCGCCCCACCTCGACCCCGAACTGGTGGAGGCTGGCGACACCCGCAACGTGGTGGACGCCTACCGCTTCTGGCGCCAAGAGGCCATCGTGGCCGACCTTGACGCCCGCCGCCACGGGTTCCACGTCGCAGTTGAGAACTGGCAGCACGACCTCAACATCGGGACCGTGGTGCGCAACGCCAACGCCTTCGGCGCCGCTGCGGTACACATCGTGGGTAAGCGGCGCTGGAACCGTCGGGGGGCCATGGTCACCGACCGCTACCTCCACGTGCTGCACCATCCCGAGCTGGACGACCTTGTGGCCTGGGCCGCTGAGGCCGAGCTGCCGATCTTGGGCATCGACAACGGCCCCGGCACCGAGCCCATCGAGGGCTATTCGCTGCCCGAGCGCTGTGTGCTGATCTTCGGCCAGGAAGGTCCTGGTCTGTCGCCCGAGGCAGTGGAGGTGTGTGAGGCGGTGCTGGCCATCACCCAGTTCGGCTCCACCCGCTCCATCAATGCGGGGGTGGCCTCAGGCATCGCCATGCACCGCTGGGTGTGCCAGCACGCCCTTTGAGCGCCCGCCGATGGCGAGCCTGGTTGCTCAGGGCCGGGGCAGCAGGTTGCGGGGAAACAGGTGGTCGAGCTCGTCCAAGGTCCACGGGTCCACCTCGGCGTGGTCGCCCCGGTAGATGGCCCGCTCCTCTCGCAGCTCGTTGAACACCGCCACCTGGCCGCCGGCGGCGTGGACCACGTGGCCGCTGATGTAGTCGGCGGCGTCGGTACACAGCCACACCGCCGAGGGGGCCACGTACTCGGGCGGGGGAGTGGTGAGGTAGCTCTGCCACATCTCGTCGTCGATGATCCCCTGTTCGTGCCAGGCTTTGAAGCCATCGTGCGATTTGGCGTGCAGCCGGGTGGCGGCCCCCGGGGCCAGGCAGTTCACGGTGACACCAGTGCCCGCCGTCTCGGTGGCCAGCGCCTTGGTCATGGAGATCACCCCACCCATGGCTGCGGCGAACGCCGGCTGGCCCAGATCGCCCAGCGCCCCGTGCGAGGTGGTGTTCACCACCCGGCCCCATCCCTGGGCCACCATCAGCGGCACCGCATGGCGGGCGATGTACCACTTCTGAGACATCTGCAAGGCAATGGTCTTGTGGTACAGCTCCGGTGCCATCTCATAGATCGACCCCTCGATGGCCGCCCCAGCGCAGTTCACCGCGATGTCGATACGCCCATAGGTATCCACCACTTGCTGCACCACCGCCCCAGCCCCCTTGAAGCTGGCCACGTCTGAGTGGTTGGCCACCGCCGTGCCCCCCGCCGCCTCGATATCGGCCACCGTCCGGGCCGCATGGGAAGCGTCAGCCCCATCGCCCAGCTCGTCGGTCCCCAGGTCGTTCACCACCACCTGCGCCCCATGCTCCGCCAACAGCAGCGCAATAGCCCGCCCAATCCCATTCCCCGCCCCCGTAACCATCGCCGCTTTTCCATCCAGCCTCTTGCTCATGGCCGCAGGGTAGCGTGGCCCGGATGGTTGCCCTGGAGTTCGACGACCTGATCGCCGGAATGCGGCTCTCGGGGGTGGTGGCTGACGGCGACGTGACTGTAGTTGCCATCAACGTTCACGGTGCCGGGTCAGCAACCTTGACCTATCGGTCGGCCATCGGCGGGCTCGGGGAGCGGATCATCACGCTGGACGACCTGGCCACCATCCAGGAGGTGTCCCAGCAACGGTGGAGCTTCGACGCCGACGGTGCCGCATTTCGCCTGGCGTCTGAGGCTCGCCGCATGAAGTCGGCGCACTTGGCCGATCCCTATGCCGCGGTGGACACCTCCAACATCGAGCCCTACCCCCACCAGATCGACGCCGTCTACAACCGGTTCCTGGAACAGCGTCCGCTCAAGTTCCTGCTGGCCGACGATCCCGGTGCCGGCAAAACCATCATGTCGGGGCTGTTGATCCGCGAGCTGATGCTGCGAGGCGACGTGGCCCGCTGTCTGATCGTCGCTCCCGGCAGCCTGGTGGAGCAGTGGCAAGACGAACTATGGGACAAATTCGGCCTCAGCTTCGAGCTGATGTCCCGCTCGGCGGTAGAAGTGTCGCGAACAGGCAACCCGTTTCTGGAGAAAAACCTGCTGGTGTCCAGAATCGACCAGTTATCGCGAGCCGAAGACCTCATTGAGAAACTGAAGCTGGCCGACTGGGACCTGGTGATTGTGGACGAGGCCCACAAGATGTCTGCCCACCTCTATGGCGACGAGCTGCGCAGGACCAAGCGTTTCGCGTTGGGCGAGGTGCTGCGTGACCGCACCCGCCACTTCCTTCTTCTTTCGGCCACCCCCCATAACGGCAAGAACGAGGACTTCTTGGCCTTCATGACCCTTATCGATCCAGAGCGATTCGCCGGGCGGCTACGAGACGACGAAATGCCTGAAACCGACGACGTGATGCGTCGTTTGGTGAAGGAGAACCTGCGCACTTTTGAGGGAAGGCGCCTGTTTCCTAAGCGGTTTGCCCACAGCCTCAACTTCGAGCTGTCAGAACTCGAGCAAGCGCTGTACGAAGCCGTTACTGATTATGTGCGTGATGGAATGGATCTGGCCGCCCAAATGCAGGAGGAGGGTGACCGCCGACGGGGAATCATCTTTGGATTCGCGCTGGCTGCTCTTCAGCGTCGTCTGGCATCGTCGCCAGCGGCTATCTACCACTCTCTGCGTCGACGTCGAGATCGTCTTGCTGATCAAGCTGCCGAATTGCGCCGGCTTGCTGCCAGCGGCGACCCAGTGCCGGTCACCGATCTGCCTAAAGGAGTGAAGCTGAGCGACTTTCAGGAAGTCGATTTCGATGACTACGACTCCGAGGAACGGGAAGATCTTGAAGATTTCGCGATTGATTCTGCTTCAGCCGACGAAACCGCTGAGGGCAAAGAAGCCGAGGTCGAGCTGCTCGGCCCCTTGATTGATCTGGCCGATCGTGTGCGCAACAGCGGTACTGACACCAAGTGGACCGAGCTGCGCAATCTCCTGCGGTCAGAGCAGCTCCGAACCGGTAAAGGTGAGAACCCCGATGGCGATGCCACCTTGTCGGGTCCCCGGAAGCTGATTGTGTTCTCGGAGCACAAAGACACGCTGGACTATGTGGCCGACCGGATCATTGCCGAACTAGGCCGACCTGAGGCTGTGGCGATCATCCACGGAGGCGTCAAGCGCCACGACCGGCGGGCTATACAAGATCGATTCCGAGTTGACCCCACGGTGAGGGTGCTGGTGGCCACCGACGCTGCTGGCGAGGGTGTCAATCTCCAAGTGGCCAACATGATGGTCAACTACGATCTGCCCTGGAACCCTAACCGCATCGAGCAGAGGTTCGGCCGCATCCACCGCATCGGCCAGCAGCGGCCCTGCCACCTGTGGAACATGGTTGCCCACGAGACCAGAGAGGGAGTGGTGTTCAGCCGGCTGTTCGAGAAGATCGAGCAGCAGCGGGGCGTGTATGGCGATCAGGTCTATGACGTGCTGGGCGACTCCCACATCAACACTTCCCTTCAGGAACTGCTGCTCAAGGCCATCACCGACGACGACGATCCCGCCCACCTCGATTACATGCAGGAAGTGATCGAGGGCGACATCGGCAAGCAGCTGGTAGATGTACTGGAGGAGCGAGCCCTAGTGGGCGGCCTTTCTGATCCGGCGGCCAACGACAAGATCCGAGAGGATATGGAGCGGGCCCGGGCCCGCAAACTGCAACCGTGGTTCGTCCATGCCTTCTTCTCTGAGGCCCTTCGCCAGTACGGAGGGCGCATCACCGGACGGGAACGAGGCCGCTTTGAGGTCACCCGAATCCCGGCGACGATCCGTTCGCACGCTGATCCTGGTCTCGGACCAGTACACGACCGTTACGAGCGGGTGACCTTCGACAAAGCCTGCATCCAGATCGACGGAGGCGACCGGGCCGAGCTGATCTCGCCGGGCACGCCGCTGCTCACCTCGGTCATCAACAGAGTCCTCGCCGATCATGAGGACACGTTGTCGCGGGGAGCGACCTTGGTTGACCCCCAAGACCAGTCAACCGACCCTCGCCTTTTGGTCTATCTCGATCATTCCGTCACTGATGGGCGGCAGGTTCACGGCCACCGCCAAGTGGTTTCCCGGCGATTCCAGTACGTCGAGATCGACCGACAAGGCAACGCCAACAGCGCCGGCAACGAGCCCTACATCGGCTATGCCCCGCTGGCCGAGGAAGACCAAGCGCTGCTGGACGGCCATCTCGATTTGGACTGGGCCGACTACACCGCTGAAGAAACTGCCAAGAGCTGGGCCATAGAACACCTCTCCCAGCCCCACTTCGAGGAGATCGTCCGTGTCACCGAAGCTCGAGTAGCGAAAGTCAAAGAAGCAGTACGAGAACGCCTCCAAGCCGAAATCCACTACTGGGACCAGCGAGCCGAAGAGTTGAAGAAACAAGAGCTAGCTGGCCAAAAGCCCCGCCTCAATTCGGGCCGTGCCCGTGCAAGGGCCGACGATTTAGCCACTCGGCTTACCCGTCGCCGATTGGACCTAGACCGGGAGAGCGACCTCCACAACAGCCCGCCCACCATCGTGGGCGCGGCCATCGTCGTCCCCCAAGGACTCATCGACCAGCTCCGAGGTATGCCGCCCGACCCCGAAGACACCGCCGACAAGATGGAAACCGACCGCCGAGCCGTCGCCGCCGTCCTTGAAGCCGAACGAGCCCTCGGCCGCAACCCCGAGGCCCAAGCCCACAGCAATCCCGGCTACGACGTGCTCTCCATCGACCCCAAATCCGGTACCCACTACTTCATCGAAGTCAAAGGCCACCTCCCCCGCACCACCGAAATCCACATCAGCGCCCAACAGATCAGCAAAGCCAAATCCCTCCCCGACCACTGGCGCCTAGCCGTCGTATCTGTCCCCGACGACCCCGCCGCACCCCCCATCGTCCGCTACCTCATCAACCCCTTCTCCGACTACACCCCCCACTTCGCCCAAACCGGCCTAACCCTCAACGTCGCCGACCTCCTAGAAGCCGCCCAAGACCCCTGCTGAGCAGCAGCTCGCCAGCGCCTGGGGGTGCTCAGAAAGGAAAGACCCGGCACATCCTAAGTGAGCTTCGACTCCCATGGATGCAGGCACTCACTTCACAGCGAATCGGTGCTGGTACGCTTATCAGGAGAGGAGGATTGGTGCTCCTAGACGTGGATCTGATGCAAAACCCGCTGTACACGGTTGCCGAGGCAGCGCGGATCGTTGATGTTCCTGTCTCCACCATGACCGCTTGGGCCAAGGGGTACCAGCGACGGAGGACGGGCAAGCCCAACATCATCGGCAAGCCGATAGTGACGTGGATCGAACCCCAAGGGAGGGGCTGGCCGTCCATTCCCTTCATCGGCGCGGCGGAGGCGCTGGTGGTTGCTGCGGTCCGGCGGCGGGGAGTGCCCCTCCAACGTGTTCGCCCTGCGCTGGAGGTGCTGATCAAAGAGATCGGCGTCGATCATGCCCTGGCGTCTCAGAGGCTCTATACCGACGGAGCCGAGATCCTCTACGACTACGGCCACCGGCGCGGCGACTCCGAAGAGGGACACGCGGCAATGGAGTTGGTGGTAGTCCGCAGCGGCCAGCGTGTCTTCGATCAAGTGATCTCGTCGTATTTGGATCGCATCGACTATGGCACCGACGGATTCGCTGAGCTCATTCGAGTGCCGCCGTACTTGCACGGGGCAGTGGTGGCGGACCCGCGTCGATCCTCTGGGGCCCCGATCTTCAGCTGTGGCGCTGCCCGGGTCGAGGATGCATTGGCTCTCTTCCAAGCCGGCGAATCGCTCGAAGGTGTGAGCCTCGAATTCGGTGTGCCCGTTGACCACCTGCTGGACGTTCTGCGTGTCACATCCTGCCGGGCTGCCTGACATCTTCTTAGACCGCAGCCTGGGACGCCGACAGGTTCCCGACCTTCTGCGCGCCCAAGGTCTCAGGGTGGTCACACTTGCCGAGCACTACGGAATCCCACAAGACGAAGATGTAGCAGACGAGGATTGGCTATCACTTGCGGCCAACCGCGATTGGGTGGCATTCACCAAAGACGGGCGCATCCGAACCCGAGAGGGTTGGGCCATCAGGCGATACGGCACTCGCTGCTTCTGCATAACCCGCCAAAACCTGCCGTCAACCGAGATGGCTCGGCGCTTTATTGTCAATCTCGACGCAATCACAAGGGCATGCGCCCAACCAGGACCCTTCTTCTACGCAGTCCACGCTAACGGCATCCAACGCCGCCCTCTCTGAGCCTCGGGGGTTCGCTCTCGACTCCGTTGATCCCAAGCGGCGATCCCTCAATAATCTGTCGGCGTTGCACCAAAAGCTCGCAGAGCACGACTGCGCCCTCGTGCTCGCCAACAAGGTTCGCCCCATGTAGGGCCACAGCAGGGGTTCTGCTGAAACCGGTGGTTCTGTCGTCGCCGACCGGGTATGGTGGGCACCCCAAAGTACGCCACCGTAATTACAGGACGGTGTCCAGCTCATGAGCACTTCTCGACTTCATCCAGACGGTCATGGAGCATCCCTCATGAGTTCGTGCAGGCTGGATGCCAACACATCGCCGCGTATTGAGTGTCGGGTATCCGCGTCTGTGCCTGGAGTCGATCATGGTTGACCGCGTCACATCCGATGCCTTTGCTCGCTCATTTGGCCAGAGAACCGGCCAACTTGCCTGGCTGCTTGGTGCTGGCACATCGGCATCTGCGGGCGTACCGACAGGCGTGGACATGATCGCCGATTTCAAGACTCGCCTGTTTTGTGACCATATGAACCTCTCTCGCCAAGAGGTGGACATAAGCGATCCGATTTGGGAGCAGCGCGTCTTGTCTCACTTCGACGGTGCGCGCGGTTTCCCGCCGCAAGGTGACCCAGGCGAATATGCGGTGGCATTTGATGCTGCGTATCCGGATGCCCGCGACCGTCGTTCGTACATCGACAATGCTGTGACGAAAGGAATTCCATCCTTCGGTCACCGTGTCCTGGCTGGTCTGATCTCGAGCGGCCAGATCCACTGCCTATTCACCACGAACTTTGACGACCTCATCAAGCGGGCCACTGTCATCACTGATGATCTGCTTCCGCCGGAGAAGCGATCACATCTAACCGTGAGTGCGCTGGACTCAATCGAACGAGGGGAGCGGTGCATCAGTGAGGATGATTGGCCCCTGCTGGTGAAGTTGCATGGCGACTATCAATCTGAGCACCTGAAGAACACTGCTCAAGAACTCCAGGTTCAGGACGAACGGCTGAGGAGGGTGTTCGTCCAGGCCCTTACTCGATTCGGACTCGTCGTTGCTGGCTATAGCGGTCGTGACGATTCGGTCATGGATGCCCTAGATGAGGTTGTGGCCATCGAGGGAGCCATGCCCTCTGGCCTTTGGTGGGTGTCTCGACCAAATGAGCAACTCCTCCCGAGGGTCCAAGAGTTGCTGCAACGGGCAGGGGAATCGGGCATCGAGGTCCGCATTGTCGATTCTGAGAACTTTGATGAGCTTGCTGGTGACATAGAGCGGCAAGTGTCTATGGAGGTCCCTCTTCTTGAGCACATACGCGAGGTGCAACCACGTCCCATCATCCAGCCAGTAACTCTTCCAAGGGTCAGAGCTGCAACCTTCCCAGCTCTGCGATGCTCAGCGCTCGAGGTGCTTGAGCTACCACGCGAAGCCAGAGAAATCGTCTTGAGCGGGTCTCTCTCGACCAGAGAAGCTCGAAAACTCGTCAAAGAAGCTGAAGTGTGGGCGACTGTGGCGTCACGTGGGAGGACGCTGGTTGCTTTCGGGGCGGACCGGGACCTCGAACAGGCATTCGCATCTGTTGGAGGCGAACTGGGCGGAAGAGTGCCTCTCAACCCCGCGCAAGACTCGATCGACCGTGGCCTCATCTACGATGCGTTTACAAAAGCAATTGCGCGACGCAGACCATTGCGGCCGGTCTTGCGGGGTCGAGGGCACGCGGTTGTCGTTCAGCCGCCAACGGACAGGCAAGCCGATCACGTTGTGCAACGCCATGAAGAGCAATTGGACGGCTTGCAGCAGGCGTATGGATCAGCACTGGTAGGTGTCGCACCAGAGATCAATCAACCCTTTTCTGAAGCTATCCGCGTGCGGCTCGAACAATGGGATAGTCGTTGGTGGTTTGTCTACGAGCCCTATACATGGATTGATCTTCCTCGGATTGAAGACGTTGAGTCGTCTTCGAACGATCTGGCTAGATCCCCAAGCTCGACCGATCCAGGAACAAGCCCAAAGATCATTGCGACCGACTGGCGGCGAGAGCGATGGGCGCAACGCTACAACCCAACGTGGAACAGAATTATCGCTGCTTGGGCGGAATTCGTCGCTCCCGAATCTGAAACTGAGCTGTTGACCCACTATTTCGAATGCGAAGGCTTCAACGGGACTTTTCGCCTCTCTTGGACAACGGCTTGGAGCAGCCCGGCTCAGGCATCGGCAAGGAGCCGAGAATGAGCGCAACAGCCCGCCCAGGACTGCTGGCCCCCTATACCCCACTGGAAGAGCCGTTCCTATCGTTTTCGTCGGCGGATCCATCTGAAGTCGACACCCACCCTCTCAGGGGTCTGGCGACGTACGGGCCATATAGCAAGAACTCTCTGGCCACTTATTCCGACTCGGTGCGGGTCGCCATTGTGGGCCCCGAGTCAGGTAGAGAGGGGCGCAGAAAGGTGCTCGGCAATCTTAGGCAGACTCTGCCGCCCTCGGATCGTCGCGATTACGTCCCTCAGTTTCCTGGATTTGAGTCGCTCTTTGGCGTCCCTCTTGTGCCGGGCCCAGAATGCACGCGGCTGGACTGGCCTTCTCGTTTAGATGAACTAGGAGACGGAGCCCCGCATGAGCGAGTCCGACGAACAATCTCAGAGCGGCTGCGGCAATTAGCAGGAGTTCGCGACCAGTTCGATGTTGCGGTCGTCCACCTGCCTGATGGCTGGGGGCCCGGGCTCCATGGGGAAGGCTTTGACGCCCACGACGAGTTGAAGTCGATAGGCGCTGAGTTGTCGATGCCTACGCAAGTCATCAACGATCGCACGTTTGACTTTCGCTATGTGGCATCTCTTTCATGGCGGCTGGCTATCGCCATCTATGTCAAGGCCGGAGGGACGCCGTGGCGATTAGCTCCACTTTCAGGGATTCCCTCCGAGAGTGCATACATAGGACTTGCCTATGCCCTCCGAGGCAACCCACAGGAAGCCAGATTCATAACCTGCTGCTCCCAGCTCTTCGATGCGGACGGCGGTGGCATGCAGTTCGTGGCATACGACGCCCGCGACCCTCTCGACAATTCCGAGGACGCTCGACGGAATCCATATCTCAGCCGATCGGACATGCGTGCTGTCTTGGCAAGAAGCCTAGACCTCTATAGACGCCGTAACGGTGGTCAGGTACCGCAGCGAGTGGCAGTACACAAGACGACGGACTTCAAGGAACAAGAGCTTGCAGGCGTTTCCGACGCACTGGCCGCCGTGAAAGAAGTCGAATGTGTGAAGGTAACCACGGATGTGAAGTGGCGGGGAGTTTGGCTTCAGGCACCGCGGAGTCAAGGAAGCAAGAGCCAACCTGATGGGTATCCTGTGCATCGCGGGACGATGGTCCCCCTTTCGGGGACTTCAGCACTGCTCTGGATAGCGGGAAATGCCCCCTCCGTAGCGCAACGAGGGGGTAGCTTCTTCCAGGGAGGCAAGAGCATTCCATCTCCCTTGATCTTCACCAGGCAGATGGGTCGCGGACCCCTTGAAGTTATCGCGTCCGAACTCCTAGCTCTCACGAAGATGGATTGGAACAACGACGCGTTGTACGACCCAATCCCAGTCACGATTCGCTATTCGCAGCGCCTCGCCCGGATCATCGCAAATGTGCCTGACCTTCCTCGAAGCGTCTACCCCTATCGCATGTTCATGTGAGCCTCCGGGGAGTGCTGCACCCTTCTACCGCTGACTCACCAAGTACGGTTACTGCCGGGGTCAGCGCGCTGGGCACGAACTAGCGTGGCTCGCTGTGAGTGATGGGGGATACAGGCCGAAGCTGATTGAGGTGGCGTTGCCTTTGGCGGCGATCAATGCGGAGGCGGCGCGGGAGAAGTCGATTCGGCATGGGCATCCTTCTACGTTGCATTTGTGGTGGGCTCGGCGGCCGTTGGCGGCGGCTCGGGCGGTGATTTGGGCGTCGTTGGTGGATGATCCATCGGGGGATGAGTCGCTGACGCCAGAGGAGCAGGAGGCGGAGCGGCAGCGGCTGTTTGGCGTCTTGGAGCGGCTGGTGAAGTGGGAGAACTCCAATAATCCTGAGGTGTTAGCCGAGGCGCGGGCGGAGATCGACCGCTGCTTTCCTGACGGGGCGCCGCCGATACTCGATCCGTTTGCGGGGGGTGGGGCGATTCCGCTGGAGGCGCAGCGGCTGGGGTTGAAGGCGTTGGCGGGCGACTTGAATCCGGTGGCGGTGCTGATCAACAAGGCGATGATCGAGATACCGCCCCGCTTTGCTGGGATGCCGCCGGTACATCCGGATATCGACAAGTCGCTCAGCACTTGGGAGCGGGCGCAGGGGTTGGCTGCGGACGTGGAGGCTTATGGGCGGTGGATGCGCGACGAGGCTGAGCGGCGGATTGGGCACCTGTACCCGGATGCGACTGGTCCGAACGGGGAGAAGTTGACACCGATTGCCTGGATATGGGCAAGGACGGTGGAGTCGCCTGATCCGAGTTGGTCGGGACATGTGCCGCTGGTGGCGTCGTGGACGCTAGCGAAGCGGCCAGGCAAGCCCAAGGTCTGGATTGAGCCGATCATCGACTGCCAAGCGCAGACCATCAGCTACGAAATCCGCGAAGGCGGCGAGCCGACGCATGAGCGGACCGTGAACAAGGGCAATGGCACCTGCATCGCCACCGGAGCGGCCATCTCCGGGGACTACATCAAATCCGAGAGCCGGGCCGGTCGCATGGGCCAGCAGATGATGGCCGTTGTGGCCGAGGGCGCTGACGGCAGGAAATATTGCTCTATTGCCGGAGATGACGTTTCTGCTGCGGAGATTGAAACCCCGATTCACGAGCCGAGCGCTGGTGTAGCGCTTGATCCCCGGAACATTTGGATCACCATTTACGGGCTCGATGAGTGGTGGAAGTTGTTTACGCCGAGACAGCTTGTAGCCCTGACTACGTACTCCGACCTTCTCCCCGAGGCTCGGAAACGGGTGGCGGTGGATGCTCTCGCCTCTGGCATGGCCGCTGATGATCGGCTGTGCGACAGAGGGAAAGGAGCATCAGCGTATGCAGAGGCGGTGGTCACCTACCTGGCATTGGGAATAAGCAGGCTTGCCGACATGTGCAATGCCTTCTGCCGGTGGGAATCGTCTAGAACGCAGGTACGAAATCTGTTCAGCCGTCAAGCCATCGCAATGACCTGGGACTTCGCGGAGAACAATGTATTCAATGACGCCGGAGGCGACTTCCGGACTTCCCTTGGGAGTCTTGCGCGCGCGTTGGAGCGACTTCCCGCAATCGGCATTGGCGAGGTTGCTCAGCGAGATGCTCGGGCTCGTGTGCGGGAGTGTGCCGGGTCGGTTGTGTCCACTGATCCGCCCTACTACGACAACATCTCGTACGCGGATTTGTCTGACTTCTTCTACGTGTGGCTACGCAGAAACCTCTCAGGGGTTTGGCCCGATGAGTGCTCCACGCTGTTGACGCCGAAGGCCGAGGAGTTGGTGGCCAATCGCTATCGGGCCGGGTCAAAGGAGCAGGCACAGGAGCACTTCGAGTCGGGGATGGCCGAGTTCATGGGGAAAGTAGCCGAGTCTCAGGATGCTCAAGCGCCATCGACCATCTACTACGCCTACAAGGCCACTGAGACCAAAGAGGGCGAGATCAGGACTACAGGCTGGGATACTTTCCTTCAGGCTGTGCTGGATGCGGGGTTGCAGATCACGGCCACCTGGCCGATGCGGACGGAATTGGGCAATCGCTTGCTTGCTTCAAAGGCCAATGCCCTCGCGTCTTCGATTGTTCTCGCTTGCCGTCCTCGTGCCGCGTCAGCATCCTTGGCTACTCGTGGTGAGCTCATCGCAGCGCTCCGTGCCGAGTTGCCGGAAGCGGTGCGGGTTCTCCAGTCGGGCAATATCGCCCCTGTCGACATGGCGCAGTCAACCATCGGGCCGGGGATCAAGGTGTTTTCGCGGTATGCCAAGGTGGTGGAGGCGGATGGGTCGTCGATGCCGGTGTCGGCGGCGCTGGCGATCATCAACGATGTGCTGGGGGAGGTGCTCGATGGGGATGAGGCCGAGTTGGATTCTGATACCCGCTTCGCTCTCACCTGGTTCTCCGAGTTCGGCTTCAACCCCGGGCCTGCCGGGGACGCCGACAGCGTGGCTAATGCTAAGAACACGTCGCTGGCGGGCATCGAGGAGTCGGGCATCGGCGAAGCTCGGGCGGGGAAGTTCCGGCTCTATGAGCGCTCGGAGCTTCCGCCGGGCTATTCGCCCGTCGACGATCTTCGGCGCACGGTGTGGGAGTCGGTGCAGCATCTGATCGCCGCTTTGGAGCGGTCGGAATCAGAGGCGGCTGAGCTATTGCACACCCTGGGCGGCTACGGCGAACGGGCCCGCCAACTGGCCTACCTGCTCTACCAGAAGGCCAACGACAAGGGATGGGCGGCCGAGGCCGGAGCCTACAACGGCCTCATCACCGCCTGGCCCAGCCTCCGATCCGGGGCCGATGCGACGGCCGCTGCTTCTGCGGCCCCTGTGCAAGACAGTCTCTTGTGACCACATGTAAGGTGCTCCCGACTTAGACGGCGGCGGTCGCTTGGTTGTGGTTTAGCGGCTATATGCCGAAGACGCTGACGTTTCGGGCATAGGCGGCTAAGGCTGCGATGTCGTTGATATCTCCGGTGAGAACCGCGCCACCGGGTTCGGCCATGGCAACTATCACCGCGTCCACGGCTGACCCGCGGCCCGCCATCGCCCTCAAGGTGCCGGCACGTCGAGCCAGCTTCTCGTGAGGCCCATCAACCACCGTGCAGCTTTTCAAGAATCGGTTGACCACAGCGTCGTTGTGCTGTCTACCTGATAGGCATTCCACGAGCACGAGGGAGGGCACGACGGCTGACCACGTGTCTGGGCTTTCGTCGATGCGGATGTTGGCGGTTTTTGCCTGTTTCGGCGGGACAGGCCGGTGACTGCACCAGAATCCAGAATGAGAGCCTTCACGGCGTGTCGTTCTTTGTCAGGTGCTCCTTGATGGGTTTCCACCAAGCTTCGGCACGAGCCACCTCCTCGGCGGTGGGTTCACCGAATTCCTCGATGAGCTCAGCGATGTATCGTTCACGTTCCTCGCGGAGTTCCTGCTTCCGCTCTTCTGAGATGACGATTGGATCAGGCACGTAGTCGGCCCACTCCTTTGCAAGTTCTTCCTTCTCTTCTTCGGTCAGCGGAGGGTACGGGCTGATCGGGTCTTTGCGATCCAACATTGTTCCTTGTCTATCGGATGGTGAATGGAAAAGCAACGAAATATGCTGTTCTTCTTTTTCTGTGTTGGTGATCGGGGGTCGGGCAGAGGATATGTCGCTGCTGCGTGGCATTGTGGGGGCGTGAGCATGCCTGACGGGGAGCGGCGCCGATGGTGATGGCCAACACCGAGCGCCTCTCCAAGGCGCTTGATCTGCTGCGCGACGGGCTTCGGCCGAAGTGCGAGGACGCTTGGCGGGGGTTCTATGGGGACGGGTGGCTCGATGCGGTGAATGGGCGGCTTCACACGCCGGAGCGCAGTCCTTCTGTTTACGATGCGGCCTTCTTGTTCAAGGGGATGAAGGCCACCTGGCAGGAAGTATTCGGCCATGGGTTCCCGCCGGCGGTGCGGGCGCTGGTGTTCGAGGTGGCCGATGCCCGCAATAGCTGGGCGCATCAAAAGGCGCTGTCCACCGACGACACTGTGCGGGCGCTCGACTCCATGGAGCGGCTGCTGGAGGCTTTCGGCAACCTTGAGGAGCGCCAGCAGATTCGCAGCCTGCGCCGCGACCTGATGCGCCAGATGATGGAGGAGGAGTCCCGGGCGGAGCGGCGAAAGACTGCGGCGAGGCCCACCGAGGGCCAGCCCCAGGCGGGCCTGACGCCTTGGCGCGACATCATCACCCCGCACGCCGATGTGGCTCAGGGGAGCTTCGAGCAGGTCGAGTTCGCCGCCAATCTGTTCGAGGTGCTGAGCGGCAACGCCGAGCCGGAGTACCAAGACCCGAGGGAGTTCTTCGCCCGCACCTACATCACCCAGGGATTGCGGGACTTGCTGGTGGGGGCCGCCCGGCGGCTGTCGGGGGGTGGCGGCGATCCGGTGATCGAGTTGCAGACCAACTTCGGCGGCGGCAAAACCCACAGCCTGATCGCCCTGTACCACCTCGCGTCAGACGCGGCCGCCGAGGACTTGCCTGGAGTCGGCGAGATACTCGCTGAGGAAGCGCTGGCGCTTCCTGGCAGCGTGTCTCGGGCTGTGTTAGTGGGCCAGATGATCTCTCCCTCGGCGCCGGAGCCGGCTGAAGACGGCGTGCTGTTGCACACCCTGTGGGGGCGGATGGCCTATCAGCTCGGGGGCCGCAGCGCCTATGAGCTGGTTCGGGCCGACGATGAGGCCGGGACCAATCCGGGCGCTGCGCTTCGAACGCTGTTCCAGCAGTGCGGGCCGGCGGTGGTGCTGATTGACGAATGGGTGGCCTACGCCCGTCAACTGAGCGACGGCGGCGAGGGGAGCCGTTCTGTTGGCGGCGACTTCGACACCCAGTTCACTTTCGCCCAAGCCCTCACCGAGGCGGCCGCGGCGGTGCCCAATTTGGTGGTTCTAGTTTCGATTCCCGCCTCCGACATAGAGGTGGGTGGCGACAGGGGGCGCACGGCGTTGGAAAAGCTGAAGAACGTGGTCACTCGCACGGCCGCCCAGTGGCAGCCGGCGTCGCCCGACGAGTCGTTCGAGATCGTCCGGCGGCGGCTGTTCGACCCGATTCCGCCCGACAAGGCGAGGGTGCGCGACGGGGTGATCCGTGCGTTCAGTGAGATGTACCGGGACCAGGGCAAGGAGTTCCCGTCGGGGGTTGGCGAGGCCGACTATCGCAGGCGAATGGAACTGTCGTACCCGATCCACCCCGAGCTGTTCGACCGGTTGTTCGACGACTGGTCGGCGCTTGACAAATTCCAGCGCACTCGGGGCGCGCTGCGGCTCATGGCGCTGGCCATCTCCCAGCTCTGGCAGCGCGGCGACCAGTCGCTTCTGATCATGCCCGGCAACCTGCCGATGGATTCGGGCGCGCTGGTGAGCGAGATGAAGAAGTACCTGGAGGAAGCCTGGGATCCGGTCATCAAGTCTGATGTGGACGGGGCCAACGCTCTGCCGCTGCGCATCGACAACGAGTACACCCATTTCGGCCGGTTCTCGGCCACCAGGCGAGCAGCCCGAACCGTGTACATGGGCTCGGCGCCCCGGCCCGACGGCAAGCGGGGAGTGGATCTGAAGTCGGTGGTGCTGGGCTGCGTGCAGCCGGGCGAGCCGGTCGGCCAGTTTGCCGACGCCCTCCGGCGGCTATCGGGAGAGGCCACCCACCTCTACGTGGACGGGGCCCAATATTGGTACTCGCTCCAGCCCAACGTCACCCGGATGGCCGCTGATAGGGCAGCCTCGAACTACACCGACCTTCATGCCGACGATGAGGTGGCGTCTCGGCTGAAGAACCAGCGGGAGCGCGGAGACTTCGCGGCGATTCAAGTTTTCGCCGAAGGGCCGGGGGACGTGCCTGATGACGACGATGGTGTGCGGCTGGTAGTGCTCGCTCCCGATGCCACGCATTCCTCCAACGACGAGAACTCCCCGGCGGTAGCGATGGCTCAGAGCATCTTGGATCAGCGCCACGGTGGTCCGCGGCTGAACCGCAACCTGTTGGTGTTTGTGGCGGCAACCGCCAATCGACTGAGCGAGTTGCGTGACGCTGCTCGGTCGTACTTGGCCTGGCAGTCGATTGCCCAGGAGCACGAGGCCCTCAACCTGACTCCACACCAGAAGGGTCAGGCAGAAAGCAAGGTGAAGGAAGTCTCACAGCAGGTGGACAGCCTCATTTCCGAGGCGTTTACCCAGGTGCTCACCCCCAAACAGGAAGCGGGTACTTCCGAAGTCGAGTGGCAGACCACCAGAGCAGCCGCCAGCGGCGATATCGGTGCCCGGGTCTCCAAGAAGCTGGCCACCGAGGAAAAGATGATCGCGACGTACAGCGGAGTCCGAGTGCGGATGGACATTGATCGCCGCGATCTGTGGTCCGAGCGGGGCGACGTAGCGGTGGAAAAACTGTGGGAAACCTACGCTCGCTACCCCCACATGCCAAGGCTGTCGTCACCCCACGTGCTCAACTTGGCCATCAGCACAGGCACCGCCACGACCGATTGGGCCCAAGAGACCTTCGCCTACGCCGAGGCCCACGACGACACAACATGGGTCGGCGTTCAGACCCTCCAACACGTAAACCCAACCCCCAGCGGTCTACTCGTACACCCCGACCGATTGCCCGAGCCATCTGAACCGGAGGCCCCCAAGCAGGAGAGTCCAGGACCATCTGCCGAGACTCAATCTCCCGGTACACCGTCCGGGACTCCTGGCTCAACGAGCAGCACTAGCCCAACCCAGTTCTACGCCCACTTCGACCTCGACCCCGTGCGCTGCATCAAAGAGCTAGGCGAGATCGCCGAGCACATCAGCTCCCACCTCGGCCCCAACGTAGAACTTGTCCTAGAAGTCCGAGCCACCAACCCCGAAGGCTTCGAAGACTCCACACAACGAACCGTCTCCGAAAACGCCACCAACCTCGGCGCCAAAGCGTCCGAGTTCGAGTGACTTTTTTGAGGTCGCTGAGATTTTCTGCGGCCCTTGCATGATCCTGTCGATATCTTGATATCTTCATGGGTATGGCAAAGACATCTATTGATGTGGATCGAGATATCGCTGATCAGGCCGCGGCGATTCTGGGAACGACGACGCTGAGAGAGACGGTGCATGCTTCGCTGCTGGAAATCGTAAATGCCAAGCGTCGGCTAGAACTCGTGGCGCTCTTGAGCGAAGAGGGCAGATTCGACTTTGAAGCGGCTGAACTGGCCTGGGGCGGCGACGCGTAGTGACCCGGGCCACTCACTTGGCCGATACGAGCGTTTTTGCCCGCCTCTCGAAGGCATCGGTGGCCGCCGCTGTTGCTCCGATCATAGCTGAGGGGCGTATTGCCCTGTGCTCACCGGTGATATTTGAACTCGGGTTCAGCGCCCGCAGCTCAGCTGATCACGAGGCGATCATGACTCGGCTTGACGCGTTTGACACTGTGCCGGTCACCGACGGCGACCATCATCGGGCGATCGGCATCCAACGACAACTTGCTGAGAAAGGCCAGCATCGAGCGCTTTCTCTCGTCGATGCCCTAGTTGCCGCGGTAGCTGAGGCCCGCCAGTTGATCATCTTGCACTACGACGCCGATTTCGAACTGGTTGCCGAGATCACCGGCCAGCCTCATCAATGGGTATTGCAAAGGGGCACCGACGACTAGTTCGGTGACCCCGCTGCAAGGCTTCGACCCCTACTGCCGTCTCAGGTAGACGGTCCAGTTGGTGAGGCCTATTGCGGGCTATGGAAGGACAATACCGACGGGCAATCAACAGGTAACAAGCTGTTCGCCCACTGACGAATGGGCGTACGTTCTGATCAGCTGCGGGCGAAAGTTAGGAGTGGCTTGATCGCTCCAGCGTCGGCGTGCTGCAAAGCGGATTGGTAGGCCTTGCGGAGGCCGCTGGTGGGTAGGTCGAGGAAGCGGCCCCAGGTGAAGGGGTCGGTACCGAGGGCGCTAGCTAGGTAGTCGGCGGCGATGCGGCCGTGGCGTCCGTTGCCGTTGCGGAACGGGTGGATGGCGACGAGTCTGTGGTGGAATCGAACGGCGATTTCGTCGATAGCGAAAGTCTCTGAGTCGATCCACCAGGTGACGTCGTCGGTGAGCGAGCGCACGGCAACGGCGATCTGGGTGGGCTCGATGCCGATGTTCGTCTCACGCGTTCGGTATTGGCCGGCCCAATTCCAGACTTGGCCGAACATAGCGTTATGCAGGTCGCGGAGATACTTGTCGTCGAGCAATTCGTCTGTTCGCGGAGGGCGGCGCAGCAGGGCCTGGGCGATGTTTCGCTGCTCCGCGTCGTATAGGTCGCCTCGGGTTGCGATGTAGCTCGGGATCAATCCATCGTGATCTTCAGGAGAAAGCTCAGTGTGGCCTTCTCCTATGGGCATTAGGGCATCGGTCACTGTGAGGCGACTGGCTCCTCAGTCCACAGACCACGCCGCCCAGCGAGTAGAACAGCCAACTCTTCGATTTGGTCGGCTAGTTCTTTGTTGCTGACAGCTTGATCTTCGAGCCGGCTGTGCTGCGAAATTGCTTCTAGATGCTGAATTGCTCTGTGCCTGGCTTGGTTCATGAGGATTTCCTCGAGGGTGGTGTCGGGGATGAGGGCGTAGACCAGTTGGCAGTTCATGGCCTGGGCGACGCTCTCCAGGGTCTTCAGTCGGATGGTGTCGTGCTGTTCGCTGCGTTCGATTTCGCTGATGGTCTGCTGGCGGACTCCCACTCGGGAGGCCAGCTCACTGGCGCTCATGCCGAGGGCGTCGCGAATAGCCCGGATCCACCCTTTGTGGGGGCGAGCCAAGTCGCCAGGGGAGGGGATACTCTTGAGTCGGTCGTCTAGGCGGTTGCGGGCCAGTTCGGAATTCTGCACACGACATAGCGTACAGGCTAGTCCCTGTAGTATCAATCACAATAAACAGGTTATAACCTGTTTATTTACTGCCGTCTTAGATAGACGGTCCAGTTGGTGAGGCCGACGAGGGCACCGCCGATGATGTTGCCGAGGGTGACGGCGATCAGGTTGTGGGCCACCCAGCCGAAGTTGAGGCGGTCGATCTCATCGGTGGTGAGGCCGGCGGCGGCCAGGGCTTCTGCGTCGGTGGACACCAGCCAGCCCAGCGGCAGGAAGAACATGTTGGCGATGCTGTGCTCGAAGCCGGCGGCCACGAAGGCGGTGATGGGCAGGATGATGCCTATCATCTTGTCCACTAGCGAGCGGCCGGCCACCGCCATCCACACCGCCAAGCACACCAGCATGTTGGCCAGCAGCCCCCGCACGAACGCGGTGCCGAACGACAGGTTTACCTTGTCGTTGGCGATCTGGATGGTCCGCGCCGAGAACGAGTAGTCGGCCTGGGCCCACCATCGGCTGAAATAGAGCAGAAACACGATCACCAGAGCGCCGATGAGGTTGGCCACGAAGGCCAGCGCCCAGTTGCGCGAGAGGTCGCGCCCGCTGATGCGCCGGCTGAAGAAGCTGGCCACCATCAGGTTGTTGCCGGTGAACAGCTCCGATCCGGTAACCACCACCAAGAACAGCCCCAGCGAGAAGCCCACACCGATGAGCAGTCGGGCCGGGCCGGTTCCCAGCTCCGGGCTGACCGCGATGGTCAGGGCGAACACGCCGCCCAGGGCGATGAACGCGCCGGCCATTATGCCGAGGATTGTGGTCTGGGCCAGATCGAACTTGGCCTTGCCGATTCCGGCCCGTTTGATCTTCCGGGCAATCTCCTCCGGGCTCAGGGCTTCTGACATATCCCTATTCTTACTCAACTACCGTGTAGGACATGGCTGAACCGGCTGTCGAGACGGAGTTTTCTGCCGGGGGCGTCATCTCCGACTCCCGCTACCTCGCCGGGGCGGTGGAGGCATTGCGCAGCGCCTGTGCTCATATAGGGGAGGCGGCCGATGCCGCCCAGCGGGCTGGCTTCTTCGCTGATATCGCCGGATGGAACGATGAGGCCGACGCCTCTGCCCACGATGCAGACAAGGCCGCAGTGCTGGCCATGGCCGAGGCACTGCGGGCCAAAGGGGCGGTTGCCTCCTATGCCGATGCCGCCCGCAGCACGCTGGCCGAGGTGACCGCCGCCTTCGCCGCGGCCGACTCGCCCACCAGCGCCATTGTCGGCGCGGGGGCTGGAGATACCGATGCCGCCGACGGGGAAACGGAAGAGAAGAGCGAGTTCTCCGGGCACTTGGCCAGCGCCCTGGTCGCCTTGGTGGAAGAACGGGAGAGGGATGCCGATCTGGACTCCGATGAAGCCGGCTACGTGAAGATGGCCCAGACCCTCACCGTTTTGGCCGATGCCCGTCAGGCCTATCGAGACGTGGACGAGGCACTCATCTTGCTGGCCAACGCTCGAACCGCCTATCTCAAGGAGTTGGAGGCCGCCTCCCAAACCGCCCTGGCCGCCGATCTCAAGACCGCGGTGCACGATGACATCAACTCGTCGTCTGTCGGCAAGTATCGCTCCGCGCTGACCTCGCTGGCCGTAACCCGAACGGCGTACAACGCGGCGGTGGCCGACGATCTGTGGGCCGCTTTGGCCGAGGCCCGGATCAACCTGGTCGCGGCCACTGCCACTGCTTTCGAGATTCAAGTCGTCGCGGGCGACCGCGACAGCACCGACGACGTCCATTCCGCATCAGCCCTGGCGTATTCGTTCAGCGACTCGGAGACCCCGACGGATGTCTACGACACCGCCCGAGACGTCGTCATCGAGGCCAAGGAGTTCCGGCGCCGGGCCCAGGTGGCCTGCGACGCGGTCGATGCCCTGCTGGTTGAGAACCGGGCGGTGGCCGCCGATGCCTTGATCGAAGCCCGAGCATTGGTCGGCTCGGCAGCTCTAGTGGAGATCCGGGCCGCCTATGAAATGACAAGCGCGGCGATGGACTCCCTGTTCGGGGCTCGGGCCGCCTTCGAGGTGGGGTTCGACTTCACCCTTCCCGAGATATTCGGAGACTTTGAGTTCTGAATCTGAGGTGCGCGAAGGCCCTACAGCGCCACGCCCACCAGCACTGCGCCAATGGAGGTCACGCCCGACAGTGAACCCATCATGGCGATGCGGCGGCGGTCGGTGGCCTTGGTGTGCAGCCAGGCGGTCACGCCGGTGGCAATCACCAGTACCAGCTTGATGGTGAGGGTGATGTGGTAGCTGTTGGCCGCATCTTCGAACTCCACCTCGAGCAGGTTCCACAGTCCGGACAGCACCGCCAGCCAGAAGAACGGCCACGCCACCCGGGCGAACTGCTGGGCGGCGGCCTGGGTGGCCTCGGGACCAATCTTCCGCAGGGCCGGTACCAAAGCGGCCACTATCACCTGGCCTCCCACCCACACCGCGGCGCCGAGGATGTGGAGGAATACCCGGAAGGTATCGAGGTCCCAATTGGCTTCGATCATGGGCTCAACTTAGTGGTCGGGCTAGTTGGGGTTGGTACCGTCGCGCCATGAGCACCGACCGAGTCGTCTATCAGCAAGCCCTGCGATCCGACGGTGAGGCCATTGCCGCCGCCGGGAGGCAGGACATTGATGCCGCGGTGCCGTCGTGCCCCGGCTGGACTATGCACAAGCTGCTGGCCCACGTGGGCCGGGTGTACCGCTCGGTGGGCCGCCACGTGGCCGAGCGGGCAACCGAGATGATCCCCGCCGATGAGATCCCCCGTCCCCCCGAAGGCGACGCCATCGTGGAGTGGTTCGAGGAGGGCCACCGGTTTGTGCAGGAGGCACTGGATGGGGCCGACCCCGACGAGGCGGTGTGGAGTTGGACCGGTCAGAACACCATGGCGTTCTACTTCCGGCGCATGGCCCATGAGACCGCCGTACACCGCTGGGACGCCGAGATCGCCTTCGGGACGCCCAGCCCCATCGATTCCGACCTGGCCACCGACGGGGTAAGCGAGCTGTTCGAGGTGGTGCTGCCGTTCGCGGTGGCCAACTGGGACATGACCCTGCCCGACGCCAGCTTGCACCTGCACCGCACCGACGGCGACGGGGAGTGGCTGCTGGTGAACGACGGAGGCCGCATCAAGATGAGTCTCGAGCACTCCAAAGGCGACGCCGCGGTGCGCGCCAGCGGCACCGACCTGCTGCTGCTGTCGTGGGAGCGGATCGGGCTGGACAGCCCGGGCGTGGAGACCTTCGGCGACGCCGACGCCGCCCGTGCCTGGTTCGCCCTGTCCCGCTAGAGCCGCCGAGAACCCTGCCCATGGCCGACGACGCATCCCGCCCGACACCCACGCCGTCGGCTCCCACTCGGGCCGATGTGTTCGACCAGTACATGCCCATCGTGCTGTTCCTGGTGCTCAACAGCGTGGCCGGGTTGGCCTATGCCATCGCGGCCATGACGCTGTGGGCCATCAAAGCTCAGATCAGCCGGTACCGCCGGGGTTTGCCCCTCGGGCGGGTGATGCCGATCATCGTGGTGTATCTGCTGATTAGGGGCACCGTGGGCATCATCTACGACAGCGAGGAGGTGTACTTCGGCATCGGTATCGGAGCCAAGGGCCTGGCTGCGTTGGCTTTGCTGATATCGGCAGCTATGAGGCGCAACGGTGTTGGCTACGCCCTGCCCTACCTCGTTCCACTAGATCGTGACACCAAGGCCCACCCTGAATATCGAGCGGCTACCCGCCAAATCTCCATCGGGGTGGCACTGGTGGTATTCGCCAGCGTCGGCTTCGACATCTGGCTGCTCCAGAACGCGTCGATCAACAAGTTTGTGCTCATCCGCCTGGGGGTTAACTGGGGGCTTTCCATCCTCACCCTCTTAATGGTCGCCCTGTACCTCGACCGCCGCCTGCGCCGTATCCCTGGCTTCCCCGGCATGATGCCGCTAATTGAACAGAGCCTGAAAGGCCTCGGCATGAACCCGCCGTCTGCCTCCAAGGGATGACCGGACGGCATCCGCATCACTAGAGTCTCGGCCATGGCAGAGAACAACTGGGGAAGATGGGGCGACGAGGATGAGCGGGGGGCACTGAACCTGCTCACCCCCGACGTGGTGAAGCAGGCCAGTGCGTCGATCACCACCGGCAAGGTGTACCCGCTGGGCATTCCCATCCAGTCGCAGGGCGTGCCCATCATGGACTACCGGGGAACGCCTATGCGGTTGACCCTCCAAAATGCCTCCGACGAGGGCATCTACGAGGCCTACGGCTGCCACGCCGGCACCGGGGCCCACGAGGACGTGCTGGTGTTCGCTTCGCACACCACGAGCCACATGGATGCCTTGTGCCATGTGTACGGCCAAGACCAGCACTACAACGGCTTCTCCAAGGAGGCCATGAAGACCCATACCGGGGCATCTCGCCTCGGCATCGAGAAGGTGGGCGCCATCGCCGGACGGGCCGTGCTGCTCGACATGGTGGCCCACATGGGCGCCGACAAGTGGCTGGAAGCTGGCACGCCGATCAGCGGGGCCGACATGGCCGCCTGCGCCGAGGCCCAGGGCACACCGGTGCGAGCCGGCGACATCGTATTGATCCGCACCGGCTACCTCGACATGTGGTGGTCGATCGAGGCCGACCCCACCGCTGAGCAGCCCTTCGCCCAGCCCGGCATCAACAACGACGGGGCCGAGTGGCTGATGGCCAACGACGTGGTGGCCGTGGGGTCCGACAACGCGGCCATCGAGGTCATCCCGTTCGACGAGAACGACTTCCTCACCGTCCACAAGATCCTGCTGGTGGGCGCGGGCATCTACATGCTGGAGTTCTTGAACTTCTCCGAGATGGCCGCCGACGGGTGCCACGAGGGCTTCATGACCGTGTCCCCGCTGAACGTCACAGGGGCCACCGGCAGCCCGATCAACCCTGTGGTCATCGGGTAGCTCTGCCCATGCCCGAGATGGCCGGGGGAGGCCTGCTGGGCACCCCTGATGGGGCGGTGCTCGATCAGGTGCGAGTGCTGGAGCTCACCCGCACTATCGGTGGGGCCTACACCGCCAAGCTGTTTGCCGACGCCGGAGCCGAGGTCATCATGATTGAGCCTCCCGGCGGCGACCGATTGCGATCATGGTCGGCCTCGGGCTCGCCCGCGGGCGGCGATTCCGGTGACGGGGCGTTTTTCCAGTTCCTCAACGCGGGCAAGCGCAGCACTGTGATCGACGTGGACGACCCTGGAGGCCGGGACCAGTTCTTGGCGCTGGCGGCCACCGCCGATCTGGTGGTGGAGGACTTGGGTGCCGGAACGGTCGAGGCCATGGGCCTGAGCCACGCCGAGTTGAACGAAAACAACCCCTCTTTGGCGCTGCTGTCGATCTCCCCGTGGGGCCGCGGCGGGCCGTGGGACCAGCGTCCGGCCAACGAGTTCACCCTCCAATCCTGGGTGGGCTCCACCCACAGCCGGGGCATTCCCAACGAGATGCCCCTCGGCGTGGGGGGCAAATTGGGGGAATTCCTGGTGGCGGCCAACGCCGCCGCTCTGGGGCTGGCCGCGCTGATGGCCGCCCGGCGAGACAACGCCCGGGGCGAGCACGTAGACGTGTCGGCCTATGAGGCCATGACCACCAGCTTCGTGGTGTACGCCCACCTCTATGCGGCCTACGCCTCTGATGCCCGCACCGGGGCCACCCGCTCCATCGAGATTCCCTCGGTGGAGCCGGCCAAAGACGGCTGGGTGGGCTTCTGCACCATCACCGGCCAGCAGTTCAAGGACTTCTGCGTGGTCATCGACGACCCCGAGATGGCCGAAGACCCGAGGCTGGCCAGCGGCGACGGACGGATGGACCACCGCGACGAGGTGTGGAACCGCATTGCCCGTTTCACCCAGGCCCACACCGTGGACGAGATCGTGGACAAGGCCACCATGCTGCGGGTGCCGGTGGCCCCCATCGGCGACGGCAGCCGGGTGGCCCAGATCGACCACTTTGCCGACCGGGGGGTGTACGTGGAGAACCCCGGCGGTTTCACCCAGCCCCGAGTGCCCTATCAGCTCAGTGCTCGCCCGCCTCGCCCGGTGCCGCCCGCCCCCACTCTGGGAGAGGCCGACGATGGACTCCTGGAGACAACTGGCGATCCGGGTCCCGCCCCAAGCCCACGGCCGGCCCGCACCGAGCCGTCGCTTCCGCTGGCCGGCCTCCGGGTGTGCGACTTGGCCACATTTTGGGCCGGACCGGTGGCATCATGCCTGTTCTCCGCCTTGGGCGCCGATGTCGTCAAGGTGGAGTCCATCCAGCGGCCGGACGGGATGCGCTTCGCCAGCGGGCTCACGCGCGACGACCTGTGGGAGTGGAGCCCGGTGACCCACGGGGCCAATACCGGCAAGCGCTCGGTGACGTTGGACTTGTCCAGCGACGACGGCTTGGCGCAGGTGAAGCGGCTGGTGGAGATGTCCGACATCGTGATCGAGAACTATTCCCCCCGCGTGGTGGAGAACTTCGGCCTCGACTGGGAGGAGGTCCACCGGCTGAATCCCAACGCCATCATGGTGCGGATGCCCGCCTTCGGGTTGACCGGGCCGTGGCGCGACCGCACCGGCTTCGCCATGACCATCGAGCAGGCCAGCGGTCTGGCCTTCCTCACCGGCGATCCCGAGGGCCGCCCGCTGGTGCCCCGGGGAATGTGCGACCAACTCGGCGGAATGCACGCGGTGTTCGCCACGCTGCTGGCCCTCGAGCACCGGGCCCAGACCGGCGAAGCGCAACTGGTGGAGGTGCCGTTGATCGAGGCCGGGCTCAACGCCGCCGCCGAGCAGGTGATCGAGTGGTCCGCCTACGGCCAGCTGCTCCAACGCCAGGGCAACCGTTCCCCCTACGCCGCCCCCCAGGGGATTTACGCGGCGACCGGTGAGGACCGCTGGGTGGTGATCTCAGTGGACCAAGATGCCCAGTGGCCCGCGTTAGCATCCCTCATCGGACGCGATAACTGGGCTGAGTGGGCCAGCCGAGACGAACGCCATGCCCACCACGATGAGATCGACGCCGCCATCAGCGCGTGGGTGGCCGAACGCAACCGGGATGACGCGGTCGACGAACTGCTGGCCGCGGGTGTGCCTGCCGCTCCAGTGATCACCGGCCGGGAGTCCATCGACAACCCCCAACTCGCCGCCCGAGGCCACCAGCAGTGGATGGACCACGTAGTCGTGGGAGCGGTGCCCTACCCCAGCTTTCCCGGCCGGTTCAACGGCCAATACCACCGTTTGGGCCGCCCGGCCCCCACTCTGGGAGAGCACAACGAGGAGATCCTGCGCGACGTGCTCGGCCTCGACGACGCCGAGATCGCCGACTTGGCCGAGGCCCAAGTCATCGGCACCCGCCCCGCCTTTTGGGGCTGAGCAAGTTCTCCAATGGCCCAAGATCGGCATGGGTACTGCAGGTCAAAAATGACTCCAATGAAGCAAAGCGAAAAGGTAACCTGCTGATATGCCTGCGGAACCACTGGTTGCACAGATCGATTGGCAATCAGTGGAAGAAGCGATCCAGAAAGAGCTTAAGGGCAGTAGCCGTCATCGGCCTCCTTCGACCCTCTTTCGCTGGTGGGCTCGGAGACCATACGAACTAATTGGTGCCATACTTGACGCCGCTACCTCTGACAGGAACAGGCAATATATGGTCTCCGACCCCTTCAGTGGTAGTTGCACTGTTGCTCTAGAAGCCTATTTGCGGGGGCATCGCGCATTTGCTCAAGATATCAATCCATGGCCCCTTACTGGTATGCAAATAGCAACAAACCAGGCAAATGCAGAAGAGATTTGGGAAGTTGGCTCTCAGCTCTTGAAGGATCTCCGTGCTAGGAGCATTTCCTACCAAGTTAGATGTGAAGAACACCCGAGCACCGAATTATTGACCGCCTTCTGGGTAAGAAATATTCCATGCCCCAAATGTGGCGTCGAGGTATACACGTATCCCTACGGACTGGCCACAGTGGCCAGTCGAAACGGTAAAGAAGATTTTGGCTATTTTGGTTGTACAACATGCGGAGAAGTTACGAAGGGAAAGTTGACCGCCGAAAAATTGCAATGTCGTTCCTGTCAAAGATATTTGAATCCAGCCAACCATTCTCTAATGAAGGGGAGAATGCTAGACTGCAAGATATGCGGGGAACGGTTCAAGGCTTATGACTATCAACATTCAAGGTGGAAATTGTCTTTAGTCCAACGGAAATGCATAGGGCATGACGGCAAGACCCATACACATTTTGCGTACCCCAACGAAACAGATCTCAAGACAGAAGAATGTCGGGATATACCGCTGCCACTTAGACAGCCGATTGAAGCTGGAGTAGAAACAAATATTCTACGACGGGCAGGGTTTTTGACGTGGGCCGATCTGTATCCCGCAAGACAACTCAACGTACTCCTTGAAGCGGTGAGACTCGCCCAACAGGTAGACAATAGATCGGTGCAGGAGCAAATCTTATTGGCAATATGCGGAGCTGCCGAGACGCCGGGCTTCCTTGCACGGTGGGACAGGTACTATCCAAAAGTATTTGGGGCTACTGACAACCATCGTTTTGCACCTATCGGTTTCGCAGCTGAGGTGAATCCCATAGCGACACAAGGTCGTGGAACGCTCCACCGTAGGCTGCAAGCTGCGCGAAAAGCCGTTAAGTGGCACAAGGACGTAAGAGCGAAAGAAAGTACGGCAAGAGGTTC
This sequence comes from Acidimicrobiia bacterium, assembly GCA_022819825.1. Lineage (GTDB taxonomy): Bacteria > Actinomycetota > Acidimicrobiia > Acidimicrobiales > Bin134 > Poriferisocius. The sequence goes on along the minus strand of JAJEGM010000020.1, from coordinate 739 downwards.
GATAGAGTTCAACGTAGGCAGTAGCGCTAATCAACCGCTCGCTTCTAACTCAATAGATATCGTTCTCACAGATCCTCCATACTATGGAGATATCCAATATTGGGAATTGGCGACTCCATTAAATGTGTGGGGTGAGAGCGTAGGAATCATAAGTCCAGTAGATGCGTCGCGTATTGAAGAGGAGGCAGTGCCCAATCGATGTAGAGGAACAGGCCTCGACGAATATAGTATAAATCTAAATCTAATAATCAAAGAAACTGAACGAACATTGAAAAAGAACGGGAAAATGTTGATGACATTTCACAATAGAGATCTTAGGGCTTGGTACTCATTGAGTAAGGCATTGGAAAAAGCAGACCTATGGATTCACGCATGCGTGACTGTCAGGACAGAGTTGGCTAACGATCATTCGAAGAACTCACCACATTCCTTTACCCGAGACTTGGTAATCGAAGCATCCAAGCAGAAAAAAGTAGGGAGTGTTCTGACGTGGACTGGAGAAAATTCTCTCCAGGCAAAGGAACTTGTAGCCGCTGGAATGATGATGGCGAGCAGATGTACAAGTTTTGAAGAAGCGGTGAACAGCTTTCATGATTTCTGGCTCTTCGCGTCGAAGCTGGGACCAGGGTGATTTGGGGGTCCACCACTGAGGGTGGGGGCCTCGCCGATTCTTGTGACTGACACATAGTCCAAGAGACGGGAGGCCCCCGGTGGTTGAAGGTAGTGCAGCGGCGTGGTT